>NZ_JBGFCE010000001.1:0-547844 GCF_041205415.1 Falsihalocynthiibacter sp. BN13B15
GATAAGCGTACGCCGGACATCGCATACTTCGGACAACTAGAAACACGAAACGCGGCATGAACATAAACCAGGTGCATCTTAGCAAAGCCGTAAACCTGTCCTAAAAAGCAGGACCACTTCAGTCGTCAGAATGCCCTTTTGTTTTCGGACATCCCAAACCAGAAAATTCACAAATGGACAGCAGATGGGATCACTTCCATTTTTAGGGCCGCCTCAAACTTTGCAAACGGTCACGCACTCGACCTTCAAGGGCGTCTAGTCACATGCGAACATGGGACACGTTCAGTCACGAGAACTGAAGAGAATGGTCAGATTACGTCGCTCGCAGCCTCACACAACGATAAGCCGCTAAACTCGCCAAATGATGTAGTGGTGAAATCGGATGGCACCGTTTGGTTCACTGATCCAACCTATGGGATCAAAAGTGACTATGAAGGGTATCCTGCTCGGCAGGAACAGGAAGGGCGCTACGTGTTCCGTTTAGAGCCAGACAATGGACGATTGGATGTAGTTGCAACTGACTTTACACAACCAAACGGGCTAGCATTCTCGAAGGACGAAAGCCTGCTTTATATTGCAGATTCAGGACTGAGCGATGACCCCGAATTTGCACCTATTGTCAGGCGTCATGTTGTAAACGATGACGGGACGCTTTCCGACGATGGCATTTTCGCGACAATGGACCCAGGCATCCCCGATGGCCTACGTGTTGATGAACATGACAACGTTTGGATATCAGCTGCCGATGGAGTGCATTGTTTGGACAAGGATGGTCAGCTTTTGGGAAAAATTAAGGTGCCTGAAATCGTATCCAACCTTAACTTTGGTGGTGCCCACGGAAACGAACTCTTCATCACGGCAACATCAAGCGTCTATGCTCTCCAACTTAATACCAAGTCAGCGATCGCAAAACGATAAATCAAAATGGCCAATGTTAAGGCGAGGCATGGGGTAGCCCTGAAAATACGTCATTTCCGAGGACTCTCTCAGAAGAGGTGGTCCAAAGTTTTCGACCAGTTTGCAGCCTTGTTAAGGTGGATCAGGGCTTCATGTCAGGCTGCTAATCTCATTAGTGTCTGACGTCAGTGGCTTGTTTAAGCTGGGTATGATCCTGAAGTCAAAGCTATCTAGGCTTTTGGTGCTGGGGATCTTCGCCGCTTTGATTCGCCGTTCAATCATCCGGCGCTCGCGATCAATAAACTCCATCTCACACAGGCGTGCCAGGTAATGAACGTGATCCATTGCCCGACAGGGCATTGCACAGCAATGCACGAGAGGGGTTGTTCTCAGTAGCACATATCTGCGCTTGCTTTACGTATTCAACTTGGAACGTCGGCAAGCGCAACTTCTTAAGGTGATGTTGCAGAAGGATTTGGGGAGCCACTGTCATGCCACGGCCCCTCCCATCAGGCTCATGTAGCTTGCCGGACGTGTTGTGCCAACATTTGCCTTTGGCAGATAAGGGTAGAAGTCCAAATCCAATCTTGGTGCCCGCTTCTCAAAACGGCACAGCACAAGATGCTTTACGGCATCCATTGACCGGCAGGAGATGCGTGCATCACCGAGAGGGGTAGCCTATTGCCCCATATCAACCGCCTGCTGGATCGCACTCAGCTCAACGTCCTTCTCAAAGGTTTCCAGCAGGCGTAGAACTTGCACCCTCGCCATTGCCCTCGGACCAATGGCGGACAATTCCTCGCTCGTTCCCTCGCGTAGGCCTGCCGAACTTGTCATCAAACAGGCAATGCGATTGCAACTCGGTAAAACTCGGTGTCCGCACACGGGGTCGGACTCAAAGGATACGCGCAACAGCGATCTTGGTATTGTCATAAAGAATGGACTGCGGGATGCCATCAAAGAACGCAAAGGCAGACACGTGGCCATCACAGAACGGCTCGGTTGTCTCCGCAGGGTATCTCTTCACAAAAACTGCGTTAGAATGCGGCAGGCTCATCCCCCAGGCGCACAAAGATGCGCTTGGTTGTGTGACGCGGTTTTTTGATTTGGGCTTTGTCCACGCGCAGCATCTTCGCTATCGTCTTACGGTCCTTGTTGAAATAACGCGCGGCTTCTCGAGCAGACATACCGTCCTTCAAACAAGCACGACGCAGACGACTATAAATATCCACAGAATATATCCCCCGCCCTCCGAGTAAACGAGGGACACAAACTGGTGGAATTCTACTGAGCTACAACTGCGATATGCAGCCGCTTCTGCGGGCCATATTGCTCTGCCGTTCACATCTGTGCGATTTGAAAAGAAAGGCTGACTCCGTTGAGGCAATGGCGCTTGCCCGTCGGTTTCGGACCGTCGTCAAAGATATGACCTAAATGGCTTCCACAGCGACGGCAATGCACCTCTGTGCGTTTTGAAAAAAACGTGTTGTCATCCTTGGTCCTGACGGCATTGGACAAGGATTTATAAAAACTCGGCCAGCCCGTGCCGCTGTCATATTTTGTCGAGGCATCATAGAGCGGCAAATCGCAACCTCTGCAGGCGTAAATCCCATCGCGGGTTTCCTTGTCCAAAGGGCTAGAGCCTGCGCGTTCAGTCTTTTCTTCGCGCATCACAAGGTATTCTATTTCACTCAATTGCGCGCGCCATTGGGCTTCGGTGCGCGTGATTTCAAACGTGCCTTCAGTGGCATGAAGTTTTGTAGCCACCATGGCGGCGGTACCGGACAGAAGGAATAATCGGCGTTTCATGAGAGCCTCCAATTTGGATTTCAGGGCGTGCCCACTCTCGCAATTTAGACGCGGAAGTGGGCGACATTATTTATTTAGGCAAAAGAACACGGTTAACAACGTGGATAACGCCGTTGGACTGGTTCACGTCAGCGATGGTGACAAGACTGGCGTTGCCGCTTTCATCAAAGATATAGACTTTGCCATTTTTGACTTGCGCGGACAAGGCATCGCCCGAGACAGCTTCGAAGTGATAGAAACCATCAGAGCTTTTACCCGCAGCGCTGATGATATTAGCGGCGGACCATTTACCTGCAACCACATGCGATGTGAGGACTTTGGTTAGGGTGGCTTTGTTTTCTGGCATCAGCAAGGTTTCGACCGTGCCTTCAGGAAGTGCAGCAAATGCGGCGTTCACGGGGGCGAATACGGTAAAGGGACCCGCGCTCTGAAGCGTCTCAACGAGGCCAGCCGCCTGAACTGCGGCCACGAGGGTTGTGTGGTCTTCCGAGTTTACAGCGTTCTCGACAATGTTTTTGGACTCATACATGGCAGCGCCGCCCACCATTGGGTTTTCGGCATATGCGGCCGTCGACAAGAAGCCAGCAACAACGGCAACGTTGAACGCACGGAAAGTCGTTTTTGCGATTGAGAGTTTCATTGTGATTTCCTTTTCAAAGGGTTGGTTTGTTTTGGTTGTGATGAAAACACGCAACCCACCAATGAAAAGTTTCAAAGTAATTTGAAAGAACGAAAAATGGCCGTTAATTCTTTGAATTTAAAGCAAATAAAATTTTAAATTGTCCAAGCGGACCCGTTGAACACTCATCAAATCAGGACGAAATGATCGTTCCAACGGCCAGAACCGCCCCTGTTGGCGCTCCAGTGGGGGAGCCGCCAGTGGGCTCGTCACTGATCGCAAGCGTTCCGCCATTCATGGCCGCGATAAGAGTTTGCGGCACGGATATCATCGCATTTTCGCTCGCTGGTAAGACCCCCAGAGACACAGGCGCAGGTGCTCCGTCAGCAATGAGCCACAACTCTAGAACCCGCCCTTCGGCGGCAGAGCCAACAATCCGGTTGATATCAATTTCGCCAGAGTTGGGATCAAAGCTTGCCGTGACGACCAGTGCACGATCCTCTGCTGCAATCTCGGCGGTATAGGTCGGCGCTTGTGTGTCATCCAGCATGGAGGGGCCGAAATACGCGGCCAAAACCAGCATCGCAACGACGGCAAACACGCTGCCCTTGTGGCCAAAGAACCACGCCAGCGAAAACCTTGGCGCGGGTTCGGTGGCCCCAAAGAGGCGCGCATCAATGGCGCTCTTGAGGTGAGCGGGGGGCGTGACTTCGGGGATATCATCCGCCAAATGCACAAGCCCTTCGTCCCACTCGCGCAACAAAACACGTAAATCGGGCTCATCACGCAGACGCTTTTCAAACGCAAGACGGCTCTCCGCATCCAGAAGATGCAGCGCATATTCCCCCACGAGGGTAGTATCGTCGTCGTTATGATCGCCCGATTGGGTCATCTGCTTAAACAGTCTTTCAGTTTCGCAAGGCTTCGACGAAGCCATGTTCGCATTGTATTGATCGGCACACCCGCGCGGTCTGCCAAGTCTTGATATGTGTCGCCGTCAAGATAAGCGCCGCGTATTGATGCGGCGTGGTCAACATCCAGTTCGCCCAAACAATTATCGATCTGCGTGCGTTCGGAACTTTGCACTGCGGCGGCTTCTGGTGTCGGTCCACTATCGGCTAGCTCGACAACATCCTCGATAGACGCAGTGGAGATTTTGCGGGCTCTGAGTCTGTCGATTGACAGATTTCGCGCCAACGTAATCAACCACGTCATAGGGCTGTAACCGTTGACGACATAGCTGTTTGCCTTCTGCCAAACCCTGACAAAAACATCCTGCAAGGCGTCTTCTGCTTCGGCCCTATTGTTCAAGACACGTAGGCAAATACCAAAAAGTTTCGCAGAGGTCGCAGAATAAAGGGAAGAAAACGCCGCGCGGTCGCCCAAACCGGTGCGTACAATAAAATCCTCGATGTCAGCGACAGTGTTCATCTTGCTACGCTAATGCGAGGCCAGCACCGTGTAAACGAGCAAGTCAAAAAGTTACGCAAACACCATTGCGAAATCGACTAAACCTACCGCTAGACACTCTGCTCAAATTCTTTTCTTATTTCAGGAGTGGGGGGTTATAAATTTCCGAGACCAAGGAAAGCTTACGCTATGATCACAGATCCCGAGGACTATTTTTTGATTGGATGTGGGCGCTGCAAACGCTTTGCTACGCCAGATTGCTCGGTGCGTAAATGGGCGGATGGGCTCAAGCACTTGCGCCAAATCTGTCGAGAGGTTGGGCTTATGGAAACGGCTAAATGGGGCCATCCGTGCTATATGCACAACGGGCGCAACATTGCGTTGCTCGGCGCATTCCGTGGCGACTTTCGGTTAAGCTTCTTTAATCCCGCGTTGATGAAAGATCCCGAAAATGTCCTCGTGAAAAGAGGTCCAAACACGCAAAATGCAGGTATGATGAGCTTCACAGACAGTACCGCAGTGGCAAAAATGGAACCGATAATCGTTTCCTATTTAGCAGAAGCTATTGGCTATGCGGATGCTGGGTTAGTACCAGTTAAAGAGCCAGTGGAAATCGAATTGCCTGATGAATTGGTTGAGGCCATGGATATCGATCCCGAACTGGCTGAGGCCTTTCACAAACTGACACCAGGTCGTCAAAGAAGCTACGTGATTAATCTCAATGGTGCAAAAGCGTCTGCGACACGCACCACGCGTATTGAGAAGTTCCGTGACAAAATTATCTTGGGCAAAGGCGCGATGGAAAGGTGAACAATATCCGTCCAACAGCCCAAATAAGCGGCGAATTATAAGGCCTTAACCCACTTCGTTTGCTTTTTTTCCCTTTGCCTGTTACTGTCGGCTTAGGCGGATTTTCCGTAAACGCGACTTGAATCGCCAGTTGCAGGACAGTGTCCAAAGCGACTCGCGTCGGTTCTGGAAGGATAACTTTTGACAGATTCCACAAACGACCCGAGCACGGACGTGCCTCAGCCTATTGATACAGACTTTGAGATAGGGCAACACAACGTCACGCCATTCGGCTTTGATATCCACAATCCGGTTTTCGGGATTTCGAGTATCGCTATCATTGTTTTCGTCATCGCAACTCTGATGTTGCAAGGCCCAGCCACAGAGTTTTTCAGCTGGTTACGTGATTTCCTAACGTCGAGTTTCGACTGGTTCTTTCTAAGTGCGGCGAATGTTTTTGTACTTTTCAGTCTGTTCCTTGTGCTTTCGCCTATGGGTAAAATCCGGCTTGGTGGCAAAGAGGCGCGTCCCGATTATGGCTACCTCGGTTGGTTCGCCATGCTTTTCGCCGCCGGTATGGGTATCGGCCTGATGTTTTTCGGCGTGTCCGAACCGATGTCGCATTTTGCATCCTCGATGGGCGGCACAACGGTTGAGGCTGGCGCGCGTACCGATTGGGCCCCCCTTGGTGCTGCGGTTGGTGACACCATCGCCGCACGCGATCTTGGTATGGCTGCTACGATCTTCCACTGGGGGCTGCATCCGTGGTCAATCTATGCAATCGTTGCCCTGTCGCTGGCGTTCTTCACTTTCAACAACGGTCTACCGCTGACATTGCGTTCGGCGTTTTATCCGCTTTTGGGCGAACGGGTCTGGGGTTGGCCGGGGCACGTCATTGACACTCTCGCCGTGTTCTCCACGCTTTTCGGTCTTGCCACCTCACTTGGCTTTGGGACCGAACAGGCGCTTGCTGGGTTCAATTTCCTCTTTGGTTGGGGCACTGGCAATATCGCCAAAGTCGTCCTCATTTCGGTCATCACCGCACTGGCAACCATCTCGGTGATCCGCGGCCTCGATGGTGGGGTTAAAATCCTATCTGAGATCAACATTGGCCTCGCCTTGCTGCTCCTCTTGTTCGTAATCGTCGTTGGGCCGACAGCCATAATCTTTGATACGATTGTCTCAGGTGGCATTGCTTATGCACGCGAAATCATTCCTCTCTCCAACCCCTTCGGACGTGATGACACCAACTTTATGCAAGGCTGGACAGCGTTCTATTGGGCATGGTGGATTTCTTGGTCGCCTTTCGTGGGCATGTTCATCGCGCGGGTTTCTCGTGGCCGGACAGTGCGCGAATTCCTGACCTGCGTTATCTTGATCCCAATGCTCGCCAGTGTCGTTTGGATGGGTGCCTTTGGTGGTGCCGCTGTATCGCAAGTGATGGCGGATGCGGCGGCTCCCGTGATTGGTGTCGCACAAGAACTCAAGCTCTTTGTCATGCTGGAACAGTTGCCCTTTGCGTCGATTACGTCGCTTCTGGGTATCGTGCTGGTGCTTGTGTTCTTTGTGACGTCGTCGGATTCCGGTTCGCTAGTGATCGACACAATTACCGCTGGTGGCAAGATTGACGCCCCCGTACCCCAACGAGTTTTCTGGTGTATATTCGAAGGTGTGGTTGCCGCGACTCTGCTCCTTGTTGGCGGCAGCAGCGCGCTTACGGCACTTCAGGCGATGGCTGTTTCGACGGGCTTCCCGTTCACCATCGTTCTCCTTGCGATGTGTGTTAGCCTTTATATCGGTATGCGCAGATACGTTAAAGCAATGACCTAAACGTTCCGTCTGGCTCCCTGTTTTGGGGGCCAGACACCACTTCACAATTGCGAAGCCCTCAACGGCTACGGCTCGTCTGGATTCTTCCGAACCAGCTATATACGGTCCAAATAAGTTTGATATTCCACATCGGTAACCATAGCAGAAAGCTTTTGAATTTCTGCCCGACAGCAAGCGGTAAAGACCCTTCGGTACTCTTTTCCAAACACGTCCACAGCCGCAGTCGAGCGTGAAAACGCGTCAACAGCTGGAACCCAAGTTCCGTACAGGCGCTGTTTGATTGCCCCCCCTTCATCGATAGGCTTCCCCGGGTCAATTTTATTTTTTAATCCAATCAACGCTCCACCCAGAATGGCCGTCAGCGCGAGATAGGGGTTCACGTCCGACCCTGAAATGCGGTGTTCAAAACGGGCTGCTGGTCCCTGACTTTCGGGCACACGAACGCTGGCGCTGCGATTGTCTAAGCCCCAATTTGGCTGTAGCGGTGCATGGCTGCCTTCTTGAAACCGCCGATAGGAATTTAGATGCGGCGCGAAAATAACCTGCAATTCCCGCATGGTCGACAAAAGACCGCCGATGGCGTGGTGCAAATTTTCTTTGCCACCGTCTTCAAGTGCAAAGATGTTTTCGCCGTCTTCATTGATCAAGCTTACGTGGAAATGCATCCCACTTCCGGCGTCGTCTCCATAGGGTTTCGCCATGAAGGTCGATTCCAAATCGTGGCGTTGTGCACATCCCCAAACGAGGCGCTTGAACAAAATGGCGTAATCCGCCGCCGCAATCGGATCTGGAACATGTTTGAAATTGATTTCAAATTGGCCGGAACCTGACTCCGCAATGATAATATCCACGGGGAGATCCAGGGCTTCGCACCCCCTGCGGATTTCGCGCAGCACGTCTTCCAACTCATCCATCGCATCCAAATCATAGAGCTGGGTACCCATGGAGCCAATCGGGGGGATGGGCGCTGAGCCCAGGTTTTTGCGTTTGCGAAACAGATAGAATTCCATTTCGGCGGCCACAACTGCGGTCAGCCCAATTGCGGCAAAGCGCTCAACCATCGACGACAATTGCTGGCGCGGGTCATAGATACAAGGCGCGCCGTCTTCAGTTTCCAACGTCATCAAGAGCTGGGCCGCAGGTGTTTTGGTCCAAGGCAGCCGCTTGAGTGTGCGCATAATCGGAACACCATAACCATCAGGGTCGCCAGTGGCGAGCGCCAGTCGGGTTTCGTTCACGTCGTGCCCCCACACATCCAGCGCATACGAGGAAATAGGAAGGCGCACGTCCCGCGTCAGGAGCTTCCTCGCTCCGTCCGGTGGCATCCATTTGCCACGGAAAATCCCGTGCATATCTGGGAACAGGAGCTCAATGCGCTCAAGGTCTGGGTTCTCGGCTAAAAAATCTAGAAGGATTTTACGATCTTCAGGGCTGGGTGTCTTTGGCATTCTATTAACCTCAAGCGCCGCAATCTCGGCGTCAAATTAGTTGCTCGTCCTTGAAAAAATCGTTTGCAATTTCTCGATTTAGTCTTCAGGAATAATTTGATCAAATATTGAATTTGTGTCAAGATTGAACATGAAAAACCCTTTCGATTTCCTAAAAGCACTCGTCCCGTTTCTTTTCCAATTTCGCGCGCGATGGGGCTGTTTTTGTAGGGTTCTTGTCAACACTTTTCCATATACTAACACGTGCCCAGTGCTTTAAAATAATTTGATCAAATATGTGGTGAGTTGCAATGGGCGTCCATGCCCGCCAGTTTTTAGCTTTCACAGGAGTCCCCTAAAATGCGAGCAACAGAGATAAAATCCATCGTCGCGCAATTGCCCGATCACCTTCAGGAATGGTTGGCGGGGCGCAACCCAGAAGAAATTGAAGCTGTTGTGCCGGACATGGTTGGCATTGGGCGTGGAAAAGCCATGCCGGGCCGAAAATTTGCCAGCGAGCAAACCATGTTTTTGCCAACGTCGATTTTTTTTCAGACGATCACTGGAGGTTATGCAGACGTCGCCATTGCAAATGCTTGGGCGGAATCCGATTTGGTTTTGGTGCCGGATTTATCAACTGCGCGGGCGGTGCCGTGGACGTCTGATGTGACCATCCAAGTGATTTGCGATGTTCACACCCAAGACGGAAAACTTAGCGGTTTGGCACCGCGCAATGTACTCAAACGGGTGCTCGATCTCTATTCTGCGCGCGGGTGGAAACCCGTGGTTGCGCCTGAAATGGAGTTCTATCTTACCAAGCCCAATGTCGATCCTGATCTTCCGATTGTACCGCCGATTGGACGCTCGGGGCGCCAAGGAGTGGGGCGGCAGGCCTATTCCATTAGCGGCGTTGACGAGTATAGCGCCGTGGTCGATGACATCTACGATTTCGCCGAAGCACAGGGCCTTGAAATCGATACGGTGATGCAGGAGGGCGGGGCTGGGCAGCTTGAGATTAACCTCAATCACGGCGATCCCCTAAAACTCGCTGATCAAGTTTTCATGTTCAAACGCACCATTCGTGAGGCGGCGTTACGGCACGATTGCTATGCGACCTTCATGGCGAAACCGATGGAAAACGAGCCCGGAAGTGCGATGCATGTGCATCAAAGCGTTGTCGATATCGAGACGGGCGCAAGTGTATTTAATGATAAAAACGATCAAGCGACTGAGCTTTTTCATGGCTTTCTTGCAGGGCAACAGACCTACTTGAATTCGGTCGTGTGCCTGCTCGCGCCCTATGTAAATTCCTATCGTCGCCTCGTGCCAGGGGAATCCGCACCGATCAACCTTGAATGGGGCACGGACAACCGCTCGACGGGCCTGCGCATTCCGATCTCCAAGCCTGAATCACGGCGAGTGGAATGTCGGGTTGTGGGTATGGATGCCAATCCGTATTTAGCGATGGCGGCCTGTCTGGCCTGTGGATACTTGGGTATGGTTGAGAAGCTCAAACCCCGCGAACCAATCGTGAGTGATGCGGGCGATTTGCCCCATGAATTGCCCCATGATGTGAAGGAAGCATTAAAGGCCTTTGAGAACGCGCCCAAGGTTCAGGAACTGCTTGGGGTCGAATTCAGTCAGCTTTACATCGCAATTAAACGGTCGGAACAAAACGACTTTTTGCGTGTGATCAGCCCTTGGGAACGGGAGCACTTGCTGTTGAACGTATAGAAAATGAATGGCACCCTGCTTTTCAATCCGCAAGTAGTTAAATCCTCAACTTGGTGCGTGACAGCAATCATCCTATCGAGAAGTTTTTTCCATCTCCGGTCGCTGCATGAAATAAGGAATTGGTTCGTTGGATCGCATTTCGGATCGCGTTTTCGTTAAAAAGGACAAGAATACCACACCATCTTCCCGCAATTGATTGCTTTTAACAATATAATCGTGATTCTATTGCTGGTAGCGGTTGGAAGAACCCGCGTCGCTTTTAGAGGGCCAGCTTTGAAAGTCAGAGTCATTGGGCACACCCTCTGTTGATTGAAAGTATCACTAATTGGACACTTTGGTGAGACTAAGCGCCAGCGGAGAGGTTGCTACAACCATTTTTGGGAGAAGTGGCAATCCGAAACCACAGAAGGAACCGCCGTTGCGATGCGCGTAAATTCTACTTAGCCGACAGCATTAAGGCGGTGCATCTACGGGTCAAAAAGGACCGCAATTGAAACGGTAAAACTGTGGCGAAAATGGCGCGGGAGTGTATAGTGGTGCAAAATTGGGTAAGTTTTCTTTCATTTTGGGAAGAGTAAATGGTCGTGGCACGCGCACTGTGCCATAACGGGAATACGAGAATGTTGATGTCGCGGCTGCGCGCCAATTCTGAGTGGCCATGGTTCACATGGCATTAATACTATTCGATATTTAACCAAGGCTAGAACATAGATCTTGGAGGTTTTTTTTGGAGGACGTGAGAATGCGAAGTAATGTGCTGGGGCTGGTTTTAGCCAGAGTTTTCCTTGTTATTCTGGCGTTGGCGGTTGGGCTGTCAGAGCCTGTAAACGCTCAGACTGGACCGTTTTCAGGTGGCTGGAATCTCCAACCCGAAGCTTCATCCTTGGAGTTTCAATCTGTTAAAAAGCAGACCGTAGTTGAGTCCAGCAGCTTTGCCACATTAGCGGGCACAATCGATGAAAATGGCCTTGCCAAAATGTCGGTGCTGCTTGATTCCGTTGATACGAAAGTTGATTTACGCAATGTTCGGATGCGTTTTCTGTTCTTTGAAACATTCAAATTTCCCGAAGCGACAATCACAACCCAGATCAACCCCGCAGATTTGACCGATTTGGCTCAGGTCCGCCGCAAGCAGATCCCGTTGACATATTCGATTGATTTACATGGCGTTTCGAAAACATTTGAAACTGTGGCAACCGTCACGTTGTTGAGTGATGACCTAGTATCAATTGCAAGCCGGACACCGATTTCGGTGGCAGTGGAAGATTTTGATCTCACCGACGGTTTGGCGAAACTGCAAGAGGCCGCCAATGTTGATATCGTCCCGTCGGCGACTATATCGTTTGATTTCTTGTTCGCGCGCGCCACATCGCAAGCTGCCGTGGAACCCATATCAACCGAGCCAGCTAAGCCCGCCTCTGTCGCCCTAGAAGTTGTCGGAAATTTTGATCAGAAAGCCTGTGAAGGGCGTTTTGAAATTCTTTCGCGCACTGGCAGCATCTATTTCTCCTCCGGAAGCGCCCGCCTACAGGACACGAGCGCTCCCTTGTTAAATAGCCTCGCAGAGATCATCGCCCGTTGCCCCGATTTGAAAATCGAGGTGGGCGGCCACACGGATTCGGATGGTGGGGACGCACAAAACGAGCGTCTTTCCCGTTCGAGAGCGGCGTCTGTTGTCGATTATTTGCTCGCTAAAGGCCTTAATCCTGACATGTTGGAAAGCAAAGGTTACGGCGAAAGCAACCCCATTGCCACGAACGACACCAGTGAGGGAAAATCCAAAAACCGCCGGATCGAATTTAAGGTATTAGGTAGCTAAATGAAAAACGTTGTAAGTCCCATTCTTCAATTCCTATCGCGACCCGCCGCTTGGCTTGTGTGTGCTCTGGCATTTTCTATGTCCGCACAGACCAGTTTGGCCGAGCCACGGATCGCGCTTATCATGGGAAATGGGGCTTACTCATCCGTGACGCAACTCGACAATCCCGTGTCCGACGCGCGTCTTATGGAAACCGCGTTGATCGAAAGCGGCTTTGACGTTCGCGTTATCACCGATGCCTCTCAAATCGACATGAACCGTGCCATTGCACAGTTTGGACGCGATTTGCGCAGCGGCGGAGAAGAGACAACGGGGCTGTTTTACTACGCAGGACACGCGGTTCAATCGTTTGGCTCGAACTTCTTACTTCCCGTCGACACGCAGCTAACGGATGCTGCCGATTTAAGTTTGGTTGGTGTTCCCGCTGACGCCGTTTTGCGACAAATGTTTTCCGCCAGCAATCGCACGAATATCGTGATTTTGGATGCGTGTCGCAACAATCCGTTTGAGTCAATTCCAGCTTTGAATGACAACGGCCTTGCCGAGATGAACGCCCCTCGCGGCACGTTTTTGGCCTATTCTACGGCACCAGGCGCTGTCGCGCTCGACGGATTAGATGGAAACAGCCCGTTTACCAAAACCCTCGCAACGGAAATTACACGTGAAGGGGTATCCCTTGAGCAGACATTCAAGAGCGTACGGATTGAAGTTGTTGCGCTTACGAATGGTCAGCAGACGCCTTGGGATACATCTTCGCTCACGTCCGATTTTGCCTTCCGCGCGTCACAGCCTTTGACCCAAGAGCAAGTGCAGGAAAAACAACTCTGGGATTCCGTGCGTCATAGCGACGATCCGGTACCTATCATGTTGTTTTTGCGAGCCTACCCTGCAGGCATATTCACGGTAGAGGCGCGGGATTTGTTGAATGAGATAATGCGCGCCGAGTTGGCGGGTGGCGAGAGTGATACCACTACGGCACAGGTTGCTGCGCCGACCGTTGAGCCTGAAGTCGCTGAGAATACGGGCTCAATTGCGGATGAGGAAGCCTTGATTGGGGCCGCCCAAAGCTCGGGGAAATCCGAGGATTATGAGGCCTATCTTGAAGCTTATCCCAACGGTATCTATGCGGAACTTGCGGGTTTTGAGAAGGATATTCTCGCCCAAAAAGCCGCAGCAGCGGCTGCGCCCGTCGCGGTTCCAGAGAGTTCCGTGGCCGCGGTTGAAAGCTCGCAGCAAGACGTGACGTTTACGACACCACTTACCTCGCAAGATCCAGAGGTGGTTGGTCGAAGCATTGCGCAACTCATTGAGGGATCGCCTGCGTTCCCGCCTTTTGAAGGCTTGCCCGAGGAAGCGTGGAATGGGAAAACGTGCTCCAATTGCCACGAGTGGACTGCTGAAGCGTTGTGCACGCAGGGGAAAACCTACCTCCTAGCCAGCAATGAACGTTCCCTGTCGAAATCGCACCCTTTAGGTGGAGCGTTCAAGCAAGGATTACGTCATTGGGCTGGGGGCGGATGTTTACCCTAAGCGTGCCACGAGTTACTTCGCGGTTATTGTTCGGCGGTTGAGATGAAAAAATACACCCATTCCCCCTTGAAGTCTTTGTGTTGTTCTCGCGCCTCAGTAACCTGAGCTTTGAGGAATTCGAGATAGTTTTCGGCCGGTTCTTGCAAGGGGCGCGGATCATCATAAAGCACGACAGACGAGGCAAAGGCCGCCGCGATTTCTTGCCCGTATGGGGGCCCGATTGTCAGCTCAAGCGAGGGCTTGTCCCCACGGTCCGTGCCCACCGAAAGGGGGCTTTTGGCGTTAGAAAACTCAAGCGGGACAATCTCGTTGGGTTGGAGATGGATAACCATGCCATCGGCTGTAAAAAAATCGACGTAAACATAGCCGTCGTAGTCGGGTGCCACCAGTTCAAGCGAAAGACGTTGACCCGCGAAATACGTGTAGTTTTGGGCAAATCCAGACGCGCCAATCACACGCGGATTTGTGAGTTGTTCGGTCGATTGGGGAAGGCCCACATCGGCAATACCAGATAGGGCGCTACATTGCGGTCTAGGTAGAATAAGTAATTGATCCGTAACAGGAATTGCACTGCCAATCTGTTGTTTTAATGCGGCCAATACGGGCCCGCGCAAGGCATCTTCAGGAATGTGGCCGCGCAGCTCAAGCTGTCCAGTTTCGGGCAGAAATGTCGCTTGCAAGCGTGCGCAGGGAACGGAGGCCAGAATGGTTGCAATCCCGTCTCGTACTTCACTATGGGCACCACCGGCTTGCATCAGATCACTAGGTTGCATGAACGCCTGAATAGCGCTGAGTGACGCCGCTTCAACCACGGCATTGTCGCCACCAGACCAAGCGAGGGAGGCCTGTCCCTGCTCGGAAGGTATGTCGAGAGAGGCCGAGGGTATAGCTTGATCGGAGGGCGACGTGGAAATGGAGGCTTCGCCTGTCGCGGGGATTGCATTGCTTTCCTGTGCCGGGGCTTTCAATTGTGCGGAGGTTTCACCCCGGGGTTGGGTCGATTTGATGGTCGTTGAGGGCGGAGGTTTTGCGGCCTCCGCTACCGCTTTCGGGAGAGATGTTGCGATCTGTGTTTTCTGGGGAACCACTGGTGCTGTGGGAATTGTCGGTACCTCGGAGGGGCTCGTTTTCTGCGACGGCAATGGCTTGGTCGGCACAGAAAGACCTGCTGTTTGTAGGGTAGCGGCATTTGATTTGGGAAAGGCCCCCAGACCCAGAGTTTTGGAATCGGGTTTGCTTTCATTTGCTGCCTCAGGTGCGGTTTGCGTTTCCTGAGCTGCGACGCGTTTCACGTCTTGTGTTTTGATGTCGATTTGAGATTTAGGGAGGTTTTGTGTCTCAAACGGATCGGGCGTGACGAGATATGCGATGGCTCCGAGCGCCACGAAGTGGAGGGCAACCGAGGCGGCCATGGCGGCCAGCCAGAATGTTTTGGATTGCGTGTTCATGGCATTTCTGGCGTCACAACAAGCACCAAGTCGCGCGCACCGAGGGCTTCAATTTTTGCCATTAACGGCAGGACATGCGCAAGGTCGGCATCCTGATGTGCGTTGATGCGTACCAGCAAGTTCGGATCGTCCACAAGGCTGACGGACAGTTGTCCAAGCAGGGAGTCCAATGCGGATTCGGCACTGTTCAGAGCGAGTTCCCCTTGCGCACCAATTGAAAGGGTCGCACCGCCACCGGGCATCTCGGTGCCTGTGGTGGAGAAAGCGGGATAAACTGCAAAAGGGGCGGTGGCGTCCATTCGACCGATGAGCATGAAGAAAATGAGCAGGAAAAACACGACATCAATGAGCGGAATGATGGTTTCTGGAGGAAGACGACGGGGGCGACGGGCGAGTTTCATTCGACCGCAGCCAATTGCAAAATGCGCAGTTGAGTGACGCCTGAAGCCGTTATTGTGTCGAGCAGTGACACGAGGGATTGGGTCTTTGCATGGGGCGATGGCCAGATCAAAACGGAAGTATCCGGAAATTGCGCGACCAGGGTGGTTAGGAGCGCGGCGAGGTCGGGGAGGCGCGCTTTCTGCCCTTTAAGGCTGGGCTGCCCGTCAGAATTTAACCGAATGAGCAGTGGGGCATTGGCAGAAGGAGCTCCCTCATTTTCCGGTGTAATTGTGGTGTCAGAGGACTTCACAACGGGGATCATTCCAAGGTTGAGATATGTTGATGTCACCATGAAAAACACCAACATGATTAGCAATACGTCAATCATAGGCACTAAGGATATGATCCTTTTGGGCTCAGTGACTCGCGTAAGTTGCATATCGCTTCCTTCTGAAAATTGGGTGTCGTTTTGACTAGGGTTTCTTTTGGTTCAGTGCAAAAAGCTGGCCTGTTGAGGATTCAATTTGCTGGGCCACCCGCTCGACGCGCGTATTGAGAAGGGCCGCGCCGACGGCCGCAGGAATCGCGACCAAGAGGCCCGCTGCTGTGGTTAAAAGGGCTTGCCAAATACCGGCCGCCAAAAGGGACGCGTTTGCGGCACCCTCCGCCAAAGCGAGTTCCTGAAACGACTGGATCATGCCGAGGACTGTGCCAAGCAGACCCAACAAAGGGCTGATCATGGCGATCAATTCCAAAAGCGGAATGTGCCGCTGCAAGCCGGATATTTCTTGATTGCCGCGCCATTCTAGATCGCCGTCGATGGCATCCGCATTTTGGCCCGATGCTAAAGCCTGCATGGCTACGAGGGTAATGTTGTCAGCAGGTGTCGCCGCTGATTCCATGCATTGAATGGCTGCGCGTTTGTCGCCCGTGGCCCATTTTTCAAGCGCGGCCTTCTGCGCTTCACCATTGGAAATTGTGCCCCGAAGCTGGACGAGTTTGACACCAATGAGCGCCAGAGAACACACCGAAAGAACGAGAAGAACCAGAACGATGGGCCCCCCGCTGGTCAAGATTCCGAGGAGCTGTTGCATAGGCTATTTCTCCAGACTGGCGTTGGTGCGACTGACCAAGTCAAGGAGGGGAAAGCAGTCCATTTCCTCGGCGTTTTGTGGGCGACAAGAGGCAAGCTCATGCAACAAAAGCGCTGATATTCCGTCGCAAGTCGTTTCTGGAATTTCAAACAGTTTCAAGGTCGTGCGCGCGGCTGGAAGCGGGGCCGCGTCGATTGTGAGGAGGCGATCAATAACCCCCTCATTGTTGAGAACGGCGAAGGACATTTCAAAACCTTCGAAAGTCAGATCCGTCTGGTTGCGAAAGAGGAAGAAGGCTTGGCATCCTCCATTCTCATTTGATTCAAATTTATTCAACTCAATTGAGAGCTGTCCTGTATCCGCGCGGGCGAGTGTGGGATGCGCGAACATTGAAGATGTAATTGTGCCTGTTATTAAAGCAGCGGTACGAAAAGAATTCATGGATTAGGCTCCTCTACCTCGGTCCTTTTCACGATGCGTGGAGAGACTCGGAGCGGTCAAGGAATATTTTCTCTCCCATTCATCAGATAACTTCTGGAAATGTTTGATTTATCTGATAGCGTAAGGGCTGATATTGCGAACAAGACCCGCAGGAGTTCAAACTCGTGCTTATATAAAACTATTTTCATGAGCTAATTGGCTCTTTTATAATAATATTCCGGAGCGGTGTTTTGCGGTCCTGCACCTCAAAAAGATTGTACTGTAATCTGGTTTAATAATAGATTTGGGGTTCTGTGAGCCCAAATTGTCGGGGGAGTCTGATTTGAATTCGCTTTTAGTAAACTTCGGAGATGATGCTCCGAGTGGTGAAGATTTAGAATATGACGCTATTTTTGCCTCCTTGTTGCTTGCGGTACAGCCCGGCGAAGAGCGTCAAGTTGGAGATCAGATCATTGAGGCGGAAGCGCCCAAAGACGCGGAAATAATTGAAAAAGCGACGGCCGTTTTGGAGCGTAGTCACGATTTGCGTGCGGCTGTGTATCTGGCGGCGTCTCGTGTGCGCACGCAGGGCTTTGAAGGACTTGCTGATGTCACGGGCTATATTCGCGGCTGTTTGGAGCAGTATTGGGAAAGCTGCCATCCACAGTTGGATGACGAAGATGATGATGATCCGACGCTGCGTGTGAATACAATTTTGGGAATGTCTGATTCCGATATGATGCTCAAATGGATTCGCCTCGCGCCTCTGACTATGAGTCAGGCGTTTGGACGCATTTCGTTGCGCGATATTGCGATTTCAGAGGGTGAGGCCACGGCCTCTGCGGGCGCTGAACAGACGCTCGATGCCGCTGGGATTTCTGCAGCATTTCAAGACACAGACAGTGAAGAATTGAGGCTCATTTACGATAGCGCCCTTGCCGTACTTGAAGACGTGCGCGCGATTGACGGTATCTTTGATGAGAAAATTCCGGGCCTTGGTCCTGATCTTTCGCCCCTAGTGAAGATGGTCAATCGTGCCGTGGTGCGGTTGGGCAATGAGGTTGGCGCGGACGTTGAAGAAATCGCAGAAGAAGTTGAGGAGGGCGGCGTCGCGCCCGTCAAGGCAACCTCTGCGCCCGCTGGTACAATTTCAACACGCCGAGATGTCGAAAATGCAATCGACAGGATTCTGGCCTATTATTCGGCCAACGAACCCTCCAGCCCCGTCCCGGTAATGTTGCACCGCGCCAAACGTTTGATTGGCGCTGATTTCTTGACCATCATGAAGGATATGGCCCCTGACGGAGTTGATAATGTCATGCGGGTTGGGGGGATTTCCGACGAAGAATAACAAGGCCGAGGCACTTTGCCGCCACGAGTGCCCGAAAGTGAAAATGTACCGCTAAGTCCAACAAAACGGAGAAATATATGTCAAGTTCACAGAAGTTTATTGCGCGAAATCGAGCGCCACGCGTACAGATCGAATACGATGTTGAATTGTATGGTGCCGAGAAAAAAGTTCAACTTCCTTTCGTTATGGGCGTTATGTCGGACCTCGCTGGAAAATCGGAAGTGCCGCAACCCGGCATTGCTGACCGAAAGTTCCTGGAAATCGACGTTGATAATTTTGATAGCCGCATGAAGGCGATGAAGCCACGCGCTGCATTCTCCGTTCCTAATACCCTAACAGGCGAAGGCAATATGTCGGTTGATTTGTCGTTTGAAAGCATGGACGAATTTTCACCCGGTGCCATTGCCGCCAAGGTCGCGCCGCTCAAAGCGTTGATGGATGCGCGCAACGAATTGTCAAACCTGATGACATACATGGATGGCAAGCCTGGCGCCGAAGAATTGATCGCCGACGCAATGAATAATCCTGAACTTCTGAAATCTCTGGCGGCAATTCCTGCTGCTACAGATGCAGACGCAGGGGAGGAATAACCCATGGCTGAAGAAGCAAAAGTCGACGAAGTTGGCGCGACACAAACTCAAGAAGCCGATTTCGCGAGCCTGTTGACCAAAGAATTTAAGCCGCGCACTGATACTGCAAAATCTGCGGTCGAAACTGCGGTTAAAACACTTGCGCAACATGCGCTTGCGAACACGGGTCTGATTTCTGACGATGTACTTCAATCGATTGAATCTATCATCTCCGAAATTGACAAAAAACTGTCCGTTCAGATCAATGCGATCATTCACAACGAAGAATACCAGCAGTTGGAAAGCGCATGGCGCGGCCTTCATCATCTGGTGAATAACACTGAGACAGACGAGAACTTGAAAATTCGCGTCATGAATATCTCGAAAAAGGATTTGCACAAAACGCTCCGCAAATTCAAAGGCGCAGCTTGGGATCAATCACCGATCTTCAAGAAGCTCTACGAGGAAGAATTCGGTCAGTTTGGCGGCGAGCCTTATGGCTGTTTGGTTGGCGATTACCACTTCAACCACTCCGCTCCAGATGTTGAGCTTCTTGGCGAAATGGCCAAAGTCGCCGCAGCGGCACACGCGCCGTTCATCACGGGCGCTGACCCTTCTTTGATGCAGTTTGAAAGCTGGCAGGAATTGGCGAATCCACGTGATTTGACCAAGATCACCGGCACACCTGAATATGCCGCGTGGAATTCCCTCCGCAAATCAGAAGATTCAAAATACCTTGGCCTGACAATGCCACGTTTCCTTGGCCGCCAGCCCTATGGCGCGAATTCCAATCCTGTCGAGGAATTTGCCTTCGAAGAAGACACTGGCAATGCTGAATCCGAAAACTTTGCTTGGGTAAATGCGGCTTATGGCATGGCAACCAATATCAACCGTTCCTTCAAGGAATATGGCTGGTGTAGTCGTATCCGGGGCGTTGAATCCGGCGGGACAGTTGACAATTTGCCAACACACACCTTCCCAACGGATGACGGCGGCGTTGATATGAAATGCCCAACCGAAATCGGTATTTCGGATCGTCGCGAAGCAGAGCTTGCCAAAGGCGGGTTGATGCCTCTTATCCACCGTAAGAATACAGATATGGCGGCCTTTATTGGCGCGCAATCTCTGCATCTTCCGGCGGAATATGATGATCCGGATGCGACATCAAACGCAAACCTTGCGGCACGTTTGCCATATCTTTTTGCGACATGTCGTTTTGCACACTACTTGAAGTGTATGGTGCGTGACAAGGTCGGGTCGTACAAAAGCCGCGAAGATATGCAGCTCTTTTTACAAAAATGGATCGACCAATATATCGACCACTCGTCGAATATCTCAAGCGAGGGCGAAAAAGCCCGCAAGCCGCTTGCAGCAGCAAGTGTTGTGGTTGAAGAAGTCGAAGGAAATCCAGGGTACTACACTTCGAAATTTTTCTTGCGGCCGCATTACCAACTTGAAGGCCTTTCGGCTTCTTTGCGGTTAGTTTCAAAGCTACCGTCAGAAAAATCCTGACCGTTGGCGCGCCAAAATCGGCGCGTCATCCATCATTTTTACCGCGGAATTTACCGCAAAATTAGTTTAGGAGAATACACATGGCATTAGACATGTTTCTTGATATCGAAGGCGAAATCACAGGCGAGTCAAAAGATGGCACGCATAAAGGTGAGATCGATGTTCTTGCGTGGTCATGGGGAATAAGCAACGCAGGTAGCTTTCACAGCGGCGGCGGCGGTGGCTCGGGCAAAGCAAACTTTCAAGACATAAGCGTTACGAAATGGCTCGATTTGTCATCGCCAATTCTCCAGCTCTATTGCGCGAATGGTGACCATTTTCCTTCGGCGACTCTGACTGTTCGCAAGGCTGGTAAAAAGCCTCTCGAGTATATGATCATCAAAATGGAAAACGTGTTGGTTACTTCTGTAAGCAGTGGCGGTTCGGGCGGAGAAGACCGTTTGACAGAAAATGTCTCATTCAATTTTGAGAAATTTGAAGTGAAATACACTGAGCAAAAAGACACTGGCGAATCCGGCACAGTCAAAGAGTTCAAGTGGAACATTGGTGCAAACGAACCCAAATAGGGTTTGTTTTAGGAAATACGTCGCCCCAAAATCTTGGGGCGACGACCTTATTTTTAGAGAATTCTAGGGGAGAACGCTTTTGACCGCCGATGCAAGAGAGTTGTTACAAGCTAACGATTTGCGGGGCGCCCTCGATGCGCTTCAGTCCGCAGTTCGCGCCAATCCCGGTGACGCAAAATTGCGGATTTTCCTGTTTCAATTGCTATGTGTGATGGGTGACTGGAAACGTGCCGTGGCACAGTTGAAACTGTCTGCCGAGCTTGACCCTATCGCCATTCCAATGGCACAGGCCTATCGCGAGGCGATCATTTGCGAAGTATTTCGCGAAAAGGTTTTCGCCGGCGAGAAAGACCCCCTCATTTTTGGCGACCCGGTTCAATGGGTCGCGCTGATGATCGAGGCGAACAAAGCCTTGGCCCTCGGGAATGCCGGACAGGCCGCGGATTTACGCGGCAAAGCCTTTGACCTTGTGCCGGATATGGGCGGCGTCATTAACGGCCAGCGATTTGAGTGGATCGCGGATGCGGATATGCGGCTTGGCCCTATCTTGGAAATCATCGTCAACGGGCGATATTTTTGGATGCCGTTTAGTGCCATCCGTACCATGACCGTTGAAGCGCCCGAAGATCTACGGGATTCTGTGTGGACCGCTGCGCAACTCACTGTTCAAAATGGCGGCGAGTTTGTTGCCTTGATTCCAACCCGTTATACGGGAACTTACCAATCGGGCGACGATGCCGCCATGCTTTCACGCGCAACAACATGGTCGGACCTTGGGTCGGAGACGTTTGTCGGAAACGGACAGCGTTTGATAACGACGGATGCTTCGGAAACCCCGCTGATGGATCTGCGTTCCCTTGAAATGGATGCGCTACCGGTTGGCGAGGGGGAAACCGATGGCTGATAAGACCATAACAGAGAGATTGCAGCCCTCTTTGTTAGATCGATTGACCGATCTTGAGCCTGAAAACAAGAACGAGACCCATGATGCGCGGGTGATCAATTTACGGCGGTTGCGCGACATCATTCGGCGTGACCTTGCATGGCTGTTGAATTGCAATAATCTGGACACGATCATTGATGAAGACGAGCATCCTCAGGTGCGTAAATCGGTACTAAATTACGGTGTCAGGGAAGTATCGGGCGACTTTTCAACAGAGAAAAGAGCCGCAGAAATTCGCAAGTCGATTCATCGTGCGATCACCCTTTTTGAGCCTCGTATCAAAGAGGGTACTTTGGAAATTTTGGAACGTAAGAACAAAGATGGCAGTCAGACGATTGTTGAGTTCGACATTCGTGCGGACATGTGGGCACAGCCCCTTCCGATGGAGTTGTACCTTCGGTCACAGGTTGATTTGACAACAGGTCAGTTACAGTTGGAAAGCGATTAATAGGACAGAATGGACACACGCCTTCTTAAACACTACGAACAAGAGCTGACATTTTTGCGCGAGATGGGGGCGGAGTTTGCCGATTCCTATCCAAAAATCGCAGCGCGTTTGGGCATGGATGGTGTCGAAGTTCTAGACCCCTATGTTGAGCGGTTGCTTGAGGGAAGTGCCTTTCTGTCGGCGCGGGTGCAGCTTGAACTCGAGATGCAATATCCGGCGTTTACCAGTCATTTGCTCGAAATTATCTACCCGCATTATCTCGCGCCAATTCCGTCGATGATGGTTGCGCAACTCCAGCCCGATATGGAGAATGCGTCGCTTGCAGATGGTCACGTCATGCCCCGCAACACACGGCTTCGGTCGCGGTTAACCAATGGATTACAGACGGCCTGCGAATTTCGAACCGCTGCCGAAATGACTTTGTGGCCCATTGAAATATCTGAGGCCGAATACATTGATGGGCGCGGCGCGTTGGTTGCCGCTGGGGTTGCGTCAAATATCGAGGCGCGCGCAGCGATTAGGCTACGGATTAAACGCCACGGAAATGCCCCCATAGGTGAATTGGGGCTGGACCGTTTGAACCTGTTTTTGGGTGGGAAAGGTGCGCTGGGCTGGCAGTTGCATCAGCTTTTGTGCACTGAAAACACAGGCATCGTTGCGCGCTCTACGGATCCGCGTGCGGATTGGACCAAGCCCCTTAAGTCGCGGGTTGAGCCACTTGGTTTTTCGCGGGAGGAAGCCCTCTTGCCAACCCCGCGTCAATCCTTTGATGGATACCGTTTGTTGCAAGAGTATTTTGCAATGCCGGAGCGGTTTCATTTTCTTGAAATCGGCGATCTTTCGGCGGGGCTGTCCCGTGCGGTTGGCGACGCAATGGATGTCTATATCTTGCTGCGAGACGGGAAGCCGGAAATCGAATCTGGGGTAACGCCAGAGGCGTTTTCCCTCAATTGTGTGCCTGCGATCAACCTGTTTGAAAAGCGATGTGATCGGGTTCAGGTTTCGAGCAATAACGTTGAACATCATGTTGTGGCGGATCGCACTTCAGGCCAAAGTTTTGAAATATATTCCCTGTTGAACGTGATGGGCATTCGCGCTGAGGGCCAAGAGGATATTGAACTGCGGCCATTTTATTCCGCGGATGACTTCTCTCCGGCGGGCGACCAGCATGCGTCGTTTTATACAATAAAACGCAAAATGCGGCAGCGTACGGAAAAAGAGCGCCTCAAGGGTGCGCGGACAAGTTACTTAGGTTCCGAAGCCTATCTCACTTTGGTCGACGCGAACCAGGCTCCTTATAGTGCCGAAATGTCCCAACTTTCGGCGCGTGCGATGGTTACAAATCGCGACCTGCCGATCCTACTCCCAACTGGCGAAACCGATCTGTTTCACCTGCCCGACGGCGGGCCCGTGAGCATGGTGCGCACCCCCATAAATCCCACGCGTCCCCGTCCGACATTGGCACAAGGCGACGCGGCGTGGCGGCTTATCAGTCACCTTAGTTTGAATTATTTGTCGATCGCCGATACCGACACGGGCGAAGGCGCCGCCGCATTGCGGGAATTGGTTGGCCTTTATGCACCCAAAGGGGATCGCGCGACCAACAAGCAATTGGAGGGGATTACTTCGGTTTCAAGTCGCCCGATTGTGCGGCGAATAAGTGACGGCGGCCTGTCCACCGCCGTGCGTGGTTTGGAAATCAAGCTCGAAATGGACGAGAGCTTTTTTGAAGGTGCGAGCGTTTATTTACTCGGCTCGGTTTTGGAGCGTTTCTTTCGTAAATATGTGACAATCAACAGCTTCACGGAAACGGTTCTCACAACCCAGCAAAATGGCGAAATCGCCCGTTGGCGTCCGGAAACCGGACTGGGGAGGGTGATTTGACGCATTTCGAAAACCTCACAGAATCCCCAGAGTCCCACCATATTTTCCTCGCGCTGCGGATCATCGAAGCGCAGTTTCCCGACTCACCAGAGCTTGGGCGCTCACGGCGTCCGCGCGAAGATGCGGTGCGTTTGGGTCAAGAGGCGCGCATGGCGTTTCCACCAACGACGATCCGCTCATTTACCCCACCAGATGCCAACGGTCCGGCGCAATTGATCAATCGGTTCTTCGGCTTTTTCGGCCCGAACGGCCCACTACCTGTGCACCTGACGGAGTATGCGCGCGAACGCCAAATCAACAATCGAGACCCATCTTTCGTTGCCTTTGCGAATATGCTGACGCATCGATTGATGAGCTTGTTATACCGCGCATGGGTCACGGGGCAGCCTGCAGTAGATTTTGATCGGGGAAGCGATTCCGAGTTCGAAAGCCACGTCGCAGCGCTCGCTGGATTGCACGGCGAACACCTGCGCAACCGAGATGCGATGCCCGACCTATCCAAACGCCATTTCTCCGGCCAATTGGCGCAGGGAGCGAAAAATGCTGAGGGGCTGGTTGCGCTGCTTTCGAGTTTTTTTCACGCGAAGTTTCATTTGCAGGAATTTGTCGGCAGTTGGCTTGAGCTTGAACCAGAAGATCGCTGGCAACTTGGCGCGCCCGGTGGGCTTGGGCAAACTACAAGTGTTGGCACGCGGGTATGGTCTCGGGCGGCTAAGTTCCGGCTAATTGTCGGACCGGTTTCCCTTGAGGAATACAAACGATTGATGCCGGGCAGCATGGCGATTGAAAAACTGGTGGCGATTGTGCGCAACTATGTGGGCGATGTGTTGGATTGGGATGTGAACATTATTCTGCGCGGGGACCAAGTGCCCGCGATGATTTTAGGCCAAGATGCGCGCTTGGGGTATACGACGTGGGTCGGCGAGCGTGACACGAATAAAGATGCAGGTGAATTGTATCTAGAACCGAGAAATTTACAAAAAAACTAGCAGCCGGAATTTAGCAGGGCAGCTGTAATGGGAAGGACAATATTATGACCGAGATCAGTCGCGTTGCTTTGTTTGGAAAGCTGAATTCGCTGGGGTATAAATCCGTCGAGGGTGCCACAGTTTTTTGTAAAATGCGGGGCAACCCCTATGTTGAAATCGTACATTGGTTGGCGCAAATCGTACAGCTTCCTGACAGCGATTTTCATAAAATCATCACGCATTACAAAGTCGATCAATCGCGCCTTGCTTCGGATATGACGCGTGCATTGGATGCGCTTCCGCGTGGCGCAAGCACGATTTCCGACCTGTCCCAGCACCTCGAAGATGCGATGGAGCGGGCATGGGTTTACGGCTCGCTGTTGTATTCAGCGTCGCAAGTTCGCACCGGTCACTTGGTTCTCGGGATGATGAAAACCAAGCAGTTGCAGAATATTTTTCTTGGAATTTCAAAAGAGTTCGCGCGTATCCTTCCAGATGATTTGGCCGATAATTTCGCCACCATCACAGAAGGGTCCCCCGAAGAGTCATTGGTAGCGATGGACGGCTCGCAGACGGGTGGCGGTGCGGTTCCGGGTGAAGCATCAGGCGCGATGTCTCCTGCGTCGATGGGCAAGGAAGAGGCCCTTCAGCAGTATTGCACAGATATGACCCAGCAAGCCAAAGACGGCAAAATCGACCCTATTGTTGGGCGCGATCAGGAAATTCGCCAGATTGTCGATGTGCTTATGCGCCGTCGGCAAAACAACCCGATCCTCACGGGCGAGGCGGGTGTTGGTAAAACGGCGGTCGTTGAAGGCTTTGCCCTTCGGATTGCCCGCGGCGATGTACCGCCTGCGTTGCAAGGTGCACGCCTTTTGGCGCTTGATGTGGGTCTATTGCAGGCGGGTGCCTCAATGAAGGGCGAGTTTGAAAACCGTCTTAAGGCCGTGATTGAAGAAGTTCAGGCTTCTGCCACGCCGATTATTATGTTTATCGACGAGACGCACACGCTTGTTGGTGCGGGTGGCGCTGCGGGAACGGGCGATGCCGCCAACTTGCTCAAACCTGCGTTGGCACGTGGTACACTTAGAACGATTGGCGCGACAACTTGGGCCGAGTATAAAAAACATATCGAAAAAGATCCGGCATTGTCGCGTCGTTTCCAAGTGGTTGCAGTGGAAGAGCCCAGTGTCCCTAAAGCGATTTTGATGATGCGGGGCATCGCGTCGATGCTCGAGAAACACCACGGCGTTCAGGTCCTTGATGAGGCAATCGAAGCTGCAGTTAAGATGTCTGCGCGGTATATTCCCGCCCGCCAATTGCCCGACAAATCGGTAAGCGTGCTTGATACAACCTGTGCGCGGGTCGCGATTAGCCAACACGCCGTTCCAGCCGAAGTGGATGATTGCCGCAAGCGCATCGATTCTTTGACCACCGAGCTTGAGATTATCGACCGCGATGGTACCGCCGGTTATGACGTCGAAGATCGGCGTATGGTCATTTCGGAACTCAAGAAATCCGAAGAAACGCGTCTCGCTGAGCTGGATGTGCGTTGGGAAGCGGAGAAGGTTGTCGTCAAAGACATCCTCGACTTGCGAGCTCAGTTGCGCGAAGGCGCGGCGGCGGTTGATACTGCGAATGATCCCGTGGCCGAGGCTGTGCAAAGTGAAGACCTTCCAGAAGGGGAGGAAGCGCAAGCGGCTGAGACGTCTGTTCTGGATGCAGAAGCGCGCGCCGAGTTGATGGCGCAACTCAAAGCCAAAAATATCGAACTTCAGGCGCTTCAAGGCGAAACAGGCCTGATCCTTCCGATTGTCGATGAACAGGCCGTCGCGACGGTTATTGGGGATTGGACTGGGATTCCGGTTGGGCGCATGGTGAGTGACGAGCTGGAAACAGTTTTGAACCTTGAAACGCATCTCGCCAAGCGGGTCATCGGCCAAGATCACGCGATGAAAATGATCGCCAAACGTATCCAAACCAGCCGTGCAAAATTGGACAATCCGTCCAAGCCAATTGGTGTTTTCCTTCTGGCGGGGACATCCGGCGTGGGCAAAACGGAAACCGCTTTGGCAATCGCCGAAGTTCTGTATGGCGGTGAGCAAAATGTCATCACGATCAATATGTCCGAATATCAGGAAGCGCATACGGTCAGCAGCCTGAAAGGGGCACCTCCCGGCTATGTGGGCTACGGCGAAGGCGGCGTTTTGACCGAAGCTGTGCGCCGCAAACCCTATTCCGTTGTGCTTTTGGATGAGGTTGAAAAGGCCCACCCGGATGTGCACGAGGTGTTTTTCCAAGTCTTTGATAAAGGTGTCATGGAAGACGGAGAAGGACGGGTCATCGATTTCAAGAATACATTGATTTTGCTTACGTCAAATGCGGGCTCTGACCTGATTATGGATATGTGCGCCGACCCAGAATTGATGCCTGAAATTGATGGTATAACCAAGGCGCTGCGGGAACCGTTGCTCAAGATTTTCCCAGCAGCCTTGTTGGGTCGTCTTGTGACCATCCCCTATTATCCTTTGTCTCCGGATATGATCGGCAAGATCACTGTCCTTCAATTGAACCGTATCAAAAAGCGGACCATGGAAAATCACGGTGTTCCGTTTGAATATACCGACGCTGTGGTTGATGAAATTGTGAATCGCTGTCAGGAACTTGAGTCTGGTGGGCGGATGATCGACACTATTGTGACCAACACCATGTTGCCTGAAATTTCTTCGGAATTTTTGACGCGCATGATGGAGGGCAAGCATGTGTCCAAAGTGTCCATCGATGTGAAAGACCACGATTTTGTCTATAGCTTTGAATAAATAGACATTCTCGAATATGGTAGGCACACCTGAGGGTTCTTGGGTTTGCCTGCTAGCTTTGAATAAACTGAAAATCGGCCTGACTTGGGCACGATCGGCGCCGTAATCAAAAGGGGGATGGCATGAAAAGCAAATCAAATTATGCCATGGAGATGACTGCCGATGGGCAAGAACTTCCTGTCAAACTTATTGCCGGAATCGTTGAGGGGGCAATGAATACCGTGCCCCTAGCGCGGATCGAATTTGTGTCAAATGATCTCTTGTTAGATTTGGGTGAGTTCGTCGGCAAAAGTATGGATGTCAAGATTTTCGGAGAGGACGAAAAACAGCAGTACTTTTGCGGTATTTGCGTGTGTGCGGAATATTTGGGGTCGTCATCGGGAAATGGTCATTACCTCGCCGAAATTCGACCATGGATTTGGTTTTTGTCTAGGAAGCAAGACAATCGCATTTTTCAGAACCAGACAACCACCGAAATTGTAAAGAATGTCCTGAGCGAACACGGTTTTAGCGCTAACTTGAAAACTTCCCTTTCGGGGGCTGAGGCGGTACGCGAGTATTGCGTTCAGTACCGTGAAACGGATCTTGAATTCATCACGCGCCTTCTTGAGGAAGAGGGAATTTACTTCTTTTTTCAATACAAGGATAGTCAGGCGAAAATGGTACTGGCGGACTCGATCGCGGCGCATTCTAACGTGAAAGTCGACAGCAAACTTCCCTTTCGCGACGACGAAGCAGAACTGCAATTGGACCATTTTTATCGATGGGACGCGGCGGAGAAGGTTGTCAGCGGAAAAGTAACTCTGGATGACTATAATTTTGAGAGACCTAAAGCAGATCTCACATCTGTGGCCTCGAAGGACAGTGGCAGTCACACCTATAGCGATTACGAAATTTACAAATATCCAGGCCGCTATCTTGAAACCGAAGTTGGGGAAAATTTTTCGAAATATCAGATGGATGCGACGGCCGCAGCCTTTCAATCGTGGAGTGCCGAGGGGAATATTTTGAACCTCGGTGTTGGTGATACATTCGAGTTGATTGATCATCCTCGGCACGACACGGGGTCTGAAGACTTCATGATAACTGAACTCAAGCAATATTTTCTTTTGGAAGCAGGGAGTGGTTCCAAAATAAAGCCTTTGCTAAAAGAACGAGAAGCTTTTGGGCTGAGCGAGTATGAGCACACACGTATTCAATGCAAAGTTGTTAGAAAAGATGCCGCTTTTAGAATGCCGGAGATTACTCCTAAGCCAGAAATACACGGTTTTCAAACCGCCGTCGTAACGGGGCCGAGTGGCGAGGAAATCCATACGGATAAGTATGGTCGTATTAGGGTTCAGTTCCATTGGGATCGCGAAGGCAAATACGATGATAAGACGACGTGTTGGATCAGAACAATGATGCCAGTGGCTGGTAAAAACTGGGGCACAATTGCGATTCCTAGAATTGGCCACGAAGTTGTCATTCAGTTTGAGGAAGGAAACCCCGATCGCCCAATTTGCACAGGAGTGCTATATAACGCAGACAACATGCCACCGTATGAGTTGCCCAAAAACGCAACGCGGATGGGGATGAAAACCAACAGTTCCAAGAGCGGCGGTGGCTTTAGCGAACTTATGTTTGAGGACAAGAAGGGCGATGAGTTGGTGCGGTTTCAGTCCGAAAAGGACTACGTTCAAACCATCAAAAACAGCGCCCACGTCAAGGTCGGATACCCTTACGAAGAGGATTGCCTTAAGGCGGAAGCTGATGGCGAAAAGAGTATGAAGGTTGAGATTGAGAACAATCTGGATGAGATTATTGAAAAAGGTAATCACACATTTACCGTATCAGCGGGCGAACAAACGATTGCGGTCAAGAAGGACAAAACTGAGACGATCGAGGGGAAGTCTACGCAGGTAATTACCGGAAATGTGACCGAGACCGTCAAGCAAGGCAACGTCAAGCGAGAGATAAAATCCGGCAATGAATCCACAACGATTTCGATGGGCAATTTCACTTTGGACACTAAGGCTGGTAAAATTGACATGACGGCAATGCAGTCGATCACTTTGAAAGTCGGCCCATCAAGCATTAAAATTGACCCAAGCGGGGTAACCATTAAAGGGCCGATGATCAAGATAGAGGGCACCGCTATGATCGAGGCCAAAGCGCCGATGACCCAAGTTAAGGGCGATGCGATGCTTGTTTTAAAGGGCGGTTTGACCACCATCAACTAGGGGAGGCGCAGGATGACGACAGATTACACCGACCTCAAAAAAGTCCCAAATCAGCCCGCCGTGCGATTGCTTGCTATGGCGAATGCGAAACTGGGTACCAAAGTAAAGGCGCCCGCGAACGCCAGCGTTTCGACCGTTTTACAGGAACTCGACGGCGCGGAAGCCTATATCGATATTTTGCGTTTGATGTCTGTTGCTTTGCCGCCGCGCGAACGGTGCTGGTGGGCATGCCTTGCCGCACGCGATGTTGCTGGGCCAGATGTTGAAAGCCTTCCAGCCCCCCTTTTGGCGGCGGAAAAATGGGTGCGTAGCCCCTCGGATGAAACAAGAGAGGCGGCGCGTGTGGCCGTTGAGCTAGCGGATATGGATGACGACACAGTGCATTGCGCAATCGCGGTTGTCTTTAGTGCGGATACGCTTGGACCGGGAAACCTTGCGCAATACCCAGCGCCTGCGGGGGCCTCTCAGTCGTCGGCGTTTGGGATGAATATTATCGCAATGGGCATGGGCGAGGATATCGCGGTGACGGCGAAATTGTTGATCGACCGAGCGCTGAATATTGCCCGTGGCGGCAATGGCAATGTTACGTTAAACAAACAAAAAGACACACAGGAGATGCCGTCTTGACGCCCGCAGCTCGTATTACAGATATGCACGTTTGCCCGATGGTTACACCGGGAATTCCGCCGATTCCTCACGTTGGGGGGCCGATTGCGCCGCCCGGGGTTCCGACAGTTTTGATCGGAATGATGCCTGCCGCTCCGCTTGGAAATATGGCGATTTGCGTTGGTCCGCCTGATGCTCTGGTCAAAGGGTCCGCGACTGTTATGGTCGGCGGGCGACCCCTTGTGCGGATTGGCGATTCAACGGCTCACGGTGGCGCTGTCGCCGGGCCGGGATGTCCAACCGTTCTTGTGGGGGGATAGCCGCTACAATGACCGTTATCTTACATTTTCAATCGACGGGTACCATTCCGGGCAATGCACAGCCATTTCGGATGTCTGGGGCGTCGATGACGATTGGGCGATCCGATCAAAACGACCTCGTTTTGCCCGACCCCGACAAAGTGATTTCGGGACGCCACAGTGCGATTGAGGATCATGGCGGCAATGTTGTGGTTATTGATTTCTCGACCAATGGCACCTTCTTAAATTACAATAAAGCCGCGCTTGGCCCCACGCCCACCCCTTTGAATGACGGCGATATTTTGTCGATTGGCACCTATGAGTTGTTGGTCGAGATCGCGGCTGGAGTGCCTGCTGGAGTGCCGGATTCCTTTGAGTCACAATCTGATTATCAATCCGCCCCACTGACAACGGGCGCAGCCCAGATTATGGATGTCCTAGACGATTCATCGGGCGATGATTTCTTGGATGACCTCCTTGGTCCGAGTACGCCGATTCAGGGCCACCAAAGCGTGATACGCGACCAGATAGGGGATGACGGACTCATGCCGCCGATGGGCGATGACGACGACGATTTAATGATGCCTCGGCAAGAGGAAAATCGCGATCAGGGTGCGAGCATTTCTGAACATTCTTCCTCTTTGGAGGACTCCTTCTCAGCGTCCGCCCCAGCGTCAAGCGCAATTCCTGACGACTGGGATTTGGGCGATTTGGGCCCGATTGATGGTTCAGATGCACAGGATGCTTCGCCTTTAGACCCCTTTGCAGTCCCCCCTGTTCCCACGCCCATCGTTGAAATTCCAGAAGAGCCATTGGATGTTGCACCTGTCGCTCCGCCGCCCCGCGTTGAAGTAACATTAACGGCGCAAACTGTTGCGACACCGGTTGCCACCACAGGGGATGATCGCGCCGCGCGTGCCTTTTTGAACGCGCTGGGCGAGGGGGCTTTGTCCTGTTCGGACGATGCTCTTGAGGAAACGATGGACCGTCTTGGGAAAGTTATGCGCACGATGATCCTTGGTGTGCGCGAAATTCTCATGACTCGCGCAACGATCAAATCGGAATTTCGGATTAATCAAACCATGATCAGTCATGGCGGGAACAACCCGTTGAAATTTTCCGTTAGTCCCGAGCAAGCCATTGAGAGTATGGTGAAACCAACGACCAAAGGATACATGGATGCGGTCGCTGCGTCAGAACAAGCTCTGACGGATATCAAAGCGCATGAAGTCGCAATGATGACGGGAATGGAAGCCGCCTTGAAGGGGGTTTTGGCAAAAATGGAGCCAAAAGCTCTGGTGAAATTGATCGAGTCTGATCGTGGTTTTCGCTCTCCTTTGACGAATAAAAAGGCCAGCTATTGGGACGGTTTTGAACATAAATATCAAGAGATAGTGGATCAGGCGGAAAATGATTTCCAAGATCTATTTAGCAATGAATTCGCAAAGGCCTATCAAGACCAACTTGATAGGTTGAAGTGATGCACAGCCTAGCTGGGAGTTGAAGCAACTATATGTCGTGGGATAGCAAAGTATTGTGGACCGAGGGGCTGTTTTTACAGCCTCACCATTTCCAACAGGCAGACCGATACACCGAAGCTCTCATTGCCGGTTTGGCGCGGCGTATTGCACCTTATGCATGGGGCGTTACTGATCTCGAGATTGATCAAGACGTTCTAAAGGTTGGTCAATTCGCGATTAAATCCTGCTCGGGTTTGACACAGGACGGCACCGTGTTTCGCGTGCCCAATGTTGAAGATCACCCGCCAGCGTTGGATGTTCCCGCGGGCATCAAAGATTGTGTTGTCTATTTAAGCGTTCCGCAACGCCGTCAGGGCGCAGCCGAAGCCGATACCAGTGGGACCGAATTGTCGGCGACACGGTTTCGCTCCTCTGAGGTTGAAGTTACCGATACTACGGGCTCCGGCAAAAAGGCGGCGACGCTGACCGTTGGGAAATTACGTCTGCAATTCGCGCTTGAGGTTGATGATCTGGCCGACCGTTTGGTCATTCCGATCGCGCGGATTGTTGAGGTGCGCCCAGACCAAGAAGTGATTTTGGATGGCGCGTTTATTCCGTCTTGTCTTGACTTGCGCGCGGCCCAAACCCTCGACGGGTTTATGCAAGAGCTTGAGGGTTTGTTGAACCATCGGATGACCGTTTTGTCAGGCCGCATGAGCCAAAGTGGCAGTGCAAAAGGGGCGGCGGAAATTCAGGATTTCCTTTTGCTTCAGACAATCAATCGCGTCTTGCCCGTGATACGCCATCTCCAGATGATTGAAAATGTACACCCCATTCAATTTTATCGGGACTGTGTTTCGCTGGCAGGCGAGCTTTCGACGTTCATGGCACCGGAAAAACACCCGCCGCAATTTCCGGCGTATCAGCACCACGATCTCTCGGCGACATTCGCGCCCGTAATCCGACTTTTGCGCCAGTACCTCTCTGCTGTGTTGGAGCAAACAGCGGTTTCCATCCCGCTTGATCCACGCAAATACGGAATTTCCGTTGGTGTGATTGCGGATCGTAAACTGTTGAGTACGGCTGGATTTGTCCTTGCCGTGAGCGCGGATATCCCTGCCGAAAACTTGCGGCGGCATTTCGTAGGGCAATCCAAGATTGGCCCTGTTGAGGAAATTCGCCAGTTGGTAAATTCGGCTTTGCCTGGCATTCCGATGCGGCCCCTTCCCGTGGCGCCGCGCCAAATCCCATTCAACGCGAATTGTGTGTACTATGAATTGGATGGCACCAACCCCTATTGGGGAAAAATGACCACTTCGGGCGGCATCGCCGTGCATGTGTCTGGAGAGTATCCGGGGCTTAAAATGGAGCTCTGGGCGATCCGTAAGAGCTAGAAGAATTGTGAGATAACGATGTCAGATGACGACCCATTTGCGGAACCAAACGACAACGAACGCACAGTGATCCGCCCCAATCCGGGAGGGCGGAGGCCTGCGTCAGCGCCTTTTGGCACAACGCCTGCCCCCGCTCCGGCGGCTCCTAGTCCTGCGGATTATAATGACCCCGCGGGGTTTAACGCGCCCGCTCCCGCGCCAGCGGCGCCCGCCCCAAGCGCGCCGTCACCTCAGCAAGATCAATCCGCAGTCGAGGATTTTACGGGCCTAAATCCGATCCATGCAGCAGCTTCTACATTGTTTTCCCTCGTAAGCCGTATTCGCAACCGCGCCCAGCATGCCGATCCAGAAACTATGCGCCGTTCGGTGATTGCGGAAGTGCGGGCTTTTGAGAACCGCGCCATGCAAGCCAAGATCGATCCGCAAACGATCAAAGTTGCGCGCTACGCCATTTGTGCCACATTGGACGATGTTGTCCTCAACACGCCGTGGGGTGGCGCTTCCACGTGGGGCCAGCAATCTTTGGTCGCGACTTTCCATCGTGAAACTGTCGGCGGCGACCGTTTTTATGATCTTCTTGCACGTCTTGAAAAAGACCCCGCGCAAAATATCGACCTGTTGGAATTCCTATATGTGTGTCTATCGCTGGGGTTCGAGGGCCGTTTGAGGGTCGAGGCCGGCGGTGTTGATAAACATATGAACATCCGCACGGGGCTGGCGCGGATTATTCGCACGCAAAAGGGTGACATCGAGCATGATCTGTCGCCTCATTGGATGGGGTTGAATAAACCGTTGCGCCAGTTGTCAGCGTGGAAGCCTTTCTGGATATCGGTGGGCGCGCTGGCCGCCGTCATGACGATTGTGTTTCTAGTGCTTTCAAACCTGTTGTCGAACTCTACGGACAAAATATTGGCGCAGTTCACGGTGATTGATCCCACGGGTATTGCCGAATTGGAACGGCGCGCGCCGCCTGTTGTGGTTGAACCTTCTGTAGAAGTTATCGCGCAGAAAGACCGTGTGTCGGAGATTTTGAAGGCTGAAATCGACGAGGGATTGGTTTCTGTTTTTCAGGACGCCAACACTATTACAGTGCGGATCAAGGGCAAGGACATGTTCAAATCCGCATCGGATTCGCTCACTCCTGCCTTCTTGGTGCCGCTCTCTCGGGTCGCCAACGCGCTCAATGACACCAGAGGACAAGTCATTATCGCCGGACATTCTGACAGTTCCCCCATTCGGTCGGCGCGGTTTAAAAACAACATGGCTTTGTCGTTGGCCCGTGCGGAGATGGTTCGCAAAAGCATTTCACCCGAATTGGATGAGGCCAGCCGTTTGGTCGCCGAAGGGCGCTCTGATACGGATCCGATTGCGAGCAATGATACGTCGGAAGGCCGCGCTGAAAATCGGCGCATCGAAATTATACTGCTGCGCGAGGAACTGACGGAATGAAGAAAGTGCTTAAAGCCTTAGGATCGGGGATTGGCATTACCGTCATCCTCTCGCTCATTTTGTCGGTTTGCCTTTGGTTCCTCGGGGGCTTTCTAGGGTTTGGCGATTGGCATCCATTTGACAGTGTTATGGGGCGCCTTATTGGGTTGGCCCTTCTCTGGATTGTTGCGCTTCTGATTATTCTCACGATTTTGTTGGTCCACAGCAAACGTGACACTGACCTTGCCGATGACTTCGCAAGCATGGCCGATGAGACGGGTGCGCCAGATGAGGCCGTGACCGAAGAACTTGGTGAAATGGGCGCCAAGCTGAAGGCCGCGATGCTCGGTCTGCGCAAATCCAAACACGGGCGCAAACACTTGTACCAGCTGCCTTGGTACGTGATTATTGGCCCACCCGGTGCGGGGAAAACCACCGCGATTGTCAATTCTGGTCTGCAGTTTCCTCTCGCGGATGAAATTGGAAAAACCGCTGTTGGCGGTGTTGGTGGCACGCGAAATTGCGACTGGTGGTTTACGGACAATGCCGTTTTGGTCGATACGGCGGGACGCTATACCACCCAAGAAAGCGATGCCGAAGCCGATAACGCCGCGTGGCTTGGATTTCTGGGGCTACTTAAAAAACATCGCAAAAGACAGCCGATTAACGGGGCCATTATTGCCATCAGCCTGTCTGATCTTTCGATGCAAGATGAGCTAACCCAAAAAGGCCACGCGGTCGCATTGCGCCGTAGGTTACAAGAGTTGCGCGAAAAACTTGGGGTGCATTTCCCTGTTTACGTGCTGTTTACCAAAGCCGATTTGATCGCGGGTTTCTCCGAGTTTTACGAACCTTTGGGCAAAGTGGAGCGCGAGCAGGTCTGGGGCTTCACGCTGCCGTTGATCACCAAAAAGGCCAAAGTGTCGCCGATTGCCGCGTTTGACGAAGAATTCTCGCTGTTGTTACAACGCTTGAATGCGCAATCTTTGGAACGGATGCAAAACGAGACCGACATTCAGCGCCGTAGTATGATCGCAAGTTTCCCTGCACAGGTGGCCTCGGTTCAGGGTGTCGCGCGGACGTTTTTAGCGGAGCTCTTTCAAGAGAATAAATTCGAAGATCGCCAAATGCTTCGGGGAATTTACTTCACGTCGGGCACCCAAGAAGGCACGCCGATTGACCGTTTGATGATGGGCATGGCCCGCACCTTTGGCATTGGCCGTCAAGCGATTGGCTCGGGGCGCGGAACGGGGCGATCCTATTTTCTGACGCGCCTTTTTGATCAGGTGATCTTTCAAGAAGCGGGTCTTGTTTCGGCGGACGACAAAGTGGAGCGTCGGTATCGATGGACCAAACGCGCCGCTTTTGCCGCCGCTATTTCCGCCGCTATCTTTATGGGTGTCGTTTGGGCACAGAGTTTTCAGGGCAATACCGCCGTTGCAAAGGCCACCCAAACAGACCTCGATGCCTATCGGTCGGCCATTGCTCAAATTCCGCCAAACCCCGTCGGTGACACCGATCTGGCCTCCATTATCCCCGCGCTCAACATTCTGCGCGATCTTCCTGACAATCCACAAATGGACGCTGATCTATCGTCCGAAGGCAGGGGATGGGGCCTGTTTCAAGGCAAAATCATGAACAACCAAGAGCGCCAAAGCTATCGGGCGTCGTTGAACCAATTTTTGCTGCCACGGCTTTTCTTGCGACTTGAAAACCAACTGCAAACAAACATCAACAATCCCGATTTGCTCTATGACGCTTTGAAAGTTTACCTCATTTTGGGGCAGGTTGGTCCGCTCAATCGCGATTTAATCATCAACTGGATGCAATCCGATTGGGAACAGGCGTTTCCAGATACTCGTGGCGAACCCATGCGAGAAGACTTGCTTGGGCATTTGGACGTTCTGTTATCTGCGCCCCTTGACCCCATCGCGCTGAATAATGATTTGGTCGAGGCGGTGCAACGTGTGTTGACGCAAATGCCACAATCGCAGCGGGTGTATAACGGGATTATCAATTCCGCCGCAGCGACAGAGCTTCCTGCTTGGCGGCTCACGGATATCGGTGGCCCTGCTATTACGCGCGCCTTTAGTCGCTCATCGGGCAAGCAACTTAACGACGGGATTCCCGGCATTTACACCTACGCCGGCTTCAACGAAGTTTTTCTGGAGGAAGCTCTAGGGATCGCAACCCGCATTCAGCGCGAAAGCTGGGTCCTCGGAGAAAGCGCGCAACAGGAACAAAGCCAAGCCGCGCTTATGGCAATGAGTCGAGATGTTTTGGACCTCTACTATGGTGATTTCGTCTTGCAATACGACACGTTGCTCGGCGATCTCGATATCATTCCCATGAGTGACTTGGCGAATGCTGTCGAAGTTACCAACGTGTTGTCTGGGCCAACGTCACCCATTGGCAATGTTTTGGAAGCGGTATCTTACGAAACAAACCTAACCGCCGAGAGCGATGAAGGGAATGGTACAGCGGCGGTTGCAGATGGGGCGCAAACCATCGGAACGCGTCTGGCGCGGCGCGGGCTTTCCACGAATGGGCGGATTTTCCTTGAGGCCATGACCTCAGCGCAAACTGAAACAGGCGGTAAACCACAACCTCCGGGCCAGTTTGTCGAGGATCACTTTGCGTGGCTGCACCAATTGACAAACAAACCCGAAGGGCAAGGGTCACAGCTGGACGAATTGATCGATATCCTCAAGGATGTGTATCAGGACCTTAGCAATCTTAATTTCGCGGGTGGCATCGGTAACCCACAAGATTCAAGTGTTGCACTCCAGCGCTTTCAGGCAGCCGTCGGTCGGGTTTCAAACGGACCTATGAAGCGGTGGTCTTCGCAAATTGTTGTTGGTTCGTCAGGAATTGCAACGGAGGGAACGCGCGCTGGGATAAACGCCCAGTGGCAGCAAACGGTTCTGCCAATCTGCGAACGCGTCGCTAACAACACGTATCCGTTTACACACCGCGCCCGTGCCGAAGCAGCCATTCCAGACTTTTCGGCTTTGTTCCGGCCCGACGGGGAGATGGACAAGTTCTTCAAGGATAACCTCGCAAAATTTGTGGATGTTCAGACAAGCCCTTGGAGCTTTAAACAGGTCAACAATACCGACTTGGGGATCTCTCAGGCCGTGTTGCAGCAATTTGAAAACGCGGCCCAAATTCGTGATGCCTTCTTTGCGGGATCGCCTGTAATCAACGTTGGCTTTCAAATGACGCCCGAAGCACTCGATCCAAAAGCGCGCGGAATTCTATTGGAGATTGATGGTCAGCCCGTGACTTTTCAGCATAAAGATAAAATCCCTCGACCGGCGGCTGTACGTTGGCCCGGACCCGTTGGTGGTGCACGCATATCGTTCACTCCGGAGAAAAGAAATTCGGAAAGTGCGATCACACAAACGGGTCCGTGGGCGTGGTTTCGCATGTTAGACTCTGCGGAGGTTCGCAACACGAATGTTCCCGATAGAAAGCGGGTCATTTTTAATATTGGCGGGCGCATCGCTATCTTTCAGATGCAGACCAGCACGGCCCTCAATCCCTTTGCTTTACCGGCGCTGACCAAATTCAGCTGCCCGAAATCTTTTTGATCGTGGCTGGGTTTGGTGCCTTTGGGAAAATTCCCAGTTTGGGAGATTTCTTCCGAATTAATGTTTCGTCGGACTTTGTGCGACCGTGGGACCAGTGGCTTCAGATGGGCCTGAGTAATGTGCGCAATTCACTCGGGGAGGAGTGGCAGGCCTGCTATATGTCCGCGCCGATTTGGCGGTTTACGTTAAGCGCTGGGCTTGCGGGGCAAAATGCGGCGATGGGCGTTCTAATGCCGTCAGTGGATCGGGTTGGGCGGGCGTTTCCTCTTACGTTGGTCACGCCAATCGCCTTGCTAACTGAGGTTTCTGACGCACATTTGTCCGCAACGGCGACCTTTGAGGAATTGGAACTTGTCGCCCTAGATGCGCTCGAAGACAGCATGACCACCGAGGCGTTAAGCACGTGTTTGAGTGCCATTCCGCTCGTTGGGGAAGGTCCTCAGGCTTCGCCGAAATCCCGCAGCATATCGCCTACCAGCGTTTGGAGCGCGCGTCTTGACGAGGACACGCGGACTATCCGGTGTTCTGGGTTGCCGGATGAGCGTGAAATGGAAGGGCTTTTTAATTTAGAGGCCGCAATTTGGAACACAAATGACCAACGGATAGGGGCACAGACATGAGGGCGATACGCCATAACGCAGTGACCCATGTTGGGAAAGTTCGCAAAATCAACGAAGACAGTATCCTTGCATTAGGGGACCAAAATATCTGGGTCGTGGCCGATGGTATGGGAGGGTATTCGGGAGGCGATTTTGCGTCGCAAACGATTGTCGATGCCGTTGCGATGCTGCCGCTTGACCTTGAGCCTGCCAATCGAATGGTAGCGTTGCGTAAGGCTATTTTTGATGCGCATCAAATCATATTGGACGAGATTGAATCGCGCGGCGGCGGTACCATCGGTGCGGCCGTGGTTGCGCTGATGATTTCGGGGCAGCACCTTGTTTGTTTTTGGGCGGGGGACTGTCGCCTTTATCGGTTGCGCGACGGTAAAATTGAGCTGTTAACCTCGGACCATTCGCTGGTAGCCGAACTGGTCCACGCGGGGCAGTTGACGTGGGACGAAGCCGAGCACCACCCACAATCAAACGCGATTACGCGAGCTGTAGGGGTCGGCGATGACCTTGAGCTTGATAAAATACGTGGAACCTTGGAGCCTGGTGACCGGTTTTTACTGTGTTCAGATGGCTTGAATAAATACGCAGGGTTTGAAAAACTGCAGCAAGCGATCACGGGAGCGCCGATTGAAACCGTTTCCGAGAAGCTTCTGAATATAGCCTTGGAGGGCGGTGGCGCGGACAACATTTCCATCATCGTTGTGGATGTCGCTTAGCGAGCGGCCTACGCGTTTTGCGCGCAGGCCGATCTGATTTATGGCCGTTCTGCCGTGGTGAGTATCCGGCTGTCAAGCGAGCGAATTGTGCCTGAACGTGCCTTGAGAGCCGCCGCATAACCGCCAGCTGATTCCGTCGTTGGGCGTATGCCATCGAATATTTGCGTGTCAGAGTAGATCGCGATAATTTGGGTTTTCCCCAGCGACGTGGCATCGACATTAAACGCCAATTTACTGCCATCTGCCGCGTCATCAAGACTGTAAGCAACCCGAATGTCGATTGGTCCGCTGCGCCCATCGCGCAAGGAGGCGATGCTGTTATCTTTGATCAATACGTTGGGCAAAAGGTGAAAAACACTACCCGAAACATCCAAGGCAGATACGAATAAATACCCATCCGTGAGGTCGGCGGGCAAGGTGATGTCGATGATGGGATTGTCCCCAACAAAGAATGTGCCCGTTGGGTTTGGTGTGTTGTCTGGCCCCAATCCAAAGGTGACGCCAACGCCGCCCGTCGGGACCATAGGCAGGGCGCCACTTATCGAACAAAGAGTGGGATTTAGCACCTCGAAGTCTAGATCGAGGGATCGCTCGCCAATAATCGCGGCCAAAGTTTCCGCCAAATTTCCCTTCGTGGTCTCGTTCGCAACACGGCCCGTGACAGTGATCACGTCGGCATTGGAATAGCCAATAGCGGGCGGGTTGATGACTTGTAACTCGCCGCAATCGGCATAGCCGTTGAGTGCTGGCAGGAGCGCGGCAACCGGTAGGATTCGGGGGCCCAGTTCAATATTCGCGGTACCGGTTAAACCGGCGGGAATACCGTTTCCGGCGAATAAATCATTTAGGCGTTGCTGTTCAGACGCGTCATTGGTGAGGCCCGTGATGCGCACTTGATTGGCATTCAGGAGGACGCGCCATTCGGGCAGGCCACTAACATTATTGACCAACTGCAGGACATCTTTCCCCCAAGTTTCGGCAATCTCTCCACTGGCCAAAGTCAACTCTGCTGAGCCGCCCAACTTGGTCATTAATTGGGTCAGTTCCAGCTGTATGTCTTCGGAAGGAACGTTGCCAACCGCCTGTGCAGTTCCGTTTTCCGAACGACTGGCCACGAAGGTAAAGGGATCGGCAACAGGGTAACTCGTCGTGACAAGTCCGCCGAACAACCCAGAAAAATATCCGCCGGCGCCGCCTGCCAAAACCAGCAGGACCGCTAGAGTAGGGATAAGGAGGCTGCGCGATTTTTTAGGAGGCTGTGGATCTTGGCGCGCACTCTTGTTCTCAGTTGTTTTAGGGGAGGCGGAGGGTGTGGTTTTGGGCTTGGCTTTGGAAAGTGGGACGATGACTGTGCGGTCCATGTCCTCCAATTCCGCCGGAATTTCCGAGGTGCTATCCTGTGGGTTCTGAAGTCGATCAAGGACTGCTTGTGCCGATTGCAAACGAAACTCGCGGTCGGGATGCGTCATGGCATCAAGGAGCGATTTTAAGGGTTCCGGAACGCCAGATGTATCAAGGACCTCTGACTTTCGCTTGATGACCTCCATCGGGTTGTTGCCAATATCGGGCGCTTTACCTCGGTAGGTCGCCAGCAAAAGCGCGCCGAGGGAATAGATGTCCGCACGGGCATCCGTTTGACCGCTAAGTTGTTCGGGTGCGGCATAGGCATACTTCCCAGCGAATTCATTGCCAACAATCGTCTCGGCACCAGGGTTGGTATCCTTTGCAATGCCAAAATCAATGATCACCGCATCATGCGGATTACCGTCGCGCAGAATTATATTATCTGGTGAAAGGTCACGATGAACGATGTTTTTCTTGTGGGCCGCGACCAACCCTTCGGTGACGCGTTTGCACAAAATGAGCAGCTCGTCGGCGGGCATCCCACCGTCCTTGATTTTTCTATCAAGTCCCGGCCCTTCGACATAATCCATCACCAAATAGATCAGCCCGCTGTCGGTCTGTTGGTTGTCATAATACCGTACAATTGCATCATGACGGATTTCGCGCATGTCCTCCTCGCGAGTCATCAGCGCGCGAAAATCCTCATCCAACGAGTACTCTGGTCGCAGCGCTTTGAGCGCCATGACGCGACCAGAAATCACACTGGTGGCGAGGTACACTTCGGATGTACCACCGCGACCAAGGACTTTTTCAATTCTGTAAGTATTGTTCAGCACATCGCCGATCTGAAAAATACCGCGATTGCTATTTGAATTCACAGAATATCCTTGCGCGATTCTTTAGGGAGTTTGGAGGAACGGCTTGCACCGAATTTAGCCAAGAGCCTGAAACTCGACCCTACGGTTTTTATCGGCATTGGGGTCTGCGGGATCAAACAGATTGCGTTCGCCAACGCCAAGCGCTTCCATACGATCCTCAGGGAACCCGCAGTCAGTGACAAGGAAACGTTTAACTTCTTCGGCCCGCAATTTTGAAAGGCGTTCGTTATACTCCGCAGAACCGGAGGCATCCGTGTGCCCAAGAATACGAATTTGTTGAACATCGGCCGCTTTAAGAGCTGAACACAATTCAACCAGCTTTGGGAGTTGATCGCTACGCAAGGCCGCTGAGTCAAAATCAAAGGAAACGTTCAGATTTACTTGTTCGTCTTTGGGGACAATATCCGTGTTCAGTTCCGCTGTTGGAGCGACGGTGGCCGCAACAGTCTCTTGTGCCGCAGCATCGGTTTCGGTCGCATTTTCGTTGGCGGGAACCGCAACAACAAGGCCACGGGTTTTTTGGGCACTAAACCGTTCCGTCATTTCCTCAGCGGTCATATCGTTGTTGGATTGTGAAAATACAGGGGAGCCGAAAGTCGTGAGCGCCACCATAGCTGATGTGAAAAGGATTAAACCGTGTTTTGTCATGCCTAAAGACTCCATTGAAATGGAACATAAATGTTCTTCTTGATTACCGTAACATGGCTAGATTTTAAAATCACTTTCATAATTCTTGAAAACGGCCAGTATCACGCTGTATGTCGCGTGACTGTTGACACGCGGCAAGGCTTACCGCAAACATAAAACGAATAATTTAATCAGGAATATTTCCACTGAAGCGCCTCATCCCCATTGTTGTCCTGACGATTGTTTTGCTTTTGGCTGCCCTAGCTTGGCTGGTCATTCAAACAAGTGGCGGACAGGACGATTATTCCAATGAACCCGGAATTGACAGCGGCGCGCGGATTGAGATTGAAGGGTTGCGACAGCAGATCGAAGCGCTTCGTGGCCAGATCGAAGCTCTGCAAAATCAAGTTCAGCAATTGGGGTCGGCTCCGCAGGCTATGCCTCAGATGAACGACCAACCTTTTGTCAAAGAGGGACCAAATACCATTTTGGATGCTTATGCACAGGTGGTTTTGATTGCGAACCGACGCGAAGTAAACAAGGGAATTGTGGTGGGTGGGCCGTCTTTTTTGGAATCTTTCTTGGGGCGACCGAGGGAAGTTCTGAGCGACGATTGCGAACCGATGACCAATCCAAAACTTAAGGATTTATTGGTTTTGGCGGATGTGGGTCCGATAAAAGTGAATATGCTTCAGCCTGCGGTCGATAGTTTGAACCGCGTGTTTGAAAAAGTTCGCGCGACCGACCCCGACCTTTATGAGCGTATAAATACTGCTGGCGCGCTTTGTGTGCGGCAAATTCGGGGCACCGTTGGGCGCACGTCTACCCATTCCTTTGGCCTGGCCGTTGATCTAAATATCGACGGACACCTTGATACGCTGGGCGATGGAAAGACCCAATTGGGCCTAACCATTTTGGCGGATTTTTTTAACGAAGAAGGCTGGGTCTGGGGCGCGGGTTTCACCCGGGAAGATTCGATGCATTTTGAAATCAGTCGGCAGATGCTGGAGCAATGGCGTTTGGAAGGTAAGATTTGACGCGATTATCCTTCCATTCATGTTGCGTGTCGCCGAGAGAGACTGCCTAAAATCTAGGGGCGAAAATTGAAACAAGTCGGTGAACTACAGTCCGAGTTGAAGGACATTTTGGGAGAGCTTCGTGAATCGGTCGAAGTTGTCGGTGCCGAGTTGATCAAATCGGAGCAAGCCGATACGGCGCGCGTCACGTTGGCGATGAGTCGAATCTCAATGGTTGCCCGAAAGTTTTTGTTTTTTGTCCCCGAAATAGCGAATGCGCGCACTGCTGAAGTCGAATTGAACGGTTCGCTCTCTGCTCTTGAGACGCAGAAATGGGCCGAACTGACCAGTGAAGCCACCCATTCTCGCACATGGATGACCCAATGGTCCGCAATTGAAACCCTCATCCGCAATCAAATTCCGCCACAAAGGCGCAAATTGTTTAAACCTTCCGTTGCCACGGATGATATTTCGATTTCCCAGAATATGGTCAATGACCAATTGTTGGATTCCCTTTACAAAACTTTGAACAATACCAAGCAGAATGAAACGGCCTGCGAGCATGGGTGTTTTGCCGACATCGCCTTCCCACAGAGTGTGTTTATTGAGCATGTCCATGCCGCGCGACGTATCCTGTTGGCGCGACGTCCAAGGCATCCGGTTCGGTTTCTGGATGTGGGATGCGGCGGTGGGTTGAAAGTTTTGAGCGCTTCGGCATTTTTTGATCGCGCAGATGGGCTCGAATTTGATCCAGGTTACGTTGCCGCCGCTGAGACTCTCTTTAAGAATACCCGAGCGGATCGCTGTAACGTCATCGAAGCAGATGGGTTGAATTATGCGCATTATGATAACTATGACGTTGTGTATTTTTACCGACCCATGCGCCATATCGAAATGCTAAGACAGCTAGAGGATCAGATCATAAAAACCGTGCGACCGGGCACTTTGATCATCGCACCATACACTATTTTCGAACATCGATTTAAGGAGCTTGGATGTGCGCGGGTCGAGCGTCAAATTTATATCACCCAAGTGAGCCAATCAGATGCAGACAAATTGCGCCGCGACGCCGAATTTACCGGCAGTTTTGCGCAATTTCCCCCGCCCATTGCCTCCACTATTTGGGACCCGATCCTCAAGGCGTCGAGAGCGATGGGATTTAAGGCCGGTGTCTAATCCAAAATGAAGGTTAAGTTGGGTCAATACAAATTTGGCCTGCGATTTCACTAAAGGCGGATACTTTTGCGGGTGTGTCGTCCTGCACACCGATAATTGCCATGCGGACGTCCGAGCGACCTTGCGTGAGATCATGCATGGCATGGAGATCGTGACAGTAGAATGTGTTGCACAGAGGTGCACGCGAGGTGCGTTCAAGGGTGCAGCCTTGATCCGATTGAAACACGCAAGCCGCCCGAACGGATGCTTGGGGAAGGGCGTCCGTATAGTGGGCAATAACGTCCTCCTGAAGTAATTCCTGATTCTGACTGAGATACCCAAGAATTGTTTTTACGGTGAGGAACGCATGGTTTTCACCGCCACCTCTCGCACAACAGAACCCTTGGCAGGTACTACAGGCAGCATCGATTATTGAATGCTCGGCACTGGAATTTGGTGAAATTTCGGCGTTCTCAAGGGCACTTGAACCAAGGGCGAACGCCTCTTCGACGATTTTTTCCAAATGCTGCCGGAAGGCTTCGCGGTGCGCGGGAGGGAGGGGCTCAACTGGGTTGTTTTGGAAGGGGACGACCGCAATCAGAAGGTCGTCCGTATCGCAATTTAGGTGGAACGCGGCTGTTGCAATGGCGGATGCCTTCCCTTCTTTTGCAGAGTTTTGTCGTTCAATATAGTCTTGTTCTCTTTGGTCTTTTTGCGCCTGAACACCACGGGAAATATGCGCAAGGAAGCAAGGCTCAGCGCCACAATGCCCTGGCTGCAGGAGTTGATGCGTGGAAATGGCTGCAGTGCAATAGGGGCAAACGGGGGATGTGAGCGCTTTTTTGAAATCTCCAAACTCTTCGTCTTGTTGCATCACATTGTCCCGTGTTTTCGGTTCTTAAAAGGTCTTAAGCCGCAAGTTTCGCCAATTCAGCCGAGAGGGCCTTGGCATCAGAAATGGTTTTTTGCAAAGCCGCAAGCTTGGATTGGTCCGTCGCTCCAGAAGGTTTCGCATTCAGCACCGCATTCACACGTGCGCTGGTTTGCGGGTCCATTCCCGACAGCGCATTTTTTTGCTGGAGGATTGTGAACTTCAGTTTCGCAAGCTCACTTTCAGACGCCTTGATTTGCGCCTGTAAGTTGGCTTGCTCGGCCCGCAAATCCGAATTGCGGCTTTGGGAGGCGACAACGGCTTGCTCACGCTCATCAATCCGCGCGTCATAGCCGCCAGACGAAATTCCTTGAACACCATTAAAAAAACCGCCGTCCGCAGGATCGCTGCTTGAAACACAGGCGGACAGAAGGAAACTACAGCCGAGAATTGGTAGAAATTTATGCATCTATTTGCCCCTACAACTGGTTTTCTAGATCATTGGCGATGGCTTTCATCGACGTAATTTGTTGCGCCAAGGCGGCGAGGTCGGGGTCGATTAAGGATGTGTTATTGTTGGCCAACACAAGGCCACGAACCTGACCTAACTCGGCTTGACGTCGGTCCGCCCCTTCAATAGCCAACTGCATATTGAGCAAGTTCGCATTGGCATCGGCGAGTTCGGCGTACAAAGCTTCCGGCGATGCGCCACTATTTACCCGCGCGCGCACGGATTTAAGCTCCGCTTCCTGAACGGCCAGAACTTCCCGCATGACATTTATTGTTTGTTGAATTTCGGCGGAATTCGCGTCGATATCAGACTTCACAGCGTCGAGGCGTTGCTCATTGTTGCTGTACTGTTTCTGAAGAAACGCGACGTAGGTTCCCGCCGATCCGCCGATGACCATGCCAAAGCCAATGGCAGGGCCGATTGAAATCGCACCCCTTCTGTTCGAGCTCAAAGCCCCTGCGAGGAGAGCCCCTGCGACCGCACCTTCTAGGATGGTTTTTTGCATCGCGGTGGCTTGCCGTTGAAGTTGCTTTTCCGCGGAACTTGCTGAGACGGTTGTCGTTGGCGCAATGGCCATCTTTTTAGGACTGGTTTGCGTCGGGCCGCAGGCGACAAGGGCAAGCGAAGCCACGGTTGTAAGGAGTGTTAGCCCTCTGAAATAACGTCTACGAGCCATGCGTAACTTCCTTTTTGTGATTCATTCGCGTCAGAAATATGTTTCAAAAATAAATTTGCGTCGTTGAATAGTCGTTGGTTATTTAGCCCCATATCGCGGGAGCGCTCTTCGCCGCCAATGAGGGCGACCGTCGCCCCTTTGGGCATAAAGAGTACGGCCCGATTGAGGATTTCGTCGTAATATGTGCGACTTTGATCAAGCCTTTGTAAAATCGTATCACGAGAGTCCTCAATGGCTTGCATATCTTTTTTGGCAATTTCCAAAATGGGGAGGGCATCGGGGTTGGTCAGGGCAATTTCTGTGATTTGCACAAGCGCAGTTTGGGCGATGACACGGGTGCGATCAACGCTGCGCAGGGCAACGATATCGGTGCGCATGCGTTGCAGGGTTGTGGCGGCAAGAAACATTGAGCCTTGGCCTGCGTCGGTGAATAACTGTTCAAGGCTCGCGTCATTGGGGAGGGCCAATTGCGTACGATAGGCATTCATTGCGACTTCGATGTCGGCATTTAGATTGCGGGTTGTGCCCGCTTGCGCGGTGTCACTGGACGCGTAGAACCCCAATGCGGCCAGCGCGGCACTCACTTGTTCAATATCGGCAGAGGCGAGAAGGTCTTGGCTGTTGCCAGAAATTGTCTGGCTTTTTTGCAACATCGCCACGCGGTCGCGGGCAAAATCCGCAAACAGGCCATCGGGGAACTGCTCCAAATATGCGCTGAATTCGGCAGGATTTGTGCTGCTGGAGATTCTGCGCCATTCGGCGAATTCGAGCGTATTTGGGTCCTTCGGGGTCGCATCAATACTTGCTGGAACGAAATAATGCTCGCCCAGTACGGCTTCCTCCACCCACGGCACCTGTTGGCCCTGCGTCTCAAGAACCACTTGTTGGCGCACCCGACCCAACATTAATCGCGCCTCAAGTCCGGGGGTCGCCAAGTTTTTCAGAAGAGCAGAGGTAAACACACTGTTTGCGCCCGTGCCATCAAAGGCAACATTTCCGGGATCAGTGGCATAGGCGATGAGCAAACCCGCGCCCCCTTTGGTGCGCACCAATCCTTTTTCCACCTGCCCTGCATCGGCGAACGGGTTGTTGCGGCATGCGTCCAAAATGAGCATCCCAATGTCTGGCGCTGCGGCCTCAAAGACGTCGCGCACTTGGGTCAATGTCATCGATGCGCGGCGTAGGTCTTCTTCATTGATTGTGTCGATATCCGTGCCGATTAGGTAGTTTTGGCCTCCAATCTGAACGCCATGCCCTGCATAGAAAAACAACGCGATCTCTGCGGAAGCCGCCTCGGCTTGAAAGGCAGACAACGACACTTGCATGCCCTGCGAGCTTTGGTCGATAACTTCAGTCACGGAAAAGCCCAAACTTCTGAGGGACTCGGCCAGCGCGATAACGTCATTCTTGGGGTTTGGAAGCGCAAGATCTGGGCGGCTATAGTCTGAATTGCCGATCAAAAGGGCCACGCGACCATCCGCGAGGGCAACCGTAGGTGTGATTGCCAGTATTGAGATAAGGAGTGCAATAATAATGCGCATTTACGGTCTTTCAAAATTCAAATTGGCGATTTTCAACCCCATGTTAGCCACACCATAGGTGTAAGTATATGTTCTCATATCCGTAAATAGTATGGATTGCGATGGGTGCGACTTGAATTGCCAAGACAAGAGAGCGGTTGCAAACAGTCCTCTAGCCTGCATAAATGCCTAAAATTCTCTGGGTTTACTGGGGAGGTTCCAATTGATTAAAGGACCACGATGATGGCGAAAACTTCAGTTCTTGACGATATGTTGACCGATATGGAGTCCGCCCCGCAAGAGTTTAAACCGACGAACTTTTGGAACAGTGGCCTCAAGAAAATTGTAGACGATATTCAGGAATTTGGGATTTCCAGTTTCCGTACCCATCCCTCTGCGCGCTTCTTTTACGTTCCGGTCTATGCGTCCAATACCTATGGTCGCTGGCGCCACATTCTGGACCCGATTTTGGCCAAGCTGCCACCGCGAAAACGCAAGCGCTGGGCCACGAGACTCACGCATTCTGATCGCGCCCGCGCGGATTATCGCTTGTACCGCGCCAGTGAGCGATCGGGCGGTTTGGATCTGGATAAGGTGAGTGAAAGCACCGATGTTGACGGTGAACGTTTTGAATTTGATGGGCGGGCCTATAGTTATCCCATGCTCAATTACATGCGCGCTCTCAACCTTTTGAAGCGCGAAGTCGACACCTCGGATTTTGCAAGCTGTTTGGAAATTGGCGGCGGATTTGGCACGCTTGGCGAGATATTCCTCAAGGCCCAATCCAATGGAATTTATGTCAATGTCGACATCCCGCCCGTTGCGGCCGTTTCGACGTGGTACCTACAACAGGTTTTTGGGGCGGATCGTGTGTTGGATTATTCCCAGAGCCGCTTGATGGATGAAATTGATCTTGAGGACCTGAAAGGTAAGTATAGCGCCGTGGTCCTGTGTCCGTGGCAATTGCCAAAGCTCAAAGGACAGTTTGACCTCTTTGCGAATTTCATGTCGTTTCAGGAAATGGAACCTGACGTGGTGGCCAATTACATATCGATCATTAAGCCACTGATCGCGCGAAACGTATTGGTCCGCAATCATGCGATCGGCAAAAAAGTCGCCGAAAAGAGTGGGGATATCGGGGTTCTTGAGCAGGTCACAACTGGCTTCATCGTCGAGAAATTTGATGGTTTTGACGTCTTGGCCCGCGATAGTTTTGTTCATGGCGCCCTATCTGAGGATGGGAAATACCAGTCCGAAGTCATCGTTTTAGAACGCAGTCCTAAATCCTAAATCGCGCGCCTTGATTACGTGAAACGCTTGTTGTGGACATCGACTTGCGCGAGGTTTAAAAACTTCTAACGCTCACCTAAGTAAAACGAGCAATCAACAACCTCATAAGGGACAAAATATGCTGACCGGCTCTACAATTCTCCTGACTGGCGGAACTGGCTCTTTTGGATCGCATTTCGTTCCTATGACGCTTGAAAAATACAATCCTAAGCGAATTATCATTTATTCGCGTGACGAGATGAAACAATGGGAAATGGCCAAAATCTATGGCGATGACCCACGTGTGCGGTTTTTCATTGGCGATGTCCGCGACCGTGACCGCTTGATGCGCGCGCTGGATGATGTGGACTTCGTGGTCCATGCGGCGGCCACAAAAATTGTGCCAATCGCGGAATATAACCCATTTGAATGTGTCAAAACCAACATCAATGGCGCGATGAATGTGATCGACGCCTGTATCGACAAAGGCGTGAAGCGCTGTGTTGCCTTGAGCACGGATAAGGCCTCGAGCCCCGTGAACCTTTATGGCGCGACGAAATTGGCGTCCGACAAGCTGTTTGTTGCGGGGAATTCCTATTCTGGCGCTGATAAATGCCGCTTTTCTGTGGTGCGTTACGGTAATGTTATGGGCTCGCGCGGGTCGGTTATTCCGTTTTTCGATAGCCTCAAAGAAAAAGGGTCGCTGCCGATCACCGATCCACGGATGACTCGCTTCATGATTTCCCTTGAAGAGGGCGTTGATCTGGTTTGGCACGCGTTTGAGGATATGGTTGGCGGCGAAACTTACGTGCGCAAAATTCCGTCCATGAACATCCTCGATATTGCATCGGCGGTTGTTCCCGGAGCAAAACAAGAGACCATCGGTATCCGCCCCGGCGAGAAATTGCACGAGCAGATGATCGGTGTCGAAGATGCGCCCCACACCTATGAATATGACAAATATTTCAAAATCATTCCTGCGATTCACAATTGGTCAAAAGACCCATATCGGATTAAAGATGGCAAGAAAGTTGCTGAAGATTTTGAGTATACTTCGGACGGAAATTCTGAATGGATGGGCGTTGCGGAGCTTCAGGAATGGATTGCCGCGAACAGTGGTAAAATCGGTAAATTCTAATGATCCCATATGGCCGCCAAGAGATTTCGGATGAGGATATTGAAGCGGTCGTAAGGGTTTTGCGATCAGATTACCTCACGCAAGGCCCCACCGTTCCAGCCTTTGAAGCAGCGGTTGCCAGTTCCTGCAACGCGGCTTTTGGCGTCGCGGTGAATTCGGCGACGTCAGCGTTGCATATTGCCTGTATGGCGTTGGACCTTGGGCGCGGCGATTGGTTGTGGACCGTTCCGAACACCTTTGTCGCCTCGGCAAATGTGGGGCTATATTGCGGTGCAGATGTTTCGTTTGTGGATACGGATCCGCAAACCTACATGATGTGTCCCGACGCCCTTGCCGACAAACTGGCTGCGGCGGAACGTGCTGGAACTTTGCCTAAGATCTTGATTCCTGTGCATTTTGCGGGGCAAAGCCCAGCGATGGACCGGATTGGGGCGCTTGCCAAACAATATGGTGTGCGCATTATCGAAGACGCATCCCACGCCATTGGCGCCGCGTACAAAGGCCAACCCGTGGGCGATTGCACGCATAGTGATATCACCGTGTTTTCCTTTCACCCCGTAAAAATTGTGACCACCGCAGAGGGCGGGCTGGCGACCACCCAAGACCCAGAACTTGCACGGCGTATGGAGCTTTATCGCTCGCATGGTGTAACGCGCGATCCGGCTTCATTGACCGGTGAAGAGCTTGATGGCCCGTGGGCGTATGAGCAGGTTGCCTTGGGATACAACTATCGCATGACCGAGTTGCAGGCCGCGTTGGGTTGTTCGCAAATGACTCGCCTTGCGGAATTTGTGGAACGTCGTAATCAACTGGCAACGCGCTATGACAGGCTTCTGGCGGACCTCCCGCTGACCTGCCCAGCCCAATCGTCTGATGCTTATTCTGCGTTCCATCTCTACCCTATTCAGGTGGACAATCGGGCGGAGGTTTTTGCGGCGTTGCGGGCGGCGGGGATTGGTGTAAATGTGCATTATATTCCGGTCCATACGCAACCGTATTGGCGCAACCGTGGGTTCAACTGGGGCGACTATCCCAACGCAGAGGCCTACTATAAGCGCGCGATCAGCATCCCGTTGTATTTCGGTCTAAGCGATCAAGATCAGGACCAAGTCGTCTCGAGCCTCTCGGCGGCATTGAATGTCTCATAAACCCGTCCTGTTGGCGTATCTCAACGGAATGCCGGATGTAGAGAGCACTTATCCGGTTCTCGCGCGCCTGCATAAGCGCGGCAACGTTGATGTGCGCGCTTTCGTTTACTCGAAACTGTTGCGCAAAGAAAAGCGTCTTACACAAGCCTTCAACAGCGAAGGTTTCATGCCCGAACCGGCGTCCAAATGGCGGATGAAACTCTTTTATAAAAGCGACATCAACAAAGCCGATGCGGTTCTTACGATTGCCGATCCAAACTGGGATTCGACCACTCGCAAACAACGCGGCACGCATATTCGCACCAACGGACAACAGAGCATTTTCCTACAACACGGCGCCTATCAATTGGGTGTGAACGGGCCTCTTACGGATGGGCCTATGGCGTATTATTCGCAGCGCCTTTTGTTTTGGGAACCCCTTGGAAAAAACAGAAGCCTGTTTGAGCCTGCAAGTGCGGAGCGCGTTCAGGTTGTTGGATTTACGAAGAAAAACATCTTGCCTTCAAATGCATGGGGTCCTGAAGTCAACGACTGGGTCGCTCGATATCCCAAACGGTTGTTGGTGTGCCAATCCTTCCGTTGGGGCAAAGGGCGCTATTCTGGTGACCATATTTCGCATTTTTACAACCTGATGGATTCCATTCTCACGAACCATCCGGATATGGGGATCATCATTCGGTCACACCGTGGAAAAGTGCGTAAAAACCACCGTAGTCATGACAAAGCCCTCGCGCAGAAGCATCCGAATGTACTGTTCTCACACTACTATTCAGGCCCCTTGGCTAAGGCGTCCATTCACGACGCGATTGACCTGTGCGACGCGATGATTTCGCCGACTTCAACGACTGTGCTGGATTGTATCTATTCCGGGAAACCTGCTGCCGTTTTTGCCGAAGACGTGGAAATTTTTTCCGAGTTGCAACAGATTTCGGACGCGGAAACGCTGGAGAATTTCGTGAACTCCCTGTCGGAGCCCGATCCCGTTTATGATTTAATTCGGGCGCGGTTTGGCGCGTTTGATGCCAATTTGGACCGCGCCGCCGAAGCGATCGAAAGCCACATGTTTGATGTGCAGGCTGGTTAAGAAAACATATCCCAAGCCAAAGGTTCACCCCGTTTAAGAGTGCGATTTGCCGTTTTGCCAAGGGCGCTGGGCAGGTGTTTGGGCGCGAGGCCCAAACCAGGGCGGATTGATCTTAGGTTTTCATCCGTCAAAACTGCGCCTTCCGCAACGTCTTCAACAATATAAAGCGATCGCCGGAAGGTCGCGTTTGTACCGCCAACGCCTGCACGATCAAAACGTGGTTCGCCCAATGCTGCGTGCGCCATGCGGCAGTCGGCGACCAATTGCGTAAACTCGTCTGGCTCAAGCGAGAAGTCCGCATCTGGTCCGCCGTCGGCGCGCGCGAGGGTCATGTGCTTTTCGATGACGGTCGCTCCCCGTGCAATCGAGGCCACAGCGACCGCTGATCCCAACGTGTGGTCGGAAAGGCCAACCGTCACGCCAAAGGCTTTTGCCAAGGCTTCAATGGTGCCGAGGCGCATTTCCTCTGGTTTGGCAGGGTAGGCCGAGATGCAATGCAGGAGGCAAATTTCGGTGGCCCCACCCTCACGGGCGGCGCCTAATGCGTCTTCAATTTCGGCGTAATTGGCCACGCCAGTGGACATGATCATTGGTTTTCCTTGGGTAGCGACCTTGCGAATGAGCGGTGTATCCACGAGCTCGAAGGACGCAATTTTGTAGGCGGGAACATTAAATCCAGCGAGGAAATCAACGGCGGTGGGATCAAAAGGCGAAGAAAAACAGTGTAAATTATAGGACTTCGCGCGGGCGAAAAGGGCTTCATGCCAGTCCCAAGGGGTGCTGGCCTCCTGATACAATTCATGCAGGCTGCGACCATCCCAAAGCCCACCTGAAATGCGAAACTCGGGGCGATCAACGTCAATGGTAATCGTGTCGGCCGTGTAGGTTTGCAGCTTTACGGCGTCCGCGCCGGTTGTCGCTGCAGCATCCACCAACGCCAATGCGCGATCAAGGTCGCCGTTATGATTGCCTGACAATTCGGCAATGATATAAGGAGAATGCTCCGTTCCAATGGACCGTCCTGCGATTGAAAATTTAGGGTGCATCGCTGTTTTCTCCTTTGACTGGCTGCCAGATACCCGCGGCCAATTTCACATCGCATCGGTCAAGTCGGAACGCAAGGACTTGAGGATCATCGACGCCTATTTGACGAAATCCGAACCGCTTGTGCAAGGCAATTGAACGTGTGTTTTCAACGCGGACTTTTGCTTCAAGCGCGGTAACATCCCGCCGGTCAAACAGGACCTTCAGGAAGGTCGCCAACATACGTAGTCCGGCACCGCGTGGCGCATTTTCCGCGCCCACATAAAACCCCCACGACCAGGTTTTTCCGGCCACGATTTGCGCATTCACGTGTCCTAAATCGCGCGAGCCTTCGCTATAGATCATCCACAGACCTTCGTTTCCGCGCAAGGTTTTCCGCATCCAGCTTTCGTGATTGCTCCAAACAAGTTCATCCGTGTCGAGGCTGGCAGCACGAATATGCGATTGGTTTCGCCAGTCGTATAACGTTTGGGTATCGCCCAATTCCATTGGCCTCAGCTTTGCTTCAAGTACGTCCATCACGCGTCCAGCCCCCAAGCCGTCACACAATCCAGCGGCTGCTTTCGACATATTTCGGCACTTGGAAATTGTCCGGATGAGGGCGTGGTGTAATATGTTGGGATTGCGGGCTTGCTCCAAGGAAAGCGCAGTCACGGCCCCCGCGCGATCAAGGGCGTCGAGCACGGCTTTCTGGTTGTCCGCGGTACAAATGGCCATAGCGGGAAGGCCGAGACAGCAACGCTCCCAGCTCGTCATGCCTCCCGCTCCGATACATAAATCGGCCCGCGCCATGCGCTCGGCCATGTTGTCGGCATCCAAAGCGAGCGTCGCCTTTGGACGTGTCGCCAAAAGAGTTTCGACCTCGATTACGGTTTGGCTTGAAGATCCCATAACGACTTCGACTTCGATATCAGGAAATGCGGCGAGCGCTCGCAGTGCGAGGGGGGCCAATCCAGAGCCGTCGACCATACCCGGCGCAATAAGGATGCGTGTGACGGTATCATTTCGGCCGGCGAGGGCCGTGGGGCGCAATGCAGCGAATTCGGGTCTAAGAAGGGCAAAACTGGCACCTGTAAGTGTGGCATCGGCGGGATTGAGGCGCGCCGTTTCTGACATTCGAGTTTGATCAAGAACACGCTCGGACCCCAACGCGCGGTCATCCAAATCGTCGATCGCCATGAATTGCGCTGTATAAGTCGCGCTTCGAACTTCGTGGGTCCAGCGTGCATCCAGCCCATAGTGATCCCAAATGATCCAGTCGGGGCCGAGTTTCTGGGCGGCCTCAGCCGTCGCCCTTGCGTCCTCTTGCCATGAAGTCGCCAGCCAATTGCTGTGGGCAGGGCCCGCCGGGTCATGGGGGGGAGGTGAACTTGGACTGATATCGTGGACCTTGAAGCCAGAATCCCGAACCCGTTGTGACATGGTATTGAGCCTTGCAGCCATAACAAATTCAACGTGGTGCCCGCGCTCCGTCGCCTCGTTCGCCAATGTTAGGCACCGCATGACATGACCGCCACCAATGATCGTATCGCCGTCAGTCCGGATGAGAAGACGCATTTTTCTCCATTTCCAAAAGGGCAAACTGATGCTCGGCGCGACGCCAATCTGTAGGCGTGTCTATGTCGATACACCGTTCCGGCGGCAAAATCACCGAAGCTGCTCCGTCCCAAACGCGCGCGTTTTTATCGAGCCAAGTTTCTGCTCGGGCCCAATAGAACTGCCCCGCGTCAAAGTACGCGGGTTCCAAATCTTGGGAACGCATGGGCATTTTTTCGGGGTGCCTTGCTGCGACTCGCTCTGTTGCATCGATCATTGTATATGCGCGGTCAATCGGCGTGGCATACTCGCCAAGAGACAAAACCCAGTCAACATCCTCGGTCAATTGGTCTTTTCCTCGGGCAAGGTCGTCTCCCGAAAGAAAGAGTGCCGTCGGGTATATGCAGCATACAAGGGTTTTTGGCGGGAGGTTCAGTTTTTCCACCGCGTCACGGATCACATCCGTCGTTCCCGTGAAATCGTCAGCCAATGTGGAGTCCCGCAAAAAGGGAACTTCGGCCCCATGAGTTTGAGAGACTCGGGCGATTTCGGCATCGTCCGTCGTAACAATAACTCGGTCAAAACATGCACTCTGTTGGGCAGCCTGAATTGGCCATCCGATTGCTGGTTTCCCATGGAAATCAAGAATGTTTTTCCGCGGAATGCGCTTTGATCCACCCCGCGCAGGAAGAATTGCTATGGCTTTTTCGTGCACTGCGAACTTCCTTTGGCTTTGATCTCAAGTCGTTGACAGCAATAGATCATATCCTGTTTCACGGAACAAGGTACAGAACGCGGGCGCTCAATTGCCTTGGAACGTCGGATGTTTCAGGTATATAGCGTTGAAAGAAAAAGAAGTGATCGCCCCATGTCGCAAGAGAACCTACACGAAACCACGGCTGATCCAAAGCCAGATGGCCCGTTTCGGGATCGTCTGTTGTTCTGGTTTATTCGGATCATTTTGGCGGTGTTGCACCTCGTGCCCTATCCGTTGAGAATTCGAGTTGGTGGCTGGTTTTTTAAACATATTGTCGCCCCTGTCGCTGGATACCGGCGCCGAATCCGCGTAAATCTTGATCTTGTGCTCCCTAATATTGATCCCGTCGAAAAAGAGCGTTTAACTCGTGCTGTGCCAGAAAATTTTGGGCGCACGATGACCGAGTTGTTTTCTCCGAGCGAGTTTTTGGAAATTGCGCGGAAAACAACACTCAATGGACCAGGACTTGAAGCTCTTGAAAAGGCGCGCGCATCAAAGCAATCCGCGATTCTTGTTTCGGGGCATTTTGGGAATTACGATGTTGTTCGCGCGAAAATGATTGACCAGGGTTTTGATGTTGGGGGTCTCTATCGTCCCATGAAAAACGTGTTCTTTAATGATTACTATGTGTCGACCATTTCCAAAATCGGGCAGCCGCTCTTTCAGCGTGGGCGCCGCGGAATGGCGCAGATGGTTAAGTTCTTGCGCTCTGGGGGAACTCTGGCGATCTTGATTGACCAGCATATGGGACAAGGTGCACCGCTCACTTTTTTCGGGCAACCTGCGCAAACCGCGCTTTCTGCTGCGCAGTTGGCCCTAAAATACAACGCTGTTTTAATACCCTGTTACGCGATCCGCCAAGAAGACGGGTTGAATTTTCGAATTGAACTTGAAGAACCTGTCCCGATTGGAAGTGCCGAAGAGATGACACAGGCTCTAAATGATAGTCTTGAGAAAAGGGTTCGGGAAAACATGGATCAATGGTTGTGGATTCATCGCCGATGGAAAGCCGCAGGTTCGCTGGAGTAGGGCATTCAGCTGTTTGCTGTTCCGTGATTGATTTAATTCACAATGAACTCCGCATGCAGGGCACCGGCAGCCTTAATTGTTTTTAGAATATCTATAAGATCCCGCGAAGAAACTCCTAAGGCGTTCAACCCTTGAACGACTTCCGAGAGAGAGGTTCCACCCGACACTTCGGCTAATCCTGTTATTGGATCCTGTCGTACATCAATATTTGTACGGGGAACAACGACTTCCCGCCCATCTGAAAACGGGTTTGGTTGCGCAACGAGAGGTTCTTCCTGAATGCGAATGGTTAGGTTCCCCTGTGACACGGCAACTCTGCTAATTCTAACATCCTCGCCCATAACGATCGTGCCAGATCGCTGGTCGACCACAACGCGGGCTTTTCTTTGTGGCTCCACATCAACGTTTTCTATGCGCCCAATTGCATGAGCTGCGGAGGCCATTTTAGTGGCAGGAATATCAATTTGCACGGTTCCTGCATCCAGCATTAACGCGACCCTGCGACCGAATTCCCTATTAATCGCCCTCTCAATCCGCTCGGCAGTTGTAAAGTCCGGCGTCCGAAGTGCAAGCCGCATTTGTTTGATGGCAGCAAAGTTAAAATCAATTTCGCGTTCAACCCGCCCTCCAGCTGGAATTGTACCTGAAGTAGGTACGCCCCGCGTTATGCTCGCTGACTCTCCTTCTGCGAAAGCCCCTCCAGCAATAATCGAGCCCTGACTGACCACGTAGATTTCACCGTCTGCGGCGTTCAACGGTGTCATAACAAGCGTGCCACCAGCGAGGCTCTTTGCGTCGCCCATTGTGGAAACAGTTACGTCAATCATACTGCCCGCTCTTGCAAACGGCGGGAGGGTGGCTGTTACAAATACACCGGCAACATTCTTAGGTCGGAATTGTTCACCGGTTACATTTACCCCAAGCCTCTCGAGGATGTTTGACATAATTTCTTCTGTAAAGGGCGCGTTTCTTAGTCCGTCGCCGGTACCATCTAGGCCAACAACTAATCCATAACCAACAAGGTCGTTACTTCGGACGCCATCAAACTCAACCAGATCTTTAATCCTGACGGGTGATGCATGGGTGAGGCCGGTTGAACTCACCAGTAGGATAGTAAAAAGTGCCAGAATTCTTCTGATCATCTTAAAAAGTCCACTAGATTTAGGCGCGATAGTCGCGCAGTTACTGTGTAAAGCGTCTCGAGTTGAATTTGCACAGCTTCAAGTTCCGTCGCTGCAGTGTAGGGATCGGCTCCCAGTACTCTCGTGCGCGCCAAATCCAACGCGTGTATTTCTGTTTCGTTCTGAACGCGCATTTCGTCGATATGGGCTTCGGCAGTGCCCGTTGCTGCTCTCAAGCCTGATATTTCGTTCTCATTTGACAAAAGGGCCTCGCCAGCACTTTGAAGGAGGATTTGCCTTTCGGAGGCGAAGGCACTCATAGTCCCCTCGGAAATGAGAGCCGCGATAGCAAGACCTTTCAATACACCCCGAATTCCGGGATCGGCTGCTGTAATTTCAAAATGTGCTTCTCGCCCCGGACCAATCTTAAATGGCGAGAGCGTGGTCTGTGAGCCCGTATACCCAATTGTCTCGAACCCCCCACCCGCGTCGTCAAACCAAGAATCAATAACTGCAAGCGCCCCTGCCGCCGTTGTTTCGGTTGCAAGAAGTGGTGTTAAATCCGCGAGCATATCGTCCACGGAAGCAAGAGCGGCTGTGTCAGTCGCCCTTCCGGAAAATAGTGCTCGGCCTGTTGTTTGAGTATTTAGAGCGGAAACTACAGACTCGAATTTCTGTTTGGTATCGGAGGTGGTGGCGTCAACGAGTTCATTGTTGTTGGTATTTGAGGCCATAAGGAGCGCTGGCGCCGCCTCACCAGTTAACCCTTGAATGAAGCCAAGAACTGACTGCGCATTTTCCACGAATAATGCCGCTTCCGAATTCGCGGTTTTATACGCGCCCAGGGAAGCCGCCGCTTCTTCAATTTCACTTAAACCAGTAAAATCCCCGCGAACAGCCTTGGAGGTGTCGGCGACTCTTCCGCTAGAAAGCTCAAGGGAGAGCCTATCCATTTCTGTCTTGAGCTGTGCGTTCTGACGGCTAAGCATGAAAGTGCGCGCTTGGTCACCAAATGAGGAAAACATCATATTTTAAAGCCCCATCAATAAGTCAAGCATTTGGTCAATCGACTGAATAACCTTGGCATTCGCGGCATAACTGCGCTCAACAAGAAGAAGTTTTTGCATTTCCTGATCGGAGTCGACTCCATATGCCTTCTCCTGCGATTGCAGCGCGGTTGTTTTTGTGGCTGCAAAACTAACGTCACTTTCACGCGACTGTCTTTGCACCCCAATGGACGAAAGAAAATCAGCCGACAGATCATTCAATGAGCGAGCTGAAGACGCGAAACTGCCCGAAGCTGGTGCGATTGGGGAGCGCAGGGCATCAATCATGGCTTGAAGCTTTGACGCATCACCAACCTCACCTGCAGTCGCCGCCCCAAGACCATCTCTTAAGCGCCACACTTCGCCCCCTTGGGCTGGGTCAACAGATGCTGTTAGCGCCAAACGAGTGGAAAGTGCAGCCTCATTCAAGGGGTTAAAGGCTGCCCCAGAATCGGTGAAGAGACCTCCTGCACTGGTGTTGTCTACAGCGGGGTCGGAAAATCTCTCTACAAGATTGCGTGCAATGGCGTCGAGATCGGATTGTGCCTGAACGGCGATTTCATCCCGGACTTCGAACAAAGAAGCGAGGGAGCCGCCATTAATGCTGTTTCGTTCGGCGGTCGTATCAATCGGGTACCCGTTGAGCGAAATCCCCGAGAGCGCCCCTGATTCGAGAGTCATTTGTGGAACGATCGTGCTGACGCCAGCGAACTGAAACTCACCAGCACGGCCGTCAAGGAGCACTGCGCCACCTGTGGTGAAAAGAGCAACTGTGTTCCTGTCGCGTGCCACCTCTTTTAATGGAACAATTTCGGCAATCTGGTCAATCATGGCCTGCCGTTGATCCATCAAACCGGTGGCATCATGACCAGAAGATGTTTGCGCAAGAATGTGGTCGTTTAGCTCTTCAATCTTTTGTAAACTATCATTGAGAAACGCCACCTGCGCACCAATTTCATGGTCTGCGGACATTCGCATGTTCTGTATGTCATCAGACACGGTTTTGAATTTTTGCGTCACATCATTTGCCGCAATCAAGACGGCATTTAATCGCGGCGTGGAATCCGGCCGACTAGAGGCCTCGATGAGTGCGGTTTCAAGGGCACTGATTTCCTGATTTAGGGAGCCCGCGTCCTCAGGAATGCCAATTGTCCGCTCTAGTTCGCCAAGGAACTCGCTTAATACAGAAGCGTTTCCCAATTCCGCTTGCGCCACCCGACGATCAGAAATGAGGCCGGAGTCAACATTTCGAAATATGCCTTCGATTTGCACCCCAGCCCCATTCCCAGCCAATGACTGGGAAGAGAGCTCGAGTCTGCGGGTTGCGTATCCCTCGGTGAGGGAGTTGGCAATGTTTGAGGAAACGACTTGTGCGGCTCGCGATGAAGCCGAAAGCCCACTCAGAGCGTTCGAAAATGAAGATGTTAAACTCATTGCTTTTCCTCACTCATTTCCCCCGACTATCGCTTAATGTTAGTCGTCTCTTGCAACATTTCGTCGACGGTTTGGATGACTTTCGCATTTGAAGAATAGGCTCGTTGGGTTTGGATCAAGTTCGTGAGCTCGCCTGCGACATCTGTAGTTGAGCCCTCACGCGCAAATCCGGAAACCTCGCCGGTTGGGCCGTCGCCAGCATCCCAAAGGAAAAATGAACCTGAGTTTGGCGATACTTGAAATGCTTGATTGTTAAGGGACGTCAAAGCATTAGGGTTTGCCACGTCAACCAAGGGAACCTGATAAATCGTCCGGGTGAAACCTGTATCGTAGGTCGCGTTGATATAGCCATTGGCGTCAATCTCCACTGATGTCAGGTTGCCCACTGGTGAGCCGTCTTTCGTAATGGATGTCGGCGCAAAACTGTCTGAAAGCTGGGTCAAGCCGTTTGGATCCCCAAGCGTTCCAATGGTCATTTCCAAATTGCCACCCGCGACTACGAGGTCCAGCGTCCCATCGGTCGCATTATATGCCCCACCTGAAACGGCAACAACGGATTGCAACGTACCCCCATTTGCGCGACTGTCATCGAAAGTCAGAGTATACTCCCCGACCGTCCCACCAGCCTGTGCCGAGTCCGTAATTAGCATTGTCCATTCGTTTGAGGACCCACTCCCCGGTACCGTTGGCGTGAAAGTTACACCTAGTGTTTCCGAAGTTCCCAAGTTTCCAAAATACTCTACGGACAGCGGCAAGGTCTCGCCGGATGAACCGGCCTCAGTTTCTGTCGCGGGAAGGTTCACACCAAGATTGAGAGCGGTAGTAGGGTCGCCGGCGGATTGGTTCACATTGATAACGACGGGTTCGAGGCCGGACGTCGTATCCCGAGCGAATGTTGGAATTGTGCCATCTGCATCTGCAGGCCAGCCCAAAAGAACGAGGCCCGTTTCTGTTTTTAGAACTCCATTTGCATCTGTCCGAAAGGACCCGGTGGTAGTCATCATCATGGGGTCGTCGCCGGTCGCAGATATAGAAACCTCCGCAGTTACGGGCAACATACCGCGTCCGGAAACGGCAATATCTAGAGGATGGCTTGTGGCAATGAGAGGGCCGCGCTCGTCAATAAGACGACTTGTGGTAGCACGAACGCCCCCTGCGGAATAGGAGCCTGCGCCTGGCTCACCATTAATAACAAAGGATTGAAAAGCCGCAGTCGCACGTTTGTACCCATAGGTACCAGAGTTAGCGATGTTATCTGAAATAGTAGCCAAACGGGTTGCGTTTGCGCTAAGCCCGGCTACGCCGGCACTTAGGGAAGATGATATCGTCATGTAAATGCGCCTTTCTGCTGCACTGACCAATGGTCTACAACGACATCTACATGCGCATGCTTAACGGCCCCCTAACAATTAAAATGCGGTCTAATTTGTTTTTGCGCCGCGTTTTAGAAATCTGATCGCAGCAGGATGAGTTCAAGCCGATTGTTTCGATAAGACATTGGATCAGGGTCAATGGTTTTGCGAGATGCAAATCCCGTAACGCGTTGAACCCGTTTTCCTTCCAATCCTTCCTGCTCCAAAAGTTGGCGCATTGCCATGGCACGCGCCGTCGAAATACTCCAAGTACTGTCCGTGAGTGCGACGATAGGGACGGCTTGCGTGTGTCCATTCACGGCGACCTCATTGCGCACCAACTTAAATACACGAACCATCATCTCTGCTATTTCTCTTGTAATTTCAGTTGGTTGCGACGTTCCTTCGATGAAAAGCGGCTCCCCCGGAATATCAAAAACTTCGATCACCAACCCTTCGTCGGTCAACCGCGTGAGAACATGCGTAAGCGCTTGGTCCAGCAGGATGCTTTCGCCACCAGCCCCTAGTAAGATTTGTTGAGCTTGCTCTAGATCTGCCTCCTCTGCGGCACGCGCAGCGCTTTCCTCTTCAGATTCCAAGCCACCATTTGCACCGTCAGTCTTACCTGTTTGCTCTAGAAGTTCTTCCGGCAATGGGTTGGATGCACCAACACCGTTGTGTGCCAAAGTTTCTTCGGGAAAGGGGCTATCCCCACCAAAAAAGCTACCACCTCCACCCGAGTTCCTATTGATTGTAATTGTTGGATTGAAGTAATCAGCAATCGCTTTGCGCTGCTTCTCGTTTGTGGCGCCCAGCAACCACATAAGAAGGAAAAACGCCATCATAGCGGTCACGAAATCGGCGTAGGCCACTTTCCACGCACCGCCATGGTGCCCCGCGGCAATAATCTTCTTGCGTTTAATAATAATCGGACGCTTGCTGTTATCAACAACGCTCATGTCACCACCTCTTATATTCACCCAACCTTTTGATATCAAAGGGGTGTGAAAGTGGCGTTAACCCTTCAAATCCTAACTAATTTTTGGTTTGAGCTGCGATTGCAGATCCTGCAGCCCAACCAGACGACCATGCCCACTGGAAGTTGTACCCGCCGAGCCACCCAGTGACGTCGACCACTTCTCCAATAAAATAAAGGCTAGGAACTAAACGTGATTCCATTGTTTTGGAGCTCAACTGATCGGTGTTCACCCCTCCCAGAGTCACTTCGGCCGTGCGGTAACCCTCTGTCCCCGTTGGAAAAAGCTCCCAAGCGGACAAATAGGTCGCAATAGCTCGCAAATCCACGTCGCTTTGGTCTGCTAGGTTTCCCGTCAGGCGCATTTGGTCGGAAAAATAGTCCGCAAGCCGAGTGGGGAGCACCATGGCCAGAACGTTGGAAATTGACTTTTTCCCGTGCTCCTTGCGCAACGCTCGGAGGTCTTCAAAAAGTGTCCGTTCGGGTAGGATATGCACGTGGATAGGGTCTTTTTCATTCCAGTAACTGCTGGCTTGCAGGATGGAGGGTCCGGATAACCCACGGTGTGTGAAGAGTAAGCCCTCACTAAAGCCAGTGCCATTTGCTGTGACGCGCGCGGGCACTGAAAGACCAGGAAGCGGGCTAAAATCCTGTTTGGTATCCTCGCCAAACGTTAGCGGCACAAGGCCGGGGCGTGTTTCAATGATCGAATGGCCATACTGCTCTGCAATTTGATACCCGATGCCCGTCGCTCCCATTTTTGGGATCGATTTTCCGCCAGTAGCGACGACAACGGAGGAGGCTTGGAGCGTGCTTCCATCGTTTAAGGCGAGATCAAAAAGGCCATCGGAGTGGCGCACCGACGTCACCGAAGTTTGAAGCCGAAGCTCCACGGACGCCTTTTTCATCATCCGCAAAAGCATCGCGATGATATCTTTCGCCGTATCATCGCAAAACAACTGCCCAAGCGTTTTTTCGTGCCATGAAATGCTGTGCGTGGAAATTAACTCAATGAAATCCCACTGTGTGTAGCGTTTTAAGGCGGATTTGGCAAAATGGGGGTTTTGCGAGATGAAATTCTGAGGGCCACAATGGAGGTTCGTGAAATTGCAGCGTCCCCCGCCGGATATCCGAATTTTCTCACCCGCAGCTTTTGCGTGGTCAAGGATAAGGACAGTTTTGCCGGTGCTCGCCGCCTGGGCCGCACACATCATGCCGGCAGCGCCCGCCCCCATGACGATTACATCGAATTTTGAAATGCCACTCATACCTTGCTGAACCACAGCTGCCCATTCAATGCAAGGGGATGCTTAACCAATAAAGAGTTGGGTTAAGTAGATTGAGCCACAGTGGGACCCCTTTGGATCGACGGCTGCGCCCGTTGCGGTCATACGCATTCGGTTGCTCATGAAGTTTTCACGGTGTTTGGGCGATTCGATCCACTGGCGGGAGGCCTCACGCGCGAGACTTGCATAACTATGGGGAGGCAGCGTGTTCCCTTTGCCGTCAGCAAAGTCGCAGGTCGCCATATTCTTTACAAAAAACGGGCCACCCGTCAGCTGATATCGGTACATTCTAATAATGTTTTCGGCACCAGTCTTGACCTTGATCCCCGAATTCATGATGCGATTTTGCGTAGAGTTTTGCCCCCTAACATTGGACTTGTGTGACAGGGTGCTGTTTTTTGCCATCCACTTCGAGTGCTTCGTCGCAGGCTTTGTGAGCTTAGAGTCGCTTGATAGCGCGGGAAGTCCCGAACGACAGCGTGCGTAGTTGACTTCGATAAGGACCGCGTTGTTTAACAAGGATTCGTTGATTTTTCCAGTCGCGGGTATCGCTTTATTCGATCCCGCAATGAGTGTCCGTTCGCAGGCGGCTCCTGCAACGCTTGATAGAAAAATTACGCTGACGACGAGGCAAAAGCTACGGGCAATACTTCTCATAATTAAGCTCCTAAACTGGTTTTAAGGCCAAACCGCCTAATCTATTTCGTAAGAGCAGCAACGCCGACTACGGCGCCAAACAAGCCCACAATCGAGCTTGCCGCTGTGACAACTGATTCGGTTGCAAGCACAACATCACCGGGAACAATTTCGAATTTCTTAGCGCCAAACAACCCTTCTGCAGAAGTCAGGTCGATGGAAAACACGATTTGATCGCGTGCAGGGCCCGTTCCATCCAAACGGATCGCGGATGTGGGATAGTTTCTAAGCACGAGAATTCCCTCTGGATCAGCTCGCAAATCGTTCAATCCACCCATCATCGCGATCGCGTCGAGCGCAGTGATGTTGTCTTTGCTGAAATAGATAGTTGCCTCGTTTTTTGATGCCCCCATTCCTACAAAATAGCGCTTTTCTTCGTCGACAATAACCTTATCCCCGCCACGTAAAGTTGTGTCACGGCTTGGATCCTCATAGAGGTTATCAAGGGAAGTTCCGTAGGTCGTGTTATTGCGGACGAGGCGAATTTGTGGATTTCGGACACCACGGTCAACCCCGCCGCCTGCGGACAACAGGCTGAGGACGGTGAAGTTGCGATCTGGCAACTGGAAGCTTCCGGCCTTCATAACGCCGCCCACGAGGTCAACGGAATTCTTGCGGCCTGACACATGGACGAGTTGAACCTGAACGGCGGGAATAAGCGTCTCGATCTTGACTTGCAATTCCTTTCGAGCGCCCTCTGGGGTGAGGCCCGTAAGCAATACGTCCCCAACATACGGGACATAAATGGTGCCGCTTGGCGAAACAACGAGACCTGCGAGCTCAGTCGCTTTTTGCCCATCGGTGCTCAAAAGGGAGTTCTCTCCACTGTCCCAAATCCGGAGGCTCACAATATCACCTGCCGCAATGATGGGGCTCGCGGGTCCCGCCTGGTGTGAGATCCAAGGATATGATTTTGAAGACTGATTTCCCGGCCACTTAGCGAATTGCGTTAGGAAATCTGGTGATATGACATGCAGGGCGAATGGGGAATTTGCATCTCCAGCGCCACTAATCACCTCGCTCGAAACCGCGGCCCCCCTTGGGAGTGAGCAGGCGGCAATGCCAAGTCCTGCTACGAGTGCGAAGATTAGGTTCGTCAGCCTTGTCATTTTGGTCCCCTAAGGCCAGATTCTCGCACTATCTTGTGCCAAACCCGAAGAAAATTTTAGTTTCACACAAGATACTGTGTGCAGGGACAAGGTCAATCATACATTTAATATATGGCTATAATTGTCGGCATTAAGCGATCCTCGAAGTGTGGTGGAGTACATGAAAAACACTCTAGAGGCCAAAGCCTAAGAATTTGCTAGCAATTTTGGAACAGGTCACTTCCGCTTTTGGGAAATGCATCCGAACGGTTGAGGTTGACGCATAAATACTGCAAAACAAAATCGGAAAACATATGCGCGCGGTCCGGAAGACTCTCTTCATATTATCGGCGCAGGAGATTGTGTGTGACTTGGCAGAAACGTAGTTTGGACATTTTTCTCGCGTGTGTGGGAATTCTCTTTTTTGCCATACCCTTTGCGGTGTTGTTCTTGTTTCTTATGGCTGTCCAGGGGCGGCCAATTTTCTACCTTTCGGAGCGCATGAAGTCCCCAAACGAGGGTTTTTTACTTTGGAAATTGCGCAGCATGGAAATGTCAGCGGTAAATTCTGGTGTGACCGGTGGGGACAAACAGGCGAGATATACGCGGTACGGCAAACGTTTGCGCCGTCTAAGGCTTGACGAAATTCCACAGCTTTGGAATGTGCTGAAAGGAGATATGAGTCTTGTTGGGCCGCGCCCACCGTTGCGGCTGTATGTCGAAGATTTTCCCGAACTTTATCAGCGGGTTCTCACCTCGCGGCCTGGAATTACGGGCTTGGCCACGCTTACTTACCACCAGCATGAAACTGAACTGTTGGCGAAATGCGTGACGGCCGAACAAACCGACATTGTATATCGGCGTCGCTGTATTCCCCAGAAAGCGCGTCTAGATTTAACCTATCAAGAGCACCAATCAGTGTGTTTCGATCTGGAAATTCTGGCCCAGACGGTTGGAAAAGTCTTTTCCGTACGCAAGTCAAGAGCTCGAAAATAGTTTGAAAACAAATGGTTGCGTAGAAAATAAAAAAGCGGGCCTCATTGCTGAAGCCCGCTTTTGGTAAACCGAGGTATCAAAACTATGACACCCCGAAATTCCAGTTCACAGAACGACTTAGGTGTCGTCGTTGTTGCTTGCTACAACCGCAGCAACGGCTACGAGGCCGAGCAATGCGAGTGGTAGCCAGTTATTGCCTTCTTCTTCAGCAATGAAGACGTCTGGCATTGGCTCGGAAACAACTACTTCAGGGCTGCCGGCGAATGCTGTAGTGGCGGAAAGCGCCAAAACAGCGGTGAGTGCTGTGATTTTTTTCATGTTAGCTCCATTAATATATGCACGTACGCGAGAAAAGCATATCGTGGCTTGGGTTTACGGTAAAGTTATATTCTGTTGGTTACTCTAAAATTACTAATAGTGACACATAACCAACAGTTTCGGATACGAATTGGCGGGATTGACGAGCGATACCACTAGAATCGAGCCAATAGTCGTTTTTGAATTTGATTTCGCCAGCAACACACGATTCTTTATAGTGTTTTGTGGCATAGGATTTGTTTAAAATTTGCGTCGTTTCGGCCCCAACGAACTTCCATGTACATACAGCCTGAAGCGGCGCCACTTGATCATCGCCATCGAGATAATAGTGCGTGCGGCTATGAGAGCCTGAACTTTGAATCGATGCGGGAACGCTCGCGGACACCAGATCGGCACCAAGGGCTTTCGTACCGGTGACAAAGGGCCCCTTGAACGTATAGGAGGCTCCATTTTTGGTGCGCCACGTTTTATAGGGCCCGTTCTGTACCTGAAACGAGAGGAAAGCCATGCCTTCTATTTTCTCGACAAGAACAATAATCAGCGGTTTGGTGTTCGTTTCGATCCATGAAAGGTCGCCTTTGGCCGGAGAAGAGGATGCCGCCGTTGCCGCACCTTTGCTCGGTTTGGCCGAAGACATATATCTGCCCTTTAAGTCGCCATAAACTGCCGTACCTATGGTTTCGTCACGCTCTTCTGAGCTACAAGCAGCCACAGCCAATAGGCAGGCGGCAAGCGTTAACTTACGAGTAATAGTCATCACCGCCAGACTCTCCCTTGGCCATCTCTAATCGCGGCCGCATGATTGACACGAATACGGTCATAAAGACGGTCGTTGACGATGAGTTGAGCGCCGCCATCCCGTGACAAGACTTGCAATGCAACTTCCTGAACGCGACGCGAAGGTTTGCCTGTGAGCCAGCTTTGGGGGATTTCAAGGATGACTCCTTTATCAAAGGAGCCTTCGCCATAATCTTCTGCGCTCAGGTCGGTTAATGTTGCAAATGCCCCAACGCGCCAGCCATTTGTAAACTCACGGCGCACGGTAAAGGTTCCGCCCACATCCCCCGCCAGATACTTTCCGGCGCTGAGTTGGAAATCAAATCCACTTGCTTCGTGTTTGTAATACACCGAGGCATGACCGGTTGCGACGCCGTAGTCTTGGAAGCCGAGATAGGAGTCTGTTTCGCGTTGAACGACATAGTTCGCCTCAATACCAAAGGCGAAGGGCTGATTGACAGGCATCCAAAGCAGCTCGGATGAAATGCCGCCGAACATACGTTCGAGGTAACCCGCGCTCACGCGTCCATAGATCTCTTCCGTTGGCTGAAAGAAATACCCCAAAGTAAGATACTGGAGGGAAACAGGGCTGAAGCTCTCGTAAAGGTTGGCATCGCTGCGCACGGGTTGGATGGCGGATGTTGAAGGAGATTCATCCTTTCCAAGAGTACCAATCAGCTGGGCTTGGATCGATCCAGATAATTCCAAACCGGGAGCAAGGAACTGAAGTGTCGTGGCTTCAATACCAGCGCCCCAGCGAATGGGGTCGTCTGGATCGAACAGGCTGAAATCCATGTAGGGGTCAATAGCCCACTGGAAATCCGGATAAACGCCAGGGGCATAAATCAGGTTGGCGGGTTTTGTGGGGACAATGTCTTCAATGACTGCGCTCGCCATGATGAGCGCTTCGCCATTGGGGGCCGTTGAGTATTTTTCAACGTCACTGCGCTTCAACTTAACAACCGATGTTGCCAGCCCATTGACCATATTAACGATCTCAAAAGTTTCAACGGAGGGCGGCATGGTCCGAGTCAGCGCGCGGGCTGTGCGGCCAATTGCTTGGGCGCTATTGATGAATGTCTCGTTGCGAATGCGCACTTCAACCGATGTGCCGCGCATTGCAACAGCTTCCATTTTGACGTCGTCGAACTCCATGTGTTTTTGGAGGTTTTGTGCCAGAATTTCCTGAGATCCGGGTTCTGTCATCCAGATAGTCGAGTATTGCTCCGGGTCGTCAGCATAAACAGGACGAGGTTGCACGGCCAAGGGGGCAGGACCATAGCTCCCCAAAACCGCAGGGCGCTTGGGGCTAAATTTCATCGAGAGGCTTGCGGCGAGTTCGGATCCATACATATAATATACGCCAGCCGATATGATATCGTTGAAGCGATATTCGGCGCCGAAATTAAGGGGTGACTTACGGTCAAACAGGTCTTTTTCGCCAGCTTCAAGGGTGTAGTCGTCCGATGAATACTCTACCTTGAGCGAGAGTTTTTCTGTTGGCCGATACTCGACGCCACCGAAAACCGACATTGGGCCGCGGAAATATTGATTGGTACTAAAGGTACCGCCCTGGCCAACATCAATTGGCGGACGGGTGCCAAACGGGGAGCCAATTGAGTTGTAAGAACCAAGCCGGCCCCACCCCAATCCAATTGTCGCCCGTATTTTTGGCGAGAAGTTTTTCGTGGCGGCAATGTATTCTGCGGAGTAAATTCCTGTGCCAGCGACATCCATGATACCAACGGTCACTGCGGGCAAATACTCGGTTTCCGTCAAAAATTGATAGCGTAAATCAAAACTGCGGTCGTAATATGTTGGATACTCAATGGTGTTCCAATTATCGATCCGAGAATACCGAAATGTTCCAGATAGGCGCTTGGTTATTTGGAAAGTGCTAGACGCGCGCGTGCCCCCCGCAAAGGTCGACATTGTCACCGCAAGTTCGGCGTCCGGCATCGCTTCGCCTGACGGCATGTCGATGAGGCCCGCAATGCCCGCCAAGTTATAGGACGCGTCAGAGGCCGCAGTCGGAACCGCCAAAACAAGAGAAGCAATGCAAAGACTCGGCGCGGTGCTGCGCAGGGCGAGTCCCCGATAGCTTACTTTGTTTCTTTTGTGGCCCAGCATAAATCCTACCCGTCTAGTGTTGTTCATGGTAAAACATACCGTGAATCGTGGGGCAAGTAACAATACCCAACGGCCTTCGCTATAAGCAACAATCGTCTTGTTTACATCACATTTCGACTGCGGGGGGGGAGGCGGCTTCGGCATAACCTTCGACGCATCCATAAAGAATGTCCAAGGCTGCATTCCGATCGGTGGTCGCGATCGCGTGGCGCAGGGCCTTGAGGGCGGCGGCCACTTCAAGTTCGGATAATGATTCTTCGCGCGCACAGAAAATCTTGGCATGGGGAGTCGTAATATTGCCCTCGCCAAGCAAAAGCTCCTCGTGCATTTTTTCGCCTTGGCGCAGGCCTGTCGTCAGAATTTCAATGTCCCCGTCTGGGTTTTCTGCCGTTTTGACTGTACAACCGCTGGCTTCAATCATGCGCCGCGCAAGGTTCAGAATTTCGACGGGTTCGCCCATATCCAAAACATAGACTTCGCCACCCTGCGCAAAGGTTCCCGCCATAAGAACAAGACGACTGGCCTCTTGAACTGTCATGAAATAGCGCGTGACTTCACTGTGGGTCACCGTCACAGGACCACCGTGCGCAATTTGATTGCGAAAGAGCGGAACAACCGAGCCTGACGACCCTAGTACATTCCCGAACCGAACCATCGAAAAGACCGTATTTGAGCGCGAGGCTTGATCCTGAACGACCAATTCGGCCATCCGCTTGGATGCGCCCATAACATTGGTTGGGCGCACAGCCTTGTCTGAGGACACAAGAATAAACCGTTCCGCGTTGGCGTCATGGGATGCTTTCGCGAGAGTCGCAGTTCCAAGAACATTGTTTTCAAGCCCTGCGAGGCTGTTGATCTCAACCATAGGCACGTGTTTGTACGCCGCGGCATGAAAAACGACATCAATCTTATTTTCAGCGAAAACAGATGCAACCAATCTTGGATCGCTCACGGACCCTAGAACGGGTTTGACCTCGATTCCAAGTTCATTGGCGAAACTCGAAATGTCCATATCCGCGTTGTATAAGGCAAATTCACTGCTATCCAAAAGGATGATTTGCTTTGGTCCACAGGACAAAAGCTGCCGGCAGAGTTCAGAGCCAATTGTCCCGCCTGCGCCCGTGACAAGGATATTTTTGCCACGATAATTGTCCCCAAATTCGGTCACTTTGTGGTCGACTTTGGCCCGACCAAGTAGCTGTTGATGGTCACTCAGAGAGAAGACTTGCCCCATTTCCTCATCGCCAATCAATTCGGCAAAGTCAGAGGGTGTTAGGACTTCGAGACCAAATTTTTCAAACCGTCGAACAATGGCAACTTGCCGTGCAAACGACAGGGACGGCATGGCAAGGATGACTTTGTGCGCCTGCTTTATCTTGGCGATATGCGGGATTTGGGAAGGGCGCGCAATCGGGATGCCATCAATGGCAACGCTCTGAATGGCGGGGTTGTCGTCGGCGTAGCTTAGAATCTCATAGTGCTCTTTACTTTGGATCGCTTTGGCAAAATTCATACCTGTCTGGCCCGCGCCATAGATAATGAGGCGTTCCCGAGGATGCCCCGCGAGATAAATCATCTCGAGGATTTTCAACATCATTACGCGGCTTGTGACCGCAAACAAAAAGTAGCTATTCCCAAAAACCATGATAGTTCCCAAGGGATACTGCAGGCCGAAAAGCTTGCCAGTTGCCATAAAGGCAAGCGACAAAAGTATGGATAGTTGGGCGGTCTTGCCCGCAGCGCGAATTTCATAATCGCGAAGCCGAAAGTTTGGTATTTTAAGATAGGTCGTAAAAAGCGCCGCTAAGCAAACGAGGATTAACGTCTGGGCAATGATACTTGTGTTTGAGCCAAAGGGTTCAGTGGATGTTGATTGAACGAGAAGTGTAAATCCAAGCGCGACTGGAAGGAGTGACGTGTCCACAAACAAAAACACAAAACGTTTCTGCGCGCGTGTGAGTTTTTCAATTCTACCAAGCAATGACACTAAAATGGCCTCTTAAAACTTTTTCCAAGCGTTAAAATTGAAGGCCTGAAATGGCATACTTCAATACGTTCGCTCGGTCCCCACCGTGGGCCGCCAAAATTTCAGCGGCAATAGGTACGGGATGCTAGTGAGAAAAGAGGAAATTCGCTAGCTTTTTGATGCGGCAAGCAAAAAGACGCCGACATCGGGCTAAATTTAGCACAGATTTAGCCCGAAAATGGCTCAGTTAGTTTTGTTTCTGCTGGCTTCGACCATTTCGATCATTGTCGGCATTTCAATCATACCCGGTGCCAAAGCGTCACCAATCACAAAAGAGGGTGTTCCCCCAAAGCCAAGAGTTTTCGCAAGCGCATGAGTCGTTTCAATGTGTTCGTCGACCTCGGGCGCATTCATATCTTCTTTCAAGCGATCTAAATCTAGACCAATGCTTTTGGCAATCTTGAGCACGGACTTCTCGTCGAGCCTGCCGCGTTGCTCCATCATCTCCCAATGGAATTCCTCATATTTTCCCTGCTCGCGGGATGCCAATGCGGCGCGGGCGGCATATACTGATCCTTCACTTAGGATGGGCCACTCGCGGTAAACGACGCGTACATTTGGGTCGTTGGCGATCAATTTTTCAACGACATCGGCCGCTTTTTTGCAGTAGGGGCAATTGTAGTCAAAAAATTCGACCACCGTCACATCCCCATCAGGGTTGCCCAAAACGGGCGCATTCGGGTCTTGTTCCAGCATTTGACGTTGCGCTGCGAGGGTCTCAACTGCGGCGGCGGCCTCGGTCGCTTGTTCTTGCTGTTGCAGTAGAATGAGAGCCGAACGAATGACGTCAGGGTTTTCCAGGATTGTTTGAAGAACAAGCTCTTTAATTTGCTCTTCGGTGAAATCTTGGGCTTGAGCCGCTGGAACGAATCCAAGAAAAGTAATGAGGACAGTGGCGGTGATACGGCTCAGCATATTGGGACCCTTTGAAAGATAGTGTTGCAGCCCCTTAAAGGCGGTTTGATAAATGTGCGCAAGCATTTGTGGCGAATTTGCTCGTAAACTCACCGTGAGGCAAGCCAAGGTCCCCCGTTAAAATGTCGCGTTTCCCATCGTTTGGTCCCTGTGCCATATGTCTGTCATATCAAAAATGTTCACGACGATCTGATTTGCATGTGTTCCAAGTAGGCTCCACACATGCCCGAGTTAATTACGAGGCTAAAATGCGCATGAAAATTCTTTTGGCGGCTCTAATGACCGTGTTCGCAACGAGTGTTCTTGCGCTTGAAAGTGTTCCCTATCAATCGAATTCTCTCAATGCGAAGTTACGGTCCGCACAAGACGGAATCGCATCCGGAGCACATACCTTTTCGGCGGGTCTGCATTTAGAACTCGAAGATGGGTGGAAAACTTATTGGAGAAGCCCCGGCGAAGTTGGCCTGCCGCCAGAGGTTGATTGGAGCGCGTCGGAAAATATTGCGTCGGTAGATTTTCAGTATCCTGCGCCAACACGGTTTCGCGCCTTTGGCATTGAGAATTTCGGATATGCGCATGAAGTGCTTTTTCCGTTGCAGGTGACCTTGGAAAACCCCGGAGAAGCCGCCGTGTTGCGGGGGAACTTCTCGCTTCTTGTCTGCGCGGAAGTCTGTATTCCCGACGCCTTTGCGTTGGAGCTACCCATCGGTCAGGGGGAGGGAATTGATACGATCTCTGCTGGGTATATCGCCGAAGCGATGGCGCTTGTTCCATCCGAGCCTTCTGAAAATCTTATCGCACGCTCACATATGTCTGACCAGATTTTGACGCTGGAAATCCGTGATGAAGTGCCCTTTCAAGCGCCGGATATTTTTCCAGAGTTCGGGATGGGTTCGGCCTTTGGGGCGCCTGATATTCGGCTGTCTGAGAATGGTAAAACGCTGTGGGCTGAGATCCCAATTCTCGCGTTGGATGACGAAGTTGACGTCCAGGCGCTCACCGTCGTAGATGGCGAACGGGCGTTCACATTTGACGCGCTGCTCGGCGAAGAAATTCCCGCACCACCTTACGAGATCAGTGGCAAAGGGAGCCAAACCTCCCGCATTTGGGTCTACTTTCTCGCGCTTCTAGGCGGGTTGATCCTCAATGTGATGCCCTGCGTCCTCCCTGTTTTGTCGATCAAATTTGCATCGGCCCTCAAGGTGCGCGACCAAAGTCTTGCCCGTGTTAGGCGCGGTTTTTTGGCGTCGTCCTTCGGGGTTCTAACCTTCATGTGGGCGCTTGCCGCAGTGCTTCTCTTGATGCGCGGCATGGGGCAAACGGTAGGTTGGGGGCTTCAATTTCAGAGCCCGATTTTCCTAGTCACCATGCTTGCGGTTCTGACTGTTTTTGCCGCCAATATGTTGGGGTTATTTGAAATCTCCCTGCCGCAGTCTTGGATGACAAGGATGAACGCGACGGGAACTGGCTCGGGGTATATCGCGGATTTTTCAACCGGCGCATTGGCCGCCGTCTTGGCGACCCCCTGTTCCGCTCCCTTTCTAGGTACGGCCGTGGCCTTCGCCCTTGCTGGGAGCACGCTTGATGTTTTGGGTATCTTTACCGCATTGGGCATCGGGCTGTCCGCCCCCTATCTCCTCGTGGCATTGCGGCCCTCCCTTATCCGCGCTCTGCCCAAGCCAGGGCGCTGGATGATCACGGTAAAGTTTGTTCTTGGTCTTTTGCTGGTCGCAACAGCGCTTTGGCTGGCGAGCGTTCTGGCCACAGTTTCTGGGGTGAAGTCGGCTGGGCTTGTCCTTTTGCTGTTGGTCGGTTTGGTTCTTGTTCTGACATTTGGTCAGCGTGTGAAAGCACCCGTGAGTATCGCAATTTTTTTAGCGGCTCTTGGGGTGCCACTCGCGCTTTCTGCGCCAGAACAAACAACTTACGCTTCCAGTTCCCAAATCGAATGGCAAAAATTTGACCGCGGAGAAATCCCCAGACTTGTCGCATCGGGTAAGACGGTTTTCGTCGACGCCACAGCCGATTGGTGTCTTACATGTAAGGCGAACAAAAAACTGGTCCTAACACAGGGAAAGGTTGCGGAAGTTTTGCAACAAGAGAACGTTGTTCCCATGATTGCAGATTGGACGCGCCAAGACGAAGATATCGCGCGCTTCTTACGGTCCAACGGGCGGTTTGGTGTGCCGTTTAATATTGTGTACGGGCCCGCAGCGCCGGACGGTATTGCCCTACCCGAACTACTGACATCGGATATTGTTTTGGACGCGTTCAAGCAAGCTGAGGGCTAATTTCGCGCACGACTGGTTTTGATCATTGGCCCAAAACCACTCAAGCAAGCGCCAAACGTGACGCTAGGGGCACATTTGACTGCCTTTGCGATTGAAAGCTACAAATATGCGACACGGTTTCGGGCTTTTTCGCATTCCCCCTAGCAAATGACGCACCAAGCGAATATTGCCAGCGCAAACGCGAGAACAGGGCCACGACGTGCCCGAAATGGCCGGAGATACCCATGAATTCTGATTTTTTACCTCGAATGCGCCAAGATTGGCTGGGCAATATCCGTCCCGACCTTATGGCGGGTCTTGTTGTAGCGCTTGCGCTAATCCCCGAGGCGATTGCCTTTTCGATCATTGCAGGTGTGGATCCCAAAGTGGGTCTTTACGCGAGTTTCTCCATTGCGGTGATTGTGGCGATCACAGGCGGCCGTCCTGGGATGATCTCGGCGGCCACGGCTGCGACGGCGGTTTTGATGGTGACCTTGGTGAAGGATCACGGACTTGAATATTTGCTTGCAACGACGGTCCTCGCGGGACTGCTACAGATCATTGCCGGCCTTTTGAAGCTTGGAAGCGTGATGCGCTTTGTGTCAAAGTCGGTGATGACGGGTTTTGTGAATGCCTTGGCTATCTTGATTTTCATCGCGCAACTTCCCGAGCTTAATCCCGCGACAATCGGTGTGAACACGATGACCTTTGTGATGCTCGCGCTGGGCCTTGGGATTATCTACCTCTTTCCCTATTTGACTAAAGCTATCCCATCTCCCTTGGTGACAATCGTCGTTCTGACGGCGTTGACGATGATGTTGGGGATTGATGTGCGCACAGTTGGCGACATGGGAGCGCTGCCAGATACGCTGCCTGTTTTCCTGATCCCGCAAATCCCTCTTACGCTGGAAACATTGCAAATCATCTTCCCAGTGGCGGCTGCGATTGCAGTTGTTGGCCTGTTGGAAAGCCTGATGACCGCGCAATTGGTTGACGATTTGACCGATACTGTTTCGGACAAAAACCAAGAGTGTATCGGCCAAGGTATTGCCAATACGGCGACGGGTTTCATTGGCGGCATGGCGGGTTGTGCGATGATCGGTCAGTCGATGATCAACGTTAAATCCGGTGGACGCGGACGTTTGTCTTGCTTTGCGGCGGGTGTCTTTCTGTTGATCCTCATCGTCGGGTTAGGCGACTGGGTGGCGCGTATTCCAATGCCAGCGCTTGTGGCGATTATGATCATGGTTTCGATCGGGACGTTTAGTTGGTCGAGCATCAAAGGCTTGCGCGACCATCCCCGCGCCAGTTCAATTGTTATGTTGGCGACCGTGTTTGTGACTGTGTTCTCGCACAACCTTGCGCTGGGTGTTTTGACGGGTGTGCTGCTTTCGGGTATCTTCTTTGCTTGGAAAATCGCGGCGGTGTTCCGCGTGACGTCAACGTTGAAAGATGGCGGTCGCGAGCGGGCGTATTTGGTCGAAGGACAGATGTTCTTTGCCACCGCACCCGACCTTGCGCCTGCGTTCGATTTTGGCGAAGTGCTTGAGCGTGTGACAATTGATGTCAGCCGTGCGCATATTTGGGATATATCATCTGTTGCCGCATTGGATATGGTGGTGCTGAAGTTCCGCCGTGAAGGTGCCGAAGTTGAAATCTTTGGGATGAACGAAGCCAGCGAGACCTTGATGGGTCGTTTGGCCGAACACGACAAACCGGGCGCGCTTGAGCGTCTGATGGGCCACTAGGAGGTGACTATGTCTAAGATTATCGCATTGGTGGACGGTTCGGTTTATTCGGAAAGCGTTTGCGACCACGCCGCTTGGGTGGCGACACGCAAAGGCTCCTCGGTTGAGATCCTCCATGTTTTGGGGCGCCGCGAAGCGGGCTCCAAAAATTTGTCGGGAAACATCGGATTGGGCGCGCGCAGCAAACTCATGGAAGAGCTCGCGGATTTGGACGCCCAAAAGGCCAAACTCAATATTCAGCGTGGCCGTGCAATCCTTGAAGATGCCGAAGCGCGGGTACGTGCGGATGGTGTGAGCGAAGTGCAAACCCGCCTCCGTCATGGCGACCTAATGGACGAGTTGCATACGGCGGAACAGGACAGCGATCTTGTTGTGATCGGCAAACGTGGCGAGGCTGCAGATTTTGCGAAACTGCATCTTGGCTCAAATGTTGAACGCGCGATCCGCACCAGTAAAAAGCCCGTACTCGTGACGTCGCGCGCCTTTCGGCCAGTAAAAACGTTTATGATTGCGTTTGATGGCGGCGCAAGCTCGATCAAGGCGGTCGAACACGTAGCTCAAAGCAATGTCTTCGCAGGTTTGGCATGCAAATTGATCTTTGCGGGCGCAGATACGACGGCAAATCGCGCCACTCTTGCAGGCGGGAAAGCAATTTTGGCCAAAGCCGGATATGACGTCGATGCGCAAATCCATGACGAACGCCCCGATGTTGCGATCCATGAAGCCATCGAAACGTTGTCTATCGACATGCTTTTGATGGGGGCCTTTAGCCACTCGCGTATTCGTAGCCTGTTCATCGGCTCGACGACGACGGAAATGGTGCGCTCCTGCTTGGTGCCATTGTTGATGTTCCGCTAAGCGCCTTTCTGCGTATATATTCACGATTTGCATATCTGATCGCACAAAATAAAGCGGTGTGGGCCTTTCCACACCGCGCCGGATGCGCTATTTGAGCCGCGTCCTTGTGACCGTAACGAAGGAGTCCCCATATGGGCTATAAAGTCGCCATCGTCGGCGCTACAGGTAATGTAGGCCGCGAAATGCTAAATATTCTGGCCGAACGCCAGTTTCCAATTGATGAGATTATCGCGCTTGCGAGCCGTAAATCTATGGGCTCGGAAGTAAGCTTTGGCGACAAGACGCTCAAGACGAAGGACCTCGACACGTTCGATTTCACTGGTTGGGATATGGCGCTTTTTGCCGTTGGTTCCGAAGCCACAGCGAAGTACGCCCCGATTGCGGCGAAAGCTGGTTGTTTGGTGATCGATAACTCATCTCTGTACCGCTATGACCCACAAATCCCGCTGATCGTTCCAGAAGTGAACCCCGATGCGATCGAGGGTTACAAAAACAAAATGATCATCGCGAACCCGAACTGCTCCACCGCCCAGATGGTGGTTGCCCTTAAGCCCTTGCATGATCGCGCCAAGATTAAACGCGTTGTTGTGAGCACGTACCAATCGGTTTCTGGCTCCGGCAAAGAAGGACTCGATGAGCTTTGGAACCAAACCAAGGGCATGTATGTCCCCGGTCAAGAGGTTGCGCATAAGGTCTTCACCAAGCAGATCGCCTTTAACGTGATCCCGCATATCGATGTTTTCCTCGATGACGGTTCCACCAAAGAAGAGTGGAAAATGGTCGCCGAGACCAAAAAGATCATCGATAAGTCGATCAAAGTAACCGCGACCTGTGTGCGCGTACCGGTTTTCGTTGGCCACTCCGAAGCGATCAACATCGAATTCGAAGAGTTTATCGACGAAGACGAGGTGCGTGACATCCTGCGCGAGGCCCCAGGCGTCATGGTGATCGATAAGCGCGAAGATGGTGGCTATGTGACCCCGATTGAATGTGTGGGCGACTACGCGACGTTTATCTCGCGCATCCGTCAGGACAGCACGATTGATAATGGGATTAACCTGTGGTGCGTTTCTGACAATCTGCGCAAAGGTGCGGCTTTGAATGCAGTTCAGATCGCCGAGCTTTATGGCCGTCGGATTTTGAAAAAGGGCTAAGTCTCGGCCGTGAGGCCCAAGATGTTACCGATTACAATAACGCCTTCCGAGTTAATCTCGGGAGGCGTTTTACATTTTGGGAATGCCGAACTTTTAAATGGGCGCATGCGTTTATGACGTGAACTATCCCGATAACAATTTGTTAAGTTCTTGTTTACTTGATTCTTTTCCCAACCAAGCGCATTCGAGAAATTCCATGTGGCGGTGGGTTGTTCGGAATATGGCGAAGAAACCTTGAATTGAGGCGCAATTGGATAGGTATCTTGCTGGGTTAAAACAAACTTTAGTCGTTCCTATACCATTGGAGGCCCGTCCTCTGCTCTTGGTAGCCGTTTTATCCCTTTGCTTGCTCGTTTTTTGTCAAGTTTTGGGTAACACTGGTTAGCAAGAACTTAATCAAACTACATCATCTGGAGATACAAAATGACAAACGTTAGCCTTCAAGAAAAAGCCCGCCTTGGTCGTACTGTTGCTCTTGCTCGTTTGAAAAGTGAACGTGCACGTCAAAAATCTCTCGCTATGTTCTGCACTATTCGCGACACATCCGGTACGCCAGAACACTTCCTGCCAACTTACGACAAACCCGTGCTCCTCGAAGCGTCCCGTTTGGCCGCCTAAGACGCCGAGGGATTGCGGGTTTAGACGGGAGCGAAGAGACCAGTTTTTGGATTGTAGTATTCCAAACCACCTTCGCCAATATCCGTCCAAAGACCATGCAGGCTCATTCGTCCTTCTTCGACGGCATCCCGCACAAATGGGAATGTCATCAGGTTTTCGAGGGACACAAGAACCGATTGATGCTCAAGCGCCCTTGTGCGCTCGGCCTCATCTTCAATATGGACAACACGCTCAAAGCCGGGACGTAGAATGTCCATCCAACGGCCAATAAAGCTGGTCTTTTCCTCAAGCTCGGGGGCAATGCCGGAACACATATCATGGCAGCCACGGACGCCGCCACAACCCGAATGGCCCAGCACCACCATATTGGTGATGTGCAGAGCCGAGACAGCATACTCAACTGCGGCAGATGTGCCGTGGATATCCCCATCCGGTTTGTAGGGTGGCACAAGATTGGCAATGTTACGATGTATAAAAAACTCGCCCTGATCGGCGCCAAAGATCGAGGTCACGTGGACGCGACTGTCGCAGCACGAGATCACCATGGCCCTAGGGCGCTGGCCTTCGTCGGCCAATCGCTGATACCAAATTCTGTTTTCGGCATAGGTGGTGGCTTTCCACCCCATGTAGCGCTGAACAAGATAGGAAGGTAACGGTTTCGCGTGTTCCATAGAGTTTCCTTTGACCAGTATTCAAAGTGTTCTAAGGCGCATTTGTATGGAATTCGAGAGATTTCTGTATTTTGCGTAAACTCTTTCTAAGGTTACGCGACCTTAAATGAAATTGCCGTGGGGGCTATAATAAACCGGAGGGTGTGGTTTTGGTGGAAGCAGTTAATCTTCGACCCGATGAAAATGTGCGTCTCAATCCAAGTCGTTTGACGGAGTTGTTTGTTCAACTTGGCAATCGAGGAGCTGAGGATGTTGTTTGTCGGGCGATGGAGGAGCTAGCCGTTAGGTTGGCCGATATAGAAACCGCCTATTGGCAAGGAGAGTTCTCCAAGGTGAGCAAAGGTTCTAGGGGGCTGATTGCTATTGCGGATCAGATTGGATTGAACGGATTGGCGCAAGTTGCGCGTCACGTGGCCGCCACTGCTTCGCGCAATGATCCCACTGCTATCGCGGCAACGGTTTCGCGCCTCGTCCGTATGGGGGATAAGTCACTTACCGCGGTTTGGGAGGCGCAAAATATGACCCTGTAGCGCGGAATTTCAATTTCGACTGTATTGTTGTCCTTGCAGCTTCCAAGCATGTCTTTAGTCTGTGTGAGGTCTTTACCCTAGCACAGGCTACCCTATGTCGATGAAATTTGCCCAACTCTCCGCCGCATCTATTCCGTTGCATGTTATTTCCAAGCCGGAATGCGAATCGTTTCTATCGGGCTTGCCTGCGGCGTCGCAAAACTGGGTGGCCGCGCAGGGGTTCACTGGAAGTTTGGGAAGCTTTTGCGCGCTTCCGAATGCAGACGGAGGAATTTCCGCCGTTCTGGTCGGGTACGGCGACGCATTGGGCCGCGAGCGCGGCCGTTTCCATCTCGGCGGTGTGGCGGCCAATTTGCCAAAAGGCGCATACCATATTGCCCAAAGCCCTGAAGGTTTTGACGTTGAAGTCGAAGCACTTGGCTGGCTACTGGCGGGATATCATTTTGACAAGTATCGCAAACAGCCTGCTAGTGGCGCTGAACTTGTAGCGCCTGAGTCGGTTGATGTTGCCCGCATTGAGGCGATTGCCACCGGTGAAGCCCTCACGCGCGATTTGATCAACACGCCAACCTCGGATATGGGGCCTGAACAGCTTCAGGCGGCCTTTTTCGATCTGGCAAAAGCCCACGGAGCCGTGGCAACCGCTATCGTCGGAGAGGACTTACTCGCGCAGAATTTCCCGATGATTCACACGGTCGGGCGGGCCTCCGCCCAAGAGCCGCGTTTGCTTGAAATGCGCTGGGGGACGGCGGGGCCAAAACTTACCCTCGTGGGCAAAGGCGTGTGTTTTGATACCGGCGGGTTGAACATCAAGCCTGGTGCGTCGATGGGACTTATGAAGAAAGATATGGGGGGATCGGCGGCTGTTCTTGGGCTGGCACAGATGATCATGTCGCTTAAACTGCCCCTACAGCTTCGAGTTCTGGTCCCTGCCGTTGAAAACTCGATTGATGGATCGGCGTTTCGTCCCTCCGATATTTTGATGTCGCGCAAGGGGCTGACGGTTGAGATCAATAATACGGATGCCGAAGGGCGGTTGGTTTTGGCCGATGCGCTTGCACTGGCCGACGAAGAAGAGACCGATTTGGTGATCTCAATGGCAACGTTGACTGGGGCTGCGCGGGTTGCTGTGGGTCCGGATTTGGCCCCCTATTTTTGTGGCGATTTAGACACGGTCGCAGCATTGGAAAATTCGGCAAAGCGCGTGGCAGATCCCGTATGGCGCATGCCCTTTCACACCCCGTATGAAGCTATGATCGAACCCGGAATCGCGGACCTTGATAATGCGCCAAGCGGTGGGTTCGCAGGATCTATTACGGCGGCGTTGTTCCTGCGCCGGTTTGTGACGGATGCACCTCGATATGCCCATTTTGATATTTATGGTTGGCAGCCTACGGCGGCTGCGGCCCGCCCCAAGGGTGGTTGCGGGCAGGGAACGCGCGCTATTTTAGAAGCGTTGCCAGCAATCTTGAAACTATGACGGATCGTCGGACATATTTCGCAAATGAACGCGTTGCTCATGTCGGGTTGCGGGGGCAGGTAGACGCCGCGCATTTCGTCGAGGTTGCGGCGCGTCGGGTGTTGGTCCCTGTTGTGGACGTTTGCGCCGCGCCGCGCGGGACGCGGGTCTCCCAGTTGCTGATGGGTGCGGGGTTTGACGTTTTGGAAACGCTCAACGGGTGGTGCTTCGGGCGCGTCGTTGCGGACGGTAACGTTGGATATGTGGCTGAAGTTTCCTTGGGCGAGGCCGTCGCACCAAGCCATTGGGTTACGGCGCGTAGTTCGCATATTTACACCGAATCCAGTTTGAAATCGGCTGATAAAGCTGCGGTATCGTTTGGCTCGTCGCTGAGTGTCGTTGCCGAGTTGGAAGGGTATGTTGAGCTTTCGGGGGGAGGTTTTGTTCCTGTGCCGCATGTATCCCCTTTGTCGGAGCGGCCTTTGGATGCAGCTAAAACGGCTCTGACGTTTCTTGGCGTGCCTTATCTTTGGGGTGGGGACAGTGTGTTTGGGATCGATTGTTCGGGGCTTGTGCAGGCTTGCTTGCGCGCTGTCGGCACTATGTGTCCACGCGACAGCGATCAGCAGGAAGCCTTTTTCACCGCAGATGTGGCACCTAAAGATTTACGTCGGGGCGATTTGGTTTTTTGGCGCGGCCATGTCGCGATGATGTTGAATGAGAGAGAAATGATCCACGCAAATGCGCATCATATGGCCGTTGCGATAGAACCGTTTGAGGTGGCCCGCAGCCGTATTGGCGCGCGTGAGTTTGGCGAGATTACCTCGATGAAGCGCCCCTGAGGGGTTTTATTTTACCGCTCGGATGAGTTTTTTCTCAAGGACGCGCAGGACGGGTGTAAGTTCATGTCCGCGTTTGAGGATTTGTCCGTCCATACCGATGACTGCATAAAGCCCCTGTTTTAATCGAAGCTTGGGGCGTTTTTCGATCCGGTACAGCGGGTTTTCGGCGCTGCGGCGGAAGATTGAGAAGACGGCGACTTCTGGTAGGTGTGAGATTCCGTAGTCGCGCCACTCACCAGCGGCAACCATGCGACCGTAGAGGCCGAGAATGATCCCGAGTTCCGTGCGGTGAAACGCCACCTGTGCGGGGGCTTGGAAAGGTTTGCGGAATGCATCGACGTTCATTCTGAAATTTTGCGCCGAAATGCCCAGAAAATCAAGCCTTCATGCAAAGCGGCCGTGACAAAACCAGCCAGTCGAAAGCGCGGCTCCGTGTGCGAAATAGATCCACAATTGCTGGCCGTGTTGTGTTGTTGCACGCCAGTAGTCCCGTACGCCGTTGCGCCAATCAGGGTCATCTAGCCACCATTCCGGCGCCACACGTTCGGGGCCGGAGGCATAGGTGATTTCAAACATCTGGCCACGAAATTTTAACCGTTCGGGGGGCATTGGATCGGGCTGTGTTCCCATTAATGGCTCGGGACGCCATAGGTGGAGGGGCCGTCGCGTGGCGGGTATGGGCCACGTGGCGTCGGCTCCCATATCCACGCCATAGGCCGTGGACCACGCGGCACCAAATATGAGCGCGGCTTTCTCAGGGAGGTGGCTTGAGGCGGGGTGGCGGCGTGTGATGGCTTCAAGCCCCAAACGCGCCCCAAGACGCCCGATTAGATCGTCGAGAGCGGTGTCTTGGGCCATATTCGCGCGGGCTTGGCCGCTGGCATCGAAGTGGCCTTTGTGTTGTTGGGGCGCGAGGGATTCGGTTTGATGGGCCTCGATGCGCAAGATATCAACGCCAAACCCAACATCAATATCAGAGAGCTTCATCGCCAAGAGGGGGCGGATACGATCAGGGTCGGCGCTGGGCCGTGCGAGGCCGATTTCGATGATTTGGGACGTTTGGTCGGTGCGGAAAGCTTGGAAGCGCACGCGCCGCGCGCCACGTCCTTTTGTCTGTAGGCGTTCCGCAAGGGCAGGTAGTAACCGATCAATGCCTGCGAGCATATCCGCCTCAAGCCCGATGGGTTCTGGGAGGGTGAGGCGCACGGCAAAGTGCAAGGGCGCGCGAGCTGGGGAGACCGGTTCGGGGGCGACGCCGTGGGCTTGATCAAGACGCAACATTACGTCTTTGCCAAAGCGGCGGGCGAGGGCGGCGCGGGGCATGCCTGCGAGTTCGCCGATCTGGCGAATGCCGAGTCGTGTGAGTTGGGTTGTGATGCTCTCGGGTAGGCGTAACGCGGCGACGGGGAGAGGCGCGAGGGCGCTATGCGTTGCTCCGGGGGCGGCGATACGGGCACCGCGCGGGGCCCGCGGCATAGCGCGTGGCGTGGGGCCGCCGCGTTCCCAGTTGCGCCGTTTCGTGGCGCGGGATCGGGTGGCGCGGGCCTCTTGGTCGACGGCGTCGCCGGTGCGTGCCATGCCCAGAGGCTGCCCCGCATAACGCGCCAAGGCCCATGCCGCGCCAACGGTATCCGCAATCCCCGCATGGACCGTCAGGTTAAGCTGGAGACAGTCTTCTTCGACGGCCGCCAAAAGGGATTCCTCGCCGCCAAACAGATGTGCGCAGCCCGTGATATCAAGAATAAGCGCGGTTTCACCCTGCTCTCCGACCCAAGGCGAGAATTTCCCCGCCCATCGACGCAATGTTTTGAGGAAATCAGCCTCTGCTTGGGGGTTTTGCAGCCGTGTAATCAGCGCGGGACACATGGTGCGGGCATCGCGCAGGGGTTGCCCCATCGTGAGCCCCGCTTCAGATGCGGCCAGCGAAAGAGACGACAGGATCTGCATATTGCCCGTGTCGCGCGCCACCGCGAGCGGCGCCTCAAGGGTGCCACGCTCAAGGCGCAAGAGGCGCTCGGCTCCGAGGCGCGGGAACCAGAGAGAGAGGATGCGTTTGGCAGGCATGGGGCAGAATCACACTTTTGTTCGCATTTTGTTCTATACTAGAGTGTGCAGAAAAAGGCTTCAAGGCTGACGTGAATATGCGCTTCTGAGGTTGAAACTTTTTTGGCAATAGATCACGCTGTGCCCAACATATTTGGAGGAAGCATTATGAGAACGCGCGCAGCCGTCGCCCTTGAGGCCGGAAAACCTCTTGTCGTTATGGACGTCAATCTAGAAGGACCTAAAGCCGGAGAGGTCTTGGTTGAAATCAAGGCCACGGGCCTGTGCCATACGGATGAATTTACGCGCTCTGGCGCGGACCCCGAGGGGCTTTTCCCCGCTATTTTGGGCCATGAAGGCGCGGGTATCGTGATTGAAGTGGGCGAAGGGGTGAAAAGCCTTCAAGTAGGCGATCACGTGATCCCGCTTTACACGCCGGAATGTCGCGAATGCGAATATTGCCTCAACCCGAAGACCAACCTCTGTCAGTCGATCCGTAGCACACAGGGCGCAGGACTGTTGCCCGACGGAACGACACGGTTTTCGATGTTGGATGGCACGCCAATCCACCACTATATGGGATGCTCGACCTTCGCCAACCACACGGTTGTGCCGGAAATTGCGCTGGCAAAGGTGCGCAAAGACGCGCCGTTTGATAAAATTTGCTACATCGGTTGCGGTGTGACCACGGGCATTGGCGCGGTGATCAACACGGCCAAAGTCGAGATTGGCTCCACAGCGATCGTCTTTGGGCTCGGCGGCATCGGGCTCAATGTGATCCAAGGGCTGCGCCTTGCGGGGGCCGATCAAATTGTGGGGGTCGACCTCAACGATAGCAAAAACGAAATGGCGACACGTTTTGGGATGACGCATTTCGTGAACCCAAGTGAAGTTGAGGGTGACTTGGTCGCGCATCTTGTGGAGCTTACGGGGGGTGGTGCAGATTACACGTTTGACGCCACGGGCAACGTGAATGTCATGCGCACGGCCCTTGAGGCGGCGCACAAAGGTTGGGGTGAAAGCATCATTATTGGCGTCGCGCCTGCAGGTGCCGAAATCTCCACGCGTCCATTTCAACTTGTGACGGGGCGGTCGTGGCGCGGAACCGCATTTGGCGGTGCATCTGGCCGCACCGACGTTCCCAAAATCGTCGATTGGTACATGGATGGCAAAATCGAAATCGACCCGATGATCACCCATACGATGTCGCTGGACGAGATCAACGAAGGATTTGAGCTGATGCACGCTGGAAAATCCATTCGTTCGGTGGTGCTTTATTAACCAAGCCACTACATAGATAGCAGCAGAGACTGAATCCTGAGGATATTATGACTGAAGAAACAAACAAAAAAGACGAAGCAGTAAGCCCAACAGCGGAGAAACTGTTTTTCAAAAGTCGCAATGTCTTGGTGACAGGCGAAGTAAACGACAAGCTGGCTAAGCAAACCGTTACGCATCTTTTGGCGCTTGCCGAAGAGAATGACGACCCGATCAATATGTTCATCAGCTCCCCTGGTGGTCACGTTGAATCTGGCGACATGGTGCATGACATGATTAAGTTCATTACGCCAAAAGTGCGCACGATTGGGTCTGGCTGGGTCGCGAGTGCAGGGGCGTTGATCTTTGTCGGTGCCGATAAGGAAGACCGCTATTGCCTTCCCAACACGCGTTTCCTCTTGCACCAACCCAGTGGCGGTATCGGCGGCAAGGTGACGGATATGCAAATCCAAGCCGAGCAAATCCGCATCATGCGCGCGCGCTTTGATAATTTGTTTGCTCTGGCAACAGGTCAAACAGCCGAAAAAATCGCGCAAGATACGCAGCATGATTTCTGGCTGAACACTGAAGAAGCCTTGGAATACGGCTTACTGGGTCACGTCATTTCGACAATGGCCGAACTCAAGTAATGTAAAACATGAACACTCTAAGGGCGCGGTTCATTCGGGCCCTTAGTCTAAGTCCCGACCATAGCGGGCAAGGAACATTTCCACAGAGCCATGTACGATTTTGGCAAGTTCAGCATGTGAGAACGTCAGTTGCACCCCACAAAGTATGCGGGGGTGAATGTAGGTTTTGGTAAGTTCTAAAAACTGTTCGGCCGCGAAATTGAAGTCCGAAATATCCAATTCGCCGCGTTTGGTCGCTTCCTTCAGGTATAGAACAATGCGTTCGCGCACCAATTTGGGGCCCGAATCGTAGAATTGTTGACCAAGGTTTGGAAACCGTCCGGATTCCGCGATGCAAATTTTGAAAACGGCGATACCAAAATCGGACGTTATAAAACTCACCATACGCCAAGCGGCCTCTACCAAAACTTCTTTTGGCGGTGCGTCCATGTCGAGAACTTCGAAGGCTTCGTCGGCCTGACGCCTGCACTCGGTCTCTGAAACTTGTCCAAACAAGAGACGTTTATCGGGAAAGTAACTGTACAGTGTCGCTTTGGAAACGCTTGCTTCGCGCGCAATGTCGTCGACGCTCGCACCCTCAAAGCCGTCGCGCATAAAAATGGTGCGGGCGCCTTCAAGGACCTGGTCGAACTTACGTCCGCGTTTTATGGTGTCGGAATGCGTAGCCACTGATTGCTCCTTGTGTATCTCTTCGAACTTAAACCATTCGGTTCACTTTCAGCAAGCAACAGTCGAGCCACATAGGGTTGTTTTACGTAAACGCTTGAAACCCGCCCTTGTCAGAATTCCGCATGCGCGGTAGCCCTAAAGATTGTAGTCCCAAATCTCTGGGCGTGCGTAATAAAAAGGATCTGGCAATGAAAATGGTTTCGGTGAATCGTTGTTTTGACGGCGTTCAGGGTGTCTATTCGGCGCCGTCTAAGGTGTGCGGTGGAGATATGACCTTTGGGCTCTTTCTGCCTGCCGAAGCGCAGGATGGACCCGTTCCCGTGTTGTGGTTCCTCTCTGGCCTGACGTGCACCCACGAGAATGCCATGACCAAAGCGGGCGCGCAAATTTGGGCGGCAGAGCAGGGCATTGCGCTTGTTTTCCCCGACACCTCTCCGCGGGGAGAAACGGTTGCCAATGACGAAGCCTATGATCTTGGACAGGGCGCGGGATTCTACGTGAACGCGACGCAAAATCCATGGGCACCGAATTTTCAAATGTGGGACTATATCACGGAAGAATTGCCAAATTTGCTGGCCAAAAATTTTTCGGTCGACACAGATCGCCAGTCGATCATGGGGCACTCTATGGGTGGGCATGGTGCGCTGACCATAGCGATGAATCTGCCTGATCGGTATCGCTCCGTTTCGGCGTTTGCCCCTATCGCGCATCCTTCGCAATCCGAATGGGGCCGCAAGCAATTGACGGCATATTTGGGCAAGGACGAAGCAAATTGGGCCAAACATGATGCCACATTATTGATGCACGATGTTGGCTTTAACGGCCCCCTCTTGATTGACCAAGGCACCGACGACCAGTTCCTTGACCTTTTGAAGCCCGAAGCCCTTGCCGAGGCTATGTTTGCCCGACGTCAAGCGGGTGTTCTTCGGATGCAAAAAGGGTATGATCACTCCTATTACATGATTTCAACATTCATGGAGGAGCACATCGCCCTTCATGCAGAGGCCCTATATCAATGACAGTAATCTATGTGGACGCCGATGCTTGCCCTGTAAAATCCGAGGCCGAAAAAGTAGCGACGCGCCACAAACTCCAGATGTTTTTGGTTTGCAACGGTGGATTGCGACCGAGTGCAAATCCCTTTGTTGAGTTGATCATCGTTTCGGAGGGACCAGATGTCGCGGACATGTGGATCGCCGATCGGGCAACCCGCGGTGATATCGTGATCACGGGCGACATTCCCCTCGCGGACGCCTGTATTAAGGGCGGCGCGCGAGTTTTGCGCCACAACGGCGATCCCCTCAACGAAAGCAACATCGGTCCGCAATTGGCCACGCGCGACCTGATGCAGGATTTGCGCGCGGCCGATCCCTTTCGACAGGGCGGTGGGCGTGCTTTTTCGAAGGCTGATAGGTCAAATTTTTTGAATGCGCTTGAACGTGAAATTCAGGCATCAAAGCGTTTGCCGCCGATTAAATAGATCCCCATTCGAGGGCGCGAAAGGACGAAAAATGGCCATTGAAGCTGTGGTTTTTGACATCGGGAATGTGCTGATTGAGTGGCAGCCAGAGCGGTATTATGACGCCACCTATGGTGAGGCGCGTCGGCGGGAAATGTTTGCTGCCGTAGACCTGCACGCGATGAACGATCGCATTGATCGCGGGGAACCGTTTCGCGAAACGATCTATGCCGCCGCTGAAGAATTACCGGAATTTCGCGTTGAAATCCGCGATTGGTTTGACAATTGGATCAAAATGGCCAGCCCCGCGATTCCGCATTCGGTTCGGCTTCTTCGTACGTTGCGCGCCAAGGGTGTACCAGTTTTTGCGCTGTCGAATTTCGGGATCGAAAGCTTTGCCTATGCCGAGACCCAATATCCTTTTCTCAAGGAGTTTGACCGACGTTATATCTCTGGCCATATGCGGGTGATTAAGCCCACAGCGGAAATCTACGAGTTGCTCGAAGCGGATTGCGGCGTTGCTCCAGAGGCGCTTTTGTTTGCGGATGATCGAGTTGATAATATTAAAGCCGCCGCCGCACGGGGCTGGAAAACGCATTTGTTTACGGAACCCACGGGATGGGCCGAGTCGCTTGTTTCGCATGGGGTCTTGACGGGTTCAGAGGCAGGATTATGAAAAACGTAGCTTTTGACGAGGGGCAGGCCAATCTGGATTGGATCGGGCTCACCGATGCTTTGATCGCAGGGCACAGCTTACCACGTGCCGATATGGGCGATATGTTTTTGTACCGCACACCGGACACGGGTTTGGTGCGCGGGGCCGTCATCGATGGCTTGGGGTATTTGGTAAAAGTCGCGACAATCTTTCCTGAAAATGCGCAGCATTCACTCCCCACAATCAACGGCTCTGTTTTACTGTTCGCCGACGAAACAGGCGTGCCAGAAGCCACAGTCGATTTCCATCTGGTGACCAAATGGAAAACCGCTGGGGACAGTCTGTTGGGTGCGCGATTGTTGGCCCGTCCAGACAGTCGAGACATCACGATTATCGGCGCTGGGACGCAAGGCTCAAACCTCCATGAAGCCTATAGCGCCCTTTTCCCCGACGCACGGTTTACAATATGGAATCGTTCACCAGAAAAAGCCGTAGCCTTTGCTAAATCTCACGCAAACACACGTGCGGAGGCCGATTTGGAAACGGCGGTCAAAACTGCGGATATCGTGACCTCCGCGACCATGTCGACCGAACCTTTGATAAAAGGCGCATGGTTTCAAGCGGGTCAACACATTGACTTGATTGGTGCCTATCGTGCAGATATGCGAGAAGTTGACGACCGAGCGATAACGCGTGCGCGGATATTTGTAGACAGTCGCGACACCACCATTGACCATATTGGTGAGTTGAAAGATCCCATTTCGCGCGGTGTCATTAGTTCCGATCAAGTGGTCGCGGATTTCTATGATTTGGGCACAGGGTCTTTTTGTCGCCAAAATGTTGACGAGATAACCCTGTTTAAGAACGGTGGTGGCGCACATCTGGATTTGATGACGAGTCGCTATATTCTGTCACAGTGGAGGTAATGAATGCTTTGGTTTCTCTTCGTACTCGTGCTTGTTGCCGTCGCTACCCCGCCTATAGTTGAGCGCCAGCGCCGACCGATTTCGCGTGCGATGCAGGCCGACGCACCGGGGCGATTTTCGAAACTAACGCGCGGAGTGACTCATTATCAGTGGGTAGGGCCGGAAAATGGGCGCCAGATCGTGTGTATTCACGGCCTAACCACCCCCAGTTATGTTTGGACGGCCCTCGTGAAAGGGTTCGTGCGCATGGGGTTTCGGGTTTTGACCTATGACCTTTATGGACGCGGCCTCTCTGCTCGGCCTGAAGGAAATCAGGACCCAGAATTTTTCCGCCAGCAATTAGCGGAACTCCTTGAAGACCAAGAGGTCGACGAAGGGGTTATTCTGGTGGGCTATTCCATGGGCGGCGCAATTGCTGTTGATTATACCCAAACCCATCCACAAATGGTCGAGCGGCTCATCCTCTTGGCTACCGCTGGATTGGGGGCAACGGTTTCGCCCTTCGTGAAGTTCATGATTAACGTGCCTGTTATTGGCGACGGATTGATGTACACGTTTGGCGGAAATCTATTTGGGAAATCGTCGCGCGCGATGAATGCAGCCCTCGCCTCAGCGCCGAATATGCACCCTTGGCCGATGGAAGAACGCCAATCGCAAGGCTTTTTGCCTGCGGTCCTGTCGAGTTATCGCCATACACTTTCTGTGGATCAACTTGAGGCGCATCGTGCGATAGCGAAAAACGGCACACCAGTCCTTGCGATTTGGGGCGACAAGGATAGCGCTATTCCACTCTCGGCCATGGGGCGCCTCGCAGAAGTGAACCGAGCCGCCTATCAGGACGTGTTGAAAGGGGCGGATCACGGTTTGCTCCTCACACACTCGGACGAAATCATTCCAATTGTTCAAGAATTTTTGCGCGAAGCTGTTTAAATTCAACGACTGGCGCATCTTCCCTTTCTACCTCCAGCGATTTAAATGAGGGTATGATGGCAACTCTCCAAGAAATCTATGCCGCGCATGTGGCTGACGGCACGTATAAAAACGATACAGCACAGGTGCGCGCTTTGCCCGAACTTGAACGTCTGCGGGTTGATCTCGTTGAAAACGAGGAAAAATCACGCGGATTAAAAGGGCTGTTTTCGCGCAAACCGGTTGCGCCCCGTGGCGTCTATCTCTGGGGCGGGGTCGGTCGTGGGAAATCCATGCTGATGGATCTTTTCGTGAGTGCTTTGGGCGATATTCCAGTGCGGCGCGTACACTTTCACGCCTTCATGCAGGAGGTTCAGGGAGCGTTGCACGAGGCCCGTAAGAATGGCGCAGACGACGCGATTGCACCCGTGGCTGATGCGATTGCCCGCGATATCCGTGTCCTTGCCTTTGACGAGATGCAGATAACCGATATTGCCGATGCGATGATCGTTGGACGTTTGTTTGAGAAGTTGCACGATCAAGGCGTGGCGATTGTGACTACGTCCAACCGTATTCCGGATGATCTTTATAAGGATGGGCTGAATCGACAGTTGTTCCTACCTTTTATCGAAAAAATAAACGCGGATATGGAGGTGCACGAACTTTCCAGCGCGACGGATTATCGGCAAGATCGACTGTCGGGAAATCAGGTTTATTTTACCCCCAACAGCGCCGCTGCTCGTGCCGAAATCGAAGCGATTTGGCAGGATTTAACGCAAGGCCAAGGCGCGCCGATGGATATAACCGTCAAGGCACGCACGGTACACATTCCAGAGTTTTGGAACGGCGTTGCGCGCGCGCGTTTTTATGATCTCTGTAGTAAAATGTTGGGCCCCGCCGATTATTTGGCGATTGGGCAAGTGGTGCGACTGTTGATCCTTGAGGATATACCAGCGCTTGGACGTCGAAATTTCAACGAAGCCAAGCGATTTGTGACCCTTATTGATACGTTATACGAGGCGAAAACGCGGCTTATTTGTACCGCCGCAGCGGAGCCTGAATTTCTATATCTTGAGGGGGAAGGTACGTTTGAATTTGAACGCACGGCGAGCCGCCTGCGCGAAATGCAGAGTGCTGATTGGGGAACTTAACCGTTTTCGCGCAGGACGTTCCCAGCCAAATAGAGTGAGCCGCAAATCAAAATGCGACCGCGCTCTGACCTGTTTGCGATTTTCACAATGGCGGACAAAACGTCCGGTGCGATTTCCGCATCCATACCCACGTCTTGCGCCACGCGCGCGGTGACGTCGGCGGGTAATGTGTTGGCCTCATTTGGAATTGAAACGGCAGTGAAGGACGTCACAGACGCAGCAAGTGGGCGTAAATATCCAGCGATATCTTTGGTGTTAAGCATGCCGCAAATGATGTGCGTGTCCTTTGCGGGAAGCGTCCCTAGCAAGGAAGCGATGGCTTCTCCGGCGGCGGGGTTGTGACCTCCGTCAAGCCATACTTCGTTCAGACCCGCCGCTTGGCTCAGTGGCCCCTTGGTGAGGCGTTGCATGCGAGCCGGCCAGACCGTTTTGGTCATTGCAGCCTCGCAAGCTACCTCGTCAAAACCAAGCGCTCTGAGGCTGGCGATTGCAACGCCAGCATTCTGGATTTGATGTTCGCCAAGGAGGGTTGGCCGGGGCAGGTCAAGCAAGCCTGTTTCATCCTGAAAAATCAAGCGGCCGCGCTCTTCAAAAACATGCCAGTGTTGGCCCTGAGCGATCAGCGGAGCGCCAAGTTTGGCTGCGCGAGCTTCAATTACCGCGAGCGCGTCAGCGTCCTGTTTTCCGACAACACAAGGCACACCCCGTTTGAGGATTCCGGCCTTCTCGCCTGCGATTTCTGTAAGCGTTTCCCCGAGGTATTGTGTGTGATCGATCGATACAGGTGTGATCACCGTCAGGGCGGGGTTTTCCACGACGTTGGTCGCATCAAGGCGTCCGCCAAGGCCGACTTCAAGCAACGTGAAATCCGCAGGTGTGCGCGTAAAGGCGAGCAGGGCTGCGACGGTTGTGATTTCAAAATACGTGATGCTCTCGGGGCCGTTTGCAACATAGCATTCGTCCAGAATAGCCGCCAGCGCGTCTTCGGTTATGAGGTCCCCTGCAAGACGAATGCGTTCGTGAAAGCGGGCAAGGTGCGGCGAGGTGTAGGCATGAACCTGTTTGCCAGCCCCCTCGAGTCCCGCACGGATCATCGCTTGCGTGCTGCCCTTGCCATTGGTTCCCGCGATATGGATGACAGGCGGAAGATGCTGTTCCGGATGATCCAGAATCGCCAAAAGCCGTTCCATACGATCGAGCGTAAGGTCGATAATCTTGGGATGCAGCGACATCATCCGTTCAAGGATAACGTCCGAGGCGGCAGTGCTCACTTTTTCACGGTCTCGGAAATTTCAATTTTGGGGATCTGTGCGTCGGGCTTGGGAAGTTCGCCAGAGACAACTGGCGGCAGACCCATGAGCATCCGCACAATGGCCGTGAGTTCGGCCTTTAGATCCTTGCGTGCCGTGACGCGGTCAAGCATCCCGTGATCGAGCAAATACTCCGACCGCTGAAAACCTTCCGGAAGTTTTTCGCGCAATGTTTGTTCAATGACGCGTGTGCCCGCAAAGCCGATCAACGCATTTGGTTCACCGATCTGAACGTCGCCAAGCATCGCATAACTCGCCGTAACCCCACCGGTTGTGGGGTGGGTGAGGACAACAATAAACGGCAAGCCTTCTTCTTTGAGCATTTGGACGGCAATGGTCGTGCGCGGCATTTGCATGAGCGAAAGAATGCCCTCTTGCATGCGCGCGCCACCAGCGGCGGAGAACAGAATCAACGGACGTTTGAGTTTTACGGCACGTTCCGCGGCGGCAATGATCGCATTGCCGACATACATTCCCATCGAGCCGCCCATAAAGGCAAAGTCTTGCCCCGCGGCGACGATCGGTGTGCGGTTCATTTCGCCCTCAGCAACAAGCATTGCGTCGCGTTCGCCCGTTTTCTTTTGCGCGGCTTTTAAGCGTTCGGGGTATTTCTTCTGGTCGCGGAACGACAGTGGATCGACCGTCACTTCGGGTACAGGAACTTCGGTGAAAATACCGCCATCAAAGAGGTCTGCGAATCGGGCGCGCGGACTGATGTGCATATGGTGGTCGCACGACGAACAAACGTTCAAATTTTCCGACAACTCGCGGTGAAACAACATTGTTCCGCATTCGGGGCATTTCTGCCAAAGATTCTCGGGCACTTCGCGGCGCGAGAAAAGTGAGTTGATCGTGGGGCGAACGTAGTTTGAAATCCAGTTCATCCGAGCTTGTCCTGCTGTTTGGGTCGCGAATTTGCGTTACCCCTCAAATAAGGAATGACGCGACGAATTGCAATCAACGACGTACCGCAAGACGGATTGCAAGCCAAGAAACTCCCAGCATTGCGTATTCCAGCAGTATTTCGACGCTTGTTGGGCCAAAATCGGCCGGCCCTTCCGTGAATACGAATAGCGAAAGGCCGCTCATATTTCCGGGATATGAAACGACTAGCATGGCAAACGCGTTGTTCACAAAATGCAACCCAATCGCCGCCCCAAGGTTTCCCGTTCGCGCGACAAGGTCCGTGGCTGCGAGCGAGAATAAGCCCGCCCAAATAACGATAGACCATGCGTGTACACCGTTTGCTGGGTCGAAATGTCCAAGGGCAAAAACAAGGGTTGGCGCTCCCATCCAGACAAGGGGCGAAGAAAATCGAGCGGCGAGTTGCTGCAAAAGATACCCCCGAAAGAAGATTTCTTCGGCGCTGGTTTGGACGAGCAAGCCAAGGAGCGACAGCGGAAACAGGAGGGCCCATGTCTTTGGTGCTAGGTTTTCGACGATCTCGACGCTCCCGCTCCCGCCGTAGGGTGGGAGCAAAATGAGGGTAACATTTAACACCAGCATGGCCTTAACGGCGCGCCAAAACTGTCGAGCCATATGTGTTGGATCGCCGAGAAGTGAGAGCGCCGAGCGCTTGTGGAGGATTATGACGGTTGCCGCCGAACCAAGTGTGAGCAAACCAAACGAATACAAAATCACGAGGGTGGCCGCTGGCGCAACGTCACTTTGTTCTAGTAAGGTCGTCCCCACATCGCTCCCTGTTGCGGTGACCTCCCTCAAAAGGGGGGCAAAGGTTGAAAGGCCCATGCTGTAAATCGCGAAGGTCAATGCGATCCCCGCGACCGTCCGCCAAATCTGGCAAGTGTCACGGGCCGGTGCGATGAAGCTTTGAAGGGGGAGGTATGACATTAGGCCTCGGAGAGGGTGTGAGAGTGTGGTTGCGTGGGGATGTCGTTTTAAGTCAAAATAGGCGTAAAGATGGTTGAAATTGAGGGTTCAGCGCGTGAATATAGGTGTGAAACAAACTGTTTGCTTTCCGGAAACTATTTGACGTCATATAAGACGTTGAAGAAAAACACCAAAGCAGCAATTGATGGGCGACAAGAGTAGGCATGGCGAAACATATTTTACCGCTTTTGGATCGCGCGTTCCATTTTCGAATTTTACGCCGATGGACACGTTGGGCGCAAGAGGCGGAGGTTGTCGATTTAAAAACTTTGCGGGCTTTGCGTCGTCGTGGTCGGCAAATTAATTCCCGTGTTAATGAACTGCTCTATGTGGCCGAAAGTCGTTTGGCGCTCCCCAGAATTGGATCGACAGCTATTCAAAAACCTATGCATTCAGATTGGGCTTGGCGACCAGAACTTTGGCGCGGCCCGTTGGTGCCCCCGGGGCGCTCCGCAGTTAAGACGCGGGAAACGTTTGGGCGCGAGGTTTCTGTCTTTCACGACTGTGAAATTAGCGAGTTAACCATCCGACAACTGCGCAACCAGCACGAAGCGGATTTAGCACCGTTTGGCCTTCGCATGGACGTATTTCGTTTTGACGGTAGCTTTCTGTCCCTCGTGATCGAATTGCCCGAAAGTGCTGCGCAGGGGTTCAAGTTGAAGCATTTGTTGCGCCTTGATGCGATCATTGAAATGGAAAAGCCGCTCGAAATTTTTGCGCGACTCAATATAAAACACGGCCCCAATACAGAACAAGTTGTGCGGGAGCTTCCTTTGATTTCAGACAACGTGATGGTCGAGTTTGATCTCTCGTATACGAAAATGAATGAGAAACGCGTTGAACGTGTGTGGATCGATTTGATTTTTGAAGGCCCCGAAATGAACCAGATCATTTTGCGTGATTTGACCCTCAGCCGCCGACCGCGTGCTGAACTTTAGGAGCAAAATATGAACGCACTATCTTTGGTAAAAATTAGAATAAAAGAAGGGTATTGGGAAGGTATCCTGACGAGCGATAAAGGCGATTCCACCCCCCCACAGGTTTTGGTGACCCATCTTGAAGCCCCTCTTGAGGGGGTTGAAGTGATCGCGCAGCATGATACCAGCAACGAATGGCTTCTGCGGATTGCGATTCCGATCGAATTGCTTTCGGACGGGGTTCACACGTTTTTGATATTCGACAAGGACGAGCAAGCCCTCCTTGATAGCTTCTCGATTGTTGCTGGCGAGCCTTTGTCGCAAGATATTCGCGCCGAGATGAATTTGTTGCGTGAAGAACTCGATATGCTCAAACGTGCTTTTCGGCGCCATTGTGTGGAAACGGCACCCTAACTTAGTTTGACGCGGCGTTTTACGTGACATCCTTTTGCATGGCCGTCAGTTTGACCGCGCAGGAGGATCAATTATGACCAGCTATCCCACATTATTAGCGCCCCTTGATTTGGGCTTCACGACTTTGAAAAACCGCGTGCTCATGGGGTCCATGCACACGGGGCTTGAAGAGACCAAAGATTGGAAGCGAGTCGCACGGTTTTACGGCGACCGCGCTGCAGGTGGGGTTGGTTTGATCGTTACGGGTGGCATGGCACCCAATAGTGAAGGGGGTGTTTTCCCCGGAGCTGCTGGCCTTTTTACCGCAGAAGACATCGAAAACCATCGCGTCGTAACGGAACGTGTACACACCGAAGGCGGCAAGATCGTCATGCAAATTCTGCACGCGGGCCGCTACGCATATTCCCCAGACTGCGTTGCGCCAAGTGCCATTAGATCCCCAATTTCGCCTTTCCCACCGAAAGAATTGGACGCTGACGGAATCGAAAAACAGATTGCCGATATCGAAATGGCCGCGCGACGCGCAAAAGAAGCGGGTTATGACGGCGTTGAAATTATGGGGTCGGAGGGATATTTCCTTAACGAATTCCTCGTAACGCATACCAACAAGCGGGAGGATGAATGGGGCGGTTCCTATGAAAACCGCATGCGCCTTCCTGTTGAAGTTGTACGGCGGGTTCGCGCGGCAGTTGGAACAGATTTTATCGTCATTTTCCGCCTGTCGATGATTGACCTTGTGCCCAATGGGTCCACATTCGACGAAGTTGTACAGTTGGCCCAAGCGGTTGAGGCCGCAGGCGCGACCCTCATCAATACGGGCATTGGGTGGCACGAAGCGCGCATCCCGACGATCGCAACATCGGTCCCTCGGGCCGCCTTTAGTTGGATTACTAAGAAGCTTATGGGCCATGTTTCCATTCCCGTGATCACCAGCAATCGCATTAACAGCCCGGAGATTGCAGAGGGGATTTTGGCTGATGGTGGAGCCGATATGGTCTCTATGGCGCGCCCCTTCCTTGCGGACGCCGATTTTGTGAACAAGGCCGCCGAGGGCAGATCTGCGGAAATTGCGCCGTGCATTGCATGTAATCAGGCCTGTTTGGATCATACGTTTTCGGGAAAACTCACAAGCTGTTTGGTGAATCCACGTGCGTGCCACGAAGCGGAAATCGAAATTGTGCCAACCAACATGCCCCGCAGTGTGGCAGTTGTGGGGGCGGGCCCAGCAGGGCTATCGACCGCGATTACCGCGGCTCTTCGGGGTCACAAGGTAACTCTCTTTGACAAGGCCGAGGAAATCGGTGGCCAACTCAATATCGCGAAGAAAGTGCCAGGCAAAGAAGAGTTTTTTGGATTGGTCGATTGGTATCGCACAATGGTTGAGAAAACCGGAGTGGAGCTTCGTCTGGGTCAGGCGGTAACGGCGCCCGAGCTTATGCCGTTTGACGAAGTCGTGGTTGCGACGGGGGTTCTTCCACGCGATCCGGAAATCGCAGGCCAAAACGCTCCAAACGTTCTCTCTTATATCGACGTCATCAAAAACGGCGCTCCTGTGGGAAAGAAAGTCGTCATTATTGGCGCAGGGGGAATTGGTTTTGATGTCGCTGAATTCGTTGCGCATGACGGCGTGAGCCCTGCTGAGGACCTTGAAGTGTGGAAGCGCGAGTGGGGCGTTGGCGACCCTGAAGAAACCCGTGGTGGGCTTGCTGTTGAAGGAGCGCACCCACATCCGGCTGCGCGTGAGGTCATTATGGTGCAACGTAAAGCCGAGAAATTGGGGAAACGTTTGGGCAAGACCACGGGATGGATCCACCGTGCGACCCTGCAAATGAAAAACGTCAAGATGATCGGCGGTGTGAATTACGAGGCCATTACCGCTGAAGGCTTGCAAGTAAGCTATGGCGAAGGGCGCGAACGGCCAGAGATACTCGAATGCGATACAATTGTTCTGTGCGCAGGGCAGGTGCCAGAACGCAGTCTTGCGGAGAGATTGTCGGCCTTGGGAAAAACGGCGCATGTGATCGGTGGTGCGGACGTTGCCGCAGAATTGGACGCCAAGCGGGCGATCAATCAAGGCACGCGGCTTGCCTGTACTTTCTAGGATTTAAGGCATTAAAAACAAATGGTTGTCGGGATGAATGGTGCGAGATTCGCCGTTTGTCCCGTTTCCACTTTACGGACGATCACCCTAAATACCGCGGTATTGTCAGGCCATCAGCACATTTCCGCCTAAATTGGCCCCTAAAAACAACCTTAACGAACAAGTGGACGTAAGGGTGAAAAATGGACCGACTCACAGAAATGGAAGCCTTTGCCACAGTTGTGGATCAGGGTGGATTTACCGACGCTGCTAAGAAAATGGGGATTTCCAAATCCGCAGTTTCCAAGCACGTCTCCTCCCTTGAGGCCCGTCTAGGCGCGCGACTTTTGAATCGAACGACCCGCCGCGTTAGTCCAACTGAAATTGGACTCGCCTATTATGACCGAGCGCGCCGTGTTTTAAATGATGCGGGGGAAGCAGACGCCCTTGTCACATCCATGCAATCAGCGCCTTCGGGTCTTTTACGTATTTCCGTTGCTACAGATTTTGGTGTGAACCACCTGTCGCCTGTCCTCGGGGATTTCCTTTCAGAGTTTCCTGATATCACCGTGAATATGGTGCTCAATAATCGATTTGTTGAGTTAATTAGTGAGGGTTTTGACATGGCGATCCGCATTGGGGAGCTTGAAGACAGCACCTTGCGAGCGCGAAAACTCACTGAAACGACAAAGCGTATGGTTGCGGCTCCGTCCTATTTTAAAGAGTTTGGGCGGCCCGAAAAAATTGACGATTTAAGCGATCACAAACTGCTTCATTATTCCAGCCAATCAAGTGGTGCCGTTTGGAAATTGACGGCTCCGTCTGGGGAAAAGCGACAGGTTCGCACGTCGGGCTGGCTTTCGGTGAATGACGGACAATCGCTCCTAAATGCGGCGGTTTCCGGCCTCGGAATCGCGTATTTGCCAAGCTACCTATATGCCGACGCATTGCGCAAAGGCGATGTCATTGAAGCAATGCCAGACCTTCCCGTGGAAAAGCAGGGCATATATGCCGTCTACCCGCCGGGTCGATTCACGCAACCAAAAGTGCGCGCTTTTATCGATTTCTTGGTGAACTCATTCGCCGAAAAAGGACCAGACATTTGGTAAGCTCCATTTAACGTTTGTCTGAAGAGGTCGCCTGTGAAAACGGGTGGCCTTTTTCATTGGGCGTAGGATGTTCGCCTATTGAGTGGACGTAAGGATGACTTCAACACGACGATTGAAAGTGCGGCCTTCTTCGGTCAGGTTGCTCGCGCGGGGGGCTAAAAAACCCATTCCTTCTGCCGTGACTTGGGTCTTCGAAACGCCGTGTTTTCCGGTCAGAAGTGCAACTACGGACGCCGCGCGTTTTTTGGACAAGGCTACATTTCCACTCAAGGAACCTTCGGAATCTGTATGCCCAACAAGGGTGGTTTTGCGTTCTGGGTTGTTATTCAAATAGTCTGCGAGGGCGGCCACGGTGGCAAAATCTTCCCCCGATAAAGCCGAAGACCCCGTCGCAAATTCCAAATCGTCTAAAACTAATGTCCCCTTGTTTTCAAGAGTGTACGAGAGACTTCCAGGATCTAGAGCGCCCGAAATTTGGACCCCCTTGGTGGAGGTTGTAAGCGGGATGGGTTGTGTGTCGACCCTCCCTAAATTTGTAACTTGAATATAACCAGTGGTTGACGATTTGCTCACTACGAGGCTGGTGTATTCGGGTTTATCTTCGCCCATCCGCTGGGCTGACAAAAACCGAAAGTCACCAAGATCAATATGCATGTTCGGCTCAGGTAGTATTTCTGTTTCAAAACGGAAATCAAACCCACCACAGGATGCGGCGTCGCACTCAAATATCACATCATAACCAGCTTCGATTAATTGCTCGCGAAGGGGGGCGAGAAGTTGAAGGGTAGTTTTGTCGGAAGCACTCACGCGCCAAGCTTGTTGGGTGAAGGAGCCTTCTGCCCATATACTTTCGAAACGGCCCTTTTTCCAACCGCTAATCGGCAAAGCATAGCTCGCAAATTCCTCCACAGTTTCGGTTGCAAGCGACGCACCGAACGGCAGGTGTAAATCCATAGCTTGCGCGGGCGGAAACGCGCAGACAATTGCTCCAGCTAGTAGATATTTACGCTTAGTATTCATCTATTTTGGCCGTGATATTCCGAGTTAGGTTGCATTTGCGTCGCCGAGGCCACGCGATTTGTCATGTTAAAGAACGCCGCAACGTTGGCGATGTCCCATATGTCGCGATCAACATACCCCACGTCTCTTAGGGTTTGACGGTCCGCTTCTTCAATTGTTGCGCTTGATTTTGTCATTTTTAGGGAAAAATCAAGCATTGCGCGTTGATTTGGCGCAAGCTGTGCCATCCGATAATTCATCACCAGCATCTCGCCCAAAATGGGATCACCTGAAAGCGCCCGGACCGCTTGGCCGTGGGCAACGAGGCAATAAAAGCATCGGTTCTCGGCGGAAACAACAACCGCAATCATTTCGCGTTCCAGCTTAGAAAGGCCACTTGGGGCGAGCATCAACTCGTTATACAGTCCGGCGAATGCATCGAGTTTCGCAATATCAAACGCATGGGCACGCAAAACATTTGGGATCAATCCAAGCTTTTCAGCACAAAGGTCAAAATATTTTTGAGTGTCTTCCGGAAGAGGATCAACCACAGGAAGGTTAAGGGCTGTTGGGCTGGTTTCCGTGTTTTTCAAATTGACTACGCTCGTTTTGGGGCCAGAATTCTGTAGTGGTAGTGTCCCACAGGCTTCATGCCAAGGGAAGTATAGAGTGCGTTGCCAGCTTTGTTTGCCTGGGTAACAATAATGCTCAGTCGTTCTGCCCCATGATCTTGGGCCCAATTGGCCGCAGCACGCATTATGTTGAGAGCGACACCTTGCCGACGCAGGGATTGTTTTACCTCAAGCGAGTGTAACATCGCGGTTTTTTCGTGGATTCCGACAAAAGCAACGCCGGCCGCGTGGTTGTTTGCGCGCCCAAGGAGAGTCGTTTTGGGGGTAGTGACGCGCTCCATTACAGCGATGCGTTCGGGGCCAATTCCCGCGTCCGCCCAAATTTCGGTCATGATCGCGAGGGGCGGGAACATTGAGAAGCAAGTGAGGCGTGGCAAGGATTCCTTAAGGCTTTCAACATCCGACATATAAATGGTGACGGGGTCAATCACCGTGTATCCAAGGGCTCCGAGAGCAATATCTAGGTCATTCTCACCGTCACGGATCATAAAAAGTGGCAATTGTTGGATTGCAATCATCTCGGCTTGGGCGACTGAAATTTCCGCGTGCTCTAGGGGGGCATCGAGCGTTGCCGCGCTTACTCTCTTGCCTCCTCCCGCACCATTTCGCACAACAAACCCGCCAAGGGTTTGGCTGGACGCGGACCGCCAAGTGGCCTCGGCTACGGCATAGTAATCGACGGTCATTGTGGGAACAGTGCGGTCAGGGATGCAAATGCGGTGTCCAAGCGGCTTGGGTCTTGGCCGCGAATAACAACGTTTGAACCGTAAATACCATCGTTTTGGAACGGGTAGGACCCAAAGGAGAGATCGCTGAATTCCTTGGCTAGTTCCCCAAGCGGGGCGGCGATATCCCCTTCACCGCGTTGGATCCGAAGGGTGCGGCTTAACATCGGTTCGCCGCCAGAAAGCAGTGGCAAAACGCTTTGTACCATGGCTTGAAAAACGCTGGGAACACCCGCCATGACATGGCAATTTTCGACGGTAAATCCGGGGGCGATGGAAACCGGATTGTCAATCAGCGTGGCGGTCGCGGGGATGCGGGTCATACGCAACCGCGCTTCGTTTAGTTCGCGGCCCGTTTTTTCGTAGTGATCAGCGAGAAGCTTGCGGGCATCGGCTCGCACGTCGATGGTTTGGCTGAAGGCTTCGGCAATGCAGTCGGCGGTGATATCGTCGTGGGTCGGACCGATGCCTCCAGAGGTAAACAAATGCGTGTATTGCGCGGCAAGGGCGCGGACCGCGGCAACAATCGCGGGGGCATCATCGCTCACAACGCGTACTTCTTTGAGGTCGATGCCGTAATCCGTCAAAGCTCCCGCCAAGTGGTACATATTGGCATCTCGTGTGCGGCCAGACAGGATTTCATCGCCAATGACGAGCATTGCAGCGGTTGGGTTGGGCATCTCGCACTCCTTGATCGTTGGTGGCGCAAGGTATAGGCCAGCAATATGCGCTTTGATACCCCACTTATACCCGCCGTTTTGATCCGTCGCTACAAACGATTTCTAGCGGATGTGCGCCTCGCCGATGGGCGCGAGGTGGTCGCGCATTGTCCGAATCCGGGTTCGATGATGGGCTTGGCGGAGGTGGGGATGCGGATTTGGTTGGAGCCGAACGACGACCCTAAAAAGAAGTTAAAATATGGGTGGCGATTAGTCGAGCATAGTGACGGAAACTTCACTGGAATTGACACGGGTCGGGCAAATCGGATCGTCGCGGAAGCGTTGCTGGCCAAGAAAATTGCGCCGCTATTGGGGTATGGAAATATCCGCTCGGAAGTAAAATATGGCACGGGATCGCGGGTCGATTTTCTGCTCACAGGCGAAGCGCCAGATTGTTATCTTGAAGTCAAGTCCGCGACTCTAATGCGCGAGGCACCTATTGTGGAATTTCCCGATAGCGTGACGGCGCGTGGCGCAAGACACCTTGCCGAGCTGGCGCAAATGGTGGCCGAAGGGCATCGGGCTGTGCTGCTGTTCTTGGTGCAGCGAACGGGCGCGACCCACATTGATGTAGCGCGGGACTTGGATCGCAAATACGGGGAAGCCTATGATCTTGCTCGTAGCGCGGGCGTCGAGTTTCTGGCGTATGGTTGCGAAATATCACCTGAAAGAATTGAATTGTCGGGACAGATCCCGTTCGATCCAAGAAAATAGGCCAAAGCTCTAGCCCTTTTGCTTAGTCTCGCCTATTTAGAGATCACACTAGTTTTGGAGATAAGTTTTGAACGAAGCGCGCGGTCGTCTGACAAAAGACGGAATTCGAATTTACGAAACGGCTGATTTTGCAGGAATGCATGCGGCAGGGAAACTTGCGGCCGAAATTTTGGATGCAGTTGCCGAACATGTTGTGCCGGGAGTGACGACGGGTGCGCTTGATGACCTCATTACAGAACACGTAAATCAAGCGGGCGCGAAGTCGGCGACCATTGGCTACAAAGGCTATAAGCATGCCAGTTGTATCTCGGTTAACCACGTAGTTTGTCACGGAATTCCGGGTCCAAAAGTGGTTCAGGATGGCGATATTTTAAACATCGATGTCACAGTCATTGTTGATGGCTGGTTTGGAGATACGAGCCGGATGTATGTTGCGGGCAAACGCTCCAAAAAAACTGAACGCCTGATTCAAGTGACGCATGACGCGCTGATGGTGGGAATCGAAGCTGTCAAGCCGGGGAATACCTTTGGTGATATCGGCCACGCGATTCAAAAGTATGTTGAGAGCAACAGAATGTCCGTTGTCCGCGATTTTTGCGGCCACGGATTGGGGCGTGTTTTTCATGCGCCACCCAATGTTTTGCATTATGGCAAGCCAGGTACAGCAGCCGTGCTCGAGGCCGGAATGTTCTTTACGATTGAGCCGATGGTGAATTTGGGGCGTCCAGAAACCAAAGTTCTCGCGGATGATTGGACGGCGGTTACGCGCGATAAATCATTGTCCGCGCAGTTTGAGCATTCTATTGGCGTAACCGAAACAGGGGCCGAAATATTCACTCTTTCGCCCCGGAACCTTTACCATCCAACTTGGGTGTAGCGGGATCTGAGCGTCCTACCGCATCGTTTTTGACGGGGCACAAATTTTTGACCAATCGGTCTAGTTGCGAATGATTTGCAATTGGCCGAAAGGGGAGGTAACAAGTCTCACCACGCTTCAAAAGGAGGGTGGTTCACTTACCTCTAGACGAAAAGGAGGCTGCGCGATGAAAATCACTCTCAAATCCGCCGCCCTCACTGCCCTTGTTGCAACTGCTGCTCAAAGCGCGTTTGCCCAAGAGGTTACCCTTCGCTTTCAGCATTTCGTTTCCCCGAAATCTGCGAACCCAACTTACTTTATGCAGCCTTGGGCCGATAAAGTCGAACGCGATTCGGACGGTCGCATTAAAGTGGAAATCTACCCCCTGATGCAACTTGGAGGCAAAGCGCCTTCGCAATACGACCTCATTCGTGACGGGGTTGTGGATGGTGGTTGGGTCATTCCGGGATATCAACCCGGGCGTTTCCCCGAAGCTGAAGCCATGGAAATGCCGTTCATGGTCACCAAAAAGGGTGAAGAAGCCAGTAAGGCCGCTTGGATTTTTACTCAAAAGCACCTGATGGATGATTTCGCAGATGTGAAGGTAATAGCTGCGCATATGCATGGCCCCGGAGTGGTGCATAAAAAGGGTCCAGGAATTGCGGAAATCGCCGATTTCGACGGTGTAAAATTACGCGGACCTTCGCGTCCTGCAACGCTTCTTTTAAGTAAATTAGGGGCGAATCCGATCGGCATGGCCGTTCCAGCCTTCCCAGAAGCGCTCTCAAAAGGTGTGGTTGATGGCGGGGTTATCACGTGGGAAATGGCGCCCTCGTTGAAGCTCGACGAATTGACAGATAGCCACACCGATGTGGCGGGCGACAAATCCCTGTACAGCCTCTTTTTCATCTGGGCGATGAATAAGGACGTATATGAAGGGTTGCCCGACGACCTAAAAGCCGTGATCGACGCGAACTCTGGCTTTGAAACTTCCGCTTTGGCAGGGCGTGCGCACGACACGGGTGACATCGAAGGCAAGCAGGTCATGATTGATGCGGGCAACGAAATCGCCGAGATCAACCAAGAGCAGACCGAATTGATGAAGGCGCTGGGTGAAGAGGTGGTCGCTGAGTGGATTGAAGAAGTTTCGCAAAAAGGTCTCGACGGAGAGGCGCTTATCTCTGATGCGCGCGCTGCGGTTCAGTTAACTGAAGGCACCGCTGCGCCTTTGGAGTAACGAATGAAGTGAGGGTCGCCCATGGATTTGGGCGGCCTTTTCAAGCAATAGGCTCCAGAAACGTGACATGCGTATTACCATAGCGGCGGGTGTCGCGACGAGAAAAACCACGGGGCGCGGCTGCTGGCTGATCCTCTTCCCAAACGATCAGCGCCTTTGGGTCGATCCATCCCATTTTAAGTGCGTTTTCAAGCGCAGGAGCCCCTAAGTCTTGACCATAGGGGGGATCGAGAAATATCAAATGACAGGGCTTTTGCGCCGCAGGAAGCCCGTTGGCGGCACAGGTCAAAACGCTCGAGTCAGCTTCGCGATGTAGGATTTTGATGTTCTCGCGGACCAGCTTTTTTGCAATTCGGCCATTGTCAACAAACGTAACATGTTCGGCACCCCGACTGAGGGCTTCTAGGCCTAACGCACCAGTCCCTGCGAAAAGATCCAAAACGCGTGCACCCTCGATCGGGCGGCCAAACGCCCCCCCGTTGAGAACATTAAACAGGCTCTCGCGTACACGGTCGGACGTGGGGCGAAGATGTGCCGCGTCGTCGCCAGAGCCGACGTCCGTCAGCTTTGTTCCACGGTGTATGCCTGCGATTATTCTCATGATAGCAAAGCCTTAAGGTTGGTCGAGAGATCAGAAATTGCCGCAGGGTTTGGTGTCCTCCCAGCCTCAATTAGGCGTTTTCCGATCATATAGGCACGGGGGTCATTCATCGCATCAACGGCCAAAAGCGTGCCGTTTTGATAGTACCAATGGCTCTGGGAATTTTCCGTTTCACCTTGGCGCACAATCACTCGATCATACCCTGTGTTTAGCCCAGCGATCTGGAGTTTAACATTGTACTGATCGCTCCAAAACCAGATTTTCGGCACATACTCAACTTGAGCGCCCATCATGTTTCGCGCGACGACTTCGGCCATATCAATAGCGTTGGGTACGCTTTCTAGTCGGATGCGCCCACCCTTGTAGGGCAGAGAGGCGCAGTCCCCCGCAGCCCAAATATTCGGGTCGCTAGTTTGACCCGTCGAATCCGTCTTGATTCCGTTTTCAATCGCCAAACCTGCCGATTCAGCAAGAAGATTGCCCGGAGTTACGCCTATGCCAACGATAACAAAATCAAAGGCTTCTTGGGTGCCGTTCGAAAATTCGGCCCCAGTAACTTCGGTGGTTCCCAACAATCGCTCCAATCCCAAGCCTTCGCGAATTTTCACGCCGTGGGACGCATGAAGAGCACGGAAATAGTTGGAGGTTTCAGGGGCGGCTACGCGCCGAAGAATGCGATCTGCCGACTCGATCAAAGTGGTGTCGACACCCCTTTTGGCCGCGACTGCTGCTGCCTCAAGGCCGATATACCCCCCTCCGACGATCAATAAGCGCGCGTCCTTGCGAAAATGGGGTGCCATTGCGTCGACATCGGCAAGGCTGCGAACGCGAAAAACCTTCCTAAGTTGGCCACCGATTGCAGCGGGCAAAACGCGTGGAGAAGAACCCGTTGTGATGGCCAGCTTGTCATAGGACAGCGTTTCTCCTGCAACCGTGACTGTTTTGGATATGGCGTAAATTGCGTCAACAGGTGCGCCTAAACGCAAGGTTACCTTCAGGTCGTGATAAAAGCTTTCGGGGCGTAAATGGAGGCGCTCCCTTGCCATTTCGCCGAGTAAATAGGCCTTTGATAGAGGGGGACGCTGGTAGGGTATTTCGGCTTCGCTTCCGATCAGGGTGATGTCGCCCTGAAAGCCATCGTTGCGCAGCTTGGCAACAAGGGATGCGCCTGCTTGGCCAGCACCAACAACGATAAAATGCGACATGGGACGCGCCTCTCAGAGTATAATTTTCGTCAAGATAGAGTGCGATGAGAGGAGTTGCAAACATCACCGCCCGCAAACCCTCGTCTACATCATATTTAAACGAGAAAACGCCCGCTAAGGTCCTTAAAGAAGGAGGCTTGGATAGAAGCGGAACAACCCCCATTTTCTCATAGTTCAAAAGTCGTAATCCATGTTGCGCTCAAACTTGGGGGATGGTTTTGAAGGGTCCATATTCGGTTAGAACCTCAATTTCCCTGCCAACGGCTTTTGCTTCAGCGTCCAAAAACTGCGATACGGCATGGTTGAAGCCCTCGTCAGCAATCCAATGAAGGGAGTGGGTTTGAACGGGTAAATACCCGCGGGCCAATTTATGTTCTCCTTGTGCGCCAGCTTCGACTCGCTTCAATCCGTGTTCAATCGCAAAATCAATTGCCTGATAATAGCAAAGTTCGAAATGGAGAGCGGGGTGGTCTTCGATGCATCCCCAATATCGTCCGTAGAGCGTTTCTGCGCCGATCATATTGAGGGCACCTGCAATTGGCCTCCCGTCTTTGAGTGCAAGAACCAGTAATATGTCGTCGCGCAGTGTCTCTTGCGCAATGTCGAAAAACGCCCTTGTCAGGTAGGGAGTACCCCATTTTCGCGCACCGGTGTCTTGGTAAAATTGCCAGAAGGCGTTCCAGTGATCGGGTTGAATTTCGTCACCGGAGAGTTGAATAATTGTGCCGCCAAACCCCTGTGCGGTTGCGCGTTCGCGGCGAATATTTTTGCGTTTACGTGCTGCCAAACTTGCGAGAAAAGCGTCGAAGTCTGAGTATCCATTATTCAGCCAGTGGAATTGTTGGCTTACACGGCGCAGCAAACCCATCTGCGCGCCAGTCTCGGCTTCGTCCTCGGTACAAAATGTGATGTGTAAAGATGATAGTTTGTTTTCCGCAGCGAGTTGAACGGCACCTTGAAGAAGGGCGCTGCTGCCTTCGGCTTCAAATCCAGGTAGAGTTAAAAAACGGCGTCCAGTTGCTGGCGTGAACGGGACGGCCATCTGTAGTTTGGGGTAGTAATTTCCCCCCGCATTCTCGAAGGCTTGAGCCCAGTTGAAGTCAAAAATATACTCTCCCTGACTGTGGGATTTTACGTAAAGCGGGGAGGCCGCAATCATTTGACCGTTTTTATGGACCGTCAGGTAGCGTCCGTGCCAACCACTCGTTCCGCCAACGGATCCACTGTCTTCTAGCGCTTTGAGAAAACGGTAGGTTGTGAAGGGATCAAAGGGGCGCGCCCCGTTCACTGCCTCTGGACAGGCGCAAGCGTCCCAGTCGGATGCGGAAATATCCGAAAGTGTCGGATGGATTTGGACTTCAATTTGCGCGCTCATAGGTCCTCAGGATACTGGGATTGGGCCGAAAGAGAGTGCCCGTTCGCTTGTGTCGGTCAAGAGGGCAGGTATTGTTCGAATGTCACGTTGTCAGCAACTTGACGGGCAGCGGCCTCACTGGCGTTCGACGTGATCGTCCAGCACAGAACAGGTACACCAAGCGATTTCAACTCCTGCACACGGGGAATTGAAAGGCTATTGTGATCATGACTAATGAAGCTGCTTTTTGTGCGGTCAAAATCTTGGATGGCGGCAAGCTCATCGCGCCGATCCTGTGGGACGTGCAGCGAACTTCTGTCGTCCATAAGGCATGTTGTCAATCCGCGGGGATGATCGGGAAGTAAGTTTGCGATGACTTCTACCGAATATGGATTGAATGACATAAAAGCAATCGGCCCATTGTAGGAAACGGCGCATTGGGCCACCGCGTTTTCCAATGCGCCCACATTTGGCCCCATCGCGCCGTCTTGGTCTTTGATTTCCACAAGAAGAGGGACGCGTCCAGCGACCAACGCGAGGGTCTCCGAGAGCATCGGGATCGTCTGAGTTTCACCGTGGAGCAACTCGATTTGAACGAGGTCGCCGGACTCGCGCATTTGGATCGGGCCGTGCACGCCCGTCAGTCGAGTCATGTTGTAGTCATGGAAAACCATGGCTTGCCCGTCTTTGGAAAGTTGAACGTCCAACTCAATCCCATAGCCGCCTTCAATTGCAGCGAGAAACGCGGCGCGACTATTTTCGGGGCGTAGTGCCGAAGCATCATGAAGGCCCCGATGGGCGAGTGGTCGATCAAGAAAAGATTGGGGAAGGCGCGGAATTTGTCTCATTTGATTTCGAAAATACCTTCGATTTCAACAACGACGCCAAAGGGAAGGGAGGCTGCGGAAACAGCGGATCGTGCGTGTCGCCCTGCATCGCCGAGCGCTTCGACCATGAAGTCGGATGCCCCGTTGATTACGGCGGGCTGTTGATCGAAGTCGGGTGTGGAATTTACGAAACCAACCAGTTTTACAACGCGAACCAAACGATCCAAGTCCCCATCGCAGGCTGCTTTTACTTGAGCAAGAAGCGAAATTGCGCAACTGCGCGCGCAGGCGGCCCCTTCTTCGATTGAGATAGTATCGCCCAGTTTCCCGATAGCGAATGCGCCGTCCTTCATCGAAATTTGCCCCGAGACATACACCGTATTCCCAGTGCGCACAGTTGGCACATAGTTTGCGGCTGGTGCTGGCGCATCAGGCAATGTGACGCCGATTTTGGCCAAATTACTTTCGAAAATTCCACTCATGCGTCTGTCCTTTAAAACGGTTCCAAGGGGACGGTAGCGGGGAAATGAAGCAGTGAAAAGGGGCGATTACTCCTCGCGAAAAGCCTTGTTGAAATAATCTGCAAATGGCTTCACCAAGAATGTGAGTGGTGAACGATCCCCGATCCGGAAATAGGTCTCGACGGGCATTCCGGGGATCAATCGGCTTCCCTTAGGAAGTTTTTCTTGCTCACCTGGGTTGAGGACAACTTCGCTTACATAATACGCAAGCCCTGTTTGTTGATCAACGAGGGCATCCGGCGAGAGGTGAGTCATTGTGCCCAAGAGTTCGGGTGTGTCGCGCGTATCGAGTGCCGAAAAACGCAAAACGGTCTCTTGGCCCACGTAAACCTGATCCACGTGGATCGGATTGATCCGCGCAGAAATGACCAGCGGGCGATCTTGAGGCACGATATACAAAAGTGGGTCTGCGGGCCGAATAACGGCGCGTTCGGCAAACACCTGAAGGGAAAGAACGACGCCGCTGACGGGCGCGCGAATGTCCAAATTGCTGAGGCGCTCTTTGAGGGAGGATTCGTTTTCGCGCAGTTCCAGTTCCCGCAGTTGCAGATCGCGGAGCAGGCTAATCGTTTCTTCGCGGCGGTCGGTTCGAATTTTGAGAATTGCAAGATCAATGCCCGCCATGCGTCCTTGCGATTGCGCCGCGCTGGACGTCAATTCGCCCACAAGTCCGCGCAACCTAGCTTGCTCCCGCAGGAGGGCTAAGACCCGCGAAGCCGTAGCAAGACCGCGATCTTGAAGGGTTTGCTGCGCGTCCAACTCTTGCACAATGAGCTCAAGTTGCGTCACGAGGGCGGCTTGTTGGGCTTGGATTCCTTCCAATTGGTTGGCGATCTGTTCGCGCTGCTTTCCAAGCTGTTCAACTTCACTCGTTTGGGTTTCCGCGCGTGCTATAAAAAGGCGAGATTGACCTGACAAGACGTCCTGAACCTCAGGTCGGACCTTTGCGATCGTGAGGAGGGAGTCGTCGAATTTAATCTCGGAAGCCTTGTCGCGCTCCGCTTGAAGTCGTGCGCGACGAGCGGATACCTCATAGAGTTGCGATTGCGTGATGGAAAGCTCAGAGAGGGTGCGGGCTGGATCAAGAATAATTAGGGGTTGATTGGCTGCTACAACGTCCCCTTCGTCCACAAGTATGGATTGTACGACGCCGCCGTCCAAATGCTGCACAACCTGTCGTGAGTTGTCGACCTCGATTTGCCCTTGGGCGATGATCGCGCCCGAAATGCTAGTCGTGGCCCCCCAATAACCAAAGCCAATGACGAGAATTAAGATGGTCACGAACCCGAGGGCAACATACCTTTTGGCACCATACTTCATGGCCATTTGCGCGCTCATGTAACTCCCCCCGCGCCTTGATCCTGGCTAATTTGGTTGTGGTTTGTGACGTTCTGTTGAAGAATTTCGTTCTTTGGTCCGAATGCTTTGACCGATCCGTTCTCCATAATAAGAAGCAAGTCGCATTCCCGAATGGCGGCGGGGCGATGCGCCATTATGATGACCGAATTGCCCGCAGATTTGGCGGCACGAATGGCATGGTTTAGGGCCTCGGAGCCGACGTTGTCGAGGTTTGAATTGGGCTCGTCGAGCACCAACAAGACGGGATCATCATAAAAGGCACGCGCCAAGCCGATACGCTGAATTTGCCCTCCTGACAGGCGGCCACCCGCTCCGGACACCTGCGTGTCGTATCCCTGTGGGAGCGTCAGGATCATTTCGTGGGCGGCGGCTTTTTTCGCTGCAGCAACAACCTTATCATCGTTGATATCTTGGGAAAGCCTGCCAATATTCTGGGCAACGGTGCCCTCAAAGAGTTGAACCTTCTGGGGGAGATAGCCGATATATTTTCCAAGAACGTCTGGATCGTATTGCTCAAGGGAGGCGTTATCCAACCGGATGGTTCCCCCAGCAAGACGCCAAACCCCCGTTAAGGCGCGCGCGAGCGTTGACTTGCCCGAACCCGACGATCCAATCACCCCGAGAGCCGTACCTGCGGGCAGGGAAAAGCTCACCATTCTAAGGGCGGCCTGACTGTCGCCGGGGGGAACGACGGTGACCTGTTGTACGTCGAGTTTTGCGCTGGGCGGGGGAAGTGTTGTGCGCGGCTCTTCGGGGGGGATGGCGCTTAGAAGTTCGGACAATGATCGCCACCCTTGTTTGGCCCGCACAACATAGGCCCAGCCGCCAATTGCTTGCTCAACGGGTTGAAGCGCGCGTCCAAGAAGGATCGACCCTGCGATCATTGCGCCGGCGGACAGCTCGTTTTGAAGGACGAGATACGCCCCAAGCGCAAGCATGGCAGATTGAAGGAACTGGCGGAAAGTCTTGGTGGTCGTTGAAAAACCGCCCGCGCGATCAGAGGCGGTCAGCGTAAATTCCAAAGCACTTTCACGCGTTGAGCGCCAACGCTCAAAGGCGGCCTCGCGCATTCCCAAGCTTTGAATGGTTTCCGCTTCGAACCGAATCTCTTGGGCTTGCAAGTCGGCTCTGCGGGCGGCGAGGCCAGCCGAGAGAACAGGCGCTTTTGTGGAAATTTGGTTGAAAAAAGCCACGACCATCAGGAATGCCCCCCCCGTGACCGCGAGGATGCCAAGCCACGGGTGGAAGAGAAAAATTGTCGCGATAAAGAGCGGCGTCCACGGCAAGTCAACGAAGGCAATGAAAATGGGGGAGGAAATGAAGGATTGCACGGCATCGACATCTTGCAGCGCTGTATTGGCGTTCTTTTGCAATTGCGGCACCGTGTTGGCGCGTAAAACTGCGGAAAAAACCCGCTTGTTTAAACTGGCCTGAAAACGAGCCCCTGCACGCGCCATAATCCGCCCACGCGTGAAATCCAAAACGCCCATGCAAAAATAAAGGAACGTTGCCAATATCGAGAGTGCGATCAGCGTTTCAACAGAACGACTAGAAAGGACGCGGTCGTAAATTTGGAGCATAAACAACGGCCCCGTCAGCATTAACAAATTCACAAAGATGCTAAACAGAATCATCGCCCAGATTAGGGGGCGGTTCTGGCGCTGTGCCGCATTGAGTTCTTCGCGACCCAGATCAGTGAATTGTTTTTGCATTAGGTGTAAATGTCTCGTTTAATAGGAGTTGCGGTTGCAATTTCGTAGGCTGCGTTGTACCCAAAAAGCTTCAAAAGATAATCGGTCGGTCTGTTTGGGTTGGGCTTTGTCGATAACATCATTGTGTGACCCAAAAGTACAAATAACTCGTTGAGAAGTGTCGTGTTTTTGCCAGAATTTCGTATCCGCGCCAAGTGTAGCTTAATTATTTGTTTGTTAAGCGTGTCGTTATTGTCCTCCTGTGCGCACCCAGAGCGCACGGGCGAAATTTACGACCCTTACGAAAAATCAAATCGTGCACGCCACGAAAACACCAAACAGTCGGATCAGGGGATGATTGGGCCTGTCGCGCAGGCTTATGGAAAGACCCCAGAGTTTTTGCGGACCACGGTGACGAATTTTTCAGATTATCTCGCGCTGTATCCGATGGTTGGAAACAACCTTCTTCAGTTTAACTTGGCGGGGGCCGCGCAAAATTCAACGCGCCTCTTGGTGAATACGACCTTTGGCCTTGCTGGCTTGTTTGATGTCGCATCCGACATGGGTATTTACGAGGACAGCACAGGGTTTGGCGACACATTGGCAGTATGGGGGGTCGGTGAAGGGGCATATCTTGAAGCGCCGTTTTTGGGCCCAACGACCCAACGTGACGCCGTCGGTGGCGTTGTTGATTTGGCGACTAATCCAATGTTCTATTCTGATGGTGGGCGCTATGCCGCCGTTGGCCTTCTGGCATTGTTGGGTGCGAAGCTTGATAAGCGTTTCCGTTATTCAGGTTCCGTGGATCAGCTTTTCAATGAGAGCGCGGACAGTTATGTTCAGACACGTATGATGTACCTTCAGAACCGTCGCTATGAACTTGGGCAAGAAGTCGCTCCAAGTGCGGATGGTTGCACAAATGGCTATGCAGACCCATATGAGGACCCATATGCAGATCCCTACGCGGACCCTTCTGCATCTACAGGGTCCTGCGATACTGAATAAGAGGCAGTTATGACACATCAGGTTACACGACGCAGCATTTTGGGAGGCCTCGTTGCCTCTGGGCTTTGGCTATCGACGGCCCCCATGACTTTTGCGCTTTCGGTGGATGCATCTAAAACGCTCGTTATCAAACTGGTGGATGATATCAACGCTGTGATCGCCACGGGGAAGCCTGAACGGTCGATGTACAAAGATTTTCAGCGTATTTTCGCGGACTATGCGGATGTGCCCGCTATCGCACGCTATGCTTTGGGGTCGGATGCGCGCAGGGCCTCACCCGCCCAAATAAAGGCGTTTACGGGCGCTTTTGAAACTTACATCGCGCGTAAATACGGCAGCCAGTTCCACCAATTTATTGGGGGTCGAATTGAAGTCGATAGCGCCGAAACCGTGAAAAGCTTTGTCGAAGTTAAAACGACCGCGTTTATGCGCGGCGAAGCGCCGTTTGAAATCAAATTCCTGATCTCCGATAAATCGGGCAAACACAGGTTTTTCAACATGTTCATCGAGGGCATCAATATGCTCCTAACCGAGCGCTCCGAAATCGGCTCGATCATTGACGCCAACAATGGCGATCTTAATAAGGCAATCGCGCAGTTGAAGAAACTCAGCTAGTTCCCGCCGCCAAAAATCTGCAGGAGCAGGTTCTCGATCGGATTGGTTCCCTTGGGCTGGGGATTGGCACGTTGGGGCGCATTCGGGTCGACATAGGTGCTGGGCGCTTGTCCATCGATCATCGGCAGGGGAGAAATCGGGACCCCCTCGTTAATGCGGACCATAGCATCGTGCCAGATTTCAGCGGGAAGTCCGCTTCCCGTGACACCCGTTAGCGGCGTATTGTCGTCATAGCCAAGCCAAACACCGGTAACATAATCCGCCGTAAATCCGATAAACCACGCGTCGCGCGCGGCCTGTGTTGTGCCCGTTTTCCCTGCGGCTTGACGGCCGTCAAGTTTGGCACGACGGCCACTTCCGGATTCGATCACTTGATACATCATATAGGTGAGTTGCTCGGCAGCATTGGTTGTGATGACCCGCTCGCCCATACCACCGTCTTGACCAATCAGCGGCTCCGTGTCGCCTTGAAGGCGCAGTTCCGAAAGGCCGTAGGGGGTCACGCTACGGCCGCCATTAAGGATGCCAGCATAAGCACCCGTCATTTCAAGTAGCGTGCTCTCAGACGCGCCAAGGGCCAGCGCGGGACCCGCCGCAAGGTCGCTTTGAATGCCAAACATTTCGGCCACGGTGCGTACATTTTCGCGCCCTACGCCTTCGGATATGCGAACCGCAGGAATGTTCAGGGAGCGTCTTAAGGCTTCGGTTAAGGTAACTGTGCCGCTGAACTTATGGTCGTAATTCGATGGCGTCCACGGGCCCGAGCCCGGGATATCGATCGTTAGGGGTTCGTCTTTGACATAGTCGTTGTAGGAATATCCAAGGTCCAAAGCGGCCGCATAAACGAAGGGTTTGAATGCGGACCCTGTTTGGCGCGAAGCTTGGGTTGCGCGGTTAAAGGCGCCTGTTGCTTTAACATCGCGGCCACCAACCATTGCCCGTACTGCTCCGTCTGCCGACATGACCACAATCGCGGCTTGGGCCTTGGAACCATCGCGGACTTTGGTGTCAAAAATATGCAGCATGGCTTGTTCGGCAGCGCGTTGGACGCGCGGATCAAGCGTTGATTGAATGATCACATCTTCGGTGGTGTCGCGAGTTAGATAGCTCGGACCTTCGGACATAACCCAATCGGCAAAATACCCACCCGTACGCGACTTGGCTGCATCAGAAAGCGTGGCGGGATTTGCACGCGCTTCATTGGCTTGCGCAGTGGTTAGGAGACCTTGTTCTTCCATCAATTTCACCACGGTCTCTGCGCGATCTTGGCTGCGTTGAAGATCATTGGTCGGCGCATAGCGCGTGGGCGCCTTAAGTAGACCCGCCAGCATCGCCGCTTGCGCGGGCGAAATTTGGTTGGCGGACAGATTGAAATAGCGCTGGCTTGCAGCTTCAAATCCACGAGCGCCCGCACCGAGGAAGGCGCGGTTCAGGTAGATCGTTAGGATTTCATTCTTGGTGAACTTTACCTCAAGCGCCATCGCATACAGCGCTTCTTTAGCTTTACGAACGAGCGATCCTCGACGGCAATCGGACTCATACTCGCGTTCGGTCATTTTATTCGTGTCGTGTGGAACTCCAAGACACAACAGTTTCGCGGTTTGCTGTGTGATTGTGGACCCGCCATTCCCAGAGAGCGCCGAGCGCCCTTCGGACAGGTTGATTTTGACAGCACTCGCGATGCCGCGTGGCGAAACGCCAAAGTGCCAGAAAAAGCGTTTGTCCTCGGTCGCGGTGACGGCATTCTTGAGGTGTGGAGACACCGTTTCGGTGGTGACCATGCCGCCGAATTGATCACCGCGCCATGCAAAGACTTGGCCATTGGTGTCGAGAAGCGTTACCGAACCGCGTGTCCGCCCATCAACCAGTTCTTCAAGCTCGGGCAAAGTGGACGCGTAAAACAACACACCCAGCGCGACGAGAATGGTACAGACAGCCCCCACGCGCCACGTAATTCCCCAGAACAACCGGACGATCCAACGAAACAGCCGACTGATCGGATTTCTCTTCGGCGCGGGTCGAGCACGCCGCTTGGAGCGCGTTTTTCGCGTCGCAGTTTTAGGAACCGCCCGCTTAGGGCTGCTCTTCTTAGCGTTCGCGCGCTTCTCTGCCACCAATTTGGGGCGTTTTGGGCCTGTTCCGGTCATCTGCTACTCGTCTTAGGGCGTATTTTTCCTCAACTTACAGGGTCTGAACCGAATTGTAACGGGACTATTCGTGACTGATTCTTCTTTTTGGTGTGCTCAAATTTTAATCTAATCGCCCAATTTGTGCATTTTTTGTGCACTTTCGGTCGCCGGAGGCCCGCATTATAGGGTTTGCTTCCTTGAATCCGAACAAGTCTGCGCGTTTTTTAGCCTCATGGAAGCGCGGGCACCGAACAGATGTTCAACGCCTGAGAATGTAAGGGGAACGACGTGAAACTCATTATCGCAGCAATCAAACCGTTCAAGCTCGAAGAGGTGCGCGAAGCACTCACCGCCATCGGTGTTCGGGGCATGATGGTTACAGAAATTAAGGGGTTCGGATCTCAATCCGGCCATACCGAAATCTACCGTGGCGCAGAATACGCGGTGAATTTCGTGCCGAAGGTCAAATTGGAAATCGTCGTTTCGGCCGCCATGGCGGACCAAGTCGTAGAAACCATCCAAAAAACCGCCAAAACCGACAAAATTGGCGACGGCAAGATTTTTGTTCTGGACGTAGCCCATGCGGTGCGCGTGCGGACTGGCGAAACCAACGAAGACGCGCTGTAGGCGCTGGATTCGACAAAGGAATTATACATGAAACTGAATAAATTAATCCCGCTGAGCGCGACGGCAGCCTTGCTTCCCCTCGCCAGTTTTGCCCAAGACGCTGAAGCTGTTGTAGCGGTTGCTGTGCCAACAGATTCCGTCTTTATCCTCAACTCGCTCCTCTTTCTCATCGGTGGCTTCTTGGTCTTCTGGATGGCCGCTGGGTTCTCGATGCTCGAAGCCGGTCTTGTCCGTTCCAAAAACGTTACCATGCAGCTTACAAAGAACATGGCGCTCTTTGGTCTGGCCTGTATTTTCTACTACTTGATCGGTTACAACCTTATGTACCCATTGGGCAATTGGTCGGTTGACGGTGTTCTTTCCGGTGTGTTTGGCCCGGCAGTTCTTGAAGTTGTTGGCGTGACGGCTGACGGTGCAGACGATTACTCCTATGCGTCCACTGGCTCTGACTTCTTCTTCCAGTTGATGTTCTGTGCGGCGACGGCCTCTATTGTTTCTGGTACGCTTGCTGAGCGCATCAAACTTTGGCCCTTCTTGGCTTTCACAATTGTTCTAACGGCAATCATCTACCCAATCCAAGCGTCTTGGAAATGGGGCGGCGGTTTCCTTGATGCGGCTGGCTTCCTTGACTTCGCGGGCTCCACAGTTGTGCACTCCGTTGGTGGCTGGGCAGCTTTGACTGGCGCACTTGTTCTTGGTCCACGTTTGGGTAAATACAAAGACGGTCGAGTCATCCCAATGATGGGTTCCAACCTTACGCTCGCTACTTTGGGTACGTTCATCCTTTGGATGGGTTGGTTTGGCTTCAACGGTGCTTCGCAACTCGCAATGGGTTCGGTTGGCGACGTCGCTGATATCTCGCGGATCTTTGCAAACACAAACGCGGCGGCGGCAGGTGGTTTGATCACAGCCCTCTTGCTCACTCAAGCTCTCTATAAAAAGCCAGACCTTACAATGATCCTTAACGGCGCACTTGCTGGTCTGGTTTCCATCACAGCAGAGCCGCTGACGCCAACAATTGGTGAAGCAACGCTTATCGGTGCTATCGGTGGATTGATTGTTGTCTTCGCAGTACCAATGCTCGACAAACTCAAAATCGACGATGTTGTTGGTGCGATCCCAGTTCACCTTATGGCTGGTATCTGGGGCACAATCGCGGTTGTCTTCACAAACAGCGACGCGTCTTTGGGCACACAGCTTTACTCCATCGTAGTTGTAGGTGGGTTCACAGTTGTAACTTCTGGCGCCCTCTGGCTCCTCCTGAAACACACCGTTGGTATCCGAGTGAGTGCAGAAGCAGAGATCACAGGTCTTGATGTGGCGGAGCTTGGTATGGAAGCCTATCCCGAGTTCTCTAAAGGCTAACTACATCTGAGAAATTTCAAGAAACGCGCTCGGGCTGTCATGGCCCGAGCTTTTCCGTTTTTACTTGTTGTTCCGGCTCTTGAATGGCTGCAAAGTGTGGCATGACGCAGATCGATCCAACCATTTCCGACAAAGCTGTTGCGGCTGTTTTTGCCGGATTTCCAAGGCCTGCGCGGGACGGCACACTTCTCCTGCGCTCCATCATCTTTGAAATCGCCGATAGGGATGAGCGGGTCGGCGGCGTTTCGGAAACCCTCAAATGGGGGCAGCCTTCGTATTTACCGATTGCCAAAAATGTTGGCACCCCAATTAGGCTGGGTGTCCCAAAGGCGGGGGGCTTTGCTTTATTCGTCCATTGTCAAACGACTGTGATCAGTGAATTTCGAACGCTTTTTTCTGGTGACTTTGAATTCGACGGTAATCGCGCGGTGTTGTTTGACAGCAAGGAAGGCATCGAAATCGAGAAAATCACGCTGCTGATCAATCGCGCTTTGACATATAAGCTCTAGTTTAAAAGGCGACGCGCAATCACCTGCGCTTGAATTTCTGCCGCGCCCTCGAAGATGTTTAGGATGCGGGCGTCGCACAATATGCGGCTGATTTGATACTCAAGTGCGAAGCCGTTGCCTCCGTGGATTTGCAGGGCATTATCCGCCGCCGCCCAAGCGACCCGAGCTCCAAGGAGTTTCGCCATGCCAGCCTCAAGGTCGCAGCGGCGCTCATTATCTTTCTCACTCGCCGCGAAATAGGAAAGTTGCCGTGCGATCATGATCTCGACGGCCATCATCGCCAGCTTGCCCGAAACCCGCGGGAAATTAATGATGCTTTTGCCGAATTGCTTGCGGTCGATGGCGTATTGCATCCCGACTTCCAACGCATTCTGGGCAACGCCGATTGCGCGTGCGGCCGTTTGAATGCGCGCACTCTCAAAGGTTTGCATCAACTGCTTAAACCCTTTGCCCTCTACGCCACCCAGAAGGTTTTTGGCATCAACTTTGAACCCATCAAATGCCAGTTCGTATTCCTTCATGCCGCGATAGCCCAGCACCTCGATTTCACTGCCACTCATCCCCTGCGTAGGGAAAGGTACGTCGTTCGTACCGGGAAGTTTCTCAGCCAAGAACATGGAGAGCCCCTTGTGGTCATCGCTTGAGGTGTCGGTCCGCGCCAAGAGGGTCATCACGTGGGTTCGGGCGGCGTGGGTTATCCACGTTTTGTTGCCCGTCACGGTATAGCTTTCGCCATCTTTCACAGCGCGTGTCCGTAAGTAGCCAAGATCGCTGCCTGTGTTCGGTTCGGTGAAAACGGCGGTTGGCAGGATTTCTGCGCTGGCGATTTTGGGGAGCCAATACTGTTTTTGCTCCTCGGTTCCACCACATAGGATCAATTCCGCTGCAATTTCGCTGCGGGTACCCAGGCTACCAACACCGATGTAGCCGCGAGAAAGCTCTTCGCTGACCACACACATACTTGCCTTGGATAGCCCAAGCCCACCGTATTCTTCGGGAATGGTCAGTCCAAAAACGCCCATCTCGGCCATTTCATTGAGGATCTCAAGCGGGATTAATTCATCCTTGAGGTGCCAGCCGTGGGCAAAGGGAGTAACGCGTTCGTTGGCGAAACGGCGGAACTGATCGCGGATCATCTCAAGGTCTTCGTCTAGACCCGTAGCACCAAATGTGGCGTGGCCGGTGTTGTCTTGCATAAGGGTAACAAGTCTGGTGCGGGCGGCGGTAGAGTTGCCTAGGGCCATAAGCGTTTCCACCGCCGTCACGCGCAGAGCGTCAGGCGAGATTTCGAGGTCCTGCAAGCGGGCCATCTCCCCTTGGCTCATCGGGATACCACCTGAAATTTGACAGAGGTATTCGCCAAAACTGATCTGAAGGATCAGTTGTTCCATTTCCGCAAAAGTGCCGCTATCCGCGAGGGATTGTGCCCACGCCAGCATCCGAGTGAGGGCCGCCTGATAGGTCGCAAACCACGCAAAGACGTGGGCTTGGTGCTGATGGGTTTCGAGGTGTGCGGCGTTGACGCGACCATCGACGTGCACCTTTTGCAGGAGGTTTGCCCTGGCCTCCTCAAGCAATGATTCTAAGGGCGGCAAACTCTGGGCGCAGCAGTTTAGGAGGTCCGGCAGTATGGGCAGCGATTGGGATTTGCGCATATCTAGTCCATCTTTTGGCATTGGGCTCTCCTTAAGTTCGTTGATATGAATAATCCTTTCGCAACTGCAGCGCAAGAAAAATTCGTTTAACGCAGTAAAATTGATTTAAAAGAACTTTATCGAATTTGTGATGTTCTCCGAGTATTCCCTGTATAACGGGTACGAAATTGGGGACATTCTTGGAAAATATACTTACAGACATTCCCCTTTGGGTGCTTATAATTGCCTGTTTAATAACGGTTATTGCGGGTTTTGTGAAAGGCGCTATTGGGTTTGCGATGCCGATGATTATGATTTCGGGGTTGGCTTCTGTCTTGAGCGCCGAGGCTGCACTTGCAGCGCTGATTTTGCCCACGGTCATGACGAATGCTGCACAAGCATTGCGACAGGGCCTCCATGAAGCATTGCAAAGTGCGTGGCGATTCCGGCTGTATTTGGGGATCGTTTTGGTCTGCATTATGGGGAGTGCGCAACTTGTTACGCTCATGCCTCAAAACGCGATGTTCTTGATGATCGGCATTCCAGTTTTGCTGTTTTCGATTACGCAAATTTTGGGTTGGCATCTGTCTATCAAGAAGGAGCATCGCAAGCGCGCAGAGGTCATCATTGGATGTGTAGCTGGCTTTACCGGCGGGCTATCTGGGATTTGGGGGCCGCCCACTGTGGCCTATCTGACGGCCATTGGAACCGAAAAAAAAGAGCAAATCCGCGTTCAAGGCGTCATCTATGGGGCGGGCGCGGTGGTTCTTTTACTCGCCCATATTAAGTCGGGCGTCTTTACCGTAAGTACGGGGTCGTTTTCTGCGCTTATGTTGGCGCCCGCCCTGTTGGGAATGCTCTTGGGGATGCGGGTTCAGGATCGACTCGATCAAGCGAAATTCAAGAAGGCGACGCTGATCGTTCTAGCGATTGCGGGTCTCAATCTTATTCGTCGTGGGGTGTTTGGTTGAAACGCCCCAACCATTTGGAAGGGGCGTTTTGAAGCTCAATTGGATGACTAGCCGATTGCCGCAGAGCGAACATCATCGTCAATATAGTCTAGGTACTGTGTGAAATTGTCCGAAAACATTGAGACAAGCTTTGCGGCTTGCAGGTCATAGGCTTCGGAATCGCCCCAAGTCCGTCGAGGATCAAGCAGGATATCTGCAACACCGTCCACGGAAACCGGCACGTCGAAGCCGAAATTTTCATCCTTGCGGAAGCGCGCTTTCTCAAGGGAGCCGTCGAGCGCCGCTGTCAAAAGTGTCCGCGTGGCCTTGATGGGCATTCTGGAACCAGTCCCATAGGCACCGCCCGTCCAACCCGTGTTCACCAACCAACATGTCGCTCCGTGTTTCGCAATTTTTTCGCGCAGGAGGTTGCCGTAAATCTCAGGACGGCGTGGCATGAAGGGGGCGCCAAAACAAGTTGAGAATGTAGGCTCAGGTTCGGTCACACCCCGTTCGGTACCCGCCACTTTGGAGGTGAAGCCGGAAAGGAAATGATACATCGCTTGCGCGGGGGTTAAACGGCTGATCGGTGGAAGAACGCCAAAGGCATCGCAGGTCAACATGATGATGTTTTTGGGATGCCCGCCAAGCGCGCTTTTGGACGCGTTCGAAATGTAGTGAAGCGGGTAGGCGCACCGCATATTGGCCGTCAGACTATCATCCTTGAAGTCAAGTTCTTTGGTCTCGGGATCAAAAACCATGTTTTCGATTACGGTGCCAAAGGTCCGCGTGGTCTCATAGATTTCAGGTTCTGCATCGGCACTAAGATTGATGGTTTTCGCGTAACAGCCTCCCTCGAAATTGAAGGTTCCACGATCCGACCAACCATGCTCATCATCGCCGATCAAGGTACGGGAGGGATCGGCGGAAAGGGTCGTTTTCCCAGTGCCTGAGAGGCCAAAGAAAATGGCCGTATCGACGGGGTTTCCCGGGGCGTGGTTGGCCGAGCAATGCATCGGCATGATACCCTTTGCCGGTAGTAAGTAGTTGAGAAGTGAGAAGACGGATTTCTTATTTTCGCCGGCGTATTCAGACCCACCAATAAGGATGAGTTTCTGGTCGAAATTCATGGCAATAACGGTCTCGGAACGACATCCGTGGCGTTTGGGGTCGGCTTTGAATGTCGGGCAATTAATAACGGTAAACTCGGGAAGGAAATCCTCCAATTCATCGCGATCAGGGCGACGCAACATATGTCGAATGAAAAGCGCGTGCCATGCAAGCTCTGTGACCATGCGTACATCAAGACGCTGACTTGCATCGGCGCCCGCATAAAGGTCTTGGACGAAATAGTCGCGACCTTTCATATGCTCGAGCATGTCTGCATAAAGGATGTCGAATTTATCTTCCTGCATGGGGGCGTTGTTTTCCCACCAAATTCCGCCTTTTACAGAGTCACTTTGCACCACAAATTTATCTTTGGGCGAGCGACCAGTATGTTTGCCAGTGGTGACCAAAAGCGTGCCGCCTTGGCCTAATGTACCCTCGTCGCGCTTAAGAGCGGTCTCGATGAGGGCAGGTTCCAGATCGTTATAATAGACATTTCCCAGCCCCTTTATGCCTTGTGTCTCAAGGTTGCAGGTTGGGTTCACACGACCGTGTGTCATAATGTAGCTCCTCGCGCCGTGTCCTAGCAGCGCGCAATCTCTTCCAAAGCGCAAAGGGCCAATTCTGCGCACCAGCCGCGGGCCCGGCTGATAGGCAATTGTAGCACGGAAGATCGGTTTGAAAAGCGGTCAGGGGCGCGCAGTTTGCGCTAACATTTTGGGTTTAGCGTTACCGTTTAGCGCTAACGGGGCGCTTGGATTGAAAAATCCAGCCGTGTTTGCAAAGTTTTATGCCTTTTGGGGCACATTCTAATTCAAGAACGTAGGGTGATTCGCAGTTAAGAGTTGATTCGTCAAAGTGGAACACCCAGAGTGGATAAAAAATTGAGCATAAAAAAACTATATAAAGGAAGACCTCCATGTCGAAGATCGCTTTGGTCGACGACGACAGGAACATCCTGACGTCAGTAGCTATGACCCTTGAGGCAGAGGGTTTCGAAGTAGAAACATATAATGACGGTCAATCCGCACTAGACGCTTTTAACAAGAGTCTGCCGGATATGGCTGTTTTGGATATTAAAATGCCGCGCATGGATGGAATGGACTTGCTCCAACGTCTGCGCCAAAAAACCGCAATGCCGGTTATTTTTCTCACATCCAAAGATGATGAGATTGATGAAGTTCTTGGGCTGCGCATGGGGGCGGATGACTACGTAAAGAAGCCGTTTTCCCAACGTTTGCTGGTTGAACGCATTCGCGCTCTCCTGCGTAGGCAAGAAGCAATGAACGGTGTAGAGATTGCCGAAACCGAAGAAACCAAAGTTATCGAACGCGGTGATTTACGGATGGACCCATTGCGGCATTCCGTGCGTTGGAAAGGGAATGATGTTTCCCTAACTGTGACCGAATTCTTGTTACTGCAAGCTTTGGCCCAACGTCCTGGTTTTGTGAAAAGTCGTGATCAGTTGATGGATGTCGCCTATGACGATCAAGTTTACGTCGACGACCGCACGATCGACAGTCACATCAAACGGCTTCGTAAAAAGATGCGGACCGCAGATGATGATTTTTCGGCAATTGAGACGCTTTATGGTATCGGCTATCGATACAACGAAGATTGATGCCCCCAACTTTGGGTAAGAATGTGCGCGATACAAAAATGCAAAAAGAAGCGAATGTTGTTCTCGGTGAAGACTGGGATGGACCGAGCAGTGGCGTGGAAAGCGAGCTGCGCAAAAGGCGCGAGCAACGCGGGTTTATTTCCCTCAACCGTTCGCCACTTGCGCGCAAAATTATCACGTTCAATTTATTGGCCCTCGTCATTTTGGTGGCGGGTGTTTTGTATCTCAATCCGTTCCGTGACAGCCTTGTGTTGCAACGCGAACGGGGTCTTGTCATTGAGACACAACTGGTCGCGGACGTACTCGAAGCGCATTTTTGGGATGCAGAGACCCTTCCCAATGAGGCATCTGTTTTTGCAAATCTTGCAAAACTGTCGCTTCCTTCGGGCGTCGACGCATATGTTTACGATCCTGAAGGAAAGCTCGTAGCCTCTACGATTGGGATCGAGCGCTCGGGCATACCACCGGTAAGCGGTTTGGTTCAGAACACTCGTAGTACGCTTATTACCGACTTCTTGAATTCTATGTGGGAAGGTGTTTCCGGAGTATTTACCTCGGAACCCGCAAGCGATGGTTTTGGTTCAACTGTTGAGCCTCCCGTCGAATTTGTACAGAAGACTTCGGATGGCTCAACCCACGTGAACACCGGATTGGATTCCCAAGGTCGTGCAGTGTTTACCGTGGTAACTCCGATCCTTGTTGGTGGGGAGAATTTGGGTTCAGTCGCCGTGACGAGTGCTGAGGGCGAAATCGATTTTCTTGTTCGAAGTGAACGGGAGCAGGTGCTGCAAATGTTTGTAATCGCTATCCTCGTCTCAGTTGGGTTAAGTCTTGTGCTTGCTTCAACCATCGCCAATCCACTTTCGGATTTGGCCGCGGCCGCCGAACTTGGGCGCGACAAAAATGCGCGTAAAATGAGTCCGAACCGTGTGCGCATCCCTGACCTAACCGCTCGGCCAGATGAAATCGGGCGTCTTTCCGGTGCGCTTCGAGGGATGGTGACCGCCCTATATGATCGCATTGAGGGCAACGAACAATTTGCGGCTGATGTCGCGCATGAGATCAAGAATCCTTTGGCTTCCCTTCGATCTGCCGTCGGTACTTTACGTGTCGCAAAACGCGAAGATCAGCGGGACAAACTCCTCGATGTTATCGACCATGATGTGCGTCGCTTGGATCGTCTTGTCAGTGATATTTCAAACGCTTCTCGGCTCGACAGCGAGCTTGTCCGAGAAGAAGAAGAACAGTTTGATCTGTTGAAAATGCTTGGCAACATCAACGATTACCTTGGTGGCGATGCGAAATCCAAGGGGGTTGAGTTCATTTCCGACTTGCCTGCTGATCCGATCCATATTCACGGTCTTGAGGCGCGTTTGGCACAAGTTTTCGTTAATCTCATTACCAATGCGATCTCGTTTTGCGAAGACGGGGACGCAATTCGAGTTTGGGCGCGAAAACGAGAAAATCGCGTGCTTATAGTAATTGAGGACACTGGCCCAGGGATTCCTGACCAAGCATTGTACAAAATTTTCCAACGCTTTTATTCTGAACGCCCCGCTGGGCAATTCGGCAATAATTCCGGTCTAGGCTTGGCAATTTCAAAGCAAATCGTCGAAGCCCATGGCGGCGTGATTTGGGCGGAAAACATTCGCCCGACAGACGCTGATATTACCTCCGACCCCTTGGGCGCGCGTTTTGTGGTTGGGCTCCCTGTTTGAGCCATCAATTGTGAACTTTTAAATGGAAACGAATGAGCTCCACCATGCGTCCACGGTTGCTATCGATGGTAAAGCCGCGGTCATTTTCGGAAGTTCAGGCAGTGGTAAGTCGACCCTTGCGCTTAGGATGATCTCCCTTGGCGCGACACTTATTTCGGACGATCAAACCCAGTTGTCCTTAGAAGACGGAGTGCTTGTTGCTTTGGCTGTGCCTGAAATTTTAGGCAAGTTGGAGGTACGAGGTGTGGGGATCATTCGAACACCGTTTGCGCCCCGCGCAATAGTTTCCCTTTTCGTGGATATGGATAAAGTGGAGGAAGCGCGGCTTCCTCCTGCGAGAGAAATCGTCTTACTTGGCCAAAAAGCCACCTTGTATCATTGCATTAAGGGTGATCATTTCGCAGATGCACTCATGCAGATTCTAAAATACGGCAGATCAGATTGACACAACCTCGCCTAACAGATGACCCAGTTTTAAGGCAGCGCTTGGTTCTCGTGACTGGCCCGTCTGGTGCTGGGCGCTCTACCGCGATTAACACCCTCGAGGATGCGGGTTACGAAGCTATTGATAATCTACCTATTTCTCTTCTGCCACGATTGCTGGAAAATGGGGTGTCTGATCGCCCACTGGCACTCGGAATCGATGCGCGCAACCGCGATTTTTCTACGAAGGGCTTGTTGGAGCTTTTAGACAATTATTCACTGTCCGGTGATCAGGCGATAGAAGTCCTTTATTTAGATTGTAGTACCGAGGTTCTGTTGCGCCGTTTCTCTGAAACGCGGCGCAGGCATCCTTTGGCACCATCTGAAACTCCGGAAATTGGCATTCAGCGCGAACAAGACTTACTTGTTCCCATCCGCGCATGTGCGGATATACTTATTGATACTTCGGACATGTCACCACATGAGTTGCGAGCAGAAGTGGAACAATGGTACGCGGCAGAAAAAAGCCAAAAACTGGCCGTGTCAGTCCATAGCTTTTCCTACAAACAAGGTATGCCGCGTGGCATTGACATGGTTTTCGACTGTCGGTTTTTACAAAACCCGTATTGGCAAGAAGGCCTTCGCAGACTAAATGGTCTAGACAAAGCGGTCGCCGACTATGTGGCGCAAGACAAGCGGTATGATGACTTCTTTTCAAAAGTTTGCGACCTTTCAGAAATGTTGTTGCCTGCCTATATAGAAGAGGGTAAAGCTCATTTTTCGATCGGTTTCGGATGTACAGGCGGACAGCACAGATCGGTCGCCGTCGCTGAAAATGTGTCGAATGTACTTGCGAAGGCTGGTTGGCAAGTGTCAACTAGACATAGAGAAATTGAACGCCGCACACGCACTTCGTCCGGCACAAAATTGGGGAAAACGGCGTGATCGGAATTTTGATCGTCGCACATGGCGGATTGGCCAAAGAATACCTTTCTGCTGTCGAACATGTTGTCGGCAAGCAAGACGGTATGCGCGCTATTTCAATTGAGGACGATCACGATCGTGAAGAGAAGCAGTGTGAAATCTGCGATGCGGCAAATTCAGTTGATACAGGCGACGGGGTCGTTGTTGTTACGGACCTTTTTGGTGGGTCTCCCTCCAATCTTTCTCTCCGAGCATGCAACCCCAAGAACCGGAAAATTATCTACGGTGCCAATCTTCCAATGCTCGTCAAACTTACCAAATCACGCAGTTGCACAGTGCAAGAGGCGGTCGAAAACGCGCTGAACGCGGGTCGAAAATACATTAACAGCTTCGACGCAAATCCCACAAGTTAGGACGTCATGACCATTACGAGAACGTTGGATATCGTCAATGAAAAGGGCCTGCATGCCCGTGCTTCCGCCAAACTCGTGGAAGTGGTTGAAGGCCATGATGCGAGCGCCGAAGTCAGCAAAGACGGACTTAGCGCCTCTGGTGACTCGATCATGGGCTTGCTCATGCTGGCGGCATCAAAAGGCACACAGATCGAAATCACGACATCTGGCGACGAGGCAGAAAAGCTTGCTGATGCCTTGCAAGCCCTAGTTGTTAACAAATTCGGCGAAGATTTTTAGCGCGTCGGAACGGGTGTTTCTCCGCGATAGTCATAAAAGCCACGTTCCGTTTTTCGACCAAGCCATCCAGCTTCGACATATTTTGTCAGGAGCGGACACGGGCGATATTTTGTATCCGCGAGGCCATCGTGGAGTACGTTCATGATCGCCAAGCATGTGTCCAAACCAATAAAGTCAGCAAGTTCCAGCGGACCCATGGGATGATTTGCCCCTAGTTTTAGAGAACTGTCGATGGACGCCACCGATCCGACCCCCTCATACAATGTGTAGACGGCTTCGTTGATCATCGGCATGAGGATACGGTTTACGATGAACCCAGGAAAATCTTCTGCTGAGGCGGCCGTTTTTCCCAATTTTTCTACAACGGCCAAACACGCGCGATAAGTTTCCTCATCAGTTGCAATCCCGCGAATAAGTTCGACCAATTGCATAATGGGAACGGGATTCATGAAGTGAAAACCCATGAATTTTTCCGGACGGTCTGTGCCACTCGCGAGGCGTGTTATGGAAATCGACGACGTGTTGGACGTGAGGATTGTATGCGGCTGAAGATGTGGCAAAAGGTTAGCAAAAATTTTAACTTTTACGTCTTCTTTTTCCGTAGCGGCTTCAATTACGAGATCCGATTGCCCAACTTGTGCAATATCAAGCGTTGTTTGGAGCCGACTTAGTGCCGCGTCACGTGCATCGCTTGAAAGCTTGTCGCGGGCAACTTGCCTTTCAAGGTTTGACTCGATTAGGGCGAAAGACGCATCCAGCTGATCTTGAGAAATATCATTCAATACAACGTCATAACCAGCAACGGCCAAAACATGTGCGATTCCGTTTCCCATCTGGCCTGCGCCAATGACACCGATTTTTTTAATTTCCATTGGCTCAACTTCTCTTTTGAATTCGGCCCAAGAATATGTCGCGCCGCAGCGTCTATGCAAGGGGCGTTTCGTGTCCCTCCGGTAAAGAGTTTCACGTTTCAAGATAGCGCTAATTTTAAGGTTAGGGATTTGGCAAGAGGTCGCGCGCAAATTGGTCTTGGGTGAGTCGAAAATTAGTGAGGTGGGTTATGGCCTATGAGAACCTGAGCGAAGGCGCTCTTGATTATTTACCTTGTCGATACGGCAAGTCAAAACTGTTGTTTCGTGGACCGCGTAAGAAAATGGATGGCGACTATATTGCCGTCATCGGGGGAACGGAAACCTACGGTAAGTTCATCGAAAAGCCGTTTACGGAACTGGTTGAGGATGATGTTAGCACAACTGCGATTAATTTCGGGTGTGTGAATGCTGGCGCGGATGTCTTCTTAAACGAACCAGCTATCCTTGATGCCTGTTCCAAGGCACGTGTAACCGTCATTCAAGCGATGGGCGCTCAAAACATGTCCAATCGGTTTTATGCGGTGCATCCACGCCGGAACGACCGTTTTCTCAAGGCCTCAGTGTTGCTGAAAATGGTGTTTCGGGAGGTCGACTTTACGGACTTCCATTTCACACGGCATATGCTGAGCACGTTGAAAAAATTGTCTGAAGAGCGCTTTGCATTGGTCGAAGACGAGATCAAGGAAGCTTGGAAAGCGCGCATGCAGATTATGCTTGAAAAAATCGAAGGTAAAACCGTGATGCTTTGGATTGATGATTCAAACCCAGAAGGGAAAAGCGATCTTGGTCACGATCCGCTGTTTGTAGATCGGGAGATGATCGAAGCCATTCGGCCTTATTGTACGAAGGTTGTCGAAGTTAATTTGAGTGATCAGGCAAAATCTGAGGGTGTTGCTGGTATGATCTACCCTGAAATGGAAGAACCCATGGCAAAGGAAATGATGGGGATGAGGGCGCATCGAGAAATTGCTAAGTCCCTTTCGAACGCGCTTCGAGACATGCTTTAGCGCGCTGCAGAACAAAAAAAGGCTCGCCACTGGGGCGAGCCTTAACTGTTAGGAGTATCGTTGCTTACAGCGCGTCGATAAGGGCTGGAACTGCTTCAAACAAATCCGCAACAAGTCCATAGTCGGCGACCTGAAAAATTGGCGCTTCTTCGTCTTTGTTGATTGCGACAATGATTTTACTGTCTTTCATGCCTGCAAGATGTTGGATCGCACCAGAGATACCGATTGCGATATACAGGTCCGGAGCAACAACTTTACCGGTTTGGCCAACTTGCCAGTCATTTGGTGCATAGCCAGAGTCAACCGCAGCACGAGACGCGCCAACGGCGCCTCCAAGCTTATCTGCCAGCTTTTCGATGAGCGCAAAATCATCTTCTGATCCGACACCGCGTCCACCAGAAACAACGATGCCTGCGCTTGTAAGTTCAGGGCGGTCGCTCTTGGCAACTTTATCTTCAACCCATTCGGATAGCTTGGGATCGGCCGTCGCTGTTATGCTTTCGACAGTCGCTGAGCCATCTTCTCCTGCCGCGTCAAATGTAGCGGTACGAAGTGTGGCAACTTTGATAGAATCCGTTGTTTTGATCGTTTGGATTGCATTGCCCGCATAGATTGGCCGCTCAAACGTATCGGCGTCAACAATCGCCGTAACATCGGAAAGCACCATAACATCCAAAAGTGCGGCAACGCGTGGCAAAATATTCTTTGCATTGGCGGTCGCTGGGGCAAGGATGTGCGTATAGTTACCTGCAAGGCTAACAATGAGGTCGGCGATCGGCTCAGCCAAACCATGGCCATAAGCCGCGTCATCAGCGCAAAGAACCTTGGAAACACCCGCGATTTTGGCCGCGGCTTGGGCCGCATCACCGCAACCTGCCGAGGCACAAAGCAATGTGATGTCCCCTAAGGAAGAGGCGGCAGAGACTGCTTTGGCCGTTGCGTCAAGCGCGAGTTCTGCGCCGTTGATTTCAGCAAGAATTAAAACGGTCATTACACAGCCCCCGCATCTTTGAGTTTCGCAACAAGCTCGGCAACATCCGCAACCATGATCCCAGCACTGCGTTCAGAAGGAACAGCGGTTGAAATCACCTGAAGACGAGGAGAAACGTCGACGCCATAGTCAGCAGCGGTTTTCTCTTCGAGAGGCTTTTTCTTGGCCTTCATAATATTGGGAAGGGTTGCATATCGCGGTTCGTTCAAGCGCAGATCGGCGGTGACGATCGCTGGAAGTTTTACCTTGATGGTTTGAAGTCCACCGTCAACTTCGCGGGTAACAATTGCGCTATCGCCTTCAACGGAAAGTTCGCTTGCGAAGGTCGCTTGTGACCAGCCAAGGAGTGCCGCGAGCATTTGGCCCGTTGCGTTCATGTCGTTGTCGATGGCTTGTTTGCCTGCAATCACGAGGCCGGGAGCCTCTTCGGCAATAACTGCCTTGAGAAGTTTCGCAACCGCGAGAGGTTCGATGTCTGTTGTCGCTTCGTCAGTTGCAACGATTAAAATCGCCCGATCAGCGCCCATGGCAAGTGCCGTGCGGAGTTCCTTTTGTGCGTCTTTCACACCAATGGAGACAACAACAACTTCGTCAGCTTTTCCGGCCTCTTTCAAGCGGATAGCTTCTTCGACGGCTATCTCGTCAAATGGGTTCAGAGACATTTTTACATTGGCGAGATCGACGCCGCTGCCATCCGCTTTGACACGAACTTTCACGTTATAATCGATCACACGTTTGACCGGTACTAGGACCTTCATAGTGTGTATTCCCTTAGTTTTAATGATCGCAAAAATGCGAACCTAACAAGCTCTCGATTTTATCTAGCCTTTTGGGGCGACAGAAAATAGAGCAAAATCGACGGTCTGTCCCTTGGGACGCGGCGTTTTTTCGATGTTGGCGCTAACGGTTTGCCCCAGGAACCCAAAGCACATCATTTGCGCCGTTTTTATTTGCGGCACGTGAGGCCACGAAAAACCAGTCTGACAAACGGTTTAGATATTTCACAGCCGCAGGGTTTACAGATTCGAGACTCGCAAGTTCAACTGTGAGGCGTTCGGCGCGACGGGACACCGTTCGCGACAGGTGAAGTTGTGCCGCGAGGGGCGTTCCTCCGGGTAAAACAAAGCTGCGCAATGGCGGAATATTTGCATTCATGGCGTCAATTTCGGCCTCAAGCCGGTCGACTTGCGCATTGTTCATCCGAAGAGGGGGGTACTCCGCCGTCGCGTCTGATTCCAAATCTGGGCGGCAAAGATCGGCCCCTAGATCGAATAGATCGTTTTGAATCCGTGCAAGTTGTACGTCCATTTCACCGTCGGCGTGGAGCCGTGCAAGCCCGACGGTCGCATTGGTTTCGTCGACCGTTCCATATGCATTTACGCGAGCATCGTATTTATCGACGCGAGCGCCATTCCCCAGTGCAGTTTGACCAGCATCACCTGTACGGGTGTAGATTTTGTTGAGAACAACCATTTCGCCCCCTAACGCCGCAAAAGAACGTAAATGACGATTAATATTACGGCCCCAAGCTGTGCCCCCACACGATACCGCATGATACGATTGGCGTGTTTGCGATTGAACTCGCCGCCGGACATAAAGCCAACCAGGCCGACGATAAGTATGCCCAAGACGAGCAAAATGGCCGCAACGACCAATAGAAAAAGCGGATCCGAGTTCATGAAATTTCCTTTCGGTTTTGTCCAGACTTACGGGCATTTATAGGGGCTGCAAGGTCAAATCGCGGTGTGCGACTATTGCGCACCCTAGAACTTGGCTAAGACCTTATCCAACATTCGTGTCGATGTAACGCGTTTCAGCAAGCCCATCACATAAGTCGGGGTTGTTACATAGTATCGAGGCTTGGGGCGCGGGCTTTCGAGGGCATGAATGAGTTTTTTTGTGACTGCCGATGCAGGCAACTCAAACGTATCTGGTTTCTTATCTGCATAAAGTCGTTTTGTAAGTTGTGCATACTGAGCTTTGCGTGGCGAGTTTTCAATGTCGATGTGACGTTCAAAATGCGCAATAGAGTTTTGCCGGATTTTCGACGTGATCGGACCGGGTTCAATCAAGATGATTTTGATCGGAGTGCTCCGCATCTCTAAACGCAGTGTATCGGTAAGCCCCTCCATCGCGTGTTTCGTGGCATTATACGCGCCGCGCCAACGCATGGGGGCAAAGCCAAGTATTGAACTGCAATTGACAATTCTTCCGTGCCCCTGTGCGCGCATGATCTTGATAACTTGGCACGTAAGGTCATGATACCCAAAGAGATTAACCTCAAATATTTCCCGAAGTGCGGCGCGGGGAAGGTCTTCAACTGCGCCAGGGACAGCAAAGGCTCCGTTGTTATATAAGGCGTCAAGCGTGCCTCCGGTGCGCGCAAGGCATTCGGCAAGCGCCGCCTCGATATTGGCCTCGTCGGCATAATCTAGCGGGAAGCTTTCCAGCCCCTCGGCGCGAAGGCGTTCGCAGTCTTTTTCTTGGCGACAGGTAGCAAAAACACGCCATCCTCGGTTCTTGAGGCCATGGGCCGCGTCATATCCGATGCCGCTAGAGCAGCCGGTAATGAGGATGGATTTGCTGGGCATATTTTTCTTTCGCGCGATGTGTATCTGAGTGATCACCTTTGAGGCATGAAAAAACAAGGGTAATTGCGCGCACAGTTCGTGGTGCAAAATTTTGCAGGAAGCGACCTAGTTCTTGTGCGCACCAATTCTCGGCGTTATCACCGTTTTATGAGCAAAGAAAACGACCCCTCCGACATCGAACCTGTGGAAATAGCTGAGCCGTTGCGCCGCGCAATTGGGGACCGCTACCTGACCTATGCGCTTTCGACGATTATGCATCGTGCGTTACCCGATGCGCGTGACGGGCTGAAGCCTGTGCACCGACGCATTCTTTATGCGATGAATCGGCTGCGTCTGAATTCGACGGGGGGGTATTTGAAGTCGGCCAAAATTTCGGGCGACACAATGGGGGATTTCCACCCTCACGGCGACATGGCGATTTACGACGCCATGGCCCGTTTGGCGCAGGACTTCAACGTGCGCTATCCACTGGTGGATGGCCAAGGGAATTTCGGTAATATCGACGGCGACAATCCAGCGGCCAGTCGGTACACCGAGGCGCGTATGACGTTTGTCGCGGAAGCGATGCTTGAGGGATTGAACGAAAACTCCGTTGATTTTCGGGATAATTATGACGGGCGCCTAACGGAGCCAACGGTGCTTCCTGCGACTTTCCCAAATCTGTTGGCTAATGGGTCAACGGGGATCGCCGTTGGTATGGCCACCAACATTCCACCCCACAATGTTGTTGAACTTGTTGACGCGTGTTTGCATCTGATCAAAACGCCCGATGCGCGGGACGAGACCTTGGTGAACTTTGTGCCCGGTCCAGATTTCCCGACGGGCGGCATCATTGTAGAGCCGCGCGAAAACATCGTCGAGGCGTATCGCACAGGGCGGGGTTCGTTCCGACTGCGGTGTAAATATGAAGTTGAGGATTTGGGGCGCGGCACGTGGCAAATTGTTGTCACCGAGATTCCTTATCAGGTTCAGAAAAGTAAATTGATCGAGAAACTGGCTGAAGTCATTCAGCTTAAGAAAGTGCCGATTCTTGGGGATGTGCGGGACGAAAGCGCCGAAGATGTGCGCATCGTTCTAGAGCCGAAATCAAAGAATGTAATACCTGAAGTTTTGATGAACACCCTGTATCGCAACAGCGATCTTGAGGTGCGGTTTAGCATGAATATGAACGTGCTGATCGATGGTTTGACGCCGAAGGTTTGCAGCCTCAAAGAGGTTCTGCGGGCGTTTTTGGATCACCGTCGTGATGTGCTTATGCGGCGCAGCCAGTACCGGTTGGAGCAAATCGATCACCGCCTAGAGGTGCTCGCAGGGTACATTATTGCGTTCCTCAATCTTGATCGCATCATCGAAATCATTCGTTTTGAGGATCATCCACGCGCCGTGATGATGCAAGAGTTTGCACTGACTGAAGTTCAGGCTGAAGCCATTTTGAACATGCGTTTGCGCAGCTTGCGAAAGCTGGAAGAACTTGAACTCAAAAAAGAGAATGACGCCCTAACTCTGGAACGAGCGGGTCTCGTCGAATTGATGGGAAGCGAAGATCTCCAGTGGTCAAAAATTTCCGAACAGTTGCGGGAAACCAAGAAAAAATTTGGCAAGAATTTTGAAGGCGGCGCACGTCGTACTCAATTCGCCGAGGCGCTTGAAGTCGAAGACGTGCCGATCGAAGCCATGATTGAGCGTGAACCGATCACCGTTGTCTGCTCCAAAATGGGATGGATCCGCGCGATGTCGGGTCATATTGATCTCACACGCGAGTTGAAATTCAAAGACGGTGACGGCCCCCGCTTTGCCTTCCATGCTGAAACGACTGATCGCCTGCTTTTGCTCGGTGCCAATGGCCGTTTCTTTACCATGGGGGCGAGTACGCTACCAGGTGGGCGCGGCATGGGTGAGCCGGTCCGTCTGATGGTCGACCTTGCCAACGAAAGCGAAATTGTCGACCTGTTTATCCACGTTCCGAACCGCAAGCTTTTGATCGCCTCCTCGGCGGGCGATGGGTTTGTTGCGCCTGAAAATGAGGTGATTGCGCAAACTCGAAGCGGCAAACAGGTGCTCAATGTGCGCGGCGATGTGACGGCCATTGTTTGCCTGCCGATTAACGGCGATCACGTTGCAACCGTTGGCGATAATCATAAAATGCTGGTGTTTGCTGTGGATGAACTGCCCGAAATGGGACGCGGTAAAGGTGTGCGTCTCCAGAAATTCAAGGATGGTGGCCTAAGCGATGCGCGCGCGTTCAATATTGCGGACGGCCTGACGTGGCATGATCCTGCGGGGCGTACGCGGACCGTGACCGAGCTTGCAGATTGGTTGGGCAAGCGTGCCGCGACCGGACGGATGGCGCCGCGTGGCTTCCCACACGACAATAAATTTACCTAAGCTTGCGGTCAAATACTCCAAGGGGATCAAGACTATCCTTGAATAAGCGGCGCTGAAGCCACATTTAGGCATCAAGGGGAAAGTATGAAACGAAACGCTTGATTTATCCTGCGTAAAATCATACTTCACCCGCGATGTAATGTGGGGTCGGTTCCGGCCCCCTTGTTTAAGGATGAGGCTTTCATGGGTAAGGAAAAATTCCAACGTAACAAACCGCATTGTAACATTGGTACAATCGGCCACGTTGACCACGGTAAGACGACTTTGACAGCTGCGATTACGAAGCAGTTTTCGGACAACTTCCAAGCATACGACCAAATTGACGGCGCGCCCGAAGAAAAAGCACGCGGCATCACCATCTCGACAGCACACGTTGAGTATGAGACTGAAGCACGTCACTATGCGCACGTTGATTGCCCAGGCCACGCTGACTATGTGAAAAACATGATCACCGGTGCGGCGCAAATGGACGGCGCGATCTTGGTTGTGAACGCAGCCGATGGTCCGATGCCACAAACACGTGAGCACATCCTTTTGGGTCGCCAAGTTGGCATCCCTGAAATGGTTGTCTTCATGAACAAAGTTGACCAAGTAGACGACGATGAGCTTCTTGAGTTGGTTGAAATGGAAATCCGTGAGCTTCTCACAGAGTATGGTTATGACGGCGATAATATCCCCGTAATTGCTGGTTCTGCTTTGGCTGCTTTGGAAGACCGTGACGAAGAAATCGGCGCCAAGAAAATCGCTGAGTTGATGGCGGCGGTTGATTCCTTCATTCCACAGCCTCCACGTGCGATTGACGAACCTTTCTTGATGCCAATCGAGGACGTGTTCTCGATCTCTGGTCGCGGTACTGTTGTAACAGGCCGTATCGAGCGCGGAGTTGTTAACGTTGGGGATTCCATCGAAATCGTTGGTCTCAAAGACACAACAACAACCACTTGTACTGGTGTTGAAATGTTCCGCAAACTGCTTGATCGCGGTGAAGCGGGTGACAACATTGGTGCGCTTCTTCGCGGTGTTGACCGTGAAGGTGTTGAGCGTGGTCAGATCCTTTGTAAGCCAGGTTCCGTTAAGCCACACACGAAGTTTGAAGCTGAGGTCTATATTTTGACCAAAGAAGAGGGTGGCCGTCACACGCCGTTCTTTGCGAACTACCGTCCACAGTTCTACTTCCGTACAACGGACGTAACGGGCACAGTTACGCTTCCTGAAGGCACAGAAATGGTAATGCCAGGCGACAACTTGAAGTTCACAGTTGAACTGATCGCGCCAATCGCCATGGAAGCTGGCCTGCGCTTTGCGATCCGCGAAGGCGGCCGCACTGTTGGTTCCGGTGTTGTCTCTAAAATCATCGAGTAAGCATTAGCTGCTTGAGTTTGAAAGGGTCGCCTTCGGGCGGCCCTTTTTCGTTTAGAGCAACTCAAAAGCGATCTTCAGTTAGAGAAACAAAAATTTTCGGCGTGACAAGATGGGCGAACATACGGCATTTCTTGTTTGACGATTTACCCAACTAAAGGCTTTTCATGCCCTCTTCTTTTTTGCGTCCCGAAGCGGCGAACCCTGTAACCCTCCCCGATGGAACGGTTCTGGAAAACCTCGTTTACCTCAATCAGGTCATTGATCACCCCAATATTGAGATTGGCGATTACAGTTACTTCAACTCATTCCACCCCGTTGAGGATTGGGCGAGCCGCATTGCACCCTATCTTTATGCGGGTGCGCCTGAGCGCCTGACGATTGGTAAGTTCTGCCAATTTGCACAGGGTGTGCTGTTTATTACGAGCTCGGCGAACCATCCGATGGGCGGTTTTTCAACCTATCCCTTTGCGATCTTTAACCTGGAAACCATGGGCGTTTACGCACAAAACACGGAGGCATTTCAGGATACGCATATTGGCAATGATGTTTGGATCGGCCATGACGCCAAAATCATGCCGGGCGTGATCGTATCTGATGGGGCAATCATTGCCACGGGCTCGGTGGTCACAAGTGACGTTGGCCCCTATATGATCGTTGGTGGCAATCCAGCAAAGCCCATCCGTCCACGTTTTGAAGCTGACGTGATTGATTCCCTGTTGGAGACTAAATGGTGGGATTGGCCGATCGAGGACATTCAACGTCACCTTCCTCTCATTGTCGGCGCGGATATTGGCGCTTTGAAGGCGGTTTCCGTTTCTAAGGCTGCGAAATAATCCGCCTTGAAAGGTAAATTCGACCTCACAGGGCGGAGATTGCTTGATTGTTGTAAATCGCTCTTGATTCCAATCGCTGGGTGCCGTACTTCCTGCGACGACTTTAGGGGTTTAGCTCAGTTGGTAGAGCATCGGTCTCCAAAACCGAGGGTCGTGGGTTCGAGCCCCTCAGCCCCTGCCAGGTCACCTTGCGTCTCGCGCATTTTGGCCTGAAGAAAGTCAGAACGGTGAATGGATTTATGTCCTTACCAGCGCCCTTCAGATTATTCGTACGGTGTTCCCGTTGAAACTTTAGCGAAGTCGGCTAAGGTGGGGCAGGTATCCTGAAGGCAGCAGCATGATTTTTAACTCGTTGAACCCCGTACCGCCGACATGGCGCTTATTTGGATCACATCCCCTTGCCTGACATCCCTTCACAAAAACTCCGGATTTCCATGCATTTGGGCGCGCATAAAACCGCGACAACGCATCTGCAACACTCGTTGGATGCAAATGCGGACCTCTTGGCGCAATCCAAGGTGATATTCAGAGGGCCTTTAGATCTGCGCGGGCCGAAAAAATCGCTCCAGAGTCGGTTTGGGCTGCTTACAAACACACCCCCAAAATCTAAGGAATTGGCCGAACAAGAACTTTGGGCCTTGGCGGGCGGGGCCAATCGTTTGGTGCTCTCCGAAGAAAATTTTCTTGGTCCAATGTGGCGGATCAAAAAGGGGAGGCGCGTTCCCCCCCTTTATCCGAATTCCGACTCCCAGTTGGAAAAGCTTATTCCTTATTTCGGGGGCCGCCCGTTGTCACTTTTTCTTGCCGTCCGCAATCCCGCCGATTTGATCGCCTCAGCGTATTCGCAATCGCTCGTTGGCGGGAAGGCCGAACCTTTCAAAGATTTTTCCGAAGGGATGACATTTCACGACGTGCGCTGGTCAAACGTTGTACGGCGTCTGAGTCTTGTCCCAGAGGTGGCCGAGATTTATGTTTGGCGCTATGAGGATTATCCGGCCAACTTTGTGCGAATCATGCGCAAACTGGTTGGATGGAAACTTGGCCAATTTGTTGAGCCGATTGCCCGTCGGGTCCATTCTGGGATGTCGCAACGTGCGGTCGAAAAGGTCTTGCAGGAAGCGTCGCCGACGGACAGTCGCGCCCAGCAACGCGAGATGGCCATTGCAGCTCGATCCCTGTACCCGACGGCGCCTGAAAACCCACGATATTCTCCTTGGACGCAAAATGAGATTGAATTAGCGGCCTCTGCCTATCGTTCGGACTTTGAAGATGTCTCGAAGATGGAGAAGGTCAAAGTGATCGGGGCGTGGCAACCCCGCAAGTAACTCAAACCAACGCGCGTGCCTTGCCAAGCGCGTCACCATAGCATATATCGCTTTCGTCGCATGTGGCGACGGCATAAAGGGCAGCATCATGGCAGCAAAACGCACAAATCCGCTTCAGTTCATTCAAGAAGTGCGCGGCGAAGGGGCGAAAATCACATGGCCAACACGTCGTGAGGTCGTTTTGACCACGGCGATGGTTATGGTGATGGCAACGCTCATGGGAATCTTCTTTTCCTTGGTTGATATGGCGATCCGCTCGGGTCTGCAATTTGGCCTTGGGTTCTTCGCATAAAAAAATCGCCTCAATTGGCTTGAATTCACTTGGTTTCAGGGATACTTGAGGCATCAACATCATGGCAGGCGTGCAGCGATTCGGGCTGCGCGCTGTTTTTTGTTCAGGGTTGGATCGCACTAACCCTTTAGAATTTATACATCTTTTGGGGTTTTCCCAAAAATTGAGACAAGGACTGTGGCAAAATGGCTAAGCGTTGGTATTCGGTGAGCGTCCTCTCGAATTTCGAGAAAAAGATCGCCGAAGCAATTAAACTTGCTGCTGCGGAAGCCGGTCTTGAGGAAGAGATCGAAGAAGTACTGGTACCGACGGAGGAAATCATTGAGATCCGCCGTGGGAAAAAAGTGACCGCCGAGCGTCGCTTTATGCCGGGTTACGTTTTGATTCGCATGGAGATGAGCGACGAAGGCTACCACCTTGTAACCTCGATCAATCGCGTCACAGGATTTTTGGGTCCGCAGGGGCGTCCGATGCCGATGCGCGACGCAGAAGTGAATCAGATTTTGAACCGCGTTGAAGAGGGTCTAGAGGCGCCACGTACCTTGATCCATTTCGAAACCGGCGAAAAAGTTCAGGTCACCGACGGTCCGTTCGAAGGTTTCGACGGCATGGTCGAGGACGTGGACGAAGCAAATGGTCGCCTGAAAGTGACCGTAAGTATTTTTGGCCGCGCGACACCGGTCGAGTTGGAATTCACACAGGTAACAAAAGATATCTAGTGTGTGGTGTGGGCCTTCGGGTGCACGAAATTGTGGGAGGGGACCTGAGCGCGCTCAGAAATCCGAACCACACAACCATAGTCCCGCAAACGCGTTTGCGGTGAGTTGAAGAAGGAGAGGCCCGATGGCCAAGAAGATTGCTGGCACTATGAAGCTGCAGGTTCCTGCAGGCAAAGCCAACCCAAGCCCCCCCGTGGGACCCGCGCTGGGTCAGCGCGGCATCAACATCATGGAATTCTGTAAAGCGTTTAACGCGAAAACAGCGGACCTTGAAGTTGGCGCCCCTTGCCCGACCGTGATCACGTATTACCAAGACAAATCTTTCTCGATGGAAGTTAAGACTCCTCCGGCGTCTTATTTCTTGAAAAAAGCTGCAAACATCACGTCGGGTGCGAAAACACCTAGCCGTGAAACTGTGGGTACTGTGACTGCGAAGCAAGTCAAAGAAATCGCAGAAGCAAAAATGAAAGACCTGAACGCAAACGACATTGAGTCAGCTATGCTGATCATCATGGGTTCTGCGCGTTCTATGGGTATCGAGGTAAAATAATCATGGCAAAGCTCGGAAAACGCACAACCGCGGCACGCGCGGCATTTGCTGGTAAAGCAAACCTCACAGTTGAAGATGCTGTTGCATTGGTGAAAGCCAGTGCCGTTGCAAAATTCGACGAAACAGTTGAAATCGCGATGAACCTTGGTGTTGACCCACGTCACGCTGACCAAATGGTTCGCGGTGTTGTTGGCTTGCCAAACGGCACTGGCAAAACAGTACGTGTTGCTGTTTTCGCTCGTGGCCCTAAGGCTGACGAAGCGACAGCTGCTGGTGCAGATATCGTTGGTGCCGAGGACCTTATGGAAATCGTGCAAAGCGGCAAGATCGAATTCGATCGCTGCATTGCGACACCAGACATGATGGGTGTTGTTGGTCGCCTAGGTAAGATCCTAGGCCCACGCAACCTGATGCCAAACCCACGCGTCGGTACTGTGACTATGGACGTTGAAGCTGCTGTTAAAGCGGCCAAAGGCGGCGAAGTTCAGTTCAAAGTTGAAAAAGCCGGTGTGATCCATGCTGGTGTTGGCAAAGTGTCCTTCACTGAAGCGCAACTGATTGAAAACATTCGTGCTTTCGTTGATGCGGTTGCCAAATTGCGCCCGTCGGGCAGCAAGGGTACCTACATGAAATCGATCGCTGTCAGCTCCACAATGGGCCCAGGCGTGACTTTGAATGTTGAAAGCGCAACTGGCAACTAAGCCAGTCTAAAGAATTCCGCGGGGCAACCCGCAGAATGGTGGGGCCGCCGATTTGGCCCCATCCTGTCCGAGACGGAGGGTGGCTTCGGCCATAAATCCTTCCTGAGATGGGGAACGAGACAATTTTTCGAGGGGCAACCCTCGGGTGATCTGGCCTCGGGACCCTGAAATTGGACCCGAACGGCCCAATCCCACACTGGGGGCGGGTCAAACTGAGCCGGGGGGCAACCCCCAAATTTGGAGAAAACTGTGGATAGAGCACAAAAAGAACAGTTGGTCGACGAACTCGGCCAAATCTTTGACAGCTCTGGCGTTGTAGTGGTTTGCCGCTACGAAGGCCTCACGGTTGCTGAAATGCAAGACCTTCGCGCTCAAATGAGCGAAGTCGATGGGTCTGTTCGCGTTGCCAAAAACAAGCTCGCCAAGATCGCCCTTGAGGGTAAGCCATGCGCAAGCATTGCGAGCCTCCTCAATGGCATGACTGTTCTCGCCTACTCTGAAGATCCTGTGGCTGCGGCCAAGGTTGTTCAGGCATACTCCAAAGGGAATTCCAAACTGGAAATTCTCGGTGGTGCTATGGGTGAGACGGCACTGGACGTCGCTGGTGTTATAGCCGTTGCAGCGATGCCGTCACGCGAGGAGCTTATCGCTTCTATCGTTGGCTGCATTGGGGCACCTGCTTCCAACATCGCCGGGGCCATTGGCGCGCCTGCAAGCAATATCGCGAGCATCTTGTCTACAATTGAAGACAAGCTTGCTGCTTAAGCAACATGAGCCTTCGTGGGGATTGTCCTTACACGTTGGAACACAACTTAAACGAACGGAAACAGTATAATGGCTGATCTGAAAAAACTTGCTGAAGAGATTGTTGGTCTTACCCTTCTCGAAGCACAAGAACTGAAAACTATCCTTAAAGACGAGTATGGCATTGAGCCTGCTGCTGGCGGAGCTGTTATGATGGCTGGCCCAGCAGATGCTGGTGCAGACGCAGAAGAGCAAACAGAATTCACAGTAATTCTGAAATCTGCTGGTGCGTCCAAAATCGGCGTCATCAAAGAAGTCCGCGGCATCACAGGTCTTGGCCTGAAAGAAGCTAAAGACCTCGTAGACGCTGGCGGCAAAGCTGTCAAAGAAGGCGTTTCGAAAGAAGAAGCTGAAGCCATCAAAGCTAAGCTCGAAGCAGCTGGCGCAGAAGTCGAAGTTAAGTAATTACGTCGGGCATTGCGCCCGAGTGATTGCAAAAATTGGCTGGATCCGGGGTTATTCCGGGTCCAGCTTATCGCGTCTTAGAAACGGTCTGCGGCACGCGGGCATTTCCTAAGAGGCGGTTCAATGGATCGGGCGGAGCCGGTGGGCCGGTTTCGAGAATAGATCCGAATAGCTTTGTTTTGCGATACGTCTCTGTTGCCCAGCTTGGATGTCTCTGCGAAAAATCTGAAAGGTGACCACGCACATGGCTCAATCTTACCTTGGCCAAAAACGGCTTCGCAAATACTTCGGTAAAATCCGCGAAGTTCTCGAGATGCCGAATCTTATCGAGGTTCAGAAATCCTCGTACGACTTGTTCTTGAAATCTGGTGATCAGCTTACGCCCCTCGACGGCGAAGGCATCAACGGCGTATTTCAGTCGGTTTTCCCGATCAAAGATTTCAACGAAACATCCATTCTTGAGTTCGTAAAGTACGAGCTCGAAAAGCCGAAATACGATGTAGAAGAATGTCAGCAACGTGACATGACTTACAGCGCGCCTTTGAAGGTGACGCTCCGCCTCATCGTGTTTGATATCGACGAAGATACAGGCGCGAAATCGGTTAAAGACATCAAAGAACAAGACGTGTTCATGGGCGATATGCCTTTGATGACACCGAATGGCACCTTTGTTGTGAACGGTACCGAGCGCGTAATCGTTTCGCAAATGCACCGCTCACCCGGCGTGTTCTTTGATCACGACAAAGGCAAAACCCACTCCTCGGGTAAACTTTTGTTCGCGTGTCGGATCATTCCTTACCGTGGGTCTTGGTTGGATTTCGAATTCGACGCCAAAGACATCGTGTTCTCACGGATTGACCGTCGTCGCAAATTGCCTGTGACCACATTGCTTTATGCTTTGGGCATGGATCAAGAAGACATTTGCAACGCGTATTATGATACCGTGAACTACACGCTTAAGAAGAACAAAGGTTGGGCAACCAAGTTCTTCCCAGAGCGCGTACGTGGCACACGTCCGACTTATGATCTGGTTGACGCGAAAACGGGTGAAGTGATTGCCGAAGCTGGCAAGAAGATCACTCCTCGCGCCGTGAAGAAACTTGTTGAAGACGCTGCCGTTACTCAGCTTCTTTTGCCGTTCGAGCAAATCCTGGGCAAGTTTGTTGCACGAGACATGATCAATGAAGAAACTGGCGCGATCTATGCCGAAGCTGGCGATGAGTTGGCGTTCGAGTACGATAAAGCTGGCGAAATCACGGGCGGTTCTTTGCAGGAACTTCTTGATGCGGGCATCACCGAGATCCCCGTTCTTGACATCGATAACGTCAATGTTGGGCCTTACATCCGCAACACAATGGCGGCAGATAAAAACATGGGTCGCGACACAGCGCTCATGGATATCTACCGTGTGATGCGTCCTGGCGAGCCACCCACCGTTGAAAGCGCGAGCGCGTTGTTTGACACATTGTTCTTTGATAGCGAACGTTATGATCTCTCGGCCGTTGGTCGTGTGAAAATGAACATGCGTCTTGATCTGGATGCGGATGATTCCATTCGTACCCTGCGCAAAGAAGACATCGTTTCCTGTATCAAAGCGCTTGTTCAATTGCGTGATGGCAAAGGCGACATCGACGACATTGACCACCTCGGCAACCGTCGTGTGCGTTCTGTTGGCGAATTGATGGAAAATCAATACCGTGTTGGCCTGTTGCGCATGGAACGTGCGATCAAAGAGCGGATGTCTTCCGTCGAGATCGACACTGTCATGCCACAAGACCTGATCAATGCGAAACCAGCGGCTGCTGCTGTTCGTGAATTCTTCGGCTCCTCGCAGCTGTCGCAGTTCATGGACCAAACCAACCCGCTCTCGGAAGTCACGCACAAGCGTCGTCTTTCTGCGCTTGGGCCTGGCGGCTTGACGCGCGAACGTGCGGGCTTTGAGGTTCGTGACGTTCACCCAACACACTATGGTCGTATGTGTCCAATTGAGACTCCAGAGGGTCCGAATATTGGTCTGATCAACTCGCTGGCGACTTTTGCCCGCGTGAACAAATACGGCTTTATCGAAACGCCTTATCGCAAGGTTGTCGACACCAAAGTGACTGACGAAGTTCAGTACATGTCGGCTACCGAAGAGATGCGTCACACGGTTGCGCAAGCAAACGCGCAGCTCGATGACGAAGGCAAGTTCAAAAACGACCTCGTGTCTGCACGTCAATCTGGCGAGTATACATTGAGCCCAGCGGCAAACATCGACTTGATCGACGTTTCGCCAAAACAGCTGGTCTCGGTTGCGGCTTCGCTTATTCCGTTCCTCGAAAACGATGACGCCAACCGTGCCTTGATGGGCTCGAACATGATGCGTCAAGCCGTTCCATTGCTACAGGCTGAAGCGCCTTTGGTTGGGACTGGTATTGAGGAAGTGGTTGCACGCGACTCCGGTGCTTCGATCATGGCGAAACGCCAAGGTATCGTTGACCAAGTTGATGCGCAGCGTATCGTTGTTCGTGCGACGCATGATCTTGAACTCGGCGATGCTGGCGTAGACATCTATCGTCTGCGTAAGTTCCAACGCTCAAACCAAAACACCTGTATTAACCAACGCCCGTTGGTAAAAGTAGGCGATATTGTCGGCAAAAACGAAGTTATTGCTGACGGCCCGTCCACGGATATTGGCGAATTGGCTTTGGGTAAAAACGTGATTGTCGCGTTTATGCCTTGGAATGGCTACAACTACGAAGACTCCATCCTGATCTCTGAGCGTATCGTTCGTGACGACGTGTTTACTTCGGTTCACATCGAAGAATTCGAAGTCGCCGCACGTGATACAAAGCTTGGTCCTGAGGAAATCACACGCGATATTCCAAACGTTGGTGAAGAAGCGCTGCGCAACCTCGACGAGGCCGGCATTGTTTACATCGGTGCGGAAGTTCACCCCGGTGACATCCTTGTGGGTAAAATCACACCGAAGGGCGAAAGCCCAATGACGCCTGAAGAAAAGCTTCTTCGCGCGATCTTCGGTGAAAAAGCCTCTGACGTACGTGACACATCGTTGCGTGTGAAACCGGGTGATTTCGGGACTGTTGTTGAAGTTCGTGTTTTCAACCGCCACGGCGTTGAAAAAGACGAACGTGCGTTGCAAATCGAGCGTGAAGAAGTCGAACGTTTGGCGCGTGACCGCGACGACGAGCTGACAATTCTTGATCGCAACATCTATCAGCGTCTTAAATCTATGGTTCTGGGTAAAACCGTTGCCAAGGGTCCGAAGGGCGTTAAGCCTGGGTCCGAAGTAACCGAAGATCTATTGGGCATGTTGTCCAAGGGTCTATGGTGGCAGCTCGCACTTGAAGATGAAGAAGCAGCAAAAATTATCGAAGCTCTGAACGCGCAATACGACGTTCAGAAAAAGATGATGGAAGCGCGCTTCGAGGATAAAGTCGAGAAAGTACGTCGCGGCGATGATTTGCCTCCGGGTGTGATGAAGATGGTTAAAGTCTTTATTGCTGTGAAGCGTAAGCTTCAGCCAGGTGATAAAATGGCGGGTCGTCACGGGAACAAAGGTGTTATTTCTAAGGTTGTGCCTATGGAAGACATGCCGTTCCTCGCGGATGGTACGCCGGTTGACTTCTGTTTGAACCCACTGGGTGTGCCTTCGCGGATGAACGTTGGTCAGATCCTAGAAACCCACATGGGTTGGGCGAGCCGTGGTTTGGGTATCCAAATCGACGAAGCGCTCGGCGAGTACCGCCGTTCTGGCGATATGACCCCTGTTCGGGATGCGATGAAGTTTGCTTATGGCGATGATGTCTATGACGAAGGCATCGCCGACATGACTGAAAAGCAATTGTTGGAAGCTGCGGGTAACGTTACCGGCGGTGTGCCAATCGCGACACCGGTTTTTGACGGCGCCAAAGAGGCGGATGTTAACGACGCGTTGACGCGGGCTGGCTTTGACACTTCTGGTCAATCGGTTCTGTTTGATGGTCGTACAGGCGAGCAATTCGCCCGTAAAGTGACCGTGGGTATGAAATACCTGCTCAAACTGCATCACCTCGTGGACGACAAAATCCACGCACGTTCAACTGGGCCTTACAGTCTTGTCACGCAGCAACCTTTGGGCGGTAAAGCTCAGTTCGGTGGCCAGCGTTTCGGGGAGATGGAAGTCTGGGCACTCGAAGCATATGGCGCGGCTTACACGCTGCAAGAGATGCTGACCGTGAAATCCGATGACGTTGCTGGACGGACGAAAGTCTATGAAAGCATTGTCAAAGGTGAAGATAATTACGAGGCCGGTGTGCCCGAAAGCTTCAACGTGCTTGTCAAAGAAGTCCGGGGCCTCGGCCTGAACATGGAACTCCTGGATGCGGAGGAGGATGAGTAGGGCCCCGTGCCTTACTCATCCCACCTTCCCCTGATTATAAGGAACGCAAAATGAACCAGGAACTTACAAACAACCCGTTTAACCCGCTCACACCCCAAAAGACTTTTGACGAGATCAAAGTTTCTTTGGCGAGCCCGGAACGGATTCTCTCGTGGTCTTACGGCGAAATCAAAAAGCCAGAGACCATCAACTATCGTACGTTCAAACCAGAGCGTGACGGTCTTTTCTGTGCGCGTATTTTTGGCCCCATCAAAGACTACGAATGTCTCTGTGGCAAATATAAGCGTATGAAATATCGCGGCGTTGTCTGCGAGAAATGTGGTGTTGAAGTTACGCTTCAAAAAGTGCGTCGTGAGCGCATGGGCCACATTGAACTTGCAGCACCTGTTGCGCACATCTGGTTCCTCAAGTCGTTGCCATCGCGCATCGGCCTGATGCTGGATATGACACTGCGCGATCTTGAACGTATTCTCTACTTTGAAAACTACGTTGTGATCGAGCCGGGCCTCACCGACCTCACTTATGGTCAATTGATGTCCGAAGAAGAGTATATGGACGCCCAAGACGCGTTCGGCATGGACGCTTTCACTGCCGGTATTGGCGCTGAAGCGATCCGTGAAATGCTCTCCTTGATCGACCTTGAATCCGAGGCCGAAACGCTGCGGGCCGACTTGGCCGAAGCAACGGGTGAGTTGAAGCCTAAGAAGATCATCAAACGTCTTAAAATCGTTGAGAGCTTCCTTGAGTCCGGCAACCGTCCTGAGTGGATGGTTATGACGGTGATCCCAGTGATCCCGCCAGAGTTGCGCCCCTTGGTTCCGCTTGATGGCGGTCGTTTTGCGACCTCCGACCTCAACGATCTGTATCGTCGGGTGATCAACCGTAACAACCGTTTGAAACGCCTTCTTGAGCTGCGTGCGCCCGATATCATCGTGCGCAACGAAAAACGTATGCTGCAAGAATCCGTTGATGCGCTGTTTGACAACGGCCGTCGTGGTCGTGTGATTACTGGGGCCAACAAGCGTCCTTTGAAATCATTGTCTGACATGCTCAAAGGTAAGCAAGGCCGTTTCCGTCAAAACCTTTTGGGTAAACGCGTCGACTTCTCTGGCCGTTCGGTGATTGTGACCGGTCCTGAGTTGAAACTGCATCAATGTGGTCTTCCTAAGAAGATGGCGTTGGAACTGTTTAAACCGTTTATCTACTCGCGTCTTGAAGCCAAAGGCCTGTCTTCCACTGTGAAGCAAGCCAAGAAACTCGTGGAAAAAGAGCGTCCCGAAGTTTGGGACATCTTGGATGAGGTTATTCGGGAACACCCCGTTATGCTCAACCGCGCGCCGACGCTTCACCGTCTTGGTATCCAAGCGTTTGAACCGATCCTGATTGAAGGGAAAGCTATTCAGCTTCACCCCCTCGTTTGTTCGGCCTTTAACGCTGACTTTGACGGCGACCAAATGGCGGTTCACGTTCCTTTGAGCCTTGAAGCACAGCTTGAAGCACGTGTTTTGATGATGTCCACGAACAACGTTTTGTCGCCCGCCAACGGTGCGCCAATTATCGTTCCGTCACAGGACATGATCTTGGGCCTTTATTACATCACTCTCATGCGTCAAGGCATGATTGGTGAAGGCATGGCCTTCGCGGATGTGGATGAGGTTCAACACGCTCTTGATGCTGGTGTCGTTCACTTGCACTCCAAAATCATCGCGCGGGTTCCGCAAATCGATGAAGAAGGCAACGAGATCATGGTGCGGTTTGAAACCACACCTGGTCGTGTGCGCCTTGGTGCGCTTTTGCCGAAGAATGCAAAAGCACCGTTTGAGTTGGTCAACAACTTGCTGCGGAAAAAGGACGTTCAGAAAGTCATCGATACGGTCTACCGTTATTGCGGTCAGAAAGAGTCGGTTATCTTCTGTGACCACATCATGACTATGGGTTTCCGTGAAGCGTTCAAAGCGGGTATTTCCTTTGGCAAAGACGACATGGTTATCCCAGATACAAAATGGGCAACCGTTGACGAAACACGCGATCAAGTGCGTGATTTCGAACTTCAATATATGGACGGCCTGATTACTCAGGGCGAGAAATATAACAAAGTTGTCGATGCTTGGTCCAAGTGTAACGACAAAGTCACTGATGCGATGATGAACACCATTTCCGCTCTGAAAATTGACGAAAATGGCGCTGAAATGGAGCCGAACTCGGTTTACATGATGGCCCACTCTGGTGCGCGTGGTTCGGTTACTCAGATGAAACAGCTCGGCGGGATGCGTGGTCTTATGGCCAAGCCGAACGGCGACATCATCGAGACACCGATTATCTCGAACTTTAAAGAGGGCCTCTCGGTTCTTGAGTACTTCAACTCTACCCACGGTGCACGTAAAGGTCTGTCTGATACCGCGCTTAAAACGGCGAACTCGGGTTACCTGACACGTCGTCTGGTGGACGTTGCTCAGGATTGTATCGTTCGCGAACATGACTGTGGAACGGAATTGTCTATTACCGCTGAAGCTGCGGTAAAAGACGGTGAAGTTGTTGCAAGCATCGCCGAGATCGTTCTGGGTCGTGTTGCTGCGGAGGATGTCCTGAAACCAGGCACCGACGAAGTGATCGTTTCCAAAAACGAAGTCATCGACGAGCGTAAATCCGACCTTATCGAAGCTGCTGGTGTGGCAACGATGCGGATGCGGAGCCCGTTGACATGTGAGGCCGAAGAAGGCGTCTGCGCCATGTGTTACGGTCGTGACCTTGCACGCGGTACTTTGGTGAACCAAGGCGAAGCGGTTGGTATTATCGCGGCGCAATCCATTGGTGAGCCTGGCACACAGCTTACAATGCGGACGTTCCACATTGGTGGCGTTGCACAGGGTGGTCAACAGTCGTTCCAAGAAGCCAGCCACACAGGCAAAGTCGGGTTCAAGAACGAGCTTCTGCTTAAGAACTCTTCGGGTGAATCGATTGTTATGGGCCGCAACATGCTCCTCACAATCGAGGACGAAAGCGGCGCTGAGCTTGTAAGTCATAAGATCAGCTACGGTTCGAAAATCCACGTCAAAGCGGGTTCGAATGTTACCCGTGGCGACAAACTGTTTGAATGGGATCCCTATACGCTCCCAATCATTGCCGAAAAAGCGGGTACTGCGAAATTCGTGGACCTCGTAAGCGGTATTTCCGTGCGCGACGAAACCGATGACGCAACAGGCATGACACAGAAAATCGTTATCGATTGGCGTGCTGCACCTAAAGGCAACGAACTCAAGCCTGAGATTTTCATCATTGGTGAAGATGGTGAACCGTTGCGCAATGATGTGGGCAACCTTGTTTCCTATCCAATGTCGGTTGACGCTGTGCTCTCGATAGAAGAGAGCTCGGAAGTTCAAGCGGGTGATGTGATTGCGCGTATTCCTCGTGAAGGCGCGAAAACCAAGGACATTACCGGTGGTCTGCCACGGGTTGCGGAACTCTTTGAGGCACGTCGTCCCAAAGACCACGCGATCATCGCAGAAATCGACGGCTTTGTTCGTTTCGGTCGCGACTACAAAAACAAGCGTCGGATCTCGATTGAGCCAAAAGACGAGAGTCTGGAGCCAGTGGAATACATGGTTCCAAAAGGGAAGCACATCCCAGTAGCCGAGGGCGATTTCGTCCAAAAAGGCGACTACATCATGGATGGCAACCCTGCGCCGCATGACATTCTTGCAGTTATGGGTGTTGAAGCTCTTGCCAACTATATGGTCGAGGAAGTTCAAGAAGTTTACCGTCTCCAGGGCGTGAAGATTAACGATAAACACATCGAGGTTATCGTTCGTCAGATGCTCCAGAAATGGGAAATTCTGGACAGCGGTGAAACCACATTGCTCAAAGGCGAGCACGTGGATAAAGCCGAGTTTGATGCCGCAAATGCCAAAGCGGAGGCCGCTGGTCGCCGTCTTGCATCTGGGGAACCCATCCTTCTTGGTATCACCAAAGCGTCGCTTCAAACGCGTTCGTTCATCTCGGCGGCGTCCTTCCAAGAGACAACCCGCGTGCTCACCGAGGCTTCGGTCCAAGGCAAGCGCGACAAACTGGTTGGCCTCAAAGAGAACGTCATCGTGGGCCGCTTGATCCCTGCTGGCACCGGTGGTGCCACGCAACAAGCGCGTGCCATTGCTGTTCAGCGTGACAACGTGGTTCTGGAAGCCCGCCGCGCGGAAGCCGAGCAGGCAGCCGCAATTGCTGCCCCTGTGGTGCCCAAGGACGTGATCGGCGGCGATGTGTTCTCAACACCCGCTTCCGAGACCGAAGAAAGCCGCGACTCTTAATAAAGTCCGACTAGCAAATTAAATTGGGCCCCTGCGTTTACCAACGCGGGGGCCTTTTCCGTTTATCGCCGCTTGGTGCGAACTTTGGGCTGGGAAAATCGAAAAGGCAGGCCTAGGTTGTCAAAAAACAACCGCGAGATCGCCCATGGCTCAGGACTACAACAATCAAGTGATCGGTCTTGTTCGGTTCTCGTTTCCGGCGCTGTCGGGCTTTTCTAAGGGCGGTGATGATCTCAACGAACTTGAGGCGTTTCTCTATGATCCTGAGAGGCTTGAACGCCGGTTTTATTTGTTCGAAAAGCTTTGCCTGCCGTCTTTACTTGCGCAAACCGACCCCGATTTTACGTGCGTCTTCCTTGTGGGGAACAGCCTCCCGCTAGCGGCAAAAGACAACCTTAAGGCGCTACTTGCTCCGCTCTCGAACGCACGGATCGTTGCGCGTGAGAGTGAACACAATTATGCGGCCATTCGCAAAGTCTATGACAGCATCCCTCAAGACGGTTTTAGCCACCGGACGAGTTTTCGGCTGGATGATGATGATGCGGTCTCCAATGATTATATCAAACGCCTAAAGCGAACGGCGCGGAAGTTAGAACCCCTTTGCAAACCGAAGCAACCTATTGCGCTTTCCTTCAATCGAGGGTTTTACGTTCAGATTAAAAACGGCGAAAATCGCATTTTTGACGCCTGCGAACGCACACCTTTATCGGTTGGCTCGGCACTTTTCGCCCAAGCGGGGCACCCCGAAAATGTCTATGCCCGCAATCATCGATTTCTCGGTCAATTCTTTAATCTTTATTCCGATGTCTCGGAACCAAATTTCATTCGCGCAATCCATCGGGACAATGACAGCGATCCGGTGATTGTCGGACATTCAAACAAGCTCTCCAACGCGGAGATCAAGACGGGTATCGATACGCATTTTCCGATCCCTTTTGACACATTACAGGACCTCTAATGTACGAGTCTACGCAGGGTGAAAATTTACGCGGCGCCGCGATGATGAGCGCTTCGATGGCGGGCTTTACGGTGAACGATGCGTTCATGAAAGTCCTGCTAGAGGATATGCCATTTTATCAAGGCTTGTTGATTCGAGCTGTGATTGTCGGGGTGATGATTGTCGCATTTGCAAAGTTCACAGGAGGACTAGACCTTCGTTTGACCCGCCGCGATAGCTGGATCGTTTTTTGGCGGACCGTCGGTGAAGTTTCTGCTTCTTTCCTTTTCATAACGGCCCTCATGCATATGCCTCTGGCCAACACCACGGCTATTATGCAATCGCTCCCCTTAACTGTCGCCCTCGCAGGGGCCCTCTTTTTCAGGGAGCCGCTTGGTTGGCGTAGGCTGACTGCGATTTTTGCTGGGTTCTGCGGGGTGATACTCATTGTCCGGCCCGGGACTGATTTCAATTTCTATGCGCTCTATGCCTTGGGGGCGGTCTTTGCCGTGACGTTACGCGATCTTGCGTCACGCCAACTTTCCCCCACCGTTAGGACCTTGCCCGTTATATTTTTTGCGACCATCGGGAATGCGGGCTTAGGATTCGCTCTGTTTGTTCTAGGGGGAGGTGCCTCGGAGCCTTGGCAGGACATCGGAGCCCAACAGGTTTTCTTGCTCGTAGGAGCGTCGGCATTCTTGGTTGTCGGGTATGCGTTTTCCGTGAGTTCGATGCGGGTAGGAGCCCTCGCGGTTGTGACACCTTTTCGCTACACGGCGATCCTCTTTGCGCTTGTCCTTGGGTTTGTGGTGTTTGATGACTGGCCAGATACGTTCACGCTTATTGGGGCGGGAATCGTTGTGTTATCTGGGCTGGTGACATTGTTCAGGGAACAACTTGCCGCGAAGCGGGCGCGCTTGGCCTTAAACCGATGAGAATTCGATCTGGTGGGAATGCGCGTTTGCGAACAGAAAAATCGTGGGGCAAATTACGCGCAACGCATGATCTCGGCGAAAAATTGGCCTCGTTTTCGCATTGGGTAGGAATCGCGCTGACCTGTGTTGACAATGGCGGCGACTCCCCATAAATAGCGCCTACTTGGCATGGGTGTATTCCCGATTTGCCGTATTCAAAACCGAAGTGGTCACGATCCGGGCCTTATTGCTCCGATCCTCTGAATGCCCACCGCGTCGTTCCCACACTGGGGATGGATGTGGTTTTTTTGCGTTTTGTGCACGGGATGTGCCTATGAGCCATACGGGGCGTCGTCCCGTTTTGAAATTTTGTGTTGCAACACGGGGAAATAACCGGAATGCCAACTATACAACAGCTGATCCGCAAGCCGCGCCAGCCGAAAGTAAAGCGTCAGAAATCCATGCACCTGCAGGCTTGTCCTCAGAAGCGTGGCGTCTGCACACGTGTCTATACAACGACACCAAAGAAACCAAACTCTGCTATGCGTCGCGTCGCCAAAGTGCGTCTGACAAATGGTTTTGAGGTCATTAGCTACATCCCGGGTGAAGGTCACAACCTTCAGGAGCACTCTGTTGTTCTTATCCGCGGCGGTCGTGTAAAAGACCTTCCGGGTGTTCGCTACCACGTTCTGCGCGGTGTGCTGGATACCCAAGGTGTTAAAGATCGTAAGCAACGTCGTTCGAAATACGGCGCTAAGCGTCCTAAATAAAGGGAGACTGAGATGTCCCGTCGTCACGCCGCTGAAAAGCGCGAAGTTCTTCCAGACGCTAAGTTTGGGGATAAAGTTCTTACCAAGTTCATGAATAACCTCATGATCGATGGTAAAAAATCCGTTGCTGAGAGCATTGTTTACAACGCGTTTGATCGCGTTGAAGACAAGATCAAACGCGCACCTGTAGAAGTGTTCCATGAAGCACTCGAAAACATCAAACCTTCCCTCGAAGTGCGTTCGCGCCGCGTGGGTGGTGCGACGTATCAGGTGCCTGTTGATGTGCGCCCTGAGCGCCGCGAAGCACTTGCGATCCGTTGGTTGATCACGTCTGCGCGCAAGCGTAACGAGAACACAATGGAAGAGCGTCTTGCTGGTGAGTTGTTGGATGCGGTTAATAACCGTGGCACAGCCGTCAAAAAGCGCGAAGATACCCACAAAATGGCCGAAGCGAACAAAGCTTTCAGCCATTACCGCTGGTAAACCCTTAGGGCTTAGGACCAACATAATGGCACGCGATTATCCCCTCGACAGATACCGCAACTTCGGCATCATGGCGCACATCGACGCAGGTAAAACTACCTGTTCCGAGCGCATCCTGTTTTATACAGGCAAGTCCCACAATATTGGTGAGGTGCACGATGGTGCGGCCACTATGGACTGGATGGAGCAAGAGCAAGAGCGCGGTATTACTATTACTTCGGCTGCAACAACGACGTTCTGGGAGCGCACCGAAGACGGTGACAACCCAGACGGCGAAAAGCACCGGATGAACATTATCGACACACCAGGTCACGTTGACTTCACAATCGAAGTTGAGCGTTCCTTGGCTGTTCTCGATGGTGCTGTTGCGGTTCTAGACGCGAATGCGGGTGTTGAACCACAGACTGAAACTGTTTGGCGTCAGGCTGACCGTTATAAAGTTCCGCGCATTGTTTTTGTCAACAAAATGGACAAAATCGGCGCGGACTTCTTCAACTGTGTTCATATGATCGAAGATCGTACGGGCGCTGTTGCGGCTCCAATCCAAATCCCAATCGGTTCAGAAACCGAACTCGAAGGCTTGGTCGATCTTGTGACCATGGAAGAGTGGGTTTGGGAAGGTGAAGACCTTGGCGCATCTTGGGAAAAACGCCCAATCCGTGCTGAACTTCTTGAGTTGGCGACTGAATGGCGCGGCAAACTGATTGAGATTGCTGTCGATATGGATGACGCGGCAATGGAAGCTTACCTCGAAGGCAATGAGCCTGATGTTCCAACCTTGCGTCGCCTTATTCGCGCAGGGACTTTGGCCATCAAATTCATTCCCGTTCTTTGTGGTTCTGCGTTCAAAAACAAAGGCGTTCAGCCTCTGTTGAATGCTGTGATCGACTATCTTCCATCCCCGATGGACGTTGTGGATTACATGGGCTTTAGACCAGGTGACGAGACAGAAACCCGTAATATCCCGCGTCGCGCGGATGATAATATGGCGTTCTCGGGACTTGCGTTCAAAATCATGAACGACCCCTTCGTTGGTACTCTTACGTTCACACGCATCTACTCTGGCGTTCTGAACAAAGGTGACAACCTTCTGAACTCTACGAAAGGCCGCAAAGAGCGCGTCGGTCGTATGATGATGATGCACTCTAACGATCGCGAAGAGATCCAAGAAGCATTTGCGGGCGACATTATCGCGCTTGCAGGCCTCAAAGATACAACAACGGGTGACACTCTGTGTTCCGTTGCTGATCCAGTAGTTTTGGAAACGATGACGTTCCCAGAGCCTGTTATCGAGATCGCGATTGAGCCTAAAACAAAGGCTGACCAAGAAAAAATGTCGACTGGCCTTGGCCGTTTGGCTGCTGAGGATCCTTCCTTCCGCGTTGAGACTGACCTTGAGTCCGGTCAAACAATTATGCGCGGCATGGGCGAGCTTCACCTCGATATCCTCGTGGACCGTCTTAAGCGTGAGTTTAAGGTTGAAGCAAATATCGGTGCTCCACAAGTTGCCTACCGCGAGACCATTGGCCACGAAGTTGAGCACGTTTACACCCACAAGAAACAGTCGGGTGGTTCGGGTCAATACGCTGAAGTTAAACTACAGATCATCCCAACTGAGCCGGGCGAGGGTTACTCCTTCGAAAGCAAAGTCGTTGGTGGGTCTGTTCCGAAAGAATACGTACCGGGTGTTGAAAAAGGCATTAAATCGGTTATGGATAGTGGCCCCCTTGCTGGCTTCCCCGTGATCGACTTTAAAGTCATTCTTATCGAGGGTAAGTACCACGATGTTGACTCCAGCATCCTCGCATTCGAAATCGCTGCACGTATGTGTATGCGGGAAGGTATGCGGAAAGCTGGCGCGAAATTGCTTGAGCCAATCATGAAGGTCGAAGTCATCACTCCAGATGAATACACTGGTAGTGTTATTGGCGATCTGACATCGCGTCGCGGTCATATTCAAGGGCAAGATACACGCGGTAACGCCATTGCTATCGATGCTTTCGTCCCATTGGCTAACATGTTCGGCTACATCAACAATTTGCGCTCAATGTCTTCGGGCCGCGCAAACTTCTCGATGCAGTTTGACCATTACGAACCAGTACCGTCGAATATCTCGGAAGAAATTCAGGCGAAATTCGCCTAATCGTAATTGCGGGTCAGACTTTTTTCTGACCCGCTCACTAACCACTAGGAGAGCCTCATGGGTAAGGAAAAATTCCAACGTAACAAACCGCATTGTAACATTGGTACAATCGGCCACGTTGACCACGGTAAGACGACTTTGACAGCTGCGATTACGAAGCAGTTTTCGGACAACTTCCAAGCATACGACCAAATTGACGGCGCGCCCGAAGAAAAAGCACGCGGCATCACCATCTCGACAGCACACGTTGAGTATGAGACTGAAGCACGTCACTATGCGCACGTTGATTGCCCAGGCCACGCTGACTATGTGAAAAACATGATCACCGGTGCGGCGCAAATGGACGGCGCGATCTTGGTTGTGAACGCAGCCGATGGTCCGATGCCACAAACACGTGAGCACATCCTTTTGGGTCGCCAAGTTGGCATCCCTGAAATGGTTGTCTTCATGAACAAAGTTGACCAAGTAGACGACGATGAGCTTCTTGAGTTGGTTGAAATGGAAATCCGTGAGCTTCTCACAGAGTATGGTTATGACGGCGATAATATCCCCGTAATTGCTGGTTCTGCTTTGGCTGCTTTGGAAGACCGTGACGAAGAAATCGGCGCCAAGAAAATCGCTGAGTTGATGGCGGCGGTTGATTCCTTCATTCCACAGCCTCCACGTGCGATTGACGAACCTTTCTTGATGCCAATCGAGGACGTGTTCTCGATCTCTGGTCGCGGTACTGTTGTAACAGGCCGTATCGAGCGCGGAGTTGTTAACGTTGGGGATTCCATCGAAATCGTTGGTCTCAAAGACACAACAACAACCACTTGTACTGGTGTTGAAATGTTCCGCAAACTGCTTGATCGCGGTGAAGCGGGTGACAACATTGGTGCGCTTCTTCGCGGTGTTGACCGTGAAGGTGTTGAGCGTGGTCAGATCCTTTGTAAGCCAGGTTCCGTTAAGCCACACACGAAGTTTGAAGCTGAGGTCTATATTTTGACCAAAGAAGAGGGTGGCCGTCACACGCCGTTCTTTGCGAACTACCGTCCACAGTTCTACTTCCGTACAACGGACGTAACGGGCACAGTTACGCTTCCTGAAGGCACAGAAATGGTAATGCCAGGCGACAACTTGAAGTTCACAGTTGAACTGATCGCGCCAATCGCCATGGAAGCTGGCCTGCGCTTTGCGATCCGCGAAGGCGGCCGCACTGTTGGTTCCGGTGTTGTCTCTAAAATCATCGAGTAAGCATTAGCTGCTTGACCAATTGATTGGCGTCCCTTACTTGGGGCGCCAATTCTTCTTAAAGAATCTGAATTCGATGTAGGTCGTACAATCCCGTGCGGTCCCACCTCTCAATTCTTAAAAGCCGCGAAAGGCTACGACATGCAGTCGCAAAATATTCGCATTCGGCTCAAGGCGTTTGATTTCCGTGTACTGGACGCCAGCACACAAGAAATCGTAAGCACCGCAAAGCGCACAGGCGCCACAGTTCGTGGACCTATCCCGCTGCCGAACAAAATCGAGAAGTTCACAGTTCTTCGCAGTCCTCACGTGAACAAGAAATCCCGTGATCAGTTCGAAATCCGCACGCACAAGCGCCTGCTGGATATCGTCGACCCAACACCCCAAACAGTAGACGCGCTGATGAAGCTCGACCTTGCTGCGGGTGTTGACGTCGAGATCAAGGTTTAAGGAGGGTATTTGATGCGCTCTGGTGTAATCGCAAAAAAGGTTGGTATGACCCGCCTTTTCTTGGAAGACGGCAAACAGATTCCTGTAACCGTTCTCCAACTCGAAAACTTGCAAGTCGTTGATCAGCGTACGTCTGATCGTGACGGCTATACTGCTGTTCAGCTTGGTGCTGGTACGGCCAAAGCAAAACGCACGTCCCAAGGGATGCGCGGCCACTTTGCTAAAGCCAACGTAGCGCCAAAACGGAAAGTTGCGGAATTCCGCGTCTCCGAAGCAAACCTCATCGCCATTGGCGAAGAGATTTCTGCTGAGCACTATATTGCAGGTCAAAAAGTTGACGTCTCTGGTACGTCGATCGGTAAAGGCTTTCAGGGTGCTATGAAGCGTCACAACTTTGGGGGCCTTCGTGCTACTCACGGTGTGTCCGTTTCCCACCGCTCGCACGGCTCTACTGGTCAATGTCAAGACCCCGGCAAAGTTTTCAAAGGTAAGAAAATGGCCGGACACATGGGTTCCGCTCGTGTGACAACTCAAAACCTTGAAGTTATGCGTACAGATGCTGACCGTGGCTTGATCATGGTTAAAGGCGCTGTTCCTGGTTCCAAGGGCGGTTGGGTCACTGTCAAAGACGCAGTGAAAAAGAAACTGCCTGACGGCGTTCCTTTCCCAGCAGCACTGAAAAGTGCCGTTGTTGAAGCAGCTGTCGCGGCTCCCGCAGAAGGAGCAGTAGAATGAAGGCCGATGTAATCAAACTCGACGGTAGCAGTGCCGGCACATTGGATTTGGACGAGGCCCTGTTTGGTCTTGAGCCACGTGCTGACATCCTGCACCGCGTCGTTCGCTGGCAGCGCAACAATGCGCAAGCTGGTACACACAAGGTTAAGACTCGCTCAGAAGTGAGCTACTCGACCAAGAAGATTGTTCGCCAAAAAGGCAGCGGTGGCGCTCGCCACGGTGCCCGTTCTGCGCCGATCTTCCGCGGTGGTGGTGTTTACAAGGGCCCAACGCCCCGTAGCCACGGCCACGAGCTGACGAAGAAATTCCGCAAGCTTGGTCTTTGCCACGCATTGTCCGCTAAGGCAGTTGCTGGTGAATTGGTTGTTATCGACTCAATCGATTTCAATGACGTAAAAACTTCGGTTCTGGCGAAAGCTATTAAAGAGCTGGGTTGGAAACGCGCATTGATCATCGACGGTGCCACCGTGAACGAAAACTTTGCGCGCGCCGCACGTAACATCGAAGGCTTGGATATCCTGCCATCGATGGGCGCTAACGTATTCGATATCCTGAAGCGTGACACTCTTGTGATCACTAAAGCAGGTCTCGAAGCATTGGAGGCACGTTTAAAATGAGCACCAAAGCAGCACAATATGATGTGATCCGTAAGCCGATCATTACTGAAAAAGCAACTATGGTTTCCGAAAACGGTGCCGTTGTTTTTGAAGTCGCGATCGACAGCAACAAGCCCCAAATCAAAGACGCTGTTGAAGCGCTCTTTGGCGTAAAGGTCAAAGCTGTAAACACAACGATCACTAAGGGTAAAACCAAACGTTTCCGCGGCCGCCCAGGCAAGCGTAAAGACGTTAAAAAGGCTTATGTGACCCTTGAAGAAGGCAATACAATCGACGTGTCCACCGGACTCTAAGATTAGCTTTCTGAAGCTTTAAAGAGGCCCTCGCAGAAATGCGGGGGCCTCTTTGCGTTTGTGTTGGATGACCGCTAAGCGGACTTTTGTGCCGTTCAGTAGCATTTGACCAACGGCTGTTTACGTGATGCTTACCGCAGCCCTAGACGATTAAACGCCTGGTAAAATAGACTCTGGCGCACATTGCAGCGCGCCAGAGATGTTTGTTTAATGCGTGAACTTTTTGATTTCGCCGCTTTTGAGGCGCGAAGAATAGGACGCAAGTTCAGTACGAACCAACTTCATCAAGAAGTAGAGGCAGAAGATGTTCACAACCGCCATGGCAAAGATCGCAGCATCGGAGAAGTCGATGACAGGACCCAGCGACGCCGCAGCCCCGATTACGATGAACACACAGAAGATGACTTTAAACGTCAGTTCCGATGCTTTGCTTTCCCCAAACAAATAGGTCCAGCTTTTCAAGCCGTAGTAGGACCAAGAAATCATCGTCGAGAAGGCAAACAGCACAACTGCGATGGCCAAGACATACGGGAACCAACTGATGCTAGACCCGAAGGCCGCAGATGTTAGTGCAACGCCTGTGTTGCCGTCGACTGTTGCAATAGCCGATCCTGCCTCGTTCAGAAGGTAGTTACCTGTTGCCGGGTCGAGAACCAACTGTTGCGAAATCACGATCACCAATGCGGTCATTGTGCAAATCACGACAGTATCGATCAATGGCTCGAGCAAGGACACAAAGCCCTCGGTGATAGGCTCTTTGGTTTTCACCGCAGAGTGGGCAATCGCCGCAGACCCAACACCAGCCTCATTCGAAAATGCGGCCCGTTTGAAACCTTGGATCAAGGCCCCGACAAAACCGCCAGCAACGCCAAGCCCTGTAAAGGCACCGTCGAAAATCTGACCAAAAGCCCAGCCGATTTTGTCGTAGTTTACCAGCAGAATGATCAACGCCGCACCGACATACAGGATGCCCATAAATGGCACGACTTTTTCTGTTACGTTGGCTATGGATTTGATCCCGCCCACGATAACCGAGAATACAACAACTGCGAAAATGATCCCTGTGATCCAGCCTGGATATTCGCCGACAATACCAGAAATCTGTGCATGCGCTTGATTGGCTTGGAACATATTACCGCCGCCAAGAGCACCAAGAATACAAAAGACCGAGAAAAGAACCGCGAGGAATTTACCCCCCGGCAAACCCAATTCTTTGAAGCCCTTCGAGATGTAGTACATTGGGCCCCCCGAAACAGTGCCGTCGGGGTATTCGTTACGATATTTCACGCCCAGCGTACATTCGGTGAATTTGGACGCCATGCCAAGCAGACCGGCAAGGATCATCCAGAACGTAGCCCCCGGCCCACCAATCCCAACGGCAACAGCGACACCCGCGATATTTCCTAAGCCGACAGTTCCCGACAGAGCCGTGGCAAGCGCTTGGAAATGACTAACCTCGCCCGCGTCATTGGGATCGGAATAATCGCCTTTAACCAGTTCGATAGAATGCCGAAGAAATCGAAATTGAACAAAACCGAAGTAGACGGTAAAAATAGAAGCGGCGATCACCAGCCACATCACGATCCACGGAAAGCTTGTTCCGGGGAAGGGTGCGAAAATTAGGCTCACGAATGGGCCGGTTATTTTTGCGAAGATTTGGTTGACCTTTTCATCGATCCCCATCGCCTCTTGTGCCATTAGAGGACTGGCGGCGATGGTCAAGGCTATTGAGGCCAGCGAGATTTTTGATGTGATTTTCATAGTGTCCCCTATCCTACAACTGTGACAGGCACATCGGCGTGCATCACAAGGTTTTGTGTTGAGCTACCAAAAATACGCTTCGCAAACCCATGCGATGATGCGCGACCAACAATGATCTGCGTACCGCCGTTTTGAACGGTGAGTTCATTCAAAGTTTCGGCAACATCCCCATGTCGCACGAGACCGCTGGCATTAAAGCCCGCCTCTTTTAGGGCCTTAACCGCAGGGTCAACAATCCGCGATGTGGCGAGCGCAATCTCTTCCTCACGGCGTTTGTGCCGTTGCGCGTTTTCTTCCGCAGTTTGAAAGGTGAACGGGGACCATTCGATAACGTAAATGGCGAGCAGTTCGCAGTCATCCATTCTGGATGCCAAGTCTTTGGCAAATGCTAAAGCGCGGTCTCCCGTCTCTGCACCGTCAAGTCCAATAACAATCTTCGGTTTCATTCCATCCTCCGTTTTTGCTGTTTTTACTCGTTTGAGGATCTGATTGCCCTCTTAGGAGAAAGTCTGCCGTAAAAATGAGCAGAAAGCTTCTCTCAATTTCAGCATTCGTGATTTTCCTGAACAAGAGCATGTTTTTTCGCGAATATTTCACATTTTTGTCAGGTACTTAGAACCAAATTTGGAATGTCCTCAATATGTGGCGATTCAGGCAGGACAGTATCAAATAGCTACAGAATGAGCCTTAAACTTGAGGCTGTAGCCCTCCAAGCTACCGTTCGCTTCGCGGTGACCGACGGGTGCTTGTTTTCTTTCTTCATTCGATAACCTTCCACAACAGCGGACATTGACCCGAACGTTTGTTTTGCCTAATTATGAGTGTCCCAAACCCTTTCCCGCCATCCCACGAAAATAATCCCCATCCGGTGTGGACCCCCCCAGGTTAATCTGGTACTCCCCGCCAATGGTTCTCGGCCTCAGATTCGTTCTGGGGCTGTTTGCTGTTTTTATCGGGGACCTTCGGGGCTCTATAATTTGGCCACCTTCGGGGGGCTCACACCGCGGATCACGCCAGTAGGGCAGGGTTCGCTTAGCTAAACGGAAGACAGAAAGCATGGCATTAAAGTCGTATAAACCGACGACGCCAGGCCAGCGTGGGCTGGTTCTGATTGACCGTTCGGAGCTTTGGAAAGGACGTCCCGTCAAGACCCTCACAGAGGGTTTGACGAAATCGGGCGGCCGGAACAACACCGGACGAATCACAATGCGTCGCATTGGTGGGGGTGCTAAGCGCCTCTACCGTATCGTTGATTTCAAACGCAACAAAATGGACATCGCAGCCACCGTAGAGCGGATCGAGTATGACCCGAACCGGACGGCGTTTATTGCGTTGGTCAAATATGATGACGGCGAGCAAACTTATGTTCTCGCGCCTCAGCGTCTCGCAATTGGGGATAAAATCATCTCCTCTGCAAAAGCTGACATCAAACCTGGTAACGCGATGCCTTTCTCTGGCATGCCTATCGGTACAATCGTTCACAACATCGAGCTGAAACAGGGTAAGGGCGGTCAAATCGCTCGTGCTGCTGGGACATATGCTCAGTTTGTTGGACGGGATGGTGCCTATGCACAAATCCGCCTCTCTTCTGGCGAATTGCGCTTGGTCCGTCAGGAATGCATGGCCACCGTTGGTGCCGTGTCCAACCCCGATAATAGCAACCAAAACATTGGTAAAGCTGGTCGCAACCGTCACAAGGGCATCCGTCCTTCTGTACGTGGTGTTGCCATGAACCCGGTCGATCACCCCCACGGTGGTGGTGAAGGTCGGACATCCGGTGGTCGTCATCCTGTGACGCCATGGGGCAAACCAACCAAAGGTGCGCGTACACGTAACAAGAAAAAAGCGTCTAGCAAGCTGATTGTCCGCTCGCGTCACGCCAAGAAAAAGGGGCGCTAATCCATGTCTCGTTCTGTATGGAAAGGCCCATTTGTCGACTCTTACGTGCTTAAGAAAGCCGAAAAGAGCCGTGAATCTGGCCGCAATGAAGTTATTAAAATTTGGTCCCGTCGTAGCACGATCCTGCCCCAGTTTGTGGGTTTGACGTTCGGTGTTTACAACGGCCATAAACATATTCCCGTAAACGTCACAGAAGACATGATTGGTCAAAAGTTTGGTGAGTATTCGCCAACTCGTACTTATTATGGCCACTCTGCTGACAAAAAAGCGAAGCGGAAATAAGTCATGGCAAAAGTAAAAAACGCACGCCGCGTAGCGGAAAACGAAGCAATGGCGAAAGTCAAAATGCTCCGCACTTCCCCTATCAAGCTGAACCTTGTTGCGGCGATGATCCGTGGCAAGAAAGTTGACAAGGCTTTGACAGACCTGACCTTCAGCAACAAACGTATTGCTGCTGACGTTAAGAAATGTCTCCAGTCCGCGATCGCTAACGCAGAAAACAACCACAATCTGGATGTTGACTCGTTGATCGTTGCCGAAGCCTATGTTGGTAAAAACCTGACACTGAAACGTGGTCGTCCACGCGCACGTGGCCGGTTCGGCAAAATTCTGAAGCCATTCTCGGAACTAACTATCTTGGTTCGCCAGAATGAGGAGCAAGCATAATGGGTAATAAAGTAAATCCAATTGGCATGCGCCTTCAGGTTAACCGTACTTGGGATAGCCGCTGGTATGCCGACACTAAAGATTTTGGGAATCTTCTTCTGGAAGACCTCAAGATGCGCGAATTCATCAAGGAAGAATGCAAGCAAGCTGGCATCTCCCGGGTGATTATCGAGCGTCCACACCGTAAGTGCCGTGTAACAATTTACACAGCCCGTCCCGGTGTGATCATTGGTAAAAAAGGCGCCGATATCGAAGGCCTTCGCAAGAAGCTCGCAGCTTTCACCAAATCTGAATTGCACCTCAACATCGTTGAAGTTCGCAAGCCAGAGATGGATGCTGCTCTCGTTGGTGAGAATATCGCACAACAACTCGAGCGTCGGGTTTCTTTCCGTCGCGCGATGAAACGTGCGGTGCAAAACGCAATGCGTATGGGTGCCCTTGGTATCCGTGTTAACGTTGCGGGCCGTCTTGGCGGTGCCGAGATCGCGCGGACCGAATGGTACCGTGAGGGTCGCGTGCCTTTGCACACACTTCGTGCCGATATCGATTACGCACATGTCGAAGCGATGACTGCCTATGGCATCATCGGGATTAAAACCTGGATCTTCAAAGGCGAGATCATGGAACACGATCCTTCGGCGCATGAGCGTAAGCAACAGGAACTCCAAGACGGTCCAACACCTCGCGGTGCTGGCGGTCGTCGCTAAGGAGAAGATAGATGCTTCAGCCAAAACGCAGTAAATTCCGCAAAATGTTTAAGGGCCGTATCCACGGTCTTGCAAAAGGCGGATCGACGCTAACGTTCGGTACATATGGTCTCAAAACCATTGAACCAGAACGCATCACAGCGCGTCAAATCGAAGCCGCGCGTCGTGCAATGACACGTCACATGAAACGCCAAGGCCGTGTGTGGATCCGGATTTTCCCAGATTTGCCCGTCACCTCCAAGCCAACCGAAGTTCGGATGGGTAAAGGTAAAGGTTCTGTCGATTTTTGGGCCGCGAAAGTTAAGCCTGGTCGGATTCTCTTTGAAATCGACGGTGTAGACGAAGTTACTGCTCGTGAGGCTCTTCGCCTTGCAGCGATGAAACTGCCGGTGAAAACCCGCACAGTTGTTCGCGAAGACTGGTAAATCTACCCCAAGCGCTCCGCGCATATGGTGAAAAAATTGAAGCCCCCGCCGAGCAATCGGTGGGGGTTTTTCTGTTCTGAAGACGGGTTCTCAAGTAGGCTGGGTGGATGAATAAGTTTTTCCGAACGCTGGTGATGGGACTCTTTGTGCTTGCGGCCCCAGTGCGCGCGGCGCCTTTGCCCTACGACATGGATACGCAACACAGCAAAGTGTCATTTTCCTACTCGCTTGAGGGCCTTGAATTTTCAGGCTCATTTCCGGATTTTTCAACCAAGCTTATTCTGGATTTCGACAGCGTCTCGAAATCAACGGTCGATGTGACGCTCAATGCGCGCACCGTCAGAGGCGGAATTATCTTCGCCACAGACGCTTTGCGCGGGCCCGAGGTCCTCGATGTGGCGAAGTTTCCGATCATTCGGTTTACGTCGACAAAAATTGATACGGTGGGGCAAAGTGTCCGCATTAGGGGGAACATGACGATCAAAGATGTCACGCGTCCAATGACGCTCCTTGCGAAACTCTATCGTGCACCTGATTCAAACCCCGATGAACAAGACAATTTGACGATCAGGATTTCCGGTCAAATCAATCGAAATGCGTTCAACGTCGTGGGATATGACACTCTTGTGGGGAGCGTCATAAAAATCAATGTGACGGCGCAAATCAGGAAACGGCAATAGGCTGAGTTCAGCGCCAAGCGTAGTTGAAACTCACGCTAATGCGTTCCTCTTCTGTCATATTCATCGGTACTTCGTGGCGCAGCCAGCTCTCCCACAATAGGACGTCACTCACTTCTGGTTTGATATAGGTGAAGTTGCGCATTTCTGGTCGGGCATTGGCAATGCGGGTTGGTGCGGCCATCATCATTTGGGAGCGGGGATCCTCGAATTTAATCGCGCTCGCACCTTCAGGCATGGTGACATAGGTCGTGCCACTAACGATGCTGTGAGGATGGATATGGGAGGTATGAATGCCGCCTTGGGGCAGGATGTTTATCCAGATATTGTCGAGAACAACCTCTTTGCCATCCAGATCAAATTCGAGGTCCTTGACGAAGGCCGCAACATGTTTGTCGAGCGCTTTGACGAGATCCTCAAAGATGGGAAACCGCCAGCCCAGATCCGTGAGGGACGCATAGCTGGTATAACCCGGAAAATCATTGTCTTCGCACCATTGCTGTCCCGCCTCATCATCTTCAGCGATTGAGAGGCACGACGTTTCGAGTTCACCCGCATCAATGGCATCCCCGAATTCATTTAAGGCGGCGCGATAGAGGCGGGTAACAAAGAGGGAATTGATCTGTGACATTTGAGGGATACCTGTGTGGTCTTTGGTGTGGGAAAATCCGTGAGCGCAGTTTATCAGGTGGGGGAGGGCATGTCTTGTGCGATTGTGCGGCCTGTCACTCGCATACTGGAATACCTCGAAATTGGTGCTCCCAGTGGGGAAACCTCAACATTTACTGGCCTCGGCAAACTTTCCCTTGCCCTCCCTGCGACTCCCAATTATAGACACACATCTCGTGGATTCCAGCTCGCTGGGATTCGCTTGTTTTGCTATTCATCCACCAGGCTTTTGGTGACCCTGAAATAACGTCAGGGGCCGGCTGGTGTTTTGAGAAAGGAAGAGGCGCATGAACGCCAATGAACTACGTGATAAGACACCAGATCAGCTTCAAGACGAGCTGGTTGCGCTGAAAAAGGAATCGTTCAATCTTCGGTTCCAACAAGCGACGTCGCAACTCGAAAACACCGCACAAGTTAAAACTGCACGTCGTGCAGCCGCTCGTGTAAAAACAATTCTTAACGAAAAGGCCGCAAAAGCGGCTGGCGAATAGGAGCCACGATATGCCTAAACGTATTTTGACTGGCACTGTAACAAGCAACCAAAACGCGCAAACAGTAACTGTTTCCGTTGAACGTCGCTTCACGCACCCTGTTTTGAAGAAAACCATTCGTAAGTCCAAAAAATATCGGGCGCACGATGAACAGAACGCTTTCAACGTTGGTGATCAAGTTCGCATTCAAGAATGTGCACCAAAGTCGAAAACGAAACGCTGGGAAGTTCTTTCCGCTTAAGCGGGGACTTTTCAGATTTACGAAACCCTGGGGACAAGCCATTGGATGGCCCCCATAGGTCGGGAGAAATCGCATGATCCAAATGCAGACAAATCTCGATGTTGCTGACAACTCCGGCGCTCGCCGTGTTCAGTGCATTAAGGTTTTGGGTGGCTCTAAGCGTAGATACGCTTCCGTAGGTGACGTTATCGTCGTCTCGGTTAAAGAAGCCATCCCTCGTGGGCGCGTTAAAAAAGGGGACGTCCGTAAGGCCGTCGTCGTACGCACCGCTAAAGAAGTATTTCGTGAAGATGGCACAGTGATCCGTTTTGATCGCAATGCAGCCGTTATTCTGAACAACGCTAATGAGCCAGTAGGTACACGTATCTTCGGCCCAGTTGTTCGTGAGTTGCGCGCAAAAAGCTTCATGAAGATCATCTCGCTTGCACCGGAGGTGCTGTAAGATGGCTGCTAAATTGAAAAAAGGCGATAAAATCGTCGTGCTTGCCGGTAAAGACAAAGGTAAAGAGGGCGCTATCGCGTCTATCGATCCTAAGTCCGGCAAAGCTGTTGTTGAAGGTGTCAATGTTGCGATCCGCCACGTGCGTGCTTCGCAAACTGACCAAGGCGGTCGCGTTCCTAAAGCGATGCCAATTCAACTTTCTAACCTCGCACTGCTCGACTCCAAAGGTAAGGCAACTCGCGTTGGCTTCCGTGAGGAAGACGGCAAGAAAGTGCGTTTCGCGAAGACAACAGGGGAGACCGTATAATGCTTGATACTGCAAACTACACCCCCCGTTTGAAGACTGTTTACAAAGACGTCATTCGTGCAGCTCTTAAAGAAGAGTTCGCTTACAAAAACGAAATGATGATCCCTAAGCTCGACAAAATTGTCTTGAACATGGGTATCGGCGAAACAACACGCGACACCAAAAAGATCAAATCCGCTGAGGCTGACCTCACTGCGATTGCTGGTCAAAAGGTTCTCATCACAAAAGCCAAGAAATCCATCGCTGGTTTCCGCGTTCGTGAAGATATGCCGCTTGGTGTTAAAGTGACTCTTCGTGGCGAAAAGATGTACGAATTTCTGGATCGTTTGATCACCGTTGCAATGCCTCGTATCCGCGACTTCCGCGGCATCTCTGGCAAAAGCTTTGACGGTCGTGGCAACTACGCCATGGGTCTGAAAGAACACATCGTCTTTCCTGAGATTGAGTACGACAAAGTCGACGAAATCTGGGGTATGGATATCGTAATCGCCACCACCGCAAAAACCGACGCGGAAGCAAAGGCGCTGTTGAAAGCTTTCAACATGCCCTTTAACAGCTGATCGCGGAAGGAAAGGTTAGACATGGCTAAAAAAGCAATGATCGAACGCGAGAAAAAGCGCGCACTTTTGGTGGAGAAATTCGCCGGTAAACGTGCTGCTCTTAAAGAGATCGCAAACGATGAAAGCAAGACAATGGAAGAGCGTTTCACTGCTCGCCTGAAGCTTGCTAAACTTCCTCGCAATTCGTCCGCGACACGGCTTCACAACCGTTGCCAGCTGACGGGTCGTCCTCATGCTTACTACCGTAAGTTCAAAATCAGCCGTATCGCGCTGCGGGAACTTGGCTCGAATGGCCAAATCCCCGGCATGGTTAAGTCCAGCTGGTAAGGGAGAGACGATATGAATGATCCTATCGGTGATATGCTCACCCGTATTCGCAACGCACAAATGCGCGGCAAATCAACAGTAGAGACTCCTGCGTCTAAGCTTCGTGCTTGGGTTCTCGACGTTCTTCTTTCTGAAGGTTATATCCGTGGCTATGAAGCGACAACAGGCAAAGATGGCCATCCGGCTCTCGACATTAGCTTGAAGTATCTTGATGGCACTCCAGTTATCCGTGACCTAAAGCGTGTTTCGACACCTGGCCGTCGCGTTTATATGGGCGTTAAAGACATCCCAGTCGTCCGTCAGGGCTTGGGAATTTCCGTGGTCTCCACACCTCAGGGTGTGATGTCGGACGCATCTGCACGCAATGCCAATGTTGGCGGCGAAGTGCTCTGCACCGTATTCTAGGAGGATCGGATGTCAAGAATTGGTAAAAAATCTGTTAAGTTGCCCGCAGGAGTTAGTGCCGCGGTCTCCGGACAAACAGTCGAAGTAAAAGGCCCTAAAGGGACTTTGAATTTCACAGCAACGGATGATATTTCAATCGTTGTTGCGAATGATGAAGTTTCTGTTGTGCCGCGCTCTAAGTCTAAGCGCGCGCGTCAACAATGGGGTATGTCCCGCACTTGTATCCAAAATTTGGTGACCGGTGTTACGGAAGGCTTCAAGAAAGAACTGGAAATCAACGGTGTTGGTTATCGTGCTACAGTTCAGGGGACTACTCTGAAACTGAGCCTTGGTTTTTCCCACGAAGTTAACTTCGAGGTGCCTGCTGGCGTAACCGTCACATCACCAAAAAACACGATCATCTTTGTTGAAGGTATCGACTCTCAACTTGTTGGCCAAGTCGCGGCGAATATTCGCGAATGGCGTAAACCCGAGCCCTATAAAGGCAAAGGCATCAAGTACAAAGACGAGTACATCTTCCGCAAAGCCGGTAAAAAGAAATAAGGACCCAGGAAATGGCAAACAGCAAAAGAACTCTGTTTCTGAAGCGCCGCCTGCGCGTTCGGAACAAACTTCGGAAGATGGCAAATGGGCGTGCGCGCCTGTCTGTTCATCGTTCCAACAAAAACATCAGCGTACAGTTGATCGACGATTTGAACGGCGTAACGATCGCTTCGGCTTCTTCTCTCGAGAAGGATCTGGGCGTTTTGAACACCAACAACATCGCCGCAGCAACGAAAGTAGGCGCAGCTATTGCTGAGCGTGCTAAAAAAGCTGGTGTTGAAGCATGCTACTTTGATCGTGGCGGCTTCCTCTTTCACGGTAAGATCAAGGCTTTGGCCGAGGCTGCTCGTGAAGGTGGTTTGAAGTTCTAAAAAAGTGTGGGTGGCTCTTAGGCCACCCCGATGATCCAGGGGGCTGTTCGTTCTGAGCGGCCCCACTCGGATTGACAGATTATGGCGCAGAGCGCCTGAAGAAAGGAATGCCACATGGCAGAACGTGATAACAACCGTCGCGGCCCTCGTCGCGACCGCGAAGAGACACCAGAATTTGCGGATCGTCTCGTAGCGATCAACCGCGTTTCCAAAACCGTGAAAGGTGGTAAACGCTTCGGCTTTGCCGCGCTCGTGGTTGTTGGAGATCAAAAAGGCCGCGTGGGTTTTGGCAAAGGGAAAGCAAAAGAAGTTCCCGAAGCTATCCGCAAAGCAACTGAACAAGCTAAACGTCAACTTGTGCGCGTTCCATTGCGTGAAGGCCGTACGTTGCACCACGACATCGAGGGCCGTCATGGCGCTGGTAAAGTTGTGATGCGTACAGCTCCACAGGGTACTGGTATTATTGCCGGTGGTCCGATGCGCGCTGTGTTCGAAATGCTTGGTGTACAGGACGTTGTTGCGAAATCTATTGGTTCGCAAAACCCGTACAACATGATCCGTGCAACGATTGATGGTCTCACAAAAGAGAGCAGCCCTCGTATGGTCGCACAACGTCGTGGCAAAAAAGTCGCTGACATTCTTCAACGTGGTGGTGCTGCTCCGGCTGCTGAGGCTCCGGCCGAAGTAGAAGCTGCAGACGCAGACGCATAGGAAAAATATCATGGCTAAAACTATCGTTGTAAAACAGATCGGTTCTCCGATCCGTCGTCCCGCCAAACAGCGTCAAACGCTGATCGGCTTGGGCCTCAACAAGATGCACAAAACCCGTGAGTTGGAAGACACACCTGCCGTACGCGGCATGGTTGCGAAACTTCCCCACATGGTGGTGATCATCGAAGAAAAAGGCTAAGCCCTTCTTCTAAAGACCTTAAAAGGCGCTCTCGGGAAACTGAGGGCGCTTTTTTTATGGCTGAATGGGATTGATTAAGGTGGGGTTCGGTGGTTTCGTTTGGGGGAACAACCAAGGAGGACATCATGCATAAAGGATCCTGCCTGTGTGGCGCTGTGAGTTTTACCGTTGACGGAGACCTTGCCGCCCCCAATGCCTGTCACTGTACAAAATGCCGCAAACACACGGGGCATTTCCTTGTGAGCACGGGCGTTCAGAAAACCGATTTGACTGTCACAGGGGCCGAGAACGTGACGTGGTACAGCTCATCCGTCAAAGTGAATCGCGGGTTTTGTCAGCACTGTGGGTCAACTTTGTTCTTTGACCCGCCGCATCTGGATTGGATTGCCATTTCCATGGGGGCTTTTGATGGCCCAACCCACACAAAGATGGACTTGCACATATTTGTCGCAGACAAAGGCGATTATTATGAGATCACGGACGGACTCCCGCAGAATTTACAATAACGTGAGTTTTGCGAAATCTTCCGGCACAAAGTGGCCTGTCGGCCCTTGATCCATGAGATGTATCTGTGTAGACACGCGCGGTATCCCCTTGTGGGAACAGAATCATTTGTAACGCCGTGTTTGTCTCTTTGGTCGCTCTTGGGACAGTTCCGGCAAGAAGGAGTAGCGACATGAGATTGAATGAACTGCACGACAACCCAGGTGCAACAAAGAACCGCAAACGCGTTGGTCGCGGTGCTGGTTCCGGTACCGGTAAAACTGGTGGCCGTGGTATCAAGGGTCAAAAATCCCGTTCGGGTGTTGCGATCAAGGGTTTTGAAGGCGGTCAAATGCCTTTGTACCAACGTCTTCCTAAGCGTGGCTTCACCAAGCCAAACCGCAAAGAGTTCTCTGTATTGAACCTTGGCATGATCCAAAAGTTTATCGACGCCAAAAAACTCGACGCAAAAGCAGCGATCACCGAAGACGCACTTATTGCGTGCGGTTTGGTTCGTCGCAAACTCGATGGTATCCGCGTTTTGGGCAAAGGCGAGATCACATCCAAAGTTACGATCGAAGTAACGGGTGCCTCTGCTGGAGCTGTTGAAGCTGTTGAAAAAGCCGGTGGTAAACTGACTGTTACAGCAACACCTAAGGCCGCAGCTGAATAAGCGCTTGTGAGCGGTCGCTTGGCCGCTTACATACAAATTAGTTTTCCAGCGCCGCCGACCGGAGAATGGTCTGGCGGCGCTTTTCGTGACAGGGAGAGGCCGAATGGCATCCGCAGCAGAACAAATGGCAGCCAACATGAGCTGGGGGGCTTTTGGTAAAGCCACCGAGCTTCGCCAACGTATTGTTTTCACCATCGGTCTTTTGATCGTCTACCGTTTGGGGACCTATATCCCCGTCCCGGGTATTGACGGCGCTGAACTGCGCAACTTCATGGAGGGTGCGGCCGCTGGTATCGGTGGTATTCTTTCGATGTTTACCGGTGGTGCCCTGAGCCGCATGGGCATTCTTGCGCTCGGCATCATGCCCTACATCTCGGCCTCGATCATTATCCAGCTTCTAAGCTCCATGTGGGCCCCGCTTGAGCAACTCAAGAAAGAGGGCGACGCGGGTCGCCGGAAGATCAATCAATATACCCGTTATGGCACGGTATTCTTGGCGACGTTCCAAGCCTATGGCCTTGCGGTCAGTCTTGAGGCAGGTAGCCTTGTGACCGATCCGGGCTGGTTCTTCCGTATTTCGACCGTTGTGACCCTTGTTGGCGGCACAATGTTCCTAATGTGGTTGGGTGAGCAGATTACAGCACGCGGGATTGGCAACGGTATTTCGTTGATCATCTTCGTGGGCATTATTGCCGAGCTTCCAGCCGCTCTGACACAATTCCTCGTACAATCCTCCGAATCTGGAGCGAATCCCCTGATCGTTGTCGGTGTCTTTATTATGGTTGTCGCTGTGGTCGGGTTCGTGGTCTTCATGGAGCGGGCGCTCCGCAAGATCCACATTCAGTACCCGCGCCGTCAAGTTGGCATGAAGATGTATGAAGGCGGCGCAAGCCATCTTCCGATCAAAGTGAACCCTGCTGGCGTTATTCCTGCGATTTTTGCCAGCTCGCTTCTCTTGCTGCCAACCACGCTTGCCACCTTCTCGGGCGACTCCACCAGCGGCGTTCTGTCCATTATTCTCGCGTATTTTGGGCCGGGAAAACCGCTCTATCTGGCGTTCTTTACAGTTATGATCGTGTTCTTTGCGTTCTTCTATACGCATAACGTGGCGTTTAAGACTGATGAAGTTGCGGACAACCTGAAAAACCAAGGCGGCTTTATTCCCGCAATTCGTCCGGGCAAGAAAACCGCCGAGTATTTGGACAAAGTTGTGAACCGCATCTTGGTCATCGGTTCGGCCTACCTTGCGGCAGTTTGTCTCCTTCCTGAAATTTTACGTTACCAATTCTCGATTCCCTTCTACTTTGGCGGCACTTCGGTTCTGATTGTCGTATCCGTGACAATGGACACAATTCAACAAGTTCAGTCACACATGCTGGCACACCAGTATGAAGGCCTGATCGAAAAGTCGCAGCTACGTGGCAAGAAGCGCGGCGGTAAAAAAGGGACAGCGAGAAAATGAACATAATCCTTTTGGGGCCACCGGGCGCCGGAAAAGGAACCCAAGCACGACTTCTGGTTGAAGAGCGTGACATGGTCCAACTTTCCACAGGCGATATGCTGCGCGCGGCGAAAACTTCTGGCACAGAGATGGGCAAGAAAGTCGCAAAAGTTATGGATGCGGGCGAATTGGTTACCGATGACATTGTGATTGGATTGATCGAAGAGCAGCTCAAAGGCACCGACCGCCAAGGGGGATTCATCTTTGATGGCTTTCCCCGCACGCTGGCGCAGGCCGACGCGCTTGGTCAACTTCTTGGCCGCGTAGGGCAAAAGCTGGATGCCGTTATTGAAATGCGCGTCCAGGACGATATCCTGATCAAACGCATCTCTGGCCGCTATACCTGTGGCAACTGCGGCGAAGGCTATCACGACGAGCTAAAAGCCCCCAAAGTCGAGGGTGTTTGTGATGTCTGTGGCAGCACAGATATGGTGCACCGCGCCGACGACAATGAGGATTCCCTCAAGACACGTTTGATGGCCTATTACCGTGATACCTCCCCTTTGATTGGCTATTATTATGCCAAGGGCGATTTGGCTCCGGTAAATGGCTTGGGTGAAATCGACGAAGTTGCCAAAGCAATTCGTGTGATCTTGGATTAGGCATATCGCGGGTTGACCTTGTGGTAAAAAGGGCTTAATTCCAGCCATCTCGTAAGAGAATCGGCTTTTGTCCATTGATACGCAATCTGCGGACAAGTATATGGCCGAGAACAGAAATTCAGCGTAGCCCGCAGGAGATAATCCTACGGGCTTATGTTGTGAAAAAAGGTTCTGGAAATACGGAACCGCAACAAAAAGGAATACATAACGTGGCACGTATCGCCGGCGTAAATATCCCGACCCATAAACGGGTCCCGATCGCCCTGACTTATATTACCGGTATCGGTACAACTTCCGCACAAGCTATTTGTGAAGCCGTAGGCATCGACGCAGCGCGTCGTGTTAACGAACTTTCCGATGGTGAAGTGCTTTCCATTCGTGAGTATATCGACGCGAACTACGCTGTCGAAGGTGACTTGCGTCGTGAAACACAAATGAACATCAAACGTTTGATGGATCTCGGTTGCTACCGTGGCTTGCGTCATCGTCGTAATCTTCCTGTTCGTGGTCAACGTACACACACGAACGCTCGCACTCGCAAAGGTCCTGCACGGGCTATTGCTGGTAAGAAGAAATAGGGGGGATTTGATCAATGGCACGTGAAAAAGTTCGCGCAAAGAAAAAAGAGCGCAAGAATATTGCCTCTGGTGTTGCGCATGTGAACAGCTCGTTCAACAACACAAAAATTCTGATTTCCGATGTTCAAGGCAATGCGATCGCATGGTCCTCTGCTGGAACAATGGGCTTTAAAGGCTCGCGGAAATCTACACCCTACGCAGCTCAAATGGCTGCTGAGGATGCAGGTAAAAAAGCACAAGAGCACGGCGTGAAAACGCTTGAAGTCGAAGTGCAAGGCCCGGGTGGCGGTCGCGAAAGCGCATTGCGCGCTCTGGCCGCAGTTGGGTTTAACATCACATCTATTCGTGACGTTACACCAATGGCTCACAACGGCTGTCGCCCTCCAAAGCGTCGTCGCGTGTAGTACTAAATGATCTCGGGTCTGTAATTCGTACGCCAGACCCGAGATTGTTATTTTTTACCTCGGGTGTTTCCGGCTTAGGGACATGGGCCAGAAACAAGAATGGAGGCGACAGCATGATCCATAAAAATTGGCAAGAACTGATTAAACCAACACAGTTGGAAGTGAAGCCAGGCAACGAGCCTGCGCGTCAAGCAACTGTAGTTGCAGAGCCGCTTGAACGCGGTTTTGGTTTGACATTGGGCAATGCTCTGCGTCGCGTGCTTATGAGCTCGCTACAGGGTGCTGCGATTACCAGCGTTCAAATCGACAATGTTTTGCATGAGTTTTCCTCGATTTCTGGTGTTCGCGAAGACGTAACCGATGTGGTTCTGAACCTCAAAGGCGTCGCGATACGTATGGAAGTAGACGGTCCAAAGCGTGTTTCCATCTCGGCCAAAGGCCCGATGGTTGTAACCGCTGGCGACATCTCCGAGAGCGCGGGTATCGAGGTTCTGAACAAGGATCACGTTATCTGTCACCTCGACGAAGGCGCAGACTTGTTCATGGAATTGACTGTTGAAACTGGCAAAGGCTATGTTTCCGCTGACAAGAACCGTCCTGAGGACGCACCTATCGGTCTTATTCCGATCGATTCGATCTTTTCCCCTGTGAAGCGCGTGTCTTATGACGTGCAGCCCACACGTGAAGGTCAAGTTCTCGACTATGACAAGCTCACGTTGACGCTTGAAACAGACGGTTCCATCCCTCCAGAAGACGCCGTGGCTTATGCTGCGCGTATTCTTCAGGACCAGCTTGCGACATTCGTTAACTTTGACGAGCCAGAGTCTGCAAACCGTCAAGAAGAAGACGATGGCCTCGAATTCAATCCGCTTCTTCTCAAGAAAGTGGACGAATTGGAACTTTCCGTACGTTCCGCAAATTGCCTCAAGAACGACAACATCGTTTACATTGGCGATTTGATCCAAAAAACCGAAGCAGAAATGCTCCGCACACCAAACTTCGGCCGCAAGTCTTTGAACGAGATCAAAGAAGTGTTGTCGGGCATGGGTCTGCACCTCGGTATGGACGTCGAAGATTGGCCACCGGACAATATTGAAGATCTTGCGAAGAAATTCGAAGATCAATTCTAAGAAATTTGGGGTGGGCTTAACGGTCCGCCCCAACCTCATAAATGCCCGGAATGCCGGGGAATGTCAGGGCAATTGCCCCAAGGAGAGTAGCTGACACGCATCGGCTGCCGGACAAAGTAAAACAACGCTATAGGAGATACACCATGCGTCACGCTAGAGGCTACCGCCGCTTAAACCGTACTCACGAGCACCGTAAGGCGCTCTTTGCCAACATGGCAGGCTCACTCATCGAGCACGAGCAAATCAAAACAACACTGCCTAAAGCAAAAGAGCTTAAGCGCATCATCGACAAACTTATCACTCTTGGTAAACGTGGCGATCTTCACGCCCGCCGCCAAGCAGGTGCTCGCCTTAAGCAAGACGCTTATGTTGCGAAATTGTTTGAAGTTCTCGGCCCACGCTACAAAGATCGCCAAGGTGGTTATGTGCGGGTTCTTAAGGCTGGTTTCCGTTACGGTGACATGGCGCCAATGGCGATCATCGAATTGGTTGACCGCGACGTGAATGCAAAAGGCGCAGGCGACAAAGCACGCGTTTTGGCAGAAGACGCCGCAGCAGAATAATTCAGAGACCTTCATTGATCTCAAATAGAAAGCCCCGCCAGATTTGGCGGGGCTTTTATTGTTTTGGTACATCGTTCCGTTAGGAATAGGTCTAGTTATGCGACTTTTTAGCCGCGATTCGAAGCTGAATGGAGTTCTCGATTCGCTCCAGCAAAGCTGTTAAACTGTTCTCTCCGGAGGGCGAATTTCTCAAAAAATCCAGTAAATCGCCACGTGCGCTCTCTGAAAGGGAGTTCAACTTCGTCTTTAAATCTATGTCCATTGTTTTCACGGTAACATCACTCACTACTATTTCTGTACCATACACTTTAAGGTTGACTAAGATTCTGACAACTAGTCTAAAAAGACATGTCTAATAAGATAGGTCTCGACCTCGAACTTCATAAGCTCACGTTGCTTGCGCCTGCGGGTTACTTTTTGGGGCTCCATATTCGCTTCGCCGCGCCTCTTATGTCTTTTCAGACGTATGATCACCGCTGGACGGATTATTATACCGAGCAAGGGTTCGCACTGCGCGACCCGACAATTGCTTGGGGCTTCAGCACGGATGGCGCGAGTCGTTGGAGCGAATTCGGGATTCCCGACACATTCAATATTTTGGGACTGGCAAAGGAATATGGACTCAATTTTGGGGTTACTGTATCCTGTGGTCCGATTTCCTCTCGCACAATCGCTAGCTTTGCACGTAGCGATCGCGAGTTTACAGATAGCGAAATGGAAGAAGTTTCGCGCGTAGTTCGTCGGCTTCATGACTTAACAGAGCCGCCGGAGAGCCTAACTAAGGCTCAAGTTGAAGCCCTGCGGTGTATCGCAGACGGCGATCGGCATGCGGCGGCAGCTGCAAAATTGAATATCTCAGAAAGCGCCCTTAAAGCACGCTTAATAGCGGCCCGTCAGAAACTGCTCGCTCGGACGACCGCTGAGGCCATTCAACGCGCGAAGGATTATAGGCTGCTTTAACCGGATCTGATCGTTGTTTGAACGTGGGGCTTTGTTTTTTTTAAACAAGCTGGGGGATCTACCATGCAAACAACTACACTTTCGTTCGAAAATATGCACAACCATGGCGAGCTATTCGCAAATCTGTTTCGCGCTAGGCGGCAGTCTTTTATTGTGCAAAAAAACTGGGACCTGCCTGAAGCCCTTGGAATGGAGTATGATCAATATGATACTCCGGCAAGTCGTTGGATTGCCATCCACGAATATGGCGAAGTCTACGCAGGCATTCGCCTGACGCCCACAGTCGCGCGCTGTGGGATTTATAGTTACATGATCCGTGATGCACAACGTGGGTTGCTCGGGACCATTCCTCAAGACCTCCTATTTGAGGAAGCCCCCGTTGATGAGAACATTTGGGAGAGCACGCGCGTGTTTGTTTCCCATACCACGCCACAGCGTATTCGTCGGCGCGTGCACGCCTATATGGTGATGGCGATGCTCAAGTCCGCCCGCGAGTTGGGTGCAACAAAGATCGTTGCATTGACCGCAGCGAATTGGCCACGTTGGTTTGGCCGGTGTGGTTTGGATGCTGAAGCTGCTGGGCGTCCGATGTTTATTGGCGATGGTGACTATCAATGTGTTTCCATCAATCTGAGTTCTAAGCTGCACTAAACGACTGCGAAACGAAAAAGGGCCTCCCCCTCCTGAGGGGCCCTTTATCGCACCAAAACGATGCTTCCCCCTGTTCCACACAAGGCATAGTGTCACCCCATGACAGATTTGTTTGATTCCAGTGCCTCCGAGGCCAAAGTTCAGAACGCGCCGCGCCCTTTGGCGGATCGTCTGCGCCCCAAAACTTTGTCGGAAGTGATCGGGCAGCAACAAGTTTTGGGTCCTGAAGCCCCCTTGGGGACGATGCTCGCATCCAACAGTTTGGGGTCGCTCATCTTTTGGGGACCACCTGGCGTTGGTAAAACCACAATTGCGCGTCTTTTGGCGGATGAAACAGATCTCACCTTTGTGCAGATAAGCGCGATTTTTACCGGCATGCCCGACCTTCGCAAAGTTTTTGAAGCCGCTAAAATCCGTCGCCAAAACGGGCAGGGGACACTGCTGTTTGTCGATGAAATTCATAGATTCAATAAAGCCCAGCAAGACGGCTTCCTCCCCCATATGGAGGACGGCACGATCCTTTTGGTAGGGGCCACCACAGAAAATCCCAGCTTTGAGCTCAATGCGGCGGTGTTAAGTCGCTCGCAAGTTATGGTGCTCACGCGGCTTACCCTCGCAGACCTTGATCTGTTGCTTGCGCGCGCTGAAGGCGAAATAGACCGCGAGCTTCCTCTTACCCAAGACGCCCGAGATGCGCTTTTGGAAATGGCGGACGGCGATGGCCGCACTTTGCTCAATCTTGTTGAGCAGGTCTCAGCTTGGAAGGTCAAGGAGCCATTGGACGCAAAGGGGCTCGGCCAACGCTTGATGAAACGCGCGGCGGTTTATGACAAATCCGGCGATTCCCATTACAATCTGATTTCCGCGCTCCATAAATCCGTGCGTGGCTCGGATCCCGACGCAGCCCTTTATTGGCTCGCCCGCATGCTCAAGGGCGGCGAAGACCCCCGTTACTTGGCGCGCCGCATTACGCGCATGGCAATTGAGGATATCGGCCTTGCAGACCCCGATGCGCAAACTCATTGTTTGAACGCATGGCAAGTTTACGAGCGTTTGGGCAGTCCCGAAGGCGAATTGGCTTTGGCGCAAGCGGTGACCTATTTGGCCCTCGCCCCCAAGTCAAACGCGGCCTATGCGGGGTACAAAATGGCAATGGTTGCGGCGCAAAAAACCGGTTCCGAGCCGCCCCCAAAGCATATTCTCAATGCACCAACCTCCCTGATGGAAGATCAAGGATATGGGGCGGGATATGCCTATGATCACGACGCCGAAGATGGATTTTCGGGCCAAAATTATTTTCCTGAAACCATGGAGCGCCCCGAGTTCTATCTACCGGTTGAGCGCGGATTCGAGCGCGAACTTAAAAAACGTCAAGATTACTTTGCTAAACTGAGATCTAAGCGCGCTAGCGGTTGACATTCCGGGCGCTAGAGGGAAAACACGGCCGATGTTTTTGACCCTATTATATGTGGCGCTTGGAGGTGCTTTAGGCGCCGTGATGCGCTTTTTGACTCAGGCTTACGCGGTGCGACTTTTGGGTATGAGTTTCCCATGGGGGACCTTAAGTGTGAATGTCGTTGGGTCGTTTGTAATGGGGCTGCTTTTTGTGCTACTTGCAGGGCGTGACTCCTCGGTTATGGCGCCGTTCTTAATGATCGGTGTCTTGGGCGGGTTCACAACGTTTTCGGCGTTTTCACTCGATACGTTACGGCTCTTTGAAGCTGGGCAACTCGGCTCGGCGGCACTCTATGTCGCTCTATCAATGGTTATGTCCCTCTCGGCGGTTGCGCTCGGGGTATGGTGTGCAAAAGGGGGCTTCGCATGAGCGGTGTTCAACATATTACGATTACGCCTGACGACAATGATCAACGACTCGATCGTTGGTTTCGCCGCCAGTTTCCACAAGTTAGCCAAGCACGGATCGAAAAGCTCTGCCGCAAAGGCGATATCCGGGTTGATAAGGGGCGGGTTAAGCCTGCGTCGCGTTTGACCACAGGACAAATCGTCCGCGTGCCACCGCTGCCAACCGCCAGCCAGATCACAGCCAAAGCGAAGCCTGCGGCTCCGATGTCGGACGAAGATGCGGATATGATCCGCGCCACGGTCCTGTATCGCGACGATTATATGATTGTAATTAACAAGCCTCCGGGATTGCCAACACAGGGCGGCACCAATCATCACCGTCACGTCGATGGTATGGCGGATGCGCTTCGTTTTGGGCTGGAAGAAAAGCCGCGCCTTGTGCACCGTCTTGATAAAGACACGTCCGGTGTCTTGGTTCTTGCCCGCACACGTGCGTCAGCAGCAGCCATTACCCGCACCTTCCGTGACCGCGAATCGCGTAAAATTTACTGGGCAGCCGTCGCAGGACAGCCAAAACCCCGTTTGGGGACCATTCGCTTTGGCCTTGTGAAAGCCGGTGCTGATTTCGAAAAAATGCACTGTATTCACCCGCGCGAAGTTGACTCTACTGAGGGCGCTAAGCGCGCGACAACCGATTACGCCGTGCTTTCTGCACTCGGTGGGCGGGTCTCTTGGGTGGCGCTTGTGCCAATCACGGGCCGCACACACCAGTTGCGCGCGCATATGGCCGAACTTGGGCATCCGATTATTGGCGACGGTAAATACGGCGGCTCAGGGCAGGAAAACCTTGGCGACGGTTGGGGCGCACAATTGGGCGGGGAGATCTCGAAAAAACTTCACCTGCACGCGCGCAGCCTGACCATGACGCATCCTTCCACGGGGGCCCGTATGACGTTTACGGCGCCGATGCCCAAACACATGGTCCATACGTGGGATACCCTTGCGTGGGACGTGCGCGATGTGCCGCTTGACCCCTTCGACGAGGAACAATGAGTACCGAGCTAAAGCTCATAATCTTTGATGTCGATGGAACGCTTGTCGACAGTCAGGACCATATTCTCGCAGCGATGACAGCCGCTTGCGCCTCGGTGGAGGTTGCACCTCCAAGTCGGGAGGCGGTTTTGTCGATTGTGGGCCTCTCCCTCCCTGAGGCTGTTTTGCGCCTGATGCCTGAGAGCGCGTTAAGCCAACGTGAGAAAATGGTGGAGGCCTATAAAGGGGCCTTCAACGCGCAACGCGAAGAACTGGGCGCGCAATCCGGGTCACCCTTTTACGACGGGGCGCTCGACGTCCTGCGCGCGCTTGAGACGGTGGACCATCATATCCTTGGTATTGCCACGGGCAAAAGTCGTCGTGGTTTGGACAGCCTTCTAAGCGGTCACGGCCTAGAAAAAATGTTCTTCACCCAGCAGGTCGCCGACGACCACCCCTCCAAACCACACCCTTCCATGATCTTTCAGGCGCTTTCGGAATCCGGTGTTGATGCCGCGAATGCGGTGATGATTGGCGACACGAGTTTTGACATGGCGATGGCAAAATCTGCGGGGGTAGGGCGCATTGGGGTCGATTGGGGTTATCATTCACAAGTTGACCTCACGGAAGCTGGCGCGGAAGTGATCTTGCAGGGATTTGACGAATTGATTCCCTATTTGGACCAAATCTGGAGTGGCAAATGACGAGTTGGGCGACGAAAAAGTTTTGGAAAAATGCCGAAGTGGCCGCCACCGAAGGGGGCTTTGAAGTCCTGTTGGATGGGCGCAAATTGCGCACGCCCTCCAAGGCCGCATTGGTTATCCCAACCCTTGAGATTGCCCAAAAAGTTGCTCATGAATGGCAGTCGCAGGATACGAAAATTGATCCGGTCACCATGCCGGTTACCCGCATGGCCAACTCTGCGATCGACAAGGTCGCCCATCAATTCGACGCGGTTGCCGATATGCTTGCGTCCTATGGGGAAACCGATTTGTTGTGTTACCGCGCGGCCTTCCCGATTGAACTTGTTGAGAAGCAACATGCGGTTTGGACACCCTTTTTACTTTGGGCTGAAACGACTTTCGACGCGCCGCTCGTCCTTGGCGAAGGCATCATGCATGTCGCCCAACCCGCGGCAAGTATCGCGAAATTGCGGGCGCCTGTGTTTGCTTTGAACACATTTGAACTGGTCGCTTTCCATGATCTTGTGGCGATAAGTGGTTCCCTTGTTCTTGGGCTTGCGGCGCTCCACGCCTTTAAATCCCCCGAAGACATTTGGCAGGCCTCCCGTCTGGATGAAAATTGGCAGGAAAGCCAATGGGGGCAAGACGACGAAGCCACCGAATTGGCCGCGAAAAAGCGGCAAGCGTTTTTTGAGGCATTTGAATTCTATCAAGGCCTGCAAGTCGCACTTTGATCCTGTGAATTACGAATAACGAACGGGAAGCTCCCCACCTTTGCGGGGGGCCCCCAAGGGAACGGACCACTGGCGTATCGTTGCCCCCTTGACGGCTGCAACAGAAATTGTCCATTCTACGCGTAATGCGGACAGCATTGCTGTCTTCATGTCTACTGCCGATGTTACTCCATTGGCCAAACCACCCAAAAAAGGGTGGACAATCAGGAAGAGGTTAAAATGAATAAATCCGTATTTTTTGGTGCACTGACCGTGGCAAGCCTTGCTGCAGGTGTTGCCGCAGCAAGTACGTTGGATGACGTAAAAGCGCGCGGCAAACTAAACTGTGGCGTTACCACCGGCGTTCCGGGTTTTGGTGCTCCAGATGCGAACGGCGAATGGGCCGGCTTTGATGTTGCTGTTTGTCGCGCCGTTGCTGCGGCAGTTTTGGGAGATGGCAGTGCTGTAGAATTTATCCCGACAACCGGTAAGACACGTTTTACCGCGTTGGCTTCCGGCGAGATCGACATGTTGGCCCGTAACACAACATGGACATTCAGCCGCGATGTGGACCTGAAGTTCGATTTCGCAGGTGTGAACTACTACGATGGTCAAGGCTTCATGATTCCAACAGCGCTGGGTGTTAGCTCCGCTAAAGAACTTGATGGCGCAACGGTTTGTATTCAAACTGGGACGACAACTGAGTTGAACTTGGCCGACTACTTCCGCGCCAACAATCTCTCATATGAGCCTGTGCCAATCGAAACAAACGCTGAAGGTCAACAACAGTACCTTGCGGGCGCTTGTGACGTTTACACAACGGACGCTTCCGCGTTGGCAGCGACTCGTGCAACCTTCGAAGCACCAAGCGAGCACATCGTCCTTCCTGAAATCATCTCCAAAGAGCCACTCGGTCCTCTTGTTCGCCACGGCGACAACGAATGGGCAGACATCGTTCGTTGGTCTTTGAATGCTTTGATCGCCGCTGAAGAACTCGGTGTGACTTCTGCAAACATCGAAGAGATGGAAGCAAGCACAACGAACCCAGAAATCGCACGCCTTTTGGGCAAAGAGGGTAACCTCGGCGAAATGCTTGGTCTTGACGCTGGTTGGGCCAAAGCGGCCATTATGGCTGGTGGCAACTACGGCGAAATCTTCGAGCAAAACATTGGTCAAAGCACACCAATCGGAATCGCTCGCGGCTTGAACGCACAGTGGACAAATGGTGGTCTGCTTTATTCCCCACCCTTCCGCTAGGGCTTACTAATAAAAGGGCGCGGTTCATTCCGCGCCCTTTTGACTATCTATAAGAACAATAACTAAACAACAGTCTTAGGTTGTATGAGCGCAAATAATGCGCCGGAATGCCTAGCGACGACGGGGATATTTTCATGACAACAATAACCGACCCTCCTAAGGAGTCGTTTCGGCTATCTATGCTGATTTACGATACCCGATACAGGTCAATGACCATTCAAGTTGTTGCACTTCTCGGGTTCATGGCAGTGTTTGCTTGGCTCATTGGTAATACAGCGCAAAACCTTTCGGATCTCGGAAAAGAACCGTCGTTTACTTATTTGAACGACTCCGCAGGGTATGACATCAACCAACGGTTAATTGACTATACCTCCCGTGACAGCCATTGGCGCGCGGCGGGCGTGGGTCTTCTTAATACGCTGCTGATTGCGTTCCTCGGCTGTATCACAGCGACGATTATCGGTGTTTTTGTCGGCATCCTGCGCCTCTCAAACAATTGGATCGTTTCCAAAATCATGACGGTCTATGTCGAGACCTTCCGCAACGTCCCCGTCCTGCTGTGGATCGTGTTTACGATGGCGATTATGATCGAGACATTGCCTCAGCCCAATGATTTCAGAGGCGACAACGCGACCGCGTCTATGATTTTGAACGACACCGTCGCCATAACGAACCGAGGCATTTACGTTCCCGAACCCCTGTTCAGCAGGAGTTTGGGCGACATCAGCGTTTTCGGGTTCTTGAATATTAGTTTGAACCTCGTTCTCATTGCCGCTGTTCTGATCGCTGGCATCGTTGTCTCAAAGAAAATCAAAGAGCGCGCAAATCGCATTCAAGAAGCGACGGGCATTAGACCGACCACATGGTATCTGCGTTTGGGAGCGGTGCTGCTTCCCGTAACGATCGCGCTTGTTGCTCTTGGGTTTCATCTTGGCTATCCGGCGCTGAAGGGCTTCAACTTCCAAGGCGGGACTCATCTACGCAACTCCCTGCTCGCGCTCTGGATTGCCCTCTCGCTCTATACCGCCGCCTTTATCGCCGAGATCGTTCGCTCGGGCATTATGTCTGTCTCAAAAGGGCAAAGTGAGGCCGCTGAGGCCCTTGGCATGAGTTCGAGACGCACCATGAGTCTGGTGATTTTGCCACAGGCGATGCGGGTGATTATCCCGCCAATGATCTCTAACTACTTGAATCTCACCAAGAACTCCTCACTCGCGATTGCGGTTGGGTACATGGATATTACCGCCACACTCGGCGGGATCACCATGAACCAAACGGGGCGCGAGCTTGAGTCCATCCTGCTTTTGATGCTGATCTATCTCACGATTTCCCTCAGCATTTCGGCCGTGATGAATTGGTATAATAACTCAGTTAAATTGGTGGAGCGGTAATATGCCAGAAGTTAGTTTTGTCCGCACAGAAATGCTCTCGCAGCAAGTCCCGCCTTCAACCATGGTTGGCCCAATCGGTTGGTTGCGTCAAAATCTGTTCAACGGCATTTGGAATTCGATCATATCGGTCCTGTTTCTCCTCGCCGTTGTATGGACGGTCCTCAACCTTCTTGGTTGGGGGGTTTCTCCAACATGGAACGCCAAGTCACTAACCGAATGCCGCGAGATCATCGGCGCGGGCGGGCATGGTGCCTGTTGGGGTGTGATCAACGATCGTTGGTTGCAGCTTCTTTATGGCTTCTATCCCCTAGACGTTGGTCTTCTGTCGTCCTTAAGCGGCGTTGATCCTGAGCTTATCAGTTCCGACCCACGTGCACATGTTGCGACCCCGATTGTGATGATCCTTGGCTACTGGCGTTTGAATTTGGCCTTGGTGCTGATGTTCGTTGGTCTGCTTCCGGTTCTTTCGGAAAAAGCACCGCGCAAGTTATTGATCGTGACGATGCTCTTCCCGTTTGTGGACGTGTTCCTCATGTGGGGTGGCTCGATTTGGGGGCCGACTATGGCCTTTGCGGGCTTCGTGATCGGGTATTTGGTTTTCCACTATGTGCGCCCTCATACCGGCAGTTTGGTCGGGATCATATTGACCGCCGTGGTGCCAATCCTTTGGTGGCTATTTGCGGCTGGCCCCGTTGCGGGTGTCCTCGCAAATCTAACGCCTGGTTTGGCTCTGGAAGCCGTTTCCAGCCGACAGTTTGGGGGCTTCGTTCTGTCGATCTCCATTGGGATCGTCGCGATCCTCGGGTCATTGCCGATTGGGGTACTCCTTGCTCTCGGTCGCCAGTCTGACTTGCTGATCGTGAAATCGATCTGCATCGGTTTCATCGAGTTTATTCGCGGTGTGCCTCTGATTACCCTCCTGTTTGTGGCCAACAACCTGCTCAATATCTTCATGCCTCCGGGTACGAACTTTGATGTGATCCTGCGGGTTATGATCATGGTAACGCTCTTTGCGTCGGCCTATATGGCCGAGGTTGTGCGCGGCGGGCTCGCTGCTTTGCCAAAAGGGCAGTACGAGGCGGCGGATGCTCTGGGACTTGATTATTGGAAGGCGCAGCGGCTGATCATTATGCCGCAAGCGCTCAAGATTTCCATTCCGGGCATCGTGAGTACCTTTATCGGCGTGTTCAAAGACACGACGTTGGTTTCGATCATTAGCCTCATGGATCCCGTTGGCCTGTCCAGTGCGATCCGCGCAAACCAAGAATGGAACGGTATTGTGTGGGAGCTTTATGCCTTCATCGCGCTGCTTTTCTTCGTCGTTTGCTTTTCTATGTCCCGTTATTCCATGTTCTTGGAGCGCAAGCTCAAGACTGGCCATTAATAAGGAGTTCACGATATGTCTGAACTTGCTACACAACGCCAAATTGATCGTTCCAAAATGCAGGTCTCTGAAGAGGTTGCGGTCCAAATCAACAATATGAACAAGTGGTACGGGAGCTTCCACGTGCTGCGCGACATCAACCTGACGGTCAATCAGGGCGAGCGTATCGTTATTGCGGGGCCATCCGGCTCGGGGAAATCGACGCTCATCCGCTGTATCAACCGTCTTGAGGAGCACCAAAAGGGCGACATTATTGTCGATGGAACCGAGCTCACGTCCGATCTCAAAAACATCGACAAAATCCGTTCCGAAGTGGGAATGTGTTTTCAGCACTTCAACCTTTTTCCGCATCTGACGATTTTGGAGAACTGTACCTTGGCTCCGATCTGGGTGCGCAAAACACCCAAAAAAGAAGCCGAGGAAATTGCGATGCACTTCCTTGAGAAGGTTAAAATCCCCGAGCAAGCCAACAAATACCCCGGCATGCTTTCGGGTGGGCAGCAACAGCGCGTGGCGATTGCCCGTTCGCTTTGTATGAAACCCCGCATCATGCTCTTTGACGAGCCAACCTCAGCTCTTGACCCAGAGATGATCAAAGAGGTTCTCGACACCATGATTGAACTGGCCGAAGAGGGCATGACCATGCTGTGCGTGACCCACGAGATGGGTTTTGCCCGTCAGGTTGCGAACCGTGTGATCTTTATGGACGACGGTCAGATCGTGGAGCAAAACGAGCCTGAGGAGTTCTTCAACAATCCAAAATCCGAGCGCACGAAATTGTTCCTCTCCCAGATTTTGGGGCACTAAGGATCCATTTCGGCGTCTTGGAAAACTTTAAAAACTTTAAAAACCGGCTCTTTCTGAGGGCCGGTTTTTTAAATAACTCTACAATTCACGCGGAATTACGAAACCAAGTGGTTTACCTTTATGGGGTGCGATTTCCCCATCAAATTCCAGTACCGTCGTCGCGCCCGTGGGATAGTCATAGAACTTCGGATGGCGCGGCTCCTCCTCCACTAGGGTGGCCGCAAGCGCCGCAATCCCGGGATTATGCGCCAGCAGGAGAACCGTGCTTGTAGGGGCTGGCTTATGGGCTGCAAGGACCGCAAGTATGGCAGCGGGTTCCGCCAGATAGAGCGCGCGGGTAAACACCAGAACAAGGTTTTGCGACAGGTATGGCGCCAACCCGTCGAAGGTTTCGCGGGTCCGTTGGGAATCTGAAACCAGTGCCAAATCAGGTAAAAACCCTTTGTTCTCAAGCCAGAACCCGATCTTCGATGCAGAGGCACGGCCGCGCGGATTGAGGGGGCGCGCATGATCGCTCGTCATTCCGTCCCAATCAGACTTCATATGCCGCATCAAAATAAGTTTCATTACCGTCCCTTTCGAAACGGCATCATAAGTGCATGAATGAAACCCTTGGGTTTCGCGTATTCCCCCAAAAGACCAATGCGCATACCCGTATGACCATCCTTAGGCTGCGCAATATACGTTCCAAACAAACGGTCCCATAACGACAGCGAAAACCCGTAATTGCTGTCGGTTTCCTCGCGATAAACCGAATGATGAACACGGTGCATATCCGGCGTCACCAAAACTCGCCGTACAACGCGATCCAACGGAATCGGTAGACGAAGGTTTGCATGATTAAACATCGCGGTGCCATTTAGCAAAACCTCGAATAAAATCACGGCAACCGCCGATGGTCCAAACACATAGACCAGACCAATTTTAAATCCTGCTGAAAGGGCGATTTCCACAGGGTGAAATCGAATGGCCGTTGTGACATCCATTTCAGGGTCAGCATGGTGAACTTGATGAAAACGCCATAAAAACGGTACCTTATGGGTGATCAAATGCTGCAACCAGATAAAAAAGTCCAAGATAATGATGGCCAAAAGGACTTCGATCCACGACGGCAAAGTTGTGTGGTTGAACAGGCCAATGCCACGATGTGAAGCCTCAAGCGCGGCACCAACGGCCAACAGCGGCACGGCAATTGCCATGATCCTGAGGGTTATTGAATCCAGAATAATCATGGCCCAATTGATCGGCCAACGCCCCATGCGTGTACTGGGGCGGCGAGGAAGCATGGCCTCTGCGAGTGCCAGTACAACGAAGAGACCGAGGAAGACGCCTAGCCTAAGGAAAGTTTCATTTTGCATATTTCATGGTGCTCCGAAATTCGGCGCGGTTCAACGAAAACATTACCCTTGCCGGATAATTGTACCCGCGCCATGTTCGGTGAACAACTCAAGCAAACAGGCGTTTGGAGCGCGCCCATCCAGAATAACAGCCGCACGGACACCCGCCTGCAACGCTGCAAGCGCAGTTTCAGTTTTCGGAATCATCCCGCCCGCAATAATGCCAAGTTCAGTCAACTCATGAACATGGGCGGCCGTTAGCTCTGTCACAACCTCGCCCGATGCGTCTTTTACACCCGCGACATCGGTAAGGAGAAGGAGCCTATCGGCTTTCAACGCGCCAGCGATTGCCCCCGCCGCCGTGTCGCCGTTCACATTGTAAGTCTCGCCAGTACGGCCCATACCAAGCGGCGCAATCACGGGAATCATATCCGCCTCAAACAAGGTTTTAAGGACGGCTGGGTTCATTTCGACAGGCGTACCGACGAATCCAAGTTTCGCATCCGTCTGCTCACAAATCATCAAGTTGGCGTCTTTGCCTGAAAGTCCGACAGCGCGGCCCCCTTGCGCATTGATCGCCTGAACGATTCGCTTGTTTACCCGACCAGAAAGCACCATTTCGACAACTTCAACTGTCGCCGCATCCGTTACACGTTTGCCGCCGACGAACTCGGATTGAATGTCGAGTTTGCTAAGCATTTCGTTGATCATCGGACCGCCACCGTGCACGACGACAGGGTTCACGCCAACTTGCTGCATCAAAACGACGTCGCGCGCAAAGCTGTCCATCGCCTCGTCGCTGCCCATTGCATGTCCACCGAACTTGATGACAACCGTCGCGCCATCATATCGCTGTAAAAAAGGCAGGGCTTGAGAAAGTGTACGGGCGGTAGCAATCCAGTCTTTGTTCATCGCATCTTGTTTCTTCATGAGCTCATCCTAAGGTTCACCCCTATTGGTAGTGGGTGAACGCGGGTTATCCAAGGTTGGAAAATGGGCAATGTTTAGATGAGCGTTGCAATGATAGACCGCAACTCAGAGATTCCATGACCTTTTTCCGAACTCGTTAGGACAATCTCGGGGAAGGCCGCGGGATGTTTGGCTAGTGCGCCACGAACTTGCTCAATAACTTTGTCCAGATCCGCCTTGCTGGGTTTATCAATTTTGGTCAAAACACATTGAAACGTGACAGCAGAGCGATCAAGAAGAGACATGATTTCTTCGTCGACAACCTTGACGCCATGTCGCGCGTCAACCAGCACAAAAGCGCGGCGCAGATTGGCGCGACCTGAAAGATATGCCTTAAGAAGGCGCTGCCATTTTGCGACGATGGCGACGGGTGCGTTGGCGTAGCCATATCCGGGTAAATCGACGAGATAATGGCTGTCTGCCGCGGTGAAAAAGTTAATTTCCTGTGTCCGGCCGGGGGTGTTTGACGCACGTGCAAGGGCCTTTCGACCCGTTACAGCGTTGATAAGGCTAGACTTCCCGACGTTGGAACGGCCCGCGAAACAAACTTCCAGAAGGTCACCGGGAGGCATACCTTCCATCTCGACAACGCCTTTTAGGAACTCGGTCTCGCCCGCAAAAAGCATGCGCCCTTTTTCGGCGGATTCAGCATCAGGGGTTTCTACGATTGAAAACGTTTGTGTCATATTGCGATCTCCACATTGTCGCCGATGGTAACAGTGCCGCCGGTGGACACTTGGGCAAAAACGCCGAAATCCCGGTGATCCCAGTTTTCGTGCAAAGCCCCGAGCGTATCGACATCGCGCAGGCCCGTCTCTGGATCTACCTCAGTTGCCCGACATCGCGTAATGTGTTGCGTAACGTCAAACTCAACTGAACCGGAAGATACCTTTTGACCGATCCATTCGCGCTCCGCCCAAGCGGGCAATCCATCGATCCAAAAATTCCCGCGAAAGCGCCGCGGGTCCAATGTTGTTCCTAACTTATCAGACAGCGCGCGCAAAGAGGCAAGATTTAGAATCGAAACCCATGGTTTGGATTGATCCGTCATACCCTGAGCTGTGGCCCGCAAAAGGCCTGTTGGCGAGGGGCGTTCAGGTGGAAGCAAAGGGGTAACCCATTCCAAAAATGCGACAGGGTTATTGTCGGGTCGGAACTGAATATTTTCGCGGTCAGGATGCGAAAGCGTGATCTCTTCGGAATTGCTATCAAACTGGGCATCAATGGCCATAAGGCTTGGATAGCCAGCACCACGCGTAAAGTTTCGGCACGACACCCATTTTCCGCCATCCGTCTTGGCTGCGCTATGCGGTAAAGCCCAAACACGATCCCACGGCAGAGTCTTTCCTGCCAAGAGATCAACACACTTTAGATGTTCGGCCCCATGCGCCTTGATTGGATGACGCCAAATTTGAGCGACAAAGGGGGCCGAATGGTTCACTTCGCGTCCGACTTCTTGCGTTTCAATCCGGAGATGATGTTGCCAAAAACATCCGGTTTAACACCTTGGCTGCGCATGATGAGATACTGTTGCGTAAAGGTGATCATGTTGTTTGCAATCCAGTAGATAACAAGTCCGGCTGCAAAATTCCCTAGCATAAACATGAAGACCCACGGCATCCATGCCATGACCATTGCTTGTGTTGGCTCGGTGGGGGCTGGATTGAGCTTCTGTTGAAGCCACATTGAGATGCCAAGAATAATTGGCAAGATTCCGAGGGAAATAATCGCAAAAATACTTCCAGCTTCGGGCGTCGCGTAGGGCAAAAGACCAAACAAGTTCAGGATTGAACTGGGATCGGGCTCAGAAAGATCGTTGACCCAACCAAACCAAGGCGCGTGGCGTAGGAGGATGGTTACAAAAATCACCTTGTAGAGCGAAAAGAAAATTGGAATTTGCAGCAAGATTGGCAAACAGCCTGAGGCGGGATTCGCCTTCTCTTTCTTATAAAGAGCCATCATTTCTTGCTGGAGTTTTTGTTTATCATCTCCCGCGTTCTTTTTGATTATTTCCATTTCTGGCTGAAGTTTTTTCATCTTGGCCATGGAAACGTAAGACTTGTAGGCAAGCGGGAAGAGCATTGCCTTGATGATCAAAGTCAAAACGATGATCGACCAGCCCATGTTACCGATAAATCCGTAAATTGTGTAAAGGAGCCAGAACATTGGTTTGGTGATCATAGAGAACACGCCCCAATCGATTGAATCGATGAAGCGCTCGACGGCTTCGTCGCGTTCGTAATGCTTGATCAGCGACCATTCTTTTGCGCCCGCAAAGAGGCGGCTATCGTTCAGGATAGTGCCACCGGGGGAAACTTCCATAACTGGAAAGCGCGCCTCGGCCGTATAAACGTCTTGGCTCTCAATGTATTTTGCAACAGATGTGAAGGGTTGGCCCTGTTCAGGAATGAGCGTTGTCATCCATTCCTTACCTGTGAAGCCAATCCAGCCACTTTCCACGACTTCTTGCTTGTCTACTCGCGCTCTCTCTTGCTCCGAATAGTCCATGTCAGGCATTTTTTTGTATTTGTTTTTTGTCAGATGGCCGTCCGACATGCGAATGGCGCCTTCATGTAGGATGAAAAAGCCAATTTGATCAGGCGTGCCGTGCTGGGCGATCATGCCGTAAGGATAGAGGCGCTGGGATGTTGTTGTATTATTGGTGACGGATTGTTCGATGGAGAAGAGGAAGTCTTTGTCGATTGAAACTTTTTGCTTAAACAAAAGCCCCTGACCATTGTCCCAAGCGAGCGTAATCGGCGTTTCTGGAGTGAGGATCTTTCCTTCGGACAGTGACCAAATTGTACCGCGATTAGGCACGAGTTTTGGATCCATTCCGCCAGCGGGCCCCCAGCCATAGAGTGCGTAATACGCATGCTCTTCACCTTCGGGGCGAAGGACTTGAACAAGGTCTGAATCGGGGTCAAGATCAACGGTGTAGTCTTTTAGGGAAAGACTATCGATCCGCCCACCGCGTGTGGAAATTGAGCCAACGACACGGTCTGTTTCAATTGGAATCCTTTGTTCTTCAACCGACTGGTCTATGGTCTCGGCTACAACTTCTGTCGCCGGAACAAGTGAAGTTGCCGGCGGCATTAAGTCCCCATCATTGGCAGTGATTGCTCCGGCCTCAGGGTCTACAAGCGGTGTTGACTGAGGCGCTATGAACGACCAGCCAATAAGCACAAGGAGGCTTAAAGCGATTGCAAGGATTAGGTTCTTATTCTGATCGTCCATTGGACCCGCCATTTTCCGGAAAAAACACAGTCAGGTTCAACCCGTCTGAGCGGAAAAGGTCAAGGGGAAACCCCTGTTATTTGTGAGGATCGGGTATGTTTACCCTTGTTTGCGGCCAATGGCAGGCGTTTGGGTTAGTTTTCCCGCATGCTTTTCCATCCAAAGCACTGTTTCAGAAAGGGGCATCGGACGGCCGATACCAAAGCCCTGAACATGTCCGCAACCAAGTTGCGAAAGTGTCGCATGTTCTCCGACACTTTCTACGCCTTCAGCGAGGGTCTCGATTTCGAGTCTCTCGGCCATTGTAAGAATGGCGGAGACCATTCGGTTTTGTTCAGGGTCGACATCGACTTTCGTTACAAAAGATCTGTCTATTTTTATGCGGTTGATTGCAAAACGGCGAATATTTGCAATGGAAGCGTGACCGGTGCCGAAATCGTCGAGGTCAATGCCGCATCCAAGTTTTGAGAGGCCGCTTATGTTGCGGGTGATTGTATCATCGTCCGAACCAGCGACGACAGATTCTAGGATTTCAACAGACAGGCGATCAGCGGTCATGTCAAAACGATCCAACTCCCAGCGTATTTTTTCTACAAGTTTGGGGTTCCGGAGCTCTTCGGATGAGAAGTTTACGCCAACACTTGGAATGTGAATACCCGTTTGGTCCCAGCTGCGAAGGGCAGACAGGGCGTGAAACAGAATTATTTCACTAAGGCGTTCGGACAATCCAGCTTGTTGAATTGCGGGAAGAAATTCTGCAGGGGAGACAATACCTCTGGTTGGGTGGCTCCAGCGTGCAAGAGCTTCAAATCCAGAAATTTCTCCCGTGTCAGTCGATACCTGTGGTTGGAACCATGGTTGAATTTGACCCGCTTCTAAAGCAGCCCCAACTTCGCCAATAAGCGCGGACTGGTCCTCGGCCTTTTTCTTCATTTCGGGTGAAAAAGCTCGTAGCCCGCCCGGGCCGTGTCGCCTTGCTTCGAAGAGTGCGCACTCCGCGGCTTCAAGCATTGCGGACCCCGAACGGATAGACGTCCGCGTCGAAAGACAGAAACCAATTGATGCGGTGAGATACACATTCGTCGCGTCGAGACTAAAGGGCTCGGCGATGGTGGATTGAATTCTAGACCCCATTTGTATGAGATTCTCTAAATCAGCGCGACGTATTGGGGCCACGGCAATCGAGAAACTACCACCATCAAGGCGCGCCATTACGTCATTGCTGCGTAATGCGCCCAATATACGCTCGCTTGCGCGGACCAAAATGTCTTCCGCCGCCTTGCGTCCGAATCGATCTGTGAAGTCCCGAAAATCGTCCAGTTCCACTTGTAAACAGGCTGTCGAAAGACCGCTCTTGGGCTGGCTTTCCAAAGATGTGTCAAGCGCTCCCTCAACGGCGTCGCGTAAATGTAAGCCGGTTAACCCGTCACGCGCTTCGGGAGGGGGGATACGCGCGGTGGCTCCTCCTACGAGGCCCAAGGCAGCAGGGAGCAAGAGCGCGACGACAAGCAGCGCGGACTCTCCTCCGAGCCAAAACGCCCCCAAAGTGATCGCTGGAAGGAAGGCTAGGATGTGCGGGCCGTTGATTGCACCACGAAATGACTTCACGTTTTCGTAGATCATTTGCCGAGACAACATAACAGTTTCCTTTTGAAACCCAGTATTGGGTGTGCACCGCGTTTGTGGTGCGTTCATTTGGAAACTAGCGGGTCACCTTTAGCGGACGGTTAACGTAAAATGGGGACTGAATTGCTTTTATCTACAATTGAATCTTTAGGCTCGACACTTCTACGCTCAAGACCCGCAAAATCGAAGAGGTTTGGATCCAACAAATGGGTTGGGCGCGCATTTGTTAAGGCCTTGAACATAACTTGACGCCGCCCAGGAGAATTTTTCTCCCAACCATCTAAAATTTGCTTCACTTGTTGACGCTGTAGCCCGTCTTGGCTTCCGCAAAGGTCGCAGGGAATGATTGGATAGGCCATCTTTTGTGCAAACTTCTCGCAATCCGCTTCGGAGACATGCGCAAGGGGGCGATAGACAAACAAATCCCCCTCTTCATTGACCAATTTTGGCGGCATTGTTGCCAAGCGCCCCCCGTGGAAAAGGTTCATGAAAAAGGTTTCTAGGATGTCGTCGCGATGGTGCCCAAGTACAACGGCGGAGCAACCTTCTTCGCGGGCAACTCGGTACAGATTGCCGCGCCTTAAACGCGAACAAAGGGCGCAGAATGTCCGTCCGGCCGGCACTTTATCCATAACAATTGAGTAGGTGTCTTGATATTCGATTCGATGCTCAACCCCCATCTTTTTCAGGAACTCTGGGAGCACTGTCGCGGGAAATCCGGGTTGGCCTTGGTCAAGGTTGCAAGCCAATAGGTCGACTGGCAGTAGGCCGCGCCACTTGAGTTCATGCAAAACCGCGAGCAGCGTGTAGCTGTCTTTGCCACCAGACAAACAGACAAGCCACCGTGCATCGCGTTCGATCATGCCGTATTGCTCGATCGCCTCGCGCGTCTGGCGCACAATACGTTTGCGTAGTTTCTTGAAACTAGCCGACTTGGGCGCACCGTAAAACAGAGGATGAATTTCGTCGTGCTCATCAAGCATTATCTGATTCTCTTTTTGATTTGGCCTTCGGCTCAGGAACGGGATCGTATCCGTCACTCCCAAAGGGATGGCAGCGGCCAATCCGTTTCGCCGCCAAATAGCTTCCCTTGAGGGCTCCATGTTTTTCCAAGGCTTCCAGCGCATAGGCAGAACACGTGGGTTGGTAGCGACAGTTAAAACCTACCCAAGGTGAAAAAACGGCACGGTAGGCGCGCACGGGGAGGGAGAGGATAAAGGCTATGGGGGTCATGACAGACCTGCCGAGGAATTAGGCTTTGGCGCGTGGAGTTTGCGAAGAGCAAATGCCAGATCCTCTTGCAGCGCTGCGAACGTGCGGGTTGTGGTCGCCCCTTGACGACCGATCAGGACATAGTCCCAACCTGGCAGACCACCGGACGTCAAGCCTGAGCGCGCTACTTCACGCAGCCGACGCTTAGCACGGTTGCGCAGCACGGCATTGCCGACTTTTTTTGAACAGGTATACCCAATTCTAATGTCTTCAGAGTTCACGGCGGCATCACTCTCGTCACGCTTGCGCGCTTGGAGAATAAACCCAGCCGTTGCCTGACGCTTCGCGCGGGCGGCTTTTAAGAAGTCGGGTCGGTTTTTTAGAGTGAGCAACATAGTGACCTCAATCCGAGTCGTCGCAAAAGGAGGACTGACCCACAGATAAGCTGTTTTCACTGGATCGAAAAGGGGGAGGCAATAGACAAACGAAAACCGCCGGGAACCCAAGGTTCCGGCGGTAACGAACTAAAAGGCCCAATGACGAGCCCAAGCCAAAGCCTAAACGCTTATGCGCTCAAGGATTTCCGGCCCTTCGCACGACGTGCGTTCAGAATATTGCGGCCCGCTTTTGTTGCCATACGCGACCGGAAGCCGTGGCGGTGTTTGCGAACTAGGTTCGATGGTTGAAAGGTGCGTTTCATCGCCCGTCTCCGTTATGTTGCCTGCGAATCCTTGGCGCCCCGAAGAGCGGAATCGAAGAGAAATGTATCTCGAAGCCCGTTCTTTAGGGGTGTGCAACAAAGAAGTCAATTCTTGAGGGGAGGGTTTTTGCAACAAGGCGGTCGATTTTGCCGACGAATGTTACAAAGAGGCGCCCATAAGTTACAAACGGTACCCATCCCATCACTCAACATCAAGCAGACGTGATACCCCTATCGCTCAAACCCGATTGGCCACATGTTATGCGTCACAGGCGATTATAAAGGCGAAACGATGGTAGACAACTCTGTTCCGGTGACGCACCGATTTTTGCGTTTGATTCCCTTAGTGGTGATCTTGATTGTGGCCGTTTTGGGGGCCTTTCTATTGAGGGAGCAGTTGAGCTTTGAGGCGCTGCGCGCGAATCATGAAGCTTTGGTTGTTTTTCGCGATAACAATTTTATCCTAACGATGCTGGGGTTTATCACTATCTACACACTCATCGTCACATTCTCCCTTCCCGGAGCGGGTATGTCTTCGATCACGGGTGGGTTTCTGTTTTCGCTATTCCCTGGTGTTCTTTTGAATATGACTGCTGCGACTATTGGCGCCACGCTCATTTTTCTCGCGGCGCGGTGGGGGATTGGCGCAACCTTGGCCGAGAAAATGGAGAACAGCTCAGGTGCGGTAAAAAAAATCAAAGATGGAATCGACGAAAATCAATGGTCTGTGCTCTTCGCGGTGCGCCTTGTACCGATTTTGCCGTTTTTCCTCGTTAACTTGGTGCTGTCTTCGGTGGGGGTCCCACTCTACCGTTTCATCATCTCAACCTTCCTTGGCATTATTCCTGGGGCATTGGTTTACACGTCGATCGGGGCAGGGGTCGGCGAAGTTCTAGCGCAGGGTGGCACGCCAGATTTTGGTGTCATCTTTGAGGCGCATATCTTGCTGCCCATTCTGGGACTTGCGGCTCTTGCGCTCCTTCCAATTGCATTGAAAATTTTCAAAAAGGACCTCATTGAATGAAACGTTTAGAAACAGATATTTGCGTTATCGGCGGTGGGTCAGGGGGTCTTTCCGTTGCGTCTGGGGCTGTGCAGATGGGCGCGCGGGTTGTCCTTGTCGAAGGGCATAAAATGGGGGGGGACTGTCTGAATTACGGATGCGTACCCTCCAAGGCGTTGATTGCAGCAGGGAAGGCGGCTCATGCACAAACATCGGGCGCGCGCTTTGGTGTGACGCCCGTCCAACCACAAATAAATTATGCGGCGGCTAAGGATTTTGTTCACTCAGTTATCTCCACAATTGAACCAAACGATTCTGTGGAGCGCTTTGAGGGCTTGGGAGTGACGGTACTTTCGGAATTCGGAGAATTCATTTCGCCGACGGAACTGCAGGTGGGTGACACCATTATCAAAGCACGTCGTTTTGTAATTGCGACAGGCTCCTCCCCCTTAGTGCCGCCGATTCCGGGCCTTGATACTGTGCCGTACTTAACAAACGAAAGCCTTTTTGATTTGCGCGATCAACCTGAGCATTTACTGGTGATTGGTGGCGGTCCAATCGGTCTTGAGATGGCTCAAGCACATGCGCGATTGGGATCTAAAGTAACCGTCATCGAAGGGGCTAACGCGCTGGGTAAGGATGACCCCGAGTTGGCGGAAATCGCCCTGAAGAACCTGCGGGCCGAGGGGATTATAATTGAAGAAAACGCACTCGTGTCGGAAGTGAGCGGAAAGGCCGGCGCGCTTGAAGTAACGGCAAAAGACGGGCGCGTGTTTAAGGGCAGCCACCTGCTAATGGCGGTTGGTCGCAAGGTGAATATTGAGCGTTTGAACCTTGAGAAGGCTGGTGTTGAAACCACGCGATCGGGGGTGACGGTCGACGCGCAACTAAAAAGCAGCAACCGAAAAATCTATGCCATTGGCGATGTTTCTGGCGGCCTTCAGTTTACCCATGTTGCCGGATATCACGCAGGAGTCGTGATCAAATCGGCCCTCTTTGGCCTGCCCTCGAAAGCAAAAAACAACCACCTCCCTTGGGCGACCTATATTGATCCTGAATTGGCGCAAGTGGGGCTGTCCGAAGCGCACGCGCGGGAAAAATATGGCGATAAAGTCACCGTAATTCGATTTCCATATAGCGAAAATGATCGCGCCATAACTGAAGCGAAAACTGAGGGGCTGGTTAAAGTAATGGTTGTGAAATCGCGACCTGTTGGGGCCTCGATCGTTGGCGCGCAGGCGGGCGAGTTGATCGGCACATGGGCGATGGCGATTGCAAATAACCTCAAAATGGGTGCGATTGCGGCCACAGTTCTCCCCTATCCGACCTTGGGGGAGGTTAACAAACGTGTGGCGGGTGCCTATTTTAGCCCTATGATCTTTGAAAGCTCAAAGGTGAAACGCGTTGTGCGGCTAGTTCAGCGATTTATACCCTAGGGTAAACGGGAAAAAGAATGAGAAAAAACAGCGTTCTTAACTCGCTTTCGGGGCGATTTCTGATTTTGACGGCTCTTTTTGTGATGCTGGCAGAAGTCATGATCTTTGTGCCGTCTGTCGCGCGCTTCCGAGAAGATTTTCTTTTACTTAAGTTGGAGAAGGCACAAATTGCGTCATTGGCATTGTTGGCTGATGACATGATTGATCCTGAACTAGAAAGCGAACTTCTTGCGAATGCTGGAGTTTTTAACGTGGTTTTACGGCGGGACGAGGTGCGCCAACTTATGTTGTCCTCCCCAATTCCCGCGCCGATTTACGAAACCTATGATCTTAGGGATGCATCGCCAGTAACTCTAATCCGTGACGCAATGGTACGTCTTTGGGATAGCGAAAATCGGGTGATACGTGTGATGGGTGAACCCGTGCGCGGCGCGGGTTTGTTGATCGAATTGACAACCGATACACAAGATTTGCGCGCAGCAATGCTGGCCTATGGCGTTAACATCCTGCTACTTTCCGCTGTAATCTCAGTATTCACCGCAATTCTTTTGTTTGTCGCGGTTCGGGGATTTCTTGTGGTGCCAATCAAACGTGTGGTGCGCCACATGCAGGCCTATGCGGCAGCACCTGAAGATCCTCGGAACATTATCCAACCCAACGCGGGCGTGACCGAATTGCGTGAAGCCGAAGAGGCTTTGATGTCGATGCAAAACCAGCTTACGGGGGCCTTGAAGCAAAAAGAGCGTCTTGCCCAGCTTGGAAGCGCGGTCGCAAAAATTAGCCACGATTTACGCAATATTTTAACCACGGCCCAACTGTTTGCTGACCGTATGGAGGATTCCGACGATCCTGCAGTGAAACGAGCGGCTCCCAAATTGCTGAACTCGATTCGGCGCGCCGTGAACCTTTGTGAAACAACTCTCGCGTTCGGGAAGGCCGAAGAAGCGCCTCCGGGTTTGCGGGATGTCAATTTATTTCAACTCGCAACTGACGTTGTCGAAAACGAGCGGTTGGCTTCGGGGGGTACGTTGGTTTCCATTTCCGCGGACATGCCAGAAACTCTTGTTGTCAGAGCGGATCCGGAACAGTTGTATCGTGTGCTGTCGAACCTAACAAGGAACGGCCGACAGGCCATCGCCGGAACAGGTCAGGCGGGGAACGTCACCATCTCGGCCACCCAGAACGAAGAAAATTGGCTTATTGAAGTTCGTGACACTGGGCCAGGACTGCCACCCAAAGCGCGTGAACATTTATTTACGGCCTTTCAAGGAGGGATTCGCAAGGGTGGGACTGGGCTTGGGCTTGTGATCTCGGCAGAACTTATCCGCGGCCATGGTGGTCGGCTTGAATTGGCGCAAAGTGATTCTTCGGGTACATGCTTTTTAATTTGTCTTCCCAAGGTCGGAGGTGCAGTGGATGCCTTATTCGGATGAGTAAATAAGGAGCTTTTATGCACTTACAGTATTTGCTCAAGTTTTTGATGTTTAGCCCTTGCAAACTTTAGCCGGCACAGCTAAATCACCCCTAATGCACCCGTAGCTCAGCTGGATAGAGTACCTGACTACGAATCAGGGGGTCAGAGGTTCGAATCCTCTCGGGTGCACCATTTTACTTTCCGACGAAGCTAAGAAGCGTAAGGCCTTGAACGGTAAGGTGGTTTCTGCGGTTCGAACACCCTTTTCTCGGTCAAAGCTCAAAGGCCTAGCGAAGGCTAGTCTGAGGACAGTTCGTTTGGCAAAGTGCCCACCTTTTTTCCATACGTCATGAGGGTTTGCGAGAAAACGCATCGAAAGTTCGAACATATCTTCAAATTTTTTATGTGGGACGGCAATTGTCTCGATCCTCTCTGCGACAAGCGCCCGTTCCGACTGCAATTCGACGATCTTCCTTTCATATGCGCGTACCGTCACATTCTCTTGAGTTTGAACAACCCGCCCTAGGAAAACTTCAATTTCGCTTTCGATTTGACGAACACGAGTTCGAAGCCGTTTGCTTTCTTCTTCGGTGTTCAAGCACTGTTTATGCCAAGCATCGGAAAACATCCTTGTCGCTAATTCATGTGTGTCAGATGTAGGCACCAATTGTGCGAGCAGGTTTTCGAATTGCTTTTCTATAGTCTCGCGGTTGGTTGACTTCCCTCGTTCTGTGCATCCTTTGTGGTGGCATAGGTAGTAAGGGTATAGTTTTCCTGTGCCGCTTCTCGACCAGCAAGACGTCAGCCCGTAGCCACAATGCTCACACAATAGGAAACCTCGAAGAGGGAAGTCTTTGTCGATGTCTTTTCGCGAAGGAGCAACCGATTTGCTTTTGATGCGATCTTGGTTGATTAGGAAGGTATCATAGCTGATGAGTGGTTCATGCTGCGCTTTGGTTAAAGGGATGCCCCAATCATCTTTTTGGAGGTATCCAGCGTAGACCAGCCGCGTCAGGAGCGCCGTGACACGGTCAAACTTGACCTCTTTGCATCCTTTTGTTTTTGGAAACTCAGGTTTGCTGTCAAGAAAACGCTTCACTTCCGCTTGTGATTGAAACCGGCCTGAAGCAAAACCTTGGAGTGCTTCTTGAATGATCGATGCAAGAGGCTCGTCTCTAATGAGCAATTTCCCCCCTCCCGGAGCTTTTGTGTATTGATACCCAATAGGCGCGGAGAACGTCCAGAATCCGTTCTTTAGGCGCGAAATGGTTCTAGACTTCGACTGTTCGGCATTCGTTTCGCGATCCCTTGATGCAAGAAGCGCAAAGAGTAGTTCCAAAAAGCGGCTCTCAGCATCGTCGCCGAATTTTGTTTTTGGGCTATCAATTGCGCCACCAGCCGTAATGATTTTGTTTCGGAGTTCAGTGTGAGCGCCGATATCTCGAGCGAAGCGAGAGATGTCATCCACGATGACCACGTATTCTTTCGCCACCACGCTATTTAGGAAGTCTAAAAGCTGGTTCATTCCGGGGCGGTTGGACTTTGCACCAGAGATGACGTCGGTGAATACAGTTTCAACTTTGCAACCACATTGATCCGCATAGTCTCGGCAACTCCTTTCTTGGCTTGATAGTCCCGCGCCGTCCAAGGTCTGTTTGGTTGATGAAACACGGCAATAAATAATACACTTCTTTCGCTTGATTTTTGTCTTTTGGTCAAACATTGTCGTTTCCCTTTCCAACTGCTTTGCAATTACGTTCAACTTCGATGTTGCTTGCTAGTTCAATTACTTCAGCAGTGTGGTTGGCATCGAACTGTCCACGTTGGGTGGGGTGGATTCCGAATCCAAGATCAACGAAGGCAACCATTACCACCCACAAGGCTTGCATGAAGTCATTGCGCTGCTTGTCCGTCAGGTCGGAGCCGTCCAGAAACTCCTGATATTTCTGGGTGTCGATCTCGATTTTCTGTTTGCGCAAGTAATGACTATTTCGCGCCGTGTGAAAATCAACTACGTTCGTCTCGTTCATTTTTGTATCCATGTTCGAACTCTCCCTACATGTTTGCGTTGGTCAATGAAATTTAATCAAATGATTTAATAACAGTAGGTTAGTGGCGTTTTCATGGGCTTGGAAAGGTAAGTCTCCGTGACATGGTCAATTGGAAAATGGCACAAAACGTTTTGGGTGAGGCCGTAAAAGCAGGGTGCAGAAGGCGTTGCGGATGTGCCTTTTGGGAAATGGCACATAATCACACATTTTTTAGAAATGAATGTCAGCTCTACTTGCGTGAAAAGGCGCGAATCGTTCGAGAGAACGCTGAAAAATTATTTATATTCAATGAACCGGGCAAAGTTCGATCGTGCGCGGGCTTTTGTCAGAAGCTCCTGAGCAGATGAACGGTCGTGATAAAGGTGGTAAGGAAAGTTTATGGACATGACTGACCAAATCAATCGGCTTTGGAGTTTTGTTGTTTGAATTCCGCATGAAACAGAATGCTTCTATGGACTTCAATGTAGCATATCAGCAATCATGCGAAGTATTTTAGTTAACACAAAAAATAAGGTACTTTTAATGATCGTTCATTCTGAAATTATTTCTTTTCTGGCAGTAAAAGGACTGCATTTATACCGCCGTGAAAGTCAGATACTTGAGTTTAAGGAGCAGTTCAATTTTGCGGGGCTGGCAGACTACTTTAGAGACTTCGCGGCTTTCGCTAACAACCGAGGGGGGTATTTGATCTTCGGTGTAACTGACTCCCCACGTACGGCTTCGGGATTATCAGACCGGGCGCTAGACCAATTTAGCAAGTTAGACCCCGAAGCAATCACCGGCTATATTCTTGAAAATTTTTCGACTGATATCTATTGGGATTCTGCGATAGTCGAACATGAAGGCAAATATTTTGGAGCCTTTAAAGTTGAAGAAGCGAAATCAAAACCGATCATTGCTCGCAAGGATTTAGGTACAAATCAAACCCTCCAAAATGGTTCAATCTACTATCGATACGGAGGTAGAACTCAAAAAATTCAATCTGCCGAACTTGAAAGTATAATCAATAAACGCATTGAGCGAACTAATAAGGATTGGATTGATCATGTTACTGAAATTGGATCATCGGGGCCGCGTGAAGCATTCGTTTTTAGAGCGAACAGTAAGATTGAGCATACGAGGAATGGTGCATTTATTGTAGATGAGGAACTAGCTAAGAAGTTGAAGTTCGTAAGAGAAGGACATTTCACCGAGAATGGTGGAGCCGCAGCTCTAAAACTTGTTGGAGACATCGTACCGGTAGACACTCTTGAAGTTGAAAGAATAATTGAAGAGGATTTGTTTAAAAAGTATCCACTCTCCGCCACAGAACTCGCGAATGAAGTAGTGAAAACGGGTAGGGGCGTTTCAAAAAATTCTGTCTGGACGGCTATTGCCGACAACAATATGAAAACTAATTCTGACTACTCAGTCTACAATTTTCGGAATAAAAAGCAGAAAACAGACTATGAAAATAGTGGTAAATTATCCTCTGTAACCAGTTCGATATATTCGGTTCAAGCGTTAAGTTTTTTACAAAACCTATTCAAAAACTGATTTTATCAGCAGATATTAGGCTGAAAGTCATGCTAAATCTCCAAGTAAGAAGCTAGGGTTTAAGTTTCCCCGAGTTCCGTAATTAGTTTTTGCAGTGCGTTTGCTACTTCTATTAATGCTACTTAATCCGCAGCTTTCAATAAAGTTGGAGTGTCAGCTCGGGGTAACCACGTAGACTCTTTTGCCGCATGCCTTTACGTGGGAGAGGAATTCCTTTTTATCTCTTTGGTTAATTTTTCGCAAATGCTCGAACTTATCAGTCTAATAGAAAACTCTAGCCAAACTGTCCGTTCCGATTTTCGCAATTGGTTCAAAGATGTCCCTGTTGCTTCGAATTGGACGCTGGCGTCAGACTATAGTGTTGGCAATAAGAATAAGAAAAGTGATGCATTCTCATTCGTTGTGATCCTAAGGCACGATACCGACCAAAATATTGAGTCTTATATCTCTTCTGTCGCCCCCAAAGATATCAAATCTACACGCAACCCTTCGGAAGGGTTGCTAGATTACCTCTGTTGCCCTGTTACATTTAGTTACAGCTTTGTCGTGGAACGGCAGAGTAACTATCTCAAGAATGCGATGACCGTTGATGTGATGAAGTCCATCTCTGCTCAATTACAGAATACGGTTCGAGAATGGAAAGCGGCGGAACCACGAAACGAAAAGTATTATAGTGACTTTGACAAAAAATTAAATTTACTCCTTGAAGAGTTGTCATCGAAAAGACCTTCTACTTCACTCCTCCGGCGCATTTTTCTGGTCTCATCTTTTGCTGCTGTTGTTCTCAGTCTAATACATGAAGAGAAGGCTCCAATGAGCATTCGATGGATCAGTGATCGGGATGCTATGTTTGATCGGCATGAAGGCCTCGCGTTTGATCTCACTTGGTTACTTTTTCAATTGATGCGGCGGCGAAAAGGAGGGGCTATAGATGTTCTTCGACCGCAAATTTCGTTCGCGGCACCTTTAATGGATGGTCATACCGAGTACGCGGAGTTCATCCGATTGCCTGACTATTTGGCGGGTACGTTGGCTGACATCCGTTTGCCTCAGGTAATGTTCAGCCATCGTAAGTTCCCCCCAGTTTTTGACAGGCTTTTTTTGACGCTTTGAACAACGCCATTGTTGAGATTATCGCGCCTCCGGGGACCATCACAACGCGGCGCATCGCTTTTGGAAAGCCGCCTAATGGAGCAAAAACTATCCGAGCTAACGTAAACCCGAAAGGTGACACAACTTCCTGAGAAGAAAACCGTCACCTCATGTATGATTTGCGCCATGAGAGGCAGCCGTGGCGGGATGAAAGTGGGCATTTGAGGCATTGGTTCAGATAATTAGGGTTCGCTTTCGCACGCTAACGTTCAAATTTTAGCACTTGCTGCTAAAATTTGTGGTATGCCTTTCAAGGCCTATTCGTGGTGTTAATCTAAGCTGGCAAGCAAGCCCTCCCAACGAGATAGCTCCGTAAATGCGTAGTTCGAAGTTTCTCCCTTTAGGTGCACCACTTAAACTTACTATAGTTATTATTAAATTGCTTGGACTAGCAGATGCATTTCAGCCCCTGTTTAGCCCAACTAAACACTTTGGATAGGCGCACCTGTCGGTGTAGCGGCCTTCGACGCCATTTTTGAACAAGTGTTTTGGGGAAACATCCTTCGTTTTGGCGCGAATTCTACGAACAAGATGTTTGAATATCTCTACTTTAGAGGATTCCCGGCAACACGGCGGCAATGGCGTATGACTTTTTACCTTTCAACTGCCCGTGTGTAAATTTGGTATCCCCGCTGGTCCCAAATGTTAGGCGAGAGAGATTAGTCCCCCCTCACATTTCTCGATTCCAAGGGGCGCTCGCGATGCTGAGCAATGTTAAGGCTACGGATGTAATGCCAGACTCCCTAGACGCTGTTGGCCAACGTTGCCGTTGCTTTGAATATTTGCACTAGGATAAATGGCTATCAACAGACCCACGCGGCTATAGCCATTTCCAATTGACTTGAGCCCCTGAATTTCCTCCAAATTTGTGTAGAGTCCGCCCAACAAAAGGACGGAAAAATGAAGGCACGATTCACGGACGAACAGATCATTGCGACGAGCAAGGAACAGGAAGCTGGTGAGAAGACCATTGACGTATGTCGGCGGCACGGGATCCATTGGCTGGCAGGTTAATGCTTAACATTGACTGAGAAGCAGTTCGGTGACGTTCTATAAATACAAATCAAAGTATGGCGGTATGGAGCCTTCGCACGCGAAGCGACTGCGCGCGCTTGAAGATGAGAACGGTAAATTGAAGAAGCTACTTGCCGAGCAAATGCTGGATAATTCGATGCTCCGAGATATCAATTCAAAAAAATGGTGAGGCCCGCAGTAAGGCGGAAAGCCGTGGCTCAATTGATGGAGGTCTATCAGGTGAGCAAACGTCCATTGCCCGGCAGTCGCTGCTTGCAGCGATGAGAGGGGGCGTATCCACGTGATGGTCGCGCGGGAGGTTTTTGAGATAAACCACAAGTAGCTGAGGCGCCTTTATACTGAGGAGAATCTACTGGTGCGCCGCAGAGGCGGTAGAAAGCGCGCCTTAGGTACTCGATAGCCAATGGTGCAGCCGGATGGTCCGAACCAACGCTGGAGTTTAGATTTCGTATCGGATGGACTGACGGAGGGTCACAGGTTTCGCATCCTGACGCTTTTTGATGACTTCAGCCGAGAGAATTTGGTGCTTGTCGCCGACAGATCTTTGTCGAGCCAGCGAGTGACGCGAGAGTTGGATCGGGTAATTGCTGAACGCGGAATGCCGAAAACAATTGTTTCAGATAACAGAACCGAGTTTACCAGTATGGCGATCCTCAAATTGGTCCAGGATACTGGAATCGATCGGCACCACATCGCCCCTGGAAAGCCGCAACAGAATGGATTTACCGAAAGCTTCAACGGCAAGCTGAGGGACGAATGCCTCAATGAGACATTGTTTGGCACGGTAGCCGAAGCTCGTGAAACGTTGGAAAAGTGGCAGGAGGGTTGCAACTGGCACAGGCCACATTCAGCAATGAGAAACATGACACCAATGGAATTCTTGCAGCGAAAGGTGATGGATAAAATGGCCGTGTAAGGTCACAGATTTAACCCCAAGGATGCCGTGTCAACAGGAGAGAATTTGGGGCGCAGGTCACCAGCATAGTAAGGATCTTTATATATGGGGTGAATAGCCGTTCTTACCAAAATTACTCTACTGCAATCATCTTTGTCACGGACAGCAGAAATTCTTGGCGAGCCACACAAATGCCGCATTTAATGAATGCGACTTTCCGTGCTCTGTTGTTAAGAGTTTGAGAGTCTACTGCCAGACATGCGGTAAGTTCGTCCGGTGCTTCAATCCAATCGGGGCCATCCACATAAAGGGGGCAGATGGCGTCAATTTTTGATTTTTGGCCTGTCCACTGGCCATGTTGCAAGCGTCACCAAAGGCGGCGCATTTTCTGTACATAAATTCAAAGGCCATTCGCTGTTTAGTGCCAGTGGACGAGTATTCGCGAAACGCCGCGAAGTTGTCTCGGGTCCAAGGGGTGAAACCGTCTGATTGGTCTGCTTTTCTTTGGGAAACTTACCGTGCCACGCGAATTTCGATCATGCCCTTTTCATCACAAAAGGCACGAAGTGAATACCAAACTTTTAGACGGTTGTTTCGGGAGTGGCGCTCGAAAGCTGCCAAGTCTGTTTTGATAATACGTGCGTTCAGGCATTCGAGTGTCACAGCGCCATAAAGGCGCTGTCGGATTGGTCGGCCGCCCAATGGCTTTTGTCGGTTGTGTTCCTTGGACCGTTGCGCTTGATGGCGTCATCTTGGCCTTACTTGTGATCTCGTTCAGGCATTGTTCTGTTATTGATGGCAAACATTGCTCGAAAGAGACCGGAACTAAACTGCGACAAGACCAAGTTGCGCATTTGAGTCCTGGTTCCTACGCAATTTGACACAGAATCAACGCTACAGGACGAATTTTATTCGTCTAGGCGGCAGTCTTCCGAGCCAGTGCCTTTGATTGTGCTTCCCCTATAGTGTGGGAGATTGAGAACTTTGAGACCAAGTGATTAAGTTTTTCCGCTTCCGATGTCAGAGAGTGGCTCGCGGCTGTGGTTTCTTCGAACATAGCTGCGTTCATTTGGGTTACTTGGTCTAACTGGTTGATAGAATTGTTTATTTCGGCAAGCCCAGATGATTGCTCCGATGAAGAATTTGTAATTTCCACCATATGCGCGGAAATATCTTTAACAGACAAAACAATTTCACGAAGAGCCGATCCGGTTTCGCCAACGAGTTGTTCTCCAAGCTTTACATGGTTTGCGCTTTCCAGAATTATTTCGTTGATTTGTTTTGCAGCGTCTGATGAGCGCAGAGAAAGATCACGAACTTCCGATGCGACGACAGCAAAGCCCCGCCCCGCCTCGCCAGCCCTTGCGGCTTCAACACCAGCATTGAGTGCTAACAGATTTGTTTGAAAAGCAATTTCGTCAATTACACTGGATATTCTTGAAATTCTGTCTGACGATTCGGCAATTGCGCTCATGGCTGAGATCGTCTTTTCCACAACTAATCCGCTGTTTTCCGCCTTGCCTTTTGCAGCATCCACAACAATATTCGCTTGGAGCGCACCTTTGGCAGTGGACTGGACGCTCTGAGTCATGGCGTCCAGCGAGGAAGCCGTTTCCTCAAGGGTTGCGGCTTGCTGTTCGGTTCGTTTGGCCAAATCATCTGCTGCACAACTGATGTCATGGGCCTCGTGGCGGATCGAAGCAGTATTGCTCGCAACGGCGGTCATTGCCGCGCAAAGGTTTTCTACGGCAGCGTTGAAATTCTTGCGGAGTTTTTCGTGATCTTCCGAAAACGCATCACTAATTTTGGTGGTGAGGTCGCCCTCCGAAAGCCTATCTAGCGCCACGCTGAGCGCCAGAACAACAGCTTCCTGCTCCTTTTGAGTCCTTGCACGTTGCGCCAGAGAATTCTGCAAGTTGGTGTGAGCAACGGAAACATCGCTGGCGATAAGGTTGATTTTAAAAGGTATTCCGTCGGAATTTAGAACCGGATTGAACGACCCCTCTAACCAAAGCGCTCTATCGATTGCAGTTCTTCCTTTAAACAATCCAATTACAGACTTACCTTCTGCCAGAGTTTTCCAGAAATCCTCGGTTTCAGCAGCGGTTTTAGCGTCGAATTCGATTATCGTTTTAAAGGATTGCCCGCGATAACTCGCTTCTCCAAACGCCGACATAAAGTTTTCGTTTGTTGAAATGATGGCTCCTTCGACACTAAACTCTGCTGTTATTTGATTGGAATCGATAGCGTTCAGCAGGCTCTCATTCCCACGAATTTCGGTGACATCCTGCCATTCAACTACGTTGCCATTGTAATGGTTATCCGTTCCAAAAACGCCACCCATTTTTATCCCAATTCGCCGATCCAACATGTCGAATTCAATGGCATATGGGAGGCTAGAAGGATCCTCCGTTTGAGTGAGGATGTCTATATCTTCGGGGTAAAACTGGCTCAGGCTTTTGCCAACAGTATTTTTCGAAACTTCGCGATCTTGAATATTGGCTAGGTGTGAAAAGTGAGTGTTGATCATGCCGTACATGGCGGGGTTCACGTGGGTGATGATGAGGTCGCGATCAACCATCATCATTGGTACGGATGACCCCGAGAACGCGGCTCCCTTGAATTCCGTATCCACTTGCATTTCCGCTGCCTCCGCGAGGTCTTCGCGCAAATTTTCAAGGCTCTGGGCAATTGTTCCGATCTCATCGCGCCTATTTGCGAAAGGAATCGCACTCAATAAGTCATGGTTTGCTACTTGTTTCATCGAGTGCCCAATTGCAATGATCGGCCTCGAAATACCTCGAGCAACTAAAATGGAAATCAAGACGATCCCAGTCATAATGAGTGAGATATCTCTTATCATCTTCTTGCGTAGACTTGCCGCGGGAGCAAAGAGTTCAGAGTCCGTCTGATCAGCAACAAGTGCCCATTGAATGTTTTTGTATGTGAATCCCATGAATGCCGTGTGCACGGGTAAGCCGTTTGCACGAACACCGTTGATGCGCCCGGTCTCTCCCGCAAGAGCCATTGAAACCGCGTCTGTTTGGGGCGCTTCACTTAGAATGTCTGGGGTTTCGGAAAAACGGGTATTACTCCGCAGCAAACCATCGCTACCGGCGATGAAAATTTCTCCGGTTTCGCCAAGACCTATAGGCTGCGTCATTAAAGTGTCGATGCTTTCGGTGGAGAGTTGAAAAGCGAGTACGCCAAGTTTTAACCCGTTTGGGTCAATAATAGGCGCGGCAACAAAGCTCGAAGCCAGATTTTCGCGTGCGCCATATGGGCCGATATCGCTAAAAGCTACATCGGCCATATTCGTTAAGCCAAGAGCGGCGGTGTAAACTTCAGCGAGACCACTGTTTTCGAGAACGGGCCCTGATAATGTCTCAGCAAAATCGTTCCCCTTGCGGACAGAATAAATCACATTTCCATTGGTATCCAACAAATAGACGTCCTGATGCCCACCTAAGGTCATCAAGTCGCGAAAAAACTGATGATATTGCCCATGGGCAAAAGCATAGAACGAACCATCAAATGACTTGTCAAATAGATGTCGTTCATCCGCGGGCTTTGGATTGTTCGTCACATAAATTTTCTGAAGGAAAGATTGTGGGCTGCCTTCTATCTGTGAAAAGGCTAAAACAAGGTCCTTTGTTGCCGTTTGCGTCGTTGGCCCACTCGTTTGCGAGAGCAGTTCCTTTTCGACCCCTTCGTACCAGTCCAACAACCCGTTTCCACGTGTTTGAAGCGTGGCTGAAAGGCGGACCTGGGCCTGCTCACTCAAAATATCGCGCGCGCCTGAGTAGGCGGTAATGCCAGTGGTTGCGAGGCCGATCAGAGCCAAAGTCGAGAAAACTAGAGGGAGCTTAATTGAAAAAGGAATATTCCCAAAGAACTGCATTTTTTGCCTCGTAGTTTAAAGTTGCATGTGAATTTGGGTCACCTTGACGGCAAAATTTAAAAAAAAAGATAACGTTTCTGGTGTGGGATCGGTTCTTAGATACAATTTTATCAACCATCCATTCAGGCGATTGTTTTTGCGCTTTGACTTCATTGGCTGGTCTCCGCACACTGATACACATAAAAATTCACATAATTTGCGGCGATGAACATGATCGGAAGTATTCTTAATCTCAAACAACTCGAAGCCTTGGTTTGGGTTGCCGATCTGGGTAGTTTTCGAAAGGCAGCACATCATTTGAATACCACGCAACCGAATATTTCTTCTCGTATTGCCGGTCTTGAGCAGTCTTTTGGAATCAGTTTGATGTTGCGGGATGCCGGCTCAGTTCGAATGACTGCAAAGGGGGCGGTTTTCCTAAAGCAGGCACGTGAAATTTTGCGTGAATCGGAAAAGTTAGTCGATATCGCATCGCGTCCCGATTTGGTTAACAACCGGTTGCGGCTTGGGGTGACGGAGCTTATCGCAGCGACGTGGTTGCGCCCCTATATGGTGCGTATGAAGGAAGCCTATCCCAATGTCTCGGTTGAGCTTACGGTCGATCTATCGTGGCAATTGGACAAGGAATTGTCCGCTGGATCGCTTGATCTTGCCATTCAGTCGGAACCCTTCGCGGCGCCGGTGAGTGGGACTATTGAATTGGGAAGTTATGAGTACGTCTGGGTTGCAAATGTCGATGTCGCGCGCCAAATCGGAGCGGGTGATATTTCTCGAAAAGCCTTAATGAAGCACCCGATTTTGACACATACACGCCAAACGCAAGCCTATCTTGAGTTGACGGAAAGATTCGGTAAATCCGCGGGCGATGCGATGCGGCTCGCGCCATCAAACAGTATGGCGGCGGCGGTGCACATGGCATTGGACGGTATGGGGATTGCAGTTTTGCCGAGGTCTGTGGTGGCAGCACAGTTAGCGGAGGAAACGCTGGTGGAAATCCACTATTCTTGGCGTCCTAGCCCGTTGAAGTTTGCAGCGCGATTCCATGCCGAGAAAGCCACGCGGTTTGTGCGGCATGCCGCCGAAATAGCGGCAGAATGTGCTGCGAAATTCCAGAGGGGATGACATGGTCGCCAAAAGGCGGCCTAGGATAAATAAAATCTATCACCTGTATAGAATTAAATAATTTGCAACTATCTATTGTTGGGTCATATCCTCCCATAAAATATATGGGGTCATAGTATGCTAAAATCATCAAACCGGCTGGGCGTCGATATTGGCGGTACGTTCACGGATGTCGTTCTTGAGAAGGCTGGGCAACAGTTTTCGGCCAAGGTTTTGACAACCTATACTGCCCCCGAAAACGCGATTATCGACGGGTTGCATCAAGTGTGCAAAAAGGCGGGCATTGCCCCCGCTGATATTGGGCAAATCATTCACGGCACCACGCTGGCCACCAATGCGCTGATTGAACGACGGGGTGCCAAGACTGCGCTGATTACGACACAGGGCTTTCGCGACGTCATCGAAATGCGCACCGAGTCTCGGTTTGAACAATATGATCTGAATCTGTGCCTACCCGAGCCTCTCCTGCCGCGCCAAATGCGCTATACGGTTGAGGAGCGCGTGGACGCCCGTGGCGAGGTGTTGATCCCGCTTGATCGATCCGAAGTTGAAGCCCTTGTCGACCAGATTATTGAGGCAGGGTACGAAAGCGTTGCGGTTGGCTTGATGCATTCGTATTTAAATGACGCTCACGAGAAGATGGTGCGCGATGTGTTGGTTGAGAAGATGCCGCATGTCATGGTGTCGATCTCGTCCGAAGTGTCCCCGCAAATGCGTGAATATGAGCGGTTCAATACCGTTGTGGCGAACGCCTATATTAAGCCGCTCATGAAGTCCTATTTGGGGCGCCTCGAGGGGCGTTTGCGCAGCGAAGGGGTGGATTGCAACATCTTCCTGATGCACTCGGGCGGTGGGATTATTTCCATTGAAAATGCGGCTGACTTCCCTGTGCGATTGGTCGAATCTGGCCCTGCGGGTGGGGCCGTTTTTGCCGCGCATATTGCGGCGGGATACGGTCTGGATAAGGTGTTGTCGTTCGATATGGGCGGCACAACGGCCAAAATCTGTCTCATCAAAAATCAAACGCCCAAGACCTCGCGCGTTTTTGAAGTTGCGCGAACTTATCGGTTCAAAAAGGGATCGGGTATGCCGATTTCGATTCCAGTGATTGATATGGTCGAAATTGGCGCGGGGGGGGGGTCGCTCGCTCATGTGGACAGCATGCGCCAAATCCGCGTGGGGCCTGAAAGCGCTGGATCAGAACCCGGACCTGCTTGCTATGGTCGCGGGGGAGCCAAGCCTGCGGTAACGGATGCCGACCTTGTGTTGGGCAAGCTGGACCCAAACAACTTTGCCGGCGGATCGTTTAAGCTCGACGTCAATGGCTCCGAGGGCGCCTTGATGGAAGTATTGGGTTCTGTGCTCGATATGGATGCCGCCACCGCCGCTTTTGGCCTTGCCGAAGTTGTCGATGAAAACATGGCCAATGCCGCGCGGGTACATGCGGTTGAAAATGGCGAAGACCTGAGCGAATATACGATGATTGCTTTTGGCGGCGCCGCGCCACTTCACGCGGGGCGCCTGTGTGAAAAGCTGGGCGTTGAGCGCCTTTTGGTGCCACCTGGTGCGGGTGTTGGATCTGCCATTGGATTTCTGCGCGCACCCTTTAGTTTTGAAGCGAACCGCTCCGTCTATATGAAATTGTCGAATTTCGATGGAGGGCGGATCAAATCCCTGCTTGAGGAGTTGCAATCTGAAGCTACAGGTTTTGTGCGCAACTGCGATGCCGACGCGACGATCTTGCCCGAGTTCAAAGCCTATATGCGCTATACAGGGCAGGGCTGGGAAATCCCAATCATGTTGACGGCGGAACAAGCAGCCAATCCAGATATGGCCACGTTTGAACGTTTGTTTGAGGAAGATTATACTAAACTGTTTGGCCGCACAGTCGAAGGTTTGGATGTCGAAATCACGGTGTGGTCGGTCAACGCGACGACTCCCCCTGAACAGGTCGCGCGTGTGGCCACGGCCTCGCGTAAAGGGGACGCGCCCATCGCTGGCCGACGGCGCATATTTGATCCCGCACAAGCTGCATTTATCGACAGCGCCGTCGTTATGCGGAGTGATATGGGAGAGGGGCAGGAGGCCCAAGGCCCCGCAGCCATTACCGAGGATGAAACCACCATTATTGTTCCGGCGTCCCGCCGCGCAATTCGCCAGCCTGATGGCTGTATCGACGTTATCGTGAAAGGCTAAACCCATGGCAAAACAACACTCCAACGTCGCCTACCAAGTCATGTGGAACCGCATGATTTCCATCGTGGAAGAGCAGGCGCAAGCATTGGTTCGGACGGCGTTCTCAACTTCGGTGCGAGAAGCGGGCGACCTGTCAGCGGGCGTTTATGACACACATGGACAGATGCTTGCGCAGGCGGTTACCGGCACACCCGGTCACGTAAATGCAATGGCCGACGCCGTTGCACATTTCATCCGCAAAATCGGACGCCAGAACATTTTCGAAGGCGATATCTACCTTACCAACGACCCTTGGCAAGGCACGGGCCACCTGCATGACATCACGATGGTCACGCCCTCCTTTTGCAACGGGCTGTTGGTCGGTTTCTTTGCTTGTACAGCGCACGTCGTTGATATCGGCGGACGCGGGCTCGGCGCAGATGCTGCATCTGTCTATGAGGAAGGTCTCTATATTCCGATCATGAAATTCGCGGCTGCGGGTGAAGTGGACAAAACGCTTGTGTCGATTATTCGCGGCAATGTGCGCGAACCCGATCAGATTATTGGCGACGTCTATGCTTTGGCCGCTTGCAATGAAATTGGCCACCGCCGCCTGATCGACATGATGACGGAATTCGAACTGAGCGACCTTGACGGTATTGCAACCTTTATCCTTGAGAATTCACGTCGCGCAACGATTGAACGGATTTCAGCCCTGCCGCGACAGTCGGCTACGGGCGAAATGACCGTGGACGGGTTTAGCGATCCGATCACTCTCAAGGTCAAACTCACGATTGAAGCGGACCGCATTATTTCTGACTTTGAGGGCACCTCTGGGTTGGACCGCAAAGGCATCAACTGTCCGTTGGTCTATGCCAAGGCCTATGCGTGCTACGCGCTGAAATGTGCGATTGCACCAGAAATTCCGAACAACGCGGCTTCTCTAGCCCCGTTCGAAATCAAAGCGCCGGAGAACTGCATCGTCAACGCGCTACATCCTGCGCCAGTGGCCTTGCGGCATATCGTTGGGCATTTTGTACCAGATACGGTTTACAACGCGTTGGACAAAATTTTGCCCAACGTTGTCCCCGCGGAGGGGGCGGGCTGTTTGTGCAATTTCCAAGTTTCGCTGCGTCCACGCATGGACGCGCCTGCTCCGGCTGGCGCGGTCCGTTCCGAAGTGCTTACCTTCAACTCTGGTGGGTCTGGCGCGCGGCCCGGACATGATGGCCTCAATGCCACAGCTTTTCCGTCGGGCGTGATGACGATGCCTGTAGAGGCTACTGAACACGCGGGGCCGGTGATTATTTGGCGCAAAGAATTGCGTCCGGACTCCGGTGGCGCAGGGAAACAACGGGGCGGCTTGGGGCAATACATGGTCGTGGGCGCGCAGGAAGGCTATGAGTTTGATTTCCAAGCCATGCTGGATCGGGTCGATCATCCGGCGCGCGGCCGCCGCGGTGGCGGCTCGGGGGCTGCGACAACCATTGGCCAAGATGATGGGAGCAAGATGAAAGGCAAAGGCAAGCAGTTTGTACCGCATGGGCGCAAAGTGATGATGGCCTTCCCCGGTGGCGCGGGGTACGGAAACCCCGACGAGCGGTTAAAAGCCCAAGTGATGCGCGACCTCGCCCTTGGGTACATCTCGAATGAAACCGCAACCAAAGATTATAACTTAAGCGCTGAAGATATCGCATCTGTCGAAGCCGCAGTGCGTAAAGGCGAAGTCGTCTGAGGCGTAAAGGGGCATTGACCACATGGCAAATACCCAACTGCTTTTAATCGGCCACAGGCCTTTTTGATGTGCAAAGGGCGGTTTTAACGTGCTAGGCAGTAGCGGGAACAGGATTGCGACCCAGAGAATTACGCCATAATGTTTGGCTTCAATAATGTGGGACTACAATGGAACTTACGGGACAAATACTTTCGGGCACTGGGCTACTGAGCCTCTGTGCAATTCTACATGTTGTCCTTGTGTCAAAAAGTGTTGATGCAATCCCGCATTTTTCCAAACGCATTGAGAACTTGAGTTACTCTTGGCGGTTACCAATTTTTGTTGGCGTAACCTTTGTAATGGTGGTCTTTTCCCTCACGCTTCAGGTGTGGATTTGGGCGATCAGCTTTATCTATATCGGTGCCTTTTCCGACTGGCCAACCTCGGTCTATTTTTCCCTCGTGACTTTTACAACCCTTGGCTATGGGGATATCACCTTAGGGCCGGAGCATCGCGTTTTTGCAGCGTTTGCGGCAGTTACGGGCTTGCTCACGTTTGGGATTAGCACCGCTTTCCTTGTAGGTTTGGTTTCACACGTACTTTCGCTTTCACCCGTACTCGACGTTGCAATCCTTAGTAAAAAACAGCCTTGATCGCGTTGCCTGTTGGGTACCCATTGCCATTTCCAACTGGCTCTAGGTGGTGATGCCCACAGGGACGCGCGGCCAAACAAGTTACCTTTTGCCGTAATACAGTCCAACAACGTGCTCGGCTTCTGCGAAAAAGAGCCAGCGCGCCGCAAGCACTCCGGCAACGTGAAAAATCACTGCAAATAGCGCAGCAATGTGACTGTGAGAGAGTGTAAGCAAAACTGCAGGGATGACCGAAAACCCTAAAACTGCGATGACCCGTAATCGCTGTGCGTGCTTGCGCCCAACGACATATACCATCTCGTTGAGGACATAGTTCCCACCCGTATGAGGGGATTCAAAAAGACGAACTTTGCCGAGAAATCCAAGACCTGTGGCTGTTTCCAGCGTTGTACCGCGCTGCGCGAAGCGGGCATCTCCGAGAATCCAAGCGGTGATTTGTACACCTCCTGCGGCGAGAAGCAGGGGGATCGCGAGGCTAATTCTTCCAGCCAGCAAAGCCCCCCCCGACAGGGAAAGCGCCAAAAATAACAGCGTTGTAATTGGATGATTCCACCGGGGAACCGTCGCAAGCTGAGCGTAGATCATGGATGTTGAAAAGACTGTTGTGATCGACAAAAGGGCACCTATTACTCCCAAAGTTGACCAAAGTTGGCCGAGAAATATCGCGCCAATGGCATAAACCCCCATCGTCCCTAGGGCGCTCACCGCCAAGATGCCTTCGCGTGAAAGCCAACTAGTGCGCCATTGGGAAAAGGCTTTTAACGCGTTCTTTGGATTGCCGAGGTGAAATGTCGAGGCCACAAGCCCTCCCACCGCGAGCGCAAAGGCGATGAAGTAAAACACGAAGGCGATCCAGCCCGTAACTGCAGGCACGCCGAAGCCTAAAAATGTCAGAAGGCCAAAACCGAGACCCGAAAAAGCAGTGAAAAGGATCACTGAGGGGGCAGGATTCATCCGAGTTTCTCCAGTGTTTTATCAAGCCAGCCTAGAAAACCTTTTGGCTCAACGGCAATCGGCGTAAGGAACGGAGCTAGGATATCGATTTCCGTACCAGTGTCTTTTGGTCGAGGAGGAAGGTATTTGTTGACGGGTTTTGTGCCCATTTCGGGCATGAGGTCGAACCCACCCCGCTCAGCCACAAGCTGACTTACGGCGCTGGTTTCATCGGCGAAATCCCCGAAATGCCGTGCGCCTGCGGGGCAGGTGCGCACACAGGCGGGTTCGCGGTCTTCCTCGGGAAGGTTTTCATTGTAAATACGGTCTACACAGAGCGTGCATTTTTTCATTACACCCGCCGCTTTGTCGAGTTCGCGTGCGCCATATGGGCAGGCCCACGCGCAAAGGCCACATCCGATACAGGAGTCCTCATTGACTAAAACGATGCCATCCTCGACGCGTTTGTAGCTCGCACCTGTCGGACAAACCGTGACACAGGGTGCATCCTCGCAGTGCAGGCAGGACTTAGGGAAATGTACGGTTTTTGCGGTGCCAACTTCGGGCTGTACCTCGAAAGTGTGCACTCGATTGAGGAACGTTCCCTGGGGATCTGCGCCATAGGCGTCTTGGTCGGACAGAGACGCGCCGTAGTTTTCGGTGTTCCACCCTTTGCATGATATGACGCAAGCGTGGCACCCGACACAGGTATCAAGGTCTATTACGAGGCCAAGTTTGCGCTCGGTTTTCTGCGGTAATGCGGTCATTTCCCCACCTTCCACGTTAGGTTTTTCGGGCCTTGTCCAACAGGGGACTTTATCGGTGGAAAGGCGGGCTGCGCGTTTTGAGGTGGCGCGTTTTTTTTCAACCGAACTTTCAGGTCAAACCACGCGGCTTGGCCGGTGACGGGGTCAGAATTCGCCCAGCGAAGTCCGTCCCCTTTGGGAGGCAGTAGTTCGTGGATCAAATGGTTGAGCAAAAACCCATTGGTTGCCTCCGGCGCATTTTCATCCAATGCCCAAGTGCCCTTCCGCTTACCAATCGCATTCCATGTCCAAATCGTGTGCTCATTGAGGGCCGCATGGAGCGCCACGGGCACTATAATCTCGCCATGGGGGGAGGTGACACACGCCCAATCTCCCTCAGAAAATCCATGTTTCGCCCATATTTTTGTGGATAGATACAATGGGTTACGCCCATGAATCTGACGCAACCATGCGTTTTGCGACCCCCAGCTGTGGTACATAGCCATTGGGCGTTGCGTGAGGGCATGGATGGGATATTGATCGTCGTTTTTTGCGGATTCGGTCCACGTGGGAAGGGGTTGCATCGCATTGTGTACTTGTTGCCGCAGATGTTCGGGCGGTTGACGCTCGCCGTGCCCTTCGGCGGCCAATTGGAAGCGGCGCATGGGTTCGGAATAGAGCGAAAACAGATAGGGTTGCGGGCTGTCAAAGATGCCCATCCCAACCGCCCAGTCTTGGTATTCTGTGTTCCATGGTTTGTAGTAGGAGGCGGATTTGGGAATATGCGTGACCGAAAAACCGCCGTTTTCAATATAACGATCAAGTTGCGCTGGATTAACGGCACCACGACCCTGTTGCGTACCGTCGCCACGGAATCCCGACAGCGGGCCAATGCCCGGTTTGCGTTCGTGATTAACGATATAGTCGGCGTAATCGGCGAATTTCTGGCTCCCGTCCTCGTTGACGAAATTTGGCAATCCAAGGCGTGCGCCCAAATCACAGAGGACCGATTGAAATCCGCGCACATCGCGATCAGGTTCGATAACAGGCCACCGAATGGCATCTGCCGCCGCGTCCGCTTCGCTTATGGGACGGTCCAAAAGCGAGATGCAATCGTGGCGCTCAAGGTAGGTTGTATCGGGCAAAATGAGGTCGGCATAGGCGACCATTTCGCTCGAATAAGCATCGGAATAAATGATGTTGGGTATGACGTAATCGCCGTTCTCGTCCGTGTCCGTCAGCATCTTAATGACGCCACTTGTGTTCATCGACGAATTCCACGCCATATTAGCCATGTACAAGAAGAGCGTGTCAATTTTGTAGGGGTCGCCCGCGTGGGCGTTTGAAATGACCATATGCATAAGGCCATGAGAAGACATTGGATTTTCCCACGTGAAGGCTTTATCAATGCGGGCGGCACTCCCGTCGGGGCGCAGCGCGAGATCTTCTGGCCCATGGACAAAACCGAGGTGCGGGCCATCAAGGGGCGCATCTGGTTTCGCGTTGCAATGTGGCTTGGGATGCGCCTCGAAGGGCTTGGGGTAGGGGGGCTTGAAGCGAAAGCCTCCCGGTACTTCAACGCTTCCCAAGATGATTTGCAAGATGTGGAGGGCGCGACACGTCTGGAAGCCATTGGCATGGGCCGAAATACCCCGCATGGCATGAAACGAGACGGGGCGACCGATCATTTCGCTATGTTTTTCACCTCTAAAATCAGTCCATGCAATGGGGAGGGTGATTGCCTCCTCAAAGGCCACATGGGCCAATTCGGCGGCAATCCTGCGGATAGTTTCCGCAGGTATCCCGCATCGGTTCGTTACATTCTCAGGCGCATATTCGTCGACCATATAGGTTTCGGCCAATTGGTGGAATACGGGGTGATGGGTAATGCCAGACTTACGATAGGTGGCGGAAAGATCGGGTTGAACACCTTGCTTATCGAAGGCGGTCGGTTTTTTTGTGGCACGATCAATAACCAACATTTTTCCGTTTCCGTCGCGCATCAGCAAGCCAAACTCAGCGGATTTCGGATCACAATTCAACAACACCGGCGCGTTCGTATATTGCGCGAGATAGTGTAGGTCGATCTTTCCAGCCATCAGCAATTCGCGGATAAGGGACATGATGAACAGGCCATCTGTGCCCGGTGTGATGCCAATCCATTCGTCGGCAATCGCGTTGTATCCAGAACGGATGGGATTGACGCCAATGACCTTCGCACCTCGTTTCTTCAGCTTCCCAAGGCCCATTTTGAGCGGGTTGCTGTCATGATCCTCGGCCACACCAAAAAGCATGAACATTTTGGTGTGGTCCCAATCGGGTTGGCCAAATTCCCAAAAAGCACCCCCGATAGTATAGATGCCTGCAGTCGCCATATTAACGGAACAAAAACCACCGTGGGCCGCGTAATTTGGGGTGCCATAAGCCTGTGCCCAAAAGGAGGTAAAGCTCTGGGACTGATCGCGGCCTGTAAAAAACGCCAGTTTTTCCGGTGCGTCTTTGCGGATTTTCCCAAGGCGTTTGGTTGCGATTTCTAGGGCCTCGTCCCAGCTGATCTTTTCGAATTCGCCAGACCCGCGCGGCCCAACCCGTTTGAGGGGGGCGTGTAGGCGTGAAGGGGCATTAACTTGCATGATCCCCGCCGACCCTTTGGCGCAAAGGACCCCTTTGTTGACGGGGTGGTCGCGGTTGCCCTCAATATAGGCGACTTTTCCGTCTTTCATGTGGACGTTAATCCCGCAGCGGCAAGCGCACATGTAGCAGGTTGTTTTGCGGACTTCGTCTGAGACTTTTGGAGATGTGTCAATTTGGGGTTGATGGGTCATCGAGAATACCTCCATAGCTGAAAATCAATAGAATTGAATTTCACCAAGAAGGGAAGATTATTTCCCAATTGTTCGAGTTAAACGGGAAAATAGTTCCGAATTGGCAGATGCAAATAGAATAGATGTGCCGCCAGATCTGGTTAAATTTTTAGTTTTGCCTTCGCCGCCTTCAACGCTTGGCGAAATTTTGGCCCTCGATTTTGTGCGAGAACATATTCACACAGGCGCACAACCAGATCGTGCCGCCCACGAGACTGCACACGGCCCAGCAATTCACGTTTGTACCGCATGCTCTCTCGGCGCGCGCGCATTCTCTCATAGAACGTCGGTTCCGTTAGGGTGCCATCGACACAATCCTGAATGATAGGTTTCAACAAGCCGAGAGAAATCCAAAAGCTTGCGATCCGATGCCCCAAGTATCGGCATTTAAATTTCTGCACATTCGGGCCTTGGAAAAGGCTCGCATGCATCGCGTCTAAGGCTTCAGTGGGATCGTAGAATAAATAGACATTTTCGGCGGCTGAAGTCATTTCCGGCGCATAGCCATAGCGTGTGGTGTAATCGCGCCGCCATGCCTTTTTGTAGCGCGTTTCCCAGCTTGCGATTTGGCGGTCGAGTGTGGCCTGCGGGCTTATGGCGATGACCGTGGATTTTGGCGCGGCTGCACTGAAGGCACAGGCGGCATAGGCCCCCATCGAAGCGCCATAAAACACAACCTTATCAAAACCTTCAAAGAAACTTTCGTCGCGCAAACGGTCAAAAAAATCATATACGGATTCGTCGCGATACCACGACCATGTGTGCGCCATCATCCCAAGGAATGACCAGCCACGGTCTTCGACAAAATTGAAACCCCAAGGCATGCGTGACTCGGAGTTTTCATAGACGTGATCTAGGTTTTCGAAGGTTACAATTAGGGTCGCGCCACGTCGTACAAAAAGCGCGGTATGCTCGTCTCCGATGTCTTCGTAAAATCCCTCGGCATCCCCCATGGCTTTCATGTGTGCGCGCCAATCCTTGCGACCCATGTCGGATTTGTCCACCTGTGCCAGGGCTACCGTGTCTGCTTCCTCGGGCATTGTTTTCGCTTTGGGGGCCATTTTTAAACTTTCTGACAGGCGCTAGTGCACTGTTTCGCCTTTTTCGACGGTAAAAAAGAAGTCTTCGGGGTGATCTTGCATGACGATGTTATCCGGCACAACTTCTGGCCCCGAAAGGAAGACATTGGCCCCGAAGTACGCATGCATTTTTGACATTCTCTGCATGCGCTCCCCAGTCAACTCTTGGTAAAATTTTGCATAGTTGTCGGTCGCGCGCAAAGCATCGATTTTCTCGCGATGCCTTTGCACGGAGAATTCATGCGCGGCGCGGATATTTGGGTCGGCCATAAGCCGATCAAACTCGGCCTTGGCGGCGGGTAAATTTCGATGGATTTGGGTGTTGTGTTCAGCGTTGTTGTTCATACGAAACCAATAGGCAAGCCCTTGGTCGCGGTCCACGTGATTGACCCGCCCGCGATCCCGTTTCACAAGGAAACTCTCGGCGGACCTCACCGCATAATGGTTGAGCGTCACAAGATCATAGCCATAGGTGTCAGGTGTGCTGCGCCACCCGTTGCGGAACATTTTACTGGGGAGGGGCGCGCCTGAGCCATTGACCCACTTGATCTGTTCCCAAAGCTGTGGCCGCAACCCCTTGGGGCGATGTACGCCAAGTTTTTTGAAAATCCCAATGGTGCGGAACAACGTCTTGAAGCCCCATGCTTGATGCGGTTTTCGAATATATTCTGGCGCACAGGAATTGAACTGTTCTGTGATGAAACCGTCCTTGAATTCATGCACGTTGTCGTTGCCAAAAAGCCGCCAAGTCATTGAAATCATGTTCGCATCTTTGACGGCATGAAAAAGATCCGCGAGCTTGCCTTTCCCAGCATGAATTGTAATAAATTCATCGACGTCGATACAGGTCACCCAATCGGCGTTTTTGATTTGCGGCTCGGATTCTGCGGCCTGAAGGGCTGCATGTTGAGGCTTTAAGCCGCTTTCCTTAAAAGGATTATCGCGGTGCTGAAGCTCGCCTTTTTCCTGTAGAACGTCGAGCAAAGTATCGGTGCCATCGTCGCAATCATTGGTGTAAACGAGCAGTTCATCGACGCCAATGGATTTGTGATATGCAACCCATTCCAAAATAAACGGGCCTTCGTTTTTCATCGTGGTGACAATCGCCGAAGAGTTGGTGTGAACTGTTTTCGGGGCTTTTTGTTCGGGGACACGAACTGGCTTGTGGTTGAAATGCACCTCGGCAATTTTCAACAAGGCGTCATCTTCAACCAAGCTGGTTTTGGGGACAATTTCACTGACAGTTTTACAATGATGCCGCAGGGCCATACAGCGGTAAAACTGTGCAGTATCCTGTGGTGCGGCCTCCGCGCCGACAACCCGCGCGAGGCGCCAAATTCGATCAATCCCAATGCGCGACAAGTCAATCGCCCAGCGGCGATAGGCCTTTTGTGCATCAAATTGCCGACAGATATGGTCGCCAAAACTTGGTTTCGTCCCTTTGCGCAATCGCCAAGGATAACAGCGTTGTCCAAGCAACAGGAGCGCCCCTGTTTCACTCTTTTGAACCGCATCAAAAATGGTTCTGTCAGGGATCGGCGCGAGCATGTCATAGCATTCAAGGCTTACCACCGCGTGGGCCTGTGACAGGAAGAGAGTTTTCAAAAGCTCATAAATCAGCATATCCCCAAGAGGCGCACGCCATGGATCGGCCGGTGGGATTTCCATTCGGTCCTTACCGGGAGCGTCGGGGGCATTAAAAGCATGGCCCTCATCAGGCAGGTTTTTCGCGCCAAGGGGCACGGGGCTGTTTACCAAAACAAGGGATTTTAAACCTGCAACAGGATTGTTTTCAAGCTTATTGGCAAAGCTATCATCCGTCTCTGGTTCCGCGCGATCTAGTATAATCACACCTTCTGCGCCATGGACTGTGACGTGATACTCGAGCCAAGCCAAAACCGTGTCGGCGCTCTCCCCATTGCGCTGTGCCATGATGGTATTGAGGCCTGCGAAAAGCTCTGGTTCGGGTTTGTTGGGGGTCACAGGCAAGCGCTGGCCGATAAGGGGAAGCGGCGGGTTCGTGAGGCTTTTGGGGGCCTGGGCAATCGACAATAGGCCGCCACCGATGCTGCGGTTGGATTTAAAGCGATAGTCCTTGAGGGGCGCGATCATTTCAACGGGCGTGCCGGATTGAAAATAGAAACGCAGTTCCTGTCCGTCGACCATGTCAATTGAGACGGCATCCAGCAGTGTGACACTGCCAGCTTGGCAGCCCAAAAGACTGCGTTGATGAAAAACACTCATGTTTTGCCCGTCTTCGATTGCGCTTGGGGCTTTGGCCCAGCTTGCTAGATAACCTGCGGTTTGATGCAGGCAAACTCTATATGCAACAAGTCTAACAAATCGGTAACAGCTTGGTCCACCGCCCATATTCTTCGGGCGGTGGGTGAAGGTTTTCGCGCAACAGGCGGGTGGTTTAGAAGCAAGCCTCAAACAAGGCGCGCGTGTTTTTCGGCGTCATTTCCACGGGATTTCCCCCTGTCGATGGGTCGATCAGCGCTCCCTGAACAAGCTTGTCCATATCTGGATTTGTGATGCCCATTGCGGTCAGGTTCGCAGGGATTTTCAAGCCAGCATTAAGCGTTCCGACATAGTCGTAAAAGCCGTCAAAGCCACCCTCGATGCCAAGATAGCGTGCCGCCGCGTTGATGCGATCTTCAATCTCCACACGGTTCATGCGCAATACAGGTTGCATCACGACGGCGTTGGTTGTGCCGTGGTGCGTGTTGTACATCGCGCCGATTGGGTGGCTCAACGCGTGAATGGCGCCAAGTCCCTTTTGGAAAGCAGTTGCCCCCATCATCGCCGCCGACATCATATGCGCACGTGCCTCAAGGTCGTTTGGCTTGGTGAAAGCCGTCATGAGGTTTTCTTTCACCAAACGCATACCTTCGAGCGCAATGCCTTGGCTCATCGGGTGGTAGTGTGGTGACGAGAAAGCTTCGAGACAGTGCGCGAAAGCATCCATCCCTGTGCCTGCCGTGATGAACGCGGGCATGCCCGTTGTCAGCTCTGGATCGCAAATAACGATGGCGGGCAAGATTTTAGGGTGAAAAATGATCTTCTTTTCATGCGTCACGGAATTGGTGATCACCGACGCGCGGCCGACTTCGGAGCCTGTGCCAGCAGTTGTGGGAACCGCGATGATCGGTGCGATTCCAGCGGGGTCGGCGCGGGTCCACCAATCGCCGATGTCTTCAAAATCCCAAAGGGGGCGGGTTTGGCCAGACATGAAGGCAATCACTTTGCCAAGGTCGAGGCCAGAGCCGCCGCCAAAGGCAATCACACCGTCGTGGCCACCGGCGCGATACACAGCGAGGCCCGCTTCCGCGTTTATTTCATTTGGGTTGGGATCAACATCGGAGAAAAGCCCGCGCCCAAGGCCAGCGGCCTCAAGTTGATCGAGGGCTGCCGTGGTGATCGGTAGGTTCGCGAGGCCCTTATCCGTAACGAGCAGGGGTTTTTTCATACCCGTCGCTTTGCAGGCATCCGCGAGTTCACTGATGCGGCCAGCGCCGAATTTGATTGTGGTTGGGTAGGACCAATTGCCAGTTAAGTTCATGACATTTATGCCTTTTTAAAGTGGTAAGATTTTGGGCGTGTGAGGTTGTGATACCCAATGACCGAGAGGCCGCCGCCGCGACCAGTGTCTTTGCAACCTGTCCAGCAAAGTCCGGGATCAAGGTAATCCGCACGGTTCATAAACACAGTTCCGGTTTCGATTTGGTCGCCGATACGGGCCGCGCGATCAATGTCTTTAGTCCAAAGGCTTGCAGTTAGGCCAAAGTTGCTGTCGTTCATAAGGGCAATCGCCTCGGCATCGTCTTTGACCGACATAATGCCAACAACAGGGCCGAAGCTTTCGTCACGCATGACGCGCATATCGTGAGTCACATTGGTGAGGATTTGCGGCATGAGATAGGCGCCACCGTCGTCCTGTGGGAAAAGCGCGGGGTCGATCAATGCTGTTGCACCTGCGGCGATGGCTTCTTCAGTTTGCGCGCGGACTTCGGCGGCAAAACGGGTGTGGGCCATGGGGCCGAGGGTTGTGGTTTCTTCGAGTGGGTTGCCAAGTTTGTAAGCCGAAACAATCGCCACAGCTTTTTCGACAAAGGCGTCGTACAGGCTCTCGTGGACGTAAATCCGTTCGATCCCACAGCAGCACTGACCAGAGTTGAACATCGCCCCATCAATAAGCGTATCAACAGCCGCATCGAGGTCTGCGTCTTCCATAACATAGCCGGGGTCTTTGCCGCCAAGTTCAAGGCCGACACCGGTAAATGTCCCAGCCGCTGCACGTTCCATGGCTTGGCCACCGCCAACTGATCCCGTGAAATTCACAAAACCAAAACTCTTGGCTGCGATCAGGGCGCTGGTGGTTGCGTGGTCAAGGAATACGTTTTGGAACACGTCCGCAGGGATGCCCACGCTGTGGAAAGCGGCGGCCATACGTTCGCCCACAAGCAGGGTTTGGCTCGCGTGTTTGAGCAAGACGGCGTTGCCCGCGATGAGGGCGGGCGCGACCGTATTGATCGCGGTCATATAGGGGTAGTTCCATGGGGCCACGACCAAAACCACGCCATGTGGTACGCGTTTGATATAGCGTTTGAACTGGGCATCTTCGCCAACTGCGATGTCCGCGAGGGCGTCTTCGGCAATCGTGGCCATGTAGCTTGCGCGTTCGTTGAAGCCGCCGAATTCACCACCATAGCGCACGGGGCGACCCATTTGGTGGGCGATTTCAAGAACGATTTCGTCGTTCATTGCACCAACGGCAGTAACGCCAGCCATGACCAAGGCACTGCGCTCACTCAAAGGGCGTGCGGCCCACTCGATTTGCGCAGCGCGGGCGCGCGCAACGGCGGCCTCTGCTTGAGATTGGGTCAGGACTGGGCGTTCGGCATAAAGCGACCCGTCGATGGGCGAGATACATTTCACTGTGTTTGTCATGTTTAGGCTCTTTCAAATCCGCGAGCGATTTCGTAATCGGTCACGATGCGGTCAAATTCTTCAATTTCCCACGTAGCACAGCGGGTGTAGTGATCTACAACGTCGTCGCCAAAGGCTTCACGCAGCATCACAGAGTTCGTGAGTGTTTTGGCGGCGTCGCGCAGAGTTTGCGGGATCTCGGGGCCGTCGCTGTCTCCATATGTGTCGCCTTTGGCGGGGGATGCAAGGGGAAGATTTTCCTCCATGCCCTTGATCCCCGCAGCAAGTTGACAGGCGAGCGCAAGGTAGGGATTTAGGTCGCTCCCACCGATGCGGCATTCCACGCGCACAGACTTGGAGCCTGCGCCACAAAGGCGGAAACCAGCGGTGCGATTGTCCACGGACCAGACGGATTTGGTGGGGGCGAACATACCCTTTTGGAAGCGTTTGTAGCTGTTGATATAGGGAGCGAGGAAGTAGGTTACGTCGGGCGCATATTTCAACAGGCCGCCCATATAGGCACGCATCATATCAGACATGCCAAGTTCGGCATCGGGATCAAAAAACGCGTTCTTGCCATCTTTCCAAAGCGACTGATGCACATGCGAGGAGGAGCCAACGAGGTCGCGCGAAACCTTGGAAAGGAAGCTGACGGCGTGGCCCTTTTGCCAAGCGATTTCTTTGACCGCATGTTTGGCAATGGTGTGAAATTCGGCGCAATTCATAGCTTCGGAATACTTGATGTTGAGCTCTTCTTGGCCCGCCTCGGCCTCGCCTTTGGTGCTCTCAATCGGAATGCCCGCAGCATAGAGATGGTTGCGAATGGGGCGCATCACATGCTCTTCTTTGGTGGTTTGCAGGATGTGGTAATCTTCGTTGTAGGCCGAGATCGGCGTCAAATCGCGGAAGCCGAATTTTGAAATTTCTTCAAAGCTTTTCTCAAACAAGAAGAACTCAAGCTCAGTGGCCATGATTGCCGTAAAGCCCATGTCTTGAAGGCGCGCGACCTGCTTTTTCAAAATGGCACGCGGGGAATGGGGAATGGGATTGTTATGGTGATCGAGCACGTCACAAAGTACCATGACGGTGCTGTCGAGCCACGGCATAGGGCGGATGGAGCTCAGATCGGGCTTCATCACATAGTCGCCATAGCCAGATTCCCAGCTGGTTGAGGCAAACCCATCGGGTGTGGCCATTTCGAGGTCAGTGGCGAGCAGGTAATTACAACAATGGGTCTCGCTATAGGCGGAGTCCACAAAGTGTTGTGCGAGAAAACGCTTGCCCATGAGACGGCCCTGCATGTCCACAAGACAAACCAGAACTGTATCAACTGTGCCAGCGGCGACAGCGGTTTTAAGAGCTTCAAAACTTAGCATTTTCGTATCCTTTGGGTGAGCAAGTGCGCCCCAGAACGGGGCGCACCGTATTTATTGACCTAACGGTATGGACGGCCAGCTTTGATCATATCTGCGTTGTATTGCTTGATGATATTGACAACCTTGGCTTTGGTCTCGCTTTCGGCAGCAATCTCATCCCAGAATTTAACGGCGGCATCTTCAACAACAGCCCATTCTTCGTCAGGGATTGTTGTCAGTTCCATTTTCGGACCGTTGACACGGAGCGCAGCTTCGCCACCCCAATACCACCACTGACGGTAATAGTGCGATTGGTCGGTACAAACTTTGAGCAGTTCTTGCAAGTGCTCAGGAAGCTCATTGTAGCGATCCATATTGGCAAAGAACGAACCCGCCCAAGCGCCGGAAATGTTGTTGGTGAGGAAATAGTTGGTCACGTCGGCCCAACCCACAGTGTAATCCTCGGTGATGCCGGACCATGCGATGCCGTCAAGCTCGCCCGTTTGCATCGCAACTTCGATGTCCTCCCAAGGAAGCGTTACGGGAATGACGCCGAATTGTGTGAGGAAACGACCCGCAGTTGGGAAGGTAAAGATGCGTTTGCCTTCGAGGTCTTTGAGCGAAGTGATAGGCTCTTTTGTTGCGAAGTGGCAGGGGTCCCATGCGCCAGCAGAGATGTGTTTTACGCCAACTTTGGAGTATTCTTCGTCCCAGATTTCGTTCAGGCCGTATTGGTTGAACAGAACTGGCACGTCGAGCGAGTAGCGACTTGCCATGGGGAAGTAGCCGCCGAATACAGTGACTTCGGTTGGGGACGCCATGGAGTCGTCGTCGGATTGAACCGCGTCGATTGTGCCTTTTTGCATCGCACGGAAAAGTTCGCCCGTTGGGACAAGTTGGTCCGCGTAGAACAGTTCGATTTCCATCTCGTCGCCAGCAATTTTATTGAAGCTGTTGATGGCCGGGGTGATCACATGCTCGGCCAATGCAGGGCCAGCATAAGTTTGCATCCGCCATTTGATTTTGCTTTGGGCGATAGCTGGGGCCGCGAGGGTTGCGCCAACTGCGCCAACCCCTGCGGTGGTGAGAAACTTGCGTCTTGTTGTCATGGTCGTCTCCTTGTTGAGGTTTTATAGGGTTTGCCCCATTCGGGGTCGTTGAAATTATTTGCCGTAAACGTAATTTGGAAGCCACAAAGCGATCTGTGGGAAAAGCATAATCAAGGTCAGCGCCAACAGCATCACCAACACAAACGGCAGGATTGAGCCGTAGATGTCCTTAAGGGTGATTTCCGGTGGAGCCATGGCCCGCATCAGGAACAGATTATAGCCAAAAGGCGGCGTCATATAAGCAATTTGTGTCGTGATTGTGTAAAGGACACCATACCAAATCAGGTCAAACCCAAGGACTTGCACCAAGGGCACATACAGGGGTGCCACAATCACAAGCATCGCAGTATCGTCAAGAAAAGTCCCCATAATAAGGAACGAAAGCTGCATCAGGATCAGGATCATCCAAGGATTTAAGCCAAGTTGATCGGTGAATAGACTGTCGATAGCCTTCACCGCGCCAAGTCCATCAAACACCGCGCCAAAGCCGAGTGCGGCGAGGATAATCCACATGAACATACAGGAGATCAGCAACGTGTTGCGCACGGAGTTCTCGAAAACTTCAGAGTTCATCCGCCCCTTAAGGACCGCCGCCAAAAAGGCCGTCATTGCGCCAATCGCAGAACTTTCCACAAGGCTTGTCCAGCCATTTACAAAGGGAACCATCATCGCAAAAAAGATGATGAGGGGGAGGAGGCCCGAGAACAGAAGGCGGTTCTTTTCTTTGAGAAAAACGTCCTTATAGAAAAGAGGTATGCTGCGGGTCACATAGGCGAGCCCACCAACTGCCAGCGCGAGCACAAGGATGGTTTTGGCCGAAACAGACTCTGCTTGCAGAAGGAAGGGGAGCATCAAAAAGGCGGCGATGATTACAAAATTGATCCGCAAAGGATGTTCCGAGACGCGGTCATATTCGGCCAAGTCTTCGGGCTTCATCGCGGGTCCAAGCTCTGGATTCAGTTTGCAGCGGATCACGATATAAAGAATGAACATAGCGGCCATCATCAAGCCCGGAACCACTCCGGCAAGCCATAGCTGCCCGACGGGTTGGCGCGCAATCATCGCATAAAGCACAAGCACGACCGAAGGCGGTACAAGAATTCCTAGCGAACTCCCCGCTTGAATAACCCCCGTCACCATCCTCTTGTCATACCCACGCCGCAGAAGTTCAGGTAGGGCAATCGTCGCCCCAATCGCCATCCCCGCCACCGAAAGGCCGTTCATAGCCGAAACCAAAACCATCAAGCCGATCGTGCCAATAGCGAGCCCGCCGTTTAGTGGCCCCATCCAAACGTGGAACATTTTATAGAGGTCGTCGGCAATTTTACTTTCCGACAGGACATAGCCCATGAAAATAAACATCGGTAACGTGAGTAGGGGGTACCATTTCATCAGCTTCATCGCGCTGGAGAATGGAATATCACTACCGCCAGTACCCCAAAGGGTTAGGGCGGCAACCGCCGCGACGCCGCCGATCGCGCCAAACACCCGTTGGCCGGTCATCATCATTAGCATCATGGTGGCAAACATGAAGATTGCGATCATTTCGTAGGACATTAGAGGCGTACTCCCTTGAGGGTCGCAATATCTTTGAGGAGTTCGGAAATCGCCTGCAAAAGCATCAAGAAAATCCCAATGCACATCGTGATTTTGATCGGCCACATGTATGGGCGCCAAGCGGTTGGCGAGCGCTCGCCGTATTTGAACGAATAAGCGGTGCTGTCGTAGGCGCCATAAAGCAAGACACCGAGATAGAAGATGAGGAACAGCACCGTGAAAACGTCAAACCACGCTTTTTTCCGCGTCGACCACTCGCCATAAAACAAATCCATCCGCACATTCGCACCCTCTTGGATCGAATAGGGACCGCCAAGCATGTAATAGGCGACCATGGCAAACTGCGCGATTTCTAGCGTCCAAAGCGAAGGATTGAAGGCGATTTTGGAGACAGACGACCACATGAGGATCGCGATCATTACGAAAATCCCATACATTGTTATGCGCCCAAGGCGACGATTGAAGCCGTCAACAATGCGGACATATACACGGATAAATGGGATCATTCTGTCGACTCCTGAGGGGTCGGAACACCAATGTCGTTAAGAGACTTCCTCAAAATCCGTAAAAGCATTTGCGCAATTTCCTGTCGTTGCTCTGGCGTCGCTAAAAGGTCGTTCCTGATTTCGAGCATAACATTCGCAATGCCATTTTCAACGCCATGAACTTTGAGCGTGTGGGTTACCCCGTGTTCTGGACCGTAGGGTTCGTTGCGCAGGGTCAAAAGGGTTGTTTCTTGGGGGGCGTTCTTGAGCATCGCGTCGGCAAGACGGCTGTCAGAATCGTGCAAAACACCTAATTCGACGGCGCGGGGGGTGCCGTGATAAATAGGGGTGAAACTGTGGACCGTTACGATGGCTTCAATGCCTGTTGCCATCATCTCAGTGAGGGCGGCGCAAAATGGTACGTAGTAGTTTTTTGTACGCGCAGCGCGCTGGGCCTCGGTCAGGGCAAGATTCCCAGGAACATCAAACTGTTCGCTTTTGGCGGGCATCGCATCGAGCGCTTCAGGTGGGCGGTTGCAATCGTAAACAAGCCGCGAAACACCTGAAGCAACGAGTGGGGCGTTGAGGCCAAGAGCCAACATCTGCGCAACGTCAAAAGCGCCCGGATCCCACGCTGCGTGACTTTCGCGCGCGACATCCGTCAGCCCCAAGCCGTCAAATTCCGTTGGAATAAACCGCGACGCGTGTTCGCAAACAATTGCGATGGGCGTCGCGCCTTCGCGGTTTACGAATACGGCCGGTTTCCCCTCGATGTCTTCTAGTCTTAACATTCACCCACCCAAATCAACGCTTCCAAAGATGGCGCTTTGAAAGTATTGTTTCAGAACGCATCACTCTGTCAACTCTTTTACGAAAGCATTTCCTTCACGAAAACGCATTCCCTTGGTATACGCATAAAAAAGGGGCCTATTTTGACCAGTACACCAGAGACTATATCCGATATTCTGCGTGCCAGCTTCGCAAACCTGACCCGCGCGGAACGCCAACTTGCGGATTCGCTCCTGCAAAACTATCCCATGTCAGGTCTTGGCTCGATCACGATGGTCGCTCACGACGCGGAGGTTTCGACGCCAACGGTCGTACGGATGGTACAGAAGCTTGGCTTCTCGGGGTTCCCTGAATTTCAACGTGCACTACGCGGCGAGTTGCAAGCGCAGATTTCTGACCCGATAGAAAAACACGATACATGGGCGGGGCGTGCGCCCACCGAGCATATTCTCAATCGTTTCACCGATGCGGTTATGGGAAATATCCGCCAGACCTTGGGGCAAATTGAAACGACGGGCTTTGACGAAGCTTGCGACCTTTTGGCGGATATGGATCGCGGAATCTATGTTGTGGGCGGTCGTATTACGCGCGCTTTGGCGGATTACTTTTTCCTCCACATGCAGGTTTTGCGTCCAAATGTGACCCATATTCAGTCAATATCCAATGCATGGCCGCACTACCTTCTTGAGGTCAAAGAAGGTGATGTCGTGGTGATTTTCGACGTGCGGCGCTATGAAAACTCGACGCTTAAACTCGCGGAACTTGCCGCCGAGAAGGGCGCGAAAATCATCTTGTTCACTGATCAATGGCAATCGCCGATCGAGAAGATTGCGACACATACATTTAGCTGTCGCATTATCGTGCCTTCTGCTTGGGACAGCTCTATTGTGCCTATGCTTTTGTTGGAAACGGTGGTGGCATCGGTACAGGAGCGCACGTGGGATACCACGCGGCCACGGATGGAAGCGCTCGAAGATATGTTCGACCGCACCCGATTTTTTCGGAAGTTTACCTAGGATCTAGAAGTCGACTTCGACGCCGGGAAGTTTAAGGACTTTGACCAACTCGCGCAGCTCTTGACGGGCCGCGACGTTCGAGATGTTCATCTGGCCTTTAACACCGATATCGCGCAGGTCGAGTAGCGTGAGGCCCTTGGGGAACAATTCGCGGAAAATGACCCGCTCGCCGAAACCGTTCGCAGTGCGAAAGCCAATGCGCTTGGAAAGGTCTTCCATCGCTTGGCCCATTTTTATCTTGTTATGCATGTTTTGCGCGGCAAGACGGTTACGCACAACGATCCAATCAATCGGCGGCAGACCAGCTTGAGCACGCAGTTGCCGCGCGTTCCACACCATTTCCGAATAAACCGACGGTCCGAGGATTTTGTTTGTTTCGGGGTCCACACGGGCCAAAAGATCGAAATCCACAAAGCTATCGTTGAGCGGGCTAACCAATGTGTCGGCAAGCGAGTGCGCAACTTGGGACAGGCGCGTATGGCTTCCCGGACAGTCAATAAGAATAAAATCGCAGGTTGGCTCCAAGGTCGCGACGGCCGCTGACAGGCGGTGGTCATAGATATTTTCACCGGGTTCGAGAGCGGTGGAGTCGATTTCGGGAAGGTCTTGGTAATCAGGGCAGGCGAGCGTGAGATCATGCTTTTCTGCATAGGCTTTGCGGTTTTCGATATACCGACCAAAACTTTTTTGACGCAAATCCAGATCAAGCGCCCCAACCGAATGCCCCATGCGAACCAGCGCCGTTGCCAGATGCATCGAAGTTGTCGATTTGCCTGAACCGCCTTTTTCATTCCCCACAACGATAATATGCGCCAAATCTTTTCCCCTTCAAAGTCCTGCCAGTAGCCCCAGCTAATGGGGACACTATATGTTGTGATTTTCCTTATGGGAAGCCATCGCAGGCGGCAAGAGAATATGAAAGATTGTCGGCATTGGATTGGAATTATGCTCGCCAGAATTCGCTGTAGGCGTATAGTTCCTTCACGAGTATTTTACGGGAGAGAATTATGACGGAAAGTAATGATATGACAGGTTTGGCGCGCACCGCATTGGATCATTTGAAACAAGGGGAACTTGCTTTGGGTTCGCATTGGGAAGCTGCGCATGAAATCTGTCAGGCCTATGAGGACGTCCAGATTATGAACCGCATTCATGCTTTGTGTCACCGCATAGAGGGCGACATCCCAAATGCGGGATATTGGGATCGTATGGGCGGGCAGGAAACGCCGACAGGGACTTTGACCGACGAGTGGAACGGTCTTAACCAATCTCTTGCAGAAGCTTAGGCCGTCAGAAATGCGCACAAAAAAACCCGACTGCAAAACAGCCGGGTTTTTTGATAAATATCGTGGACAGCTTAGAAGCCAAGACCAGCGTATTTGTTTTTGAACTTGGAAACACGTCCGCCAGCATCCAAAAGACGCGAGCTGCCGCCATTCCATGCGGGGTGCACGGAGGGATCGATTTCCAAGGAAAGCTGGTCGCCCTCTTTGCCGTATGTCGAACGCATAGGAACGATTGTACCGTCTGTCATCTTGACGTTGATGAAGTGGTAGTCGGGGTGAATATCTTTTTTCATGGCCCTTTTCCTTACGCTTCTTTTTTGGGTTTATAGTTAGTAACTTCGGCGATACGTGCGGATTTACCACGACGTTCACGCAGATAGTACAATTTGGCGCGACGGACTTTACCGCGGCGAACCACGGTGATGCTGTCGATGTTTGTGGAGTGCAGTGGGAATACGCGCTCTACACCTTCACCAAAAGAAATTTTGCGAACTGTGAACGAACCAGCAATGCCGGAACCGTTTTTACGGGCGATACAAACGCCTTCGTAGTTCTGTACACGAGAGCGCGTGCCCTCGGTTACCTTGTAACCAACGCGGATAGTGTCACCCGCTTTGAAATCTGGAATGTCTTTTGCAAGGTTTGCGACTTGCTCAGCTTCCAATTGTGCAATCAGGTTCATCTGATTTACTCCATAAATGCTCGCGGTTTTTTCCACGAAGTTTGTGCGGTCTAAGTGCTCTTGGTCATTCACCGGGTCCCGAAAAATCAGCCCGCCAGAGATAAGATCGTCATTCCTTTGAGAGGTAGCCCACAAGCGGTTGATGCACATAACACCCAAACAGAAGAATGTTTGGTTTGACGCGCCCCGCGTTAGGGATAGCCCTTAGTACCTGAAACAAGAACCCAAACAGAATCATCCACCCAGTTTTCTCATCTCAAGTCTGCGCGGTATAGGCGCAAAAAGGCCTAGGGGCAAGCCCCAAGCGACCACAAAGTTGCCTGCGAAGACCTAAGGAAAGCCCCGTTAAATAAGGGACAAAATTGCCATGCAGCACAGGATGACGATCATTGCCCAGCTAAAGACATAAACCCCTGTTCGGATGCCTTGCGTCGGCTTTCCCACGTTTCTCAAGTAGATCAGCGCGTAAACGATGCGGCCCAAAAGGAAGAGGACCATCAATAGATTGACCCACCAACTTGGGGCGCCAACGAGTATGCATGAAAACAATGCAATCGCTGCGGGGGCCAAGTTCTCCACGCCGTTTTGATGCGAACGATCGAGGCGATACAACGCGGTCTCATAGTCGGCTTTGGGTGAACTTCCGGGTGTGAGCGCGGCCGATGCTTTGGCGGCCCCCACCATTGCGCCTTGAACCAAAACAATTAGAACAAACACGAGGAGCGATAGTATCGCGGTCGAATAGGCGGCTACAAATTCCATTTGAGTTCTCCCTAAATGAGTTTCTGTGTTTCAATAGGGGAAGGAAAGCCTAGGCATGTCAAGGTCTTCCACGCTTAGGGCGCCCGTCATTTAGGCCGTTTCTGGTAGGCTTCCCATAGGTCTGGACGCCGTTCTCGCGTGATTTTTTCTGACTGCTCGTGGCGCCATTTTTCAACTTTCGCGTGGTTGCCTGAGGTGAGGACCGCTGGGATTTCATGGCCTTCCCAAATCGCAGGACGCGTGTATTGTGCGTGTTCTAGTAGGCCGTTTGAAAAGCTCTCTTCTTCGGTCGACACGTGATTTCCAAGGACATCCGGCAGCAACCTCACCGTGGCGTCAATCATGGCTTGGGCGGCAATTTCACCACCGGTTAAAACGAAATCCCCAAGGCTCACCTCTTCGATTTCATAATGCTCCAAAACACGTTCATCCACGCCCTCAAACCGTCCACACAGGATGGTCATTCCCTCGGCTTGTGCGAACTTCTGGACCATCGCTTGCGTAAGCGGTTTGCCCCGTGGTGACATATAAATAACAGGCCAGCGCGCGCGATCCTTTGGTGCGCCGTGTGTCGCATGTTCTAGCGCTTTGCCAACCACATCGGCCCGCAATACCATCCCCGCACCCCCTCCTGACGGCGTGTCATCGACGTTTTTGTGCCGTCCGTCGCCATAGCTACGCAAGTCGATGGTCTCCAGCGCCCAAAGCCCCTCCTTTAAGGCCTTCCCCGTCAAAGATGCACCCAATATCCCCGGAAAAACTTCCGGAAAAAGCGTGACGATCTTGGCGGTCCACGCACCCTTTAGGCGGGGGGTGTCCGTCATCAATTCGCGTGGTTTCAGGGACGTGCTTATAGACAAACGGCCGTGGGACTTTGTGGCGAGGGCTCTTTTCATTGGTGGGATTGTCATGAAATATCTCTTGTTTTTAGCGTGTTGCCTGTGTTTTCGCGCCGTGCAGGTGAAAGTTTTGCACGGAGACTGTCCTGCATCCAGAGCAAATCAAGGAGTGCTTTTGCGGGGCCGCGATGGCAGCGTCGGACAATTGGTCGCGACTGCAATAGAATATTTGGTCCCCAAACAGGGCTGAGATTCGCTCAAAATAGGCCAGAAGCGACGTGGCTCCAGTTTTGTAAAACCCTGCGTGAATGATGATCCTAGTCGTCATCAGGAAACACGCCCTCGGGCGGGTCAACAATCAAGCGGCCAGACGCCAGATCGACGGTCGGAACCACCGCATGTGTAAAGGGCATAAGGACGGTGGCCTTCAGATTTGGGCCCGCAATTTCAAGAATGTCGCTGGCGCCGTGGTTGACAACCTTCTGGACTTTACCAAGGAGGGCTCCGCCGGTATCCAAAACATCTAACCCAATGAGATCACTGTGATAAAACTCATCATCCGGCAAGCTTGGAAGAACGTCACGATCTACATAAAGCAGTGTGTTTGTGAGCGCATCAGCCTGTTCTTTGGTGAAGATACCCTCGACGCGGGCGGAAAATCCGTTCTTTACAGCGCGGGTTATGCCAACAATATATTCGATCTCGCCATCTTCAGAAGAGAGCAAGCCATAAGTCTCGATGGCGGCGGGATCCGCGCAATAACTCTTGAGGCGCACTTCGCCCTGAACGCCATAGGAACCCGCAAAGGCACCCACACAAATTTTGTCTTTGGACACTGCGGTCTCCTATCGGGTTTCGACGATCAAATGGGGAGCTCTTTGTTCCCATCCAGCACGTTCAAGTTCGGGGCTATCCATATCATCTTCGGGCCAACCCATGCACAGAAAAGCGACGAGTCGCCAGTCTTTTGGCACGTCTAGTTCGGCGCAAAGTTTTGGGGCGTCAAGGATGGATACCCAACCCACGCCAAGACCATGCGCACGGGCAAGAAGCCACATTTGCGTAACGGCCGAAACAACCGAATATCGGCGCATTTCCGGCATGGTTTGCGCGCCCAGACCTGCGCCTTTTTCGGTGCTCTCATCGCAGAAAATCGCCAGTTGAACAGGGGCGTCTCTCATGCCGGAAAGTTTGAGGTTTGCATAGAGTTTTGCACGGTCATCGACCTGACCCTCAAGGGCTTTTTTGTTTTCAATTTCAAAGTTTTGCAAAGCGGCAGCGCGGGCTTGGGCGCTGTGTACTTTTATGATCCGCCAAGGTTCGGACAATCCCACCGAGGGGGCGAGCGAAAAGCTGGCGAGGCAGAGGTCGACTAACGCGGGATCGACGGGGTCTGTGCGGAAGCGGCGCACATCGCGCCGCCACCGAAAAAGTTGGCCCAAGTCTTGCCGAAACTCGTCTGAAAATTCGGGCATGATTTGGACCTAACTATTTGATTACTCCGCAGATACTTCTTCTGCTGGTGCAGCGGCAGCTTCGGCTGCTGTTACTGCTTTAGCGGCTTTTTCTTCGGCGCGTTCTGTGGCTTTTTTGCCTGGGATTGCGCGCTTAGGGTTGCTGCGTGTTTTTGCTTCAAGAACGCCAGCGGCTTCGAGGAAACGTGCTACGCGGTCAGAAGGTTGCGCGCCTTGGTCAAGCCAATGTTTTACGCGCTCAAGGTCGAGCTGTACGCGCTCTTCGCTGTCTTTTGCGAGAAGGGGGTTATATGTGCCCAATTTCTCGATGAAGCGGCCATCGCGTGGCATACGGCTGTCTGCTGCGACAACACGGTAGAAAGGGCGTTTTTTGCTGCCGCCACGGGCAAGGCGAATTTTCATAGCCATAGTAGTAGTCTCCTAAGTTTTATTTGTTTCCAGCATCTTATGTCTGGGGTTGTTTGATTATTCAGTATGTTTTTTGTGATGTTGAATCACTTCTTGAATGATGAAATTCAAGAAATTCTTAGCGAATTCGGGGTCCAGACCTGCTTCTTTTGCGAGATCTTCGAGGCGGGCAATTTGCGCCGCTTCACGGGTAGGATCGGAGGGCGGGAGCGCGTGTTCGGCCTTGAGGGCGCCCACGGCTTGGGTGTGTTTAAACCGCTCGCCCAGAGTATAAACAAGGATGGCATCGAGGCGGTCGATGCTCTCGCGATGCGACTTTAGAACCTCGGCGGCGCGGGTGATATTATCGGTCATTTGACCCCCCAAAACAGCGATGAGTTTGCCATATGAATTGCATATGTTTTGCATATGATTTTTTTCACGCGTAGGCCTCCACAGAACCGTCGGTATCGTCGACTGCAGCCAACTTATAACGAAAGACCAAACAGGTTTCGTTTTGGGGCTTTGTTGCTTTGTTGTCGATACGCGCGCCGAGCTTGGCGGCGAGTAGAATGGAGCGTCCGTTTTCGGGGTCGATGTAGCTGACCAGCGAGGTCAGGGGAAGGTTGGCAACGGCCCAATTGCGCACGGCGATCGCGGCTTCGGCGGCATAGCCTTTGCGGCTGTGGCCCTCAAATAACATCCAGCCCAATTCGACTTCGGGGAAATGCTTGGGTTGGTTCACGGAGATTTGGCCGATCATCGTGCCATCGGGCAGGGTGATGGCCCAGCCGCCCATGCCCAAAAGCTCCCACGCGCCGACGTCGGCGGCGAAGCCTTGCCACAGACGGGCATCGGAAATCGGCGCCCCAACGAACTTTGCGCGGTCCGTGTCAAAAAACGCGCGCAACGGTTCGAAGTCTGCGAGGATATGTCCCCGCAAAACGAGCCGTTTGGTTTTTATGACGGGCGCCTTGTTCATTTACTTCTTTTTCCCAAAACCAGAGAGGCCCATGGGCAAGCCGCCCGGTGCGCCAAGACCCGGAAGTTTGCCGCCCATTTGCTTGGCCGCCGCTTCCAGCGCTTTTGGATCCATTTGACCCATGGCTTGCGAGGGGTCCATGCCCTCGGGCATACCGCCTTTGCCAAACATGCCTTTCATCGCCTGTTTGAGCATGCCGCCCTTGCCCATCTTCTTCATCATGTCGCCCATTTGGCGCTGCATTTTGAGAAGTTTGTTCAAGTCGGAGACTTCAAGACCCGCACCCTTGGCGATGCGCTTTTTGCGCGACGCTTGCAGGAGGGCAGGGTTGGCGCGCTCTTTTTTGGTCATCGATTGGATCAGCGCGATTTGCCGCGTGAGGACTTTGTCGTCCATACCAGCGCCTTGTGCCTGTTTGGCCATTTTGCCCATGCCCGGCATCATCCCCATGATACCTTCCATGCCACCCATCTTAATCATTTGCTCAAGTTGGGATTTGAGATCGTTCATGTTGAATTGGCCCTTTTGGAACCGTTTCATCATGCGTTCGGCCTGTGCGGCCTCGATGGTTTCTTGGGCTTTTTCAACGAGGGCGACGATATCGCCCATCCCCAAAATGCGGCCCGCGATACGGTCAGGCTCGAAGGTATCGAGCGCGTCCATTTTCTCGCCGAGGCCGACAAAGCGGATCGGTTTGCCCGTGACGGCCCGCATAGAGAGAGCAGCACCACCGCGACCGTCTCCGTCCATACGGGTGAGGACCACGCCGGTAATGCCGACTTTGGCGTCGAATTCTTCGGCCACTTCGACCGCGACTTGGCCTGTGAGGCCGTCAACGACGAGGAGGGTTTCGCGCGGGTTGACCGCGTTGCGCACGTCTTCGACTTCTTGCATCAAGGTTTCGTCGATGTGCAAGCGGCCCGCGGTATCGAGCATATAGACGTCGTAGCCGCCAAGGGTGGCTTGTTGTTTTGCGCGTTTGGCGATTTGCACAGCGGATTCGCCGGCCACGATGGGCAGGGTATCAACGCCGATTTGCGTTCCGAGGATCGCGAGTTGTTGTTGCGCGGCGGGACGGTAAATATCGAGCGAGGCCATGAGGACGCGTTTGCCGTTTTTCTCGGTTAGGCGTTTGGCGAGTTTACCAGTTGTTGTGGTCTTACCGGAGCCTTGCAGGCCGACCATCAGGATCGGGGCAGGGGCATTGTCGATTTTGAGCGCACCCGGATCGCCTTCGCCCGTGAGGACATGAACGAGTTCGTCGTGGACGATTTTGACGACTTGCTGGCCGGGCGTGATGGATTTTGTGACGGCTTGGCCAGTGGCTTTGTCTTGGATGGCCTTAACGAAATCGCGGGCAACGGGCAGGGAAACGTCGGCCTCAAGCAGGGCGACGCGCACTTCGCGCAGAGCTGTTTTGACGTCATCCTCAGAGAGGGCGCCTTGTTTTGTGAGCCGATCAAAGACGCCACCAAGACGTTCAGATAGGTTTTCAAACATTATCGCGGCTCCTTCGCCATTACCATTTGCCCATAAGATATGCTGGGCGCGACCAATTGTAAGGTAGCGAACTACCAAACCACAACGACACCCGTGGGCGCAACGCGCTGACGGATGGCGATCCCTACTAAAGCGGGGACCGAAGGCGTGGAACCCTCGGGATATGGTGCGCGTTTATGGGGTCAGGGGAAGAGAGTCAAGAGAGAGAAGGCCCCCGTGGTTGGGGCCCTCCGGATTTTTGCTTAAGCGGCGATTTTGGTCAATTCGGTTTTTGCCGTGGTGATGGCGGCCTCGGTGCCACCAGACGCGCCAACCAAGGTCACGTTGGTAATGCCGATGAAGTTAAAGACTTGGCGCGCGTGGGCCGAGAAAAAATCAACGGGGGAGCCAAGAGCCACGCCGCCCGAAGAGACAATGATCGTGACGGGTTTGTCGTCGAGCAGGCCAACGGGGCCAGTTTCGGTATATTTGAACGTGACGCCAGCGCGGGCGATTTGGTCGACCCATGCTTTGAACGCCGCGGGGGCGGAGAAGTTATAGAGTGGGGTGGTCAGGACGATTTCATCGGCGGCAATCAGTTCCGCGACCAGTTCGTCGGACAATGCGAGCGTTGCTTTTTGCGCGGTGGTGCGGGCTTCTGGCGGGGTGAAGGTGGCGCCGACCCATGTTTCGTTGATCTGTGGGATGCCTTGGGCAAGGTCACGGGTTGTGACGGTTGCGTTTGGTTTTTGGGCGATAAAATCGTCGCCAAGGTCGCGAGAGACAGAACCTTGGTAACGGGCAGAGGCGTCAATGCGCAGAATGTTATGGGTCATTTCAGGAGCCTTTCAGGCGGAAGTGTTTCTGTTGACCCAACATTTATGCATTGCGGGAATGAACACAACTCGCATATATCAACACTAAATGTGTGAATACGCACGGATTGACGGAGAGGGTATTATGTCCAGCTGGGATGAGATTAGAACGGCCTATCATGTCGCGCGTGTTGGGACGGTGAGCGGGGCCGCCGAGGTCTTGGGAGTGCACCATGCAACGGTCATTCGCCATATTGATGCGCTGGAAGAGAGCCTGCAAACCAAGCTGTTCCAACGCCATGCGCGTGGCTATACGCCGACCGAAGCGGGGCAGGAACTGCTGCGGGTGGCACGTATCACTGACGATCAGTTCACCCAGATGACAGGGCGCATTCGGGGGCAGGGCGAAGAGGTGAGCGGCGAGTTGGTCATCACCAGTCTGCCCTCAATGGCGCGGTATTTGGCGCCGGTCTTGGCGGAGTTCCAACGTTTGCATCCCAGTGTTATTGTGCGGTTTCTGACGGGCGAGCGGCTGTTTCGGCTTGAATACGGCGAGGCACATGTGGCGATCCGCACGGGAAATCCACCCCAAGAGGCGGACAATGTGGTGCAGAAATTCCGTCCGACACTGATCGGGTTGTATGCGCATAAAAGCTATGTTGCACGCAATGGTCAGTTGCAGGGCGAAGGTGATCTGCCCAACCATATTTTCGTTGGCGTCGATACCGCACACGCCCGCGCACCCTTTTTCAGCTGGCTAGATCAGCGTGTTTCGCGCGATCGGATCCGGTTTCGCTTTAATAACGCGGATGATGGGACGGCGGCGATCGAGGCGGGGGCTGGCTTGGGGTTTATGACCGAGAGCATGGCCAAAAAGAATCCGGATTTGATCGAGCAATTGCCGCCGCGCGACGAATGGGCCGCGCCCAATTGGATCGTGACCCATGTGGATCTACATCGTACGCCCAAGGTGCAAGCTTTTCTGACGTTCCTTAAGCAAGCGATGAAAGATTTGCCGGATGAGTGAGGCGACTCTCGGGGGGGAAGGCCTTCACATACGGCGACGCGAAATGGCGGGTCACGCGGCGATGCTGTTGTTTTCTGTTATCGTTGCGGGGTCGTTTAGCTTGGGGGGGATGGTGGCGAATGATATCGCGCCTGCTGCCCTGAACTTGCTGAGGTTTTGGATCGCGGCGCTGGTGTTGCTCGTGGTAATTCTATGGTTTGAACCCGCGCCATTGCGGGCGCTAAAGGCGGCGGCCAAGGCTCCGTGGCGCTATGCGGTCACGGGCGGGTTAATCGGCTCTTATATGATACTGATGTTTGAGGGGTTAAAAACGGCCCCTCCCATTTCGACGGCGGCGGTGTTTACGCTCACACCGCTTATTACGGCGGGGTTCGCGTTTTTGGTATTACGCCAAGTGCTGCCGATGCGGGTGTTTTGGGTGCTGATCCTTGGCGGGATTGGCGCGCTTTGGGTGGTGTTTCGGGCAGATGTGGGCGCGTTGATGCGGTTTGAGGTGGCGCGCGGCGAGCTGGTCTTTTTCATCGGAGCTTGCGCCCATGCTCTCTATATACCGCTGCTGCGCAAATTTAACCGTGGTGAGAGCGGCGTTGTTTTTGTGATGTATGCCCTTGTTGCGGGGAGCTTGCTGATGCTGGTTGTCGGCGGGCGCGAGATTTTTGCGACGGATTGGGCACAGCTGCCGCCACTTGTTTGGTTTACGATTTTTTACACGGCGGTTTTTGCGACGGCGGGAAGTCTGAGCCTGATCCATTTTGGCTCGATGCGCCTGTCGGGGGCCAAGGTGATGGCCTATACCTATCTTGTGCCAAGTTGGGTGATCTTGCTGGAAATCTTGCTCGGACATGGCGCGCCAAGTGGGGCGAGTTTGGTCGGGGTTGCTCTGACGGTGGGGGCGCTGCTGCTCTTGCTCCGGCAGGATTAAGCCAGTTTGTTTTCCGCGAGGAAACTTTCGAACGCGTCCAAATTGATCGCCTCAAATTGGCCAAAGCTTTGCATCCAGACCGAGGCCTCTTTGAGGGCGTCAGGCTCGAGTTTGCACCATTTCACTCGTCCGCGCTTTTCCTGAGAGATCAGCCCCGCGCGGGACAGGATGGCGAGATGTTTGGAAATCGCCGCCAGCGACATCTCGAAGGGTTCGGCCACATCGGTCACGGCCATATCGTCCTCAAGCAACATCGCAAGGATGACGCGGCGGGTTGGATCGGAGAGGGCGGAAAAGGCGAGGTCGAGAGCTGCTGTCATAGCGTAGAGATAGCGTGGGTTGTATGAAACCTCAACCTTTTGGTTAAGCGTTTGACGCCTAATAGGAAGGCCGATTGCGCGAAACACGGGGCGCGGGATGTTCGTCAACCGAATGGTTGAATATCGAAATCCTGTGGAAATGGTCCCGGTTTCAAGGGGGACGCGGCACGGCGAATCTTGGGTGATGTAAATTATCGTTATGTTTCAGATGGTTGCGCGGAAAATTTTCTTAAAAATGCTGCATTGACTCGGAGGGGGAGTGTTTCTAGGTTGCCGCGAAGACTTAGGGGCCAGTTTGATGACTGATATGCAGGATCCAAACAAGCTGAAGGCGTTGGACGACAAAATCGCCCGGCTCAAAAAGAGCCACGCGCCGGAACCTAAGAAAGACGAGCACTATTCCTTAGCCAATCATGCATGGCGGATGGTGATCGAGTTGGTGGCCGGTCTTGGGATCGGCTTTGGCATCGGATACGGGTTGGATGTTCTGTTTGGGACGCTGCCGATATTCTTGGTGCTGTTTACATTTCTGGGGTTTGCCGCGGGGGTCAAGACGATGATCAAAACGGCGAGCGAACTTCAGTCGGAACAAATTGCCGCACAAGCGGCGAAGGAAAACGAGGCGGCCAAGGCTGCTGAAACGACGAAGGACTAAACATGGCGGAACAAGCCCCAAAAACAGGCTCCTCTAACGGGAAATTTGCTTTGTACGGCGCACTTGCGCTGATGGTTCTGGCGATTCTTTTCTTGCAACCAGAAGTAAGAGAATTGGCAATCCACCCGATGGACCAGTTTAACATCCTACCGTTGTTTGGCGGTCATGGGGGCGAACTTCACTGGTACACGCCGACAAACGCGACGCTTTGGATGATGATTACCGTTGCGGTGATCGTTCTTCTGCTGGTGTTTGGCTCAAGTGGTCGTGCCGTCGTGCCATCGCGCACCCAAAGCATCGGCGAGATGATTTACGGTTTCGTTTACAAAATGGTCGAAGACGTTGCGGGCAAGGATGCGCTGAAATTCTTCCCCTATATCATGACGTTGTTCCTGTTTATCATGGTGTCCAATGTCATGGGTTTGATCCCGTTGTCCTTTACCTCCACATCGCACATCGCGGTCACAGCGATCCTCGCGCTGCTGGTGTTCTTTACGGTGACCATCGTTGGTTTCGTGAAGCACGGGTTTGGCTTTTTGGGTCTGTTCTGGGTCGCTTCTGCGCCACTGGCATTACGTCCAGTCCTCGCCATCATCGAGATTATCTCTTACTTCGTGCGCCCCGTTTCCCACTCCATTCGTTTGGCGGGTAACGTTATGGCGGGCCACGCCGTTATCAAAGTTTTCGCAGGGTTTGCCGGCGCGCTGGGCGTATTTGCCTTCATGCCGATCCTTGCCATCACGGCAGTTTATGCCCTCGAAGTTCTCGTGGCCTTCATTCAGGCCTACGTTTTCACCATTCTGACTTGCGTGTACTTGAAAGACGCGCTGCATCCGTCGCACTAAGCGGATCAAGTCTGAACCTCATCAACTCAATTATTTAAATACACCCGTAAGGAGAAATATCATGGAAGTACTCGCAGCAGCAGCACTTGGCAAATTCATCGGCGCAGGCCTCGCAGCAATCGGTTCCGGCGCAGCCGCTATCGGTGTTGGCCACGTCGCAGGCAACTTCCTTGCCGGCGCACTTCGCAACCCATCCGCAGCCGCAGGTCAAACTGCGACTCTCTTCATCGGCATCGCGTTTGCTGAGGCTCTTGGGATCTTCTCGTTCCTCGTAGCTCTCTTGCTTATGTTTGCTGTTTAAGTCTCACGGACCATCCTTACGTGCGGGGGGGCGCTTTGGCGCTCTCTCGTTGTAAACAAGGTTCCTGGAGGACGACATGGCAAATGACGCACAAAGCGGCACAACCGAAGCCGCACACGAAATAGCGAAACTCGCGAAAGAGCACGCCATTGGAGAGGCCGCACACGTGCCTGAATCCGCTGGTATGCCGCAACTCGATTTTTCGACGTTCCCAAACCAGATTTTCTGGCTGGCCGTCACACTGGTTGTGATCTACCTCGTTTTGACAAAGGTTGCCTTGCCTCGCATCGCAACAGTTTTGGCCGAACGTCAGGGCACAATCACCGGTGACATCGCCGCAGCAGAAGAGCTCAAAGCCAAAGCACATGAAGCGGAAGAAGCCTATCTTAAGGCCCTTGCCAACGCCCGTGCCGAAGCAGCGCGCATCGCCGCCGAGACAAAAGCCGAAGTTCAGGTTGATCTGGATCTCGCGATTGCCAAAGCGGATGCTGAGATCGCGGTCCAAACCGCCGAAAGCGCAAAGGCCATTGCGGCCATTCGTGACGGCGCAAAAGACAGCGTGATTACGGTTGCTAAAGATACGGCAAAAGAGATCGTTTCGGCCTTTGGCACCAAAGCCGATGCTGCAACACTCAAAGCTGCGGTTACCGCACGGATGAAAGGGTAATACGATGAAACATCTCGCTTTCCTCCTTGCTTTCACAGCAACGCCTGCTCTGGCTGCATCTGGTCCGTTTTTCTCTCTGGCCAACACAAACTTCGTTGTCCTGCTGGCCTTTATTCTTTTCATCGCGGTTTTGTTGAAGTTCAACGTTCCCGCCATGTTGACGGGCCAGTTGGATGCACGCGCCGAAGGGATCAAAAAGGATCTCGACGAAGCTCGTGCCCTACGCGACGAAGCCCGCGGCCTTTTGGCGGATTACGAACGCAAGCAAAAAGAAGTCCAAACGCAAGCTGACGGTATTGTTGCTGCGGCCAAAGAAGAGGCACGTGTTGTCGCTGAAGTGGCTAAAGCGGACCTGCAGACTTCGATTGAACGTCGTATTGCTGGTGCAAAAGATCAAATCGCTTCGGCCCAAGCCGCAGCCATCAGAGAAGTACGCGACACAGCCATTACGGTTGCGATTGGCGCGGCCCGTGATGTTATCGCGGCAAACACCTCTGCGGCGGACGGTAACAAGCTGATTGAAGATGCGATCAAAGAAGTTGGCGCAAAACTGCACTAATTTCGAACGCTGAAGACTTTATAAAAACCCGGTCCCTGTGGCCGGGTTTTTTGTTTTAAAGCCGCTATTCTTTGCCGTAATAGCCATCGTAACGATAGCCGGTGTGTTTGCTTTCATCGTGGTTCAAAAGCGTGACGACGGGGGTGCCGGGGCGCAAGCTCGCGGTGAGTTGGCCAAAGGCCGCACGCAGGTCGCGCTGTTCGGTCACGCCAAACCGCACACAATCTACCACCACATCCGCATGGGGCGCGATATAGCGCGCGTCCACCACAGGCAGCAGCGGGGATGTGTCTAGAATGATGATATCCATCGCCATTTTGGCGGTTTCCAGCAGGTTTTTAAACGTGTCGGACTGAAGAAGCTGGTCGGTTGGCACATCAGCGCGGTCCCGACCCAAAATCACACCAAGGTTGGATTTCGGATCGGATGTGTAAAACTCAGAGCCATCCGCGACGGTCCTGTCGCCGCTGAGAAACTCTTGCAAACTGGTGTCAGGTTTGAGGTCTAGGTATATATGCTGGGAGGGCTTGCGCAGATCGGCGTCAATCAACAGAGTCGATTTTCCCGCAGCGGCGTAAGTGCGGGCGAGGCCAAGGGCGACCGTGCTTTTGCCTTCAGCGGGAATGGAGGAGGTAACCATAATAACGGTGCATGTAGGCGGCGTTTGCGGGGCGGTCTGGGCGCGCAAACTCTGGTCGATTGCGCTGCGCAGAAGACGCAGAGATTCGGCATAAACCGAAAGCGGCGCATCAAGGACGTAATCGGCGATAGAGCTTTGATCCGGCGCGAGATCCATGCGCGGAACGGCGGTCGCAACGGGCACGGGCAGGACATTGGCGAGTTGGGTCGTGGAGGAAATGCCGCCAACGTAATACTCGCTGAGAAAGGCCAATCCAACACCAAGCACCAGCGCAATTATCACCGCCAGCACAAGGATCAGGTTCTTGTTAGGAAAACTCGCGCGTGAGGGCGCAAGGGCGGCGGACACGATGCGGGTATCGGCCACATGTACCAGCGCTTGGGCCTGTAGTTCAGCGGCGCGTGACAGGAGGGTTGTATAATGGCGCTGCGCGATGTCGGCCTCTTGTTGCAGCTGATAAATTTGGGCGAGGGTGGTGGGCGACAGATCGCCCGACAAAACGGTGGTGCGCAGAGTTCTGCGTTGATCCCGTTGCACCATTTCCAACTGTGTGGCGTCGAGTCTGAGGTCGGAAACCGCCATGGATGTGCGGGTTTCAAGGTTTTTCTCAAGGGCGGTGAGCCGTCCCCGCAGGTCGATTGCATCAGGGGTGCTGGCATCGGTTTGGCCCAATTTTTGCGAAAGGTCAGCCCGTTGTTGCGTGAGGTCTTTGAGGGCCTCGTCGCCCAAAGTCTGGGCCAACGTGTTCCAATCGCGCACCTCAAATGCCGCCTGCGCCTGAGTGACGCGCACCTCGGCCTCAAGGTGAAAAGCGTTGGTCTCCTGCAATTGCGCGCGCAAAGAGTGGAGGGAGGCGTTGCCGCTCTCTTGGGTAAGACGAAAAAGATTTGCGTCGATATAGCGGTCAAACGCGCCCTCGGTTTGCGCCAAAACATCGCGGGCCGAGGCAATTTGTCCCTGTAGAATATCGCGGGCGGCGAGGGTTGCGTTTACCTTGGATTGCACTTGGAGGTTGATATAGGTTTGCGAAAGGGAATTAGCCAATTCGGCGGCGTGGTGGCGATCTTGAGAGGTGGCGGTGACAGAAATTAGGTAGGTTTGCCCCATGCGACGGATCGTCGTGGATCTATCGAATTTCTCCAGAACACGGTTCACCAAATCCGGCCCCGTTGGCGGCTTGTTGGCGGCAATTCCGAGAAGTGTTTTGGCGCGCTCAGTTAAGCCCAACTGGAACTTATAGAGAGGATGATTCACGAGTTGGGAACGCTCGATCGTCGCAAGCGCAACCGTATTTGACTTGAGGATCAGGACTTCGCTTTCGATGCGCGCATTGTCTCTGGAACCCGGGGAGGCATAGCTTTCGTTGGGCGCGAGCAGGTTTTTCTGGTCGGTGTCCACAAACAGCCACGCGGTCGCCGAGTACAGGGGGGTGACGTAAAAAAGGTAGATCAAGGCCGCGCCAAGGACGAGCGCCATCGACAGGCCAATCAGGCGGATTTTTCGGCGCAAGAGGTTCCAAATTTCGCGAAGGTCAAAGGCGCTGGCGGATCCAGATTTCATGTTTGCATCTTTCCGTGTGGTCAGTGTCTCAAAATGGTTCGTGGTTAACCTTGATTAATATTCCTTAATTTACGGTTAAGTGATGCTGCGATTTTTGCGCGGTTGGACCGCGGCGAGGCCCATTGCGAAAACTGCGGTAAAAACAAACGCGTTTGCCTGCATTTCAAGGCTGAAATCGACCAAGGAGTGCGTGCCTGCGAGGACAAGGATGGCGAGGGCGGATGTGGCGATTGGATCCTGCGGGTTTGGCGCGCGCACCAACTTTCTGCCCCCCCAAAGGAGAGCCAGAAGTGGGAGGGAACCAAAGATAACTCCGCTTTGAATCCAAAGCGTTAGGTATGAATTATGCGCGTATTCCCAGACCACATCCCTCGCAAGGGGCGGGGCGTGTTGAAGGGCGAAACTTTGGGGGAAGGAGTCCAGACCAAAGCCGGTGAATGGGCGGATTTTTAGGAGCTCGAAGGATTGCGCCCAAAGTTCGCGGCGACCTTCGGAATCGATAAGGGAAAAAAATGCGCGTTCGGCGAGATTTCCGGCGAAAAGTAGGATGAGGGGAAGCAAAATAACGGCATAAATGTGCCAAGTTTTGGCAGGCTTCATTCGGTAAATAACGACGGACGTGCCGAGGGCCGTGGCAAAAACGCCCATGCGCGATTGGGTCGATACGAGGGCGATGGCGATGAGGGCGAGGCACATCCAAAGGAGGGCTGTTTCGAGGCGGATTGTGGTGGTTGTAGAGGGGAGCTTGTTGGAGCGATCTAGGATCATAGCAAGGCCAAGGCAAAGACCCATTCCGAGGAAAGTGGCGAAGGAATTCCGATTGATAAACGTACCTGTTGCTGACCCCAAATAGGCCGTTTTTTCACCGACCAAAGTGACATCTCCCAACAGCTTGAGCGCGACCATGGACCATGCGGCATGAAGGGAAATGCCGAGGAACAGCGCCCAAGCCATACGCTTAAGAAGGGACTGCCGCGTGGCGGTTTCAAAAATAAGGAAAAACAGGACGCCATAGCCAGAGATTCGCAGGGTGCCGAGGGCGGTGGCAGCGGGGGTTAGGCTTATGTAATCACTAGGTAAATATAGCTGTAGGTCGTTGGGAAGTTTAAGGTTTAAAGGACCAAGGGGCAGGGCTTGGAGGAGGGCGTAGATAACAAAGGGTATACCAAGAGCGAAGGCCGGCCAAACGGCCCTTGATCGCAGTTTTCGGGCAGGTGTTTTGACGGAAAGCACCACCACATAGAGGAGAAGGAGAATAGCCAAAACAAAGGTCCAGGCCATCCATGGTACGGGCCGATTTGAACCCAGAGGTAAGGGGGCCAGGAGGAGGAGGATTGTGAGGCTCCATGCGATTTTTGTGTGGAGGTTTCTAGGGCTCCAACTGGGTTTGGAATTGCTCATACTGCCGCCTGAACCGCAGCAAGGAAGGCGCGCTGAATGTCGGGCGGGTGCTGTTCCACGAGGAAAAGTATGCGCTCCTTTTGGTCGGGCCAATCAAGGTAAATTCGCGCCAAATATGGCTGGTTGCGATACCCGCTAAGCAGCAGGGAAATGTCTTGATCCAGAGTCAGCGCGTAGGGCGGTGTCAGGGCAGGCCTTAGGGAGAAGGCAAGTTTAACGCGATATGCAGCCAGCCAACCTTCATTTGGGGCCGTTTTTTGCGCGAGATTTAAGGCTTCATTAACCTGAACCATGTCATTTTGGACAAACATCGCGTTGGCAAGGGCAAGACGCGCCAAGGAATCCGTTGGCGATTGTGTGAGGGTTTCGGCGGCTATCTGAGAGCAGGTACGGGCGAGCGCGAGGCGGTCTGCTTGGGGGAAAAACTGCGCTTCAGGCGATTGTTGGTCCTCAATGCAAGGAATAACGAGAGCGGAACGGTATCGAATGGAGCGCGGCCAGGGAATGGGTTTCTCCGATTGGCGCAGAGATTGAAGTTGAACGAAATACGGCAATTGAATGTGACGAAGAGCGGCGAGTTCGGTGCGACCAAAGGAAAAAGAAAGAGCAGCAATGCAAAGCGCGAGAAGGGCAAGAAAGATGCGAGTGACAGGCACAGATTTTGAATTCCTAGCGCAAAACGAGTTGAAATGTACTCTTTTCGTAGGTGAAAAAATATCGAATAACAAGCGCATAGGTTGCATTTCTGGATCGCCACACACGCGGTTTGGAAGGGCGAAAAATGAGAAAGGACCAAAAGTGTCAGTAAGTTTAGCGAAAATTTTGACAGTGACGCTGGCGATTTTGGTTTTTGGGCTAGGGCCACGGCCTTCTTTGGCACAAGGCCTAGACTTCGGTCGTGAGCAACTCGTCTCCTCTTGTTCGACCTCATCAAACGGCTGCAATAGTGCAGTTGAGGTTGCGATCAATCGGCTAAAGGCAGCGGGTCTTGCCCCCGCACGCTTTAATTCACAATTGGGCGTCGTTGCAGGGGCCATTGCTGAAGCGGCACACAGTTCAAACCGACAGTATTTCAGGGATCTTGACGAAGCAATGGGGAGAGTTGCCAACGCATCCTCGAATGCCGCTCAAGCGTCCGCGATCCGGCGCGGGGCAAACGAGGCTTCTAGAGGGAATTCACGGCGTGGGCACCGAGGTTGGCGCGGCAATCGTGGTCACAGGGGGCACGGGCCCATCTTTGGATCCAGTCCTAGTTAGAAACCGGTCTTAGATTTGGTAATAGTCCCGGTACCAAGCCACAAATTTCGCCACCCCATCCCGAAATTCGGTTTGAGGTTGGTACCCTGTCAGTGTTCTGAGCAAATCGGCGTTCGCCCATGTCGCAGGCACATCGCCTTTTTGCATCTCCATGTAGTTGCGTTTGGCCTTGAGACCGAGTTCGCTCTCGATTGCTTCGATGAAGTCCAAAAGGCGAATCTTGTCAGAATTTCCAATGTTTACAATTCTGTAGGGTGCGACGGGGCTTAGGCTATCCCCTTCTACGATGTCGTTTGGGGTGTCTGGGCGCACGGGTGGCGTGTCGATTAACAAGCGAATACCTTTGACCAAATCGTCTATGTAGGTGAAGTCGCGGTACATATCCCCGTTGTTATAGATATCAATCGGCGTCCCTTCGAGAATTCCTTTCGTGAACTTAAAGAGAGCCATGTCTGGGCGCCCATAGGGGCCGTAGACTGTAAAAAACCGAAACATGGTCGTCGGAAGATTCCAAAGATGCGCGTAGGAATGGCCCATGGCTTCGCCTGCTTTTTTCGTGGCGGCATAGATGGTGAGGGGTGTGTCGGCCTTCTCGGTTTCAACGAAAGGCATGGCCGTATTCGCACCGTAGGCCGAGGATGTGGATGCCATCAAAAGGTGATCTACGTTCAATTCGCGCGCACACTCCATGATGTTGAAAGTACCAACAATATTTGCATCAATATACGCCCGTGGATTCTCTAGGGAATACCTCACGCCGGCCTGCGCGGCGAGGTGAACAATAACATCGGGTTTTTCGTCCAGGCAAAAATTATGCAGGGCTTCAAAATCTTCCAGCAGCCCAATTTTGCATGAAAAGTTTGGGTTCTGATGCAGTATTTGATGACGCCGTTCTTTGAGGTGGACGTCATAGTAATCCGTCATCCCGTCATACCCAGCTACGTCAAAACCTTCGCGAAGTAACAGTTTTGCCAAATGGAAACCAATAAAACCCGCAGTTCCCGTGACCAAGATTTTTTTCATTCTGCATTGTCCTGTTACAGTACTGGAAGGTTTTACACCCGTGTTTAGGGCGCACGGGGTTAAAAATCTAGTAAGTTTGGGGGATTTCGGCATGTGGGGAATGAACGCGAGTTTATTGCTTTTCTTTGAGCACATAAATACAGCGCAAATTTCCGTTAATAGAGCCAGAAGGTTAGGACATTTGAAATGGGTTGTGCGTAGAATCGGCACTAGGCGTCACACTCAGAAAAGGCCACCGAATGCACATTTCTTTGCACCTGCGGCTTTTGCTCGTTTTTATAGCTTTGCTTGGGACTGTTGGTTGCAAGCCGTTGACCACTGGAAATCTTGCGCAGACATATGTCAGTGACGGACTGGCATATCGTCAACAGATCCAACTCATGAAAGATGGAACTTATCGGCATGCAGTTTTTCAATCGATGGGCAATAGTGTCAGTACGCGCGAGGGCAAGTGGCGTGTTGAACGAAACGGTGGAGATACGCGCGTCCTCCTCGAAGGGTTTAAGTCCGTCGCCACGCATAGAGATTTCGCGGTCCATCGAGTTTGGGGCGTTAAGTTTCAAGAAATGGTATTCAATACGCGCAGAGGAATTTTTGGCACACTCATTATTACATCGGCCACCGATCCGCCCGTGGAGTACTTTAGCGTAAAATAGGGGGAGCTTGCAGGGTAAAGATTGTGTTTCGCCGCGCTTTCAGGCAGTTTACGGGTTCGGAAATGTGAGCCATTTACAGTTGCTATGGAGAGTGCGCGTGGAGACTGTGACACGTATTATCAGGGAGCATTCGTTGCCCCAACCCCAGCGGATTGTGGTTTTGGGCGGCTCTGGATTTTTGGGGCGTTCCTTGACCCAATCACTTGCGCAGGCTGGGCATTCGGTTATTGCCGCGTCGCGTCGCCCCCTTTTGCCAACTGTCGAAAACCTAACATGTGTAAAGGTGGACTTCGCGGATACAACTGCCCTTGAAGAGATTGTGTGCAGCGCCGACACCGTGATTCAATTGGTAAACGGTATCAACCCAAGTACGGGGAATACCCAGTTAATTCAAGATATTGAGCAGGAAGTTCAGCCGCAAATTCGGCTTCTGGAACTCTGTGTCGCGAGTAAAGTGAAGCGTGTGATTTTCGCTTCGTCCGGAGGTGCAATCTATGGGAACGCTTCTGAATCCCCAACCAGTGAACGCGCCATTGCCATGCCAAGAAATTCCTACGGGATAGTTAAGTTGATGATCGAAAAATATATGGAGTTGTTCCGCATAGAGCATGGGATGGATTTCGTTACTTTAAGATTGTCCAATCCGTACGGGCCGGGACAAAATTTCCGTGCAAGCCAAGGTTTTTTGGTGCCGTCGCTGTTGGGTAAGATCCAGAATGGCGAAGCGATTACGGTGTTTGGCGACGGCAACGATAGTCGGGACTATGTCTATATTGACGATGTAGTCCGGGCATTTTTAAGCGCGGTTAATCTTGAAGGTTCCGTCGGACATTTGATCAATATCGGTGGGGGCGCACATCATACGGTCAACGAACTTATCGAAGTGATCGAAGACTTGCTCGGACGCCCCGTTGCTCGAAATCACGTTTCACGTCGAGGGTCTGACATTCCGCGAAGTTTTTTGGATATAGCCCAAGCCAAGACCTGCCTTGCTTGGCAGCCTCGCGTTAGTTTGCGAGAAGGGTTGAAACAGACCATAGAGAGCATGTCTCTGGTTTAAACACCGCTCCCGTTGCTATTTAACGACACTCCATTTGAATCTTTCCGCTCAGCGCGAAACGCCAGTTTCGCGGCGTGATTGCCTCGTAAGGCGCCAAATACACCTATATTTTGCCTCAAATTGGCCCAGATTTAAATTAAAACTGTATCAAAATAACACGTTCGAGCGCGTGAAAAAAAACGACCCCGTCAGTGACGTAAATACGTGGCTGGAAAATTTTGAGTACAGGCAAACCAATGACAATTAACGCATATGGTGCGTTGCGCACCGATACAACAATGACCGCCGATATGGCAACCTATGCCACCCAAGGCGCGACTTTTGTCATCAATGCCTACAGCCAGATCACGATGACCGATGGTTCCAACCCCGCGATCATTAGTGGCGACAACGTAATAAACGAAACCCCAAATGACGCCACCCAGACCTACAACGGTAAAGCGATTGCTTGGGACTACACCATTCTAGTTAATGATGGTGTGAACACTTATGAAATTGGCGTTGTCGACTATGACATCAATGGCAACGGGAGTTTCCAATACCCAGGTGCGGAGCAGGGCTATTTTCTGATGTTTTTGGACGGCCAAGTGCCGCCGTTGAACACGCCCCTCACTATTGGAGCCATCGTTGATAACGGCCCTTCAATTGATGTTGACACGGTTGTGCCCTGTTTTGTGCTCGGAACTTTGATCGGTACGCCGAACGGGCAACGGACGATTGAAAAACTGTGTGTTGGTGACGAAGTTCTGACGAGCGATCACGGTGCACAGCGTATTCGCTGGATTGGGTCTTATGAGCTTGGACCCGAGGAATTAGCTCAAAAAACCAAGCTAAGGCCCATCAAGATCATGGCCGGCGCGCTTGGACTCGGGCTTCCTGAAAGCGATTTGCGTGTGTCACCACAGCATAGGATGCTGGTGCGCTCGCCCATTGCTGCGCGGATGTTTGATGCGGCAGAAGTCTTGGTGCCCGCCCACAAACTCGTGGACCTGCCGGGAGTTTTTGTCGACAATGAGGTGCAGAGGGTCACCTATTTCCATATCCTCTTTGATCAGCATGAAATCATTTTTGCACAGGGCGCTCCTGCAGAAAGCCTGTTGCTTGGGCGTGAGGCTCTCAAGGGGGTTGGTGTCGCGGCTCGCGAAGAGTTATTTGAAATATTCCCTCAATTTTTGACCTCTAATTTTGCACCTGTTCCAGCACGGCACATTGCCAAAAAGGGTAAAGTTATCGCCAATATGTTGCGCCGCCACATAGTTAATAACAAACCACTCATCGCCGTTCAGTAGCACCTAGAAGGTGTCTGCGCCACGCGACCTACAGTATCCTTGACCTCGCAACCGCTTCCATGTACCTCACGTAAACACGTTTGTTTTCTGGAAGAATGATGATTATTTCCGACATTTCAAAGCCATGTTTGCTGTCTTTGCCGAATTTCTCGGATGCCAGAGGACAGCTTGGCGTTGTAGAGTCTGGTGCGCTCCCTTTTGAAATTAAACGGTTCTATTATTTGTTTGATGTGCCGCTTGGTGCGCAACGGGGCGAGCATGGTCATAAGCAACTTCAGCAGGTCATGATTTGCCTGCACGGTAGTTGCACTGTGACCTTGAATGATTCAAAAAGCACCACTGAATACAAACTTACGTCGCCAGATGTCGGTCTATATGTGGCCCGAGGATTGTGGCGTAGCCTGAGTTTTGATGCTCCGGGAACTGTGGTGGGCGTCCTTGCTTCGCGTCCCTTCGAGACCGACGATTATCTTTATACCTTTGAGGATTTTTTGGCGTGGAAGCAGCTGCAAAATCCCGTTAAATAGTGGATGCCATGAAGTACCCTTTTCTTGATGTTGGCTTTGGCTATCGTTCTTTGCAAAACGAAATTGATGCGGCTTACCAGTCTGTGATGGACTCTGGTTATTATGTCGGGGGCGGTCCCGTTTCCAAATTTGAGGCCGAATTTGCGGAATACTGCGGTGCTAAATATTGCGTTGGTATGGCGAGTGGTTTGGATGCCATCGGGTTTCCGTTGCGCGCCTATGGGATTGGACCGGGGGACGAAGTGATCGTGCCGGCTAACACATTTATTGCGACTTGGCTGGCGGTTGCACAAGTTGGTGCGACGCCTGTTCCGGTGGATGCCGACCCGATCACGATGAATATGGACCTTTCATTGGTGCCTGCGGTCATCACGGAGCGCACGCGTGCGATCATGCCTGTGCATCTGTATGGCCAACCCGTTCCTTATAAAGGATTACGGGATCTGGCCGAAAAATATGACCTAAAAATCATCGAGGATTCCGCGCAGTCTCATGGGGCGTTTGACGGAAATCGTCGCACTGGTCAAATCGGGGATGTGGCAGGTTTTAGCTTCTACCCCGGCAAAAACCTCGGGGCATTTGGCGATGCAGGGGCGGTTGTTTCCGATGACGAAGACCTTATTGATCGCATTCGCGAGATGGGGAATTACGGCTCAAAGGTGAAATATCAGCACGATACGGTTGGCTATAATTCGCGCCTCGATACGCTTCAGGCGGCCATGCTTTCGGTGAAATTGCGCAAGTTGGATGAGTGGAATGCACGCCGTTCTCAAATTGCCGATATCTATACCACGACCCTTGCCGCGACACCCGGCCTCACATTGCCCGGCGTTGCCGATGGCGTCGGGTCGGTGTGGCATCTCTATGTCGTGCGTCACGAAAATCGCGCCGGATTGCAAGAGGCGCTGGCAAAAGTTGGTGTGCCTTCGGCAATGCATTACCCAACTGCAAATCATCACAGCGGCGCGTTTAAAGCGGAGTTTGGGGCAATGTCTTTCCCCATTACCGAAGAGATTTGTCGGACATGCTTGAGTCTACCGATCGGGCCACATCTGTCTCTTGAACAGGCACAAGAAATTGCGACAATCGTCGACAATACTGCGCGTACTCTGCCGTAAACAAGCTTTGGGATACTAAATGGACCTCCGATCACCTGATTCTCAAGATTTTGATCTAAAAATGCAGGGCGAGGGGTCTGAAGCCGCGCAAAATCTACCTCGTAAGCTGAATTTGCTTTTGTTGGGCGCAATGGATGCGGTCGTGGATCCAGCGAGCCGTGCGCAAGTGTTTTTGTCAAAAATCGATACGGCCTGCGGCGAATTTGCGGCGCAACTGCGTGATGAATATACGGTCGCGCCCAAACGCGTAAGTTTTGACAAACAGACAAACGTTTATCTTGTCACCGAGGTTTATCAAACGGGCGGTCACCGAACGCTTCTAAGGCAACTCATTGCGGCGCGTCCACGTGAGCGGCATATCGTTTTGTTCACGGGTACATTTGAGAATAAACGTGACTTTGGTTTGCAAGAGGTTGTCGAGGCGGGTGGTTTCCCGATCTATCCCGACAAGACGCTTGGGCTTTTTGATCGCTTGTTGTGGCTGCGTGACAAACTGGCTTCCTTTACCGCGCGCCGCCTGTTTACGCTGCACCATCCAGAGGATGTACTCGCGGCAATCGCTTTGTGCGATTTTGATCGACCAAACACCTATGTCGTCCATCACGCGGATACCACCGCGAGTGCGGGTGTTGATCTGGCAGCGGCAAAGCACCTCGCCATCCGACCTGAGCAGCAGAAACGTATTCAGGAAATGCGGCCGGATCGCGAGGTCTATTCCTTTCCGCTGGCGTTTAATCCTGAGCACATAAAACTGCGTAATAAAACGGCGCGCGCGCGGCTTGTTTCCAAAAGCAAAGGCGTCGCGCGGGTTCTCCTTCGGCGGCCACGCGTGTTTCCCCGTGCTGGTGCATTCATGACGGCGACCTGCGGCGGGAGCCATAAGTTCAATCTTGACGGCCCGTTAGGTCTTCCCGAAACCATTGTGCGCATATTGCGCGCGACGGGCGGTCAGCACGTCCACATCGGACCCGTCACCGACGCGCTAAAAACCCGTCTTGAGCATGCTCTCCTCTCGGCACAAATTCCCCCTGAGAACCTGTCGATTGTTGGCGAAGTTCCTTCCGTCGCCCAAGAGCTGATTGCAAATACCGTCGATCTTTTTATCTCGTCATTCCCCGTTGGCGGGGGTTTGACCATTGTCGAGGCGGCCTACCTTGGAATACCTGTTGCGATCTATGGCGGTGGTTCCGATGAAGTTTCCCACTACCTTTCTGGTGCGACCCATGCCCCCTCCGACACACTAGATTGGATAACCGCGCAAGAGTTGGAAGACAAACTTCGGGCGCTGATGTCCGATACACCGGATGTTGTCAGTAGCGTCGCCAGTGATGCGCCAAAGTATATTGCAAAATCAAATCTTGGCAAACCAACAAAAGCACGGTTGGGCCGTATGGCGGTATCATCGCGCCAGTGGTTTGTCTCAAACGGGTCGCCCGAAAAATTTAGCCGCCGTCTCAATGCGATCATCGGACTGTGCGAAGGGCGCCACCGTGCCCCGCTCAACGTGCCGCGTGACCAAATTATTGCGATGCTTTTTGATCCGCAATACTACCTCAGGCGCTATCCGGATATTGCCACCGCGGGAGTTGACCCCCTGCAGCATTTCTTGTCGAACGGCGAAAATGAGTTGCGCAGCCCAAACCCCCTTTTCGACGCCAATTACTATTTGTCCAACCTGACGGTTCAGGAGCGAAAATCCGCAGCGGCGGCTCCCTTGATGCATTATGTTTTGCGCGGTGAAGCGCAGGGATATTTCCCCCATCCGCTTTTTGACCCCGCCTTTTGCAAAGTCTCAATCGAGGAAACAGGGGCGGGTGATCCCGTCAAGGGAAACATTCTCGCGCAGTATTTGCAGCGCAGCGACCAAATTGCGCCGCATATGTTTTTTGACCCGCGTTATTATGTGCGGCAAATGCGACTACCGGTTAAAGGTCAGCCCCTCTTGGCACATTTCCTTGAAAGTGGCATTCAAAAAGGAACCTGCCCGCATCCTTTGCTTCATCCCGCGTGGCTTTCGCATGATCCCGAAGTACGCCCAGGCGCGCTCCTACAGTTTCTGACACATCAGGAGATGGGGCGCGATCAAGCCAAAGTGTCAGGCCTTTTTGAGCCTGCGTATTTCTGTAAGGATCAGGACTTGGCGCGCTATATTCTGGCCGCGCCAAACTCGCTTTGGGCGCATCTCATCGAAGGCAATCAAATCGGTCGTGATCCGCATCTTTTGATTTCGGTTGAGCATGTTGTGCGGCGTAGACCAGACACATTGAGAACGCAGGAAACCATTGTTCAACTGGTCGCCACGAATAAACTGCACGCTGATACCCATCCGTTGGTTCAAAGAAGCCATATCCTCACCCAAGCGCCTTATGCGGCTAATATTCACGGGAGCATCCTTGAGTTTTTCCTCACGAATGGTGCATCTTTTGCGATTGATCCGCACCCGAATTTCTCGACACAATACTATCTTACGCAATACCCTGATGTCCACGAGCCAGGGGGTAATCCGCTTGAGCATTATTTGAGTTTTGGCCAATTTGAGGGGCGACTCCCGCACCCAATGTTTGAAGGGAATGCCGAGTTTGAGACCGCACAGGCGGATAGTTCTCAAGCGTCGCCGCTCCTTTGGCTTTTATCCCAAGGGACTCCGCATTTTCACTCGGCCCCACATGGCAGTCCGGGAATTCCAACCTTAGGCCGTGAAGCGGCAATTCGTTTCTTTAGGCTTGGGCAAGACAAAGAGTCCGCCTCTTTGCTCTATGCATCGATCCATCACGCCTCTAGTGCCGTTCATCCCACCCTCATTACTGAGGTTGTGCCCTTTAGTGTTGATCCCACGGACGCATCTGAGACGATTGAAATCTACCCTCAGGAAGCTGTCACCCTCCCGCGGCCATCAGTTGCATCCTATACCCATATTGCTCCCTCCAACGGCCAATATCTCGCACCCGCAGCGACAGCTTCGATATATTCGCACGCTACCTTGGTTGCGGGAAACGACGGGTTCTTAACGGATTTTGGTACCTGGGTTGATCACGGTCTTTTAAATTTCGATGTCGAAAAGATGTGTGTGAAGGAGTCCGGAGCCGTCGTGGCTGTGGAGCAGAACAGGATTCTCCTGCGCCGGTATTCGTCAGAAATGATTGTTGAAGACGGGATTTTTGCCTCAGGAACCTACAGCCACAATTATTTCCATTTTATCCTAGAAGTTATTCCACGTGTCATGTTGGCATGTGATATCGCGCCCGCGCATGTGCCGATCCTAACGGATGACGAAATGCCGTTTCAGCATTATCAAGCGCTGCGGTATTTCTTTCCAAATCGAGAAGTCGTTCGCCTGTCGCGGCATGTCTCTGTGAGCGTCAATAAGCTTTATGTCGGCAGCATGGCAAATATTGTTTCAGACTACTTTAACGAGGGTGAGTCTAGATTCGACACAGTCCGTTATCACCCCAAGATTATCCAGCGGCTCGCTAAGTTTGGGCTCTCTGAGGGATGCCTTGTGGGCGCAAAGCGCCTTTTTCTGGACAACGGAAGTGATGATCAGCGGGTCGCGAACTTTCCGAAAGTCAGGGAGGCGCTTAACCAGCAAGGTTTCGAAAACCATACCTGTGTCGACTTGCAATTCTCCGAACTGTTGCGCCTGTTTGCTCAGGCAGGTGATATCGTTGGCCAGAGCGACGCGCATTTGGCCAACATGCTGTTTGCGCCAAAAGGGGCGCGTGTGTTTGCGCTGCTTTCAAATACACTCGGGACGAATTACTATTATTGGAGCGCGCTCGGTGAATGTCTTGGTTCGCACGTTGTCAATATTGCTGGCCCACGGATCAAAAGCTCCGCAATACGCGGTGTTCAAGGTTTTCAAGGCGTTTACGAAGACTTTTTCGTTCCGGTGCCGCTTGTGACGCCATTTTTCTCAAAAAATACAGCGGGAAAGAGACTTGAGGGTCCCCAGATGTCGGCAATAGATTTGCTCGACGACCTTTTGGAGGCAAATAGCAACGCGGCTGTGCTCACGAGTTCATGGGGCCTTATCTCGAAGCCAACTCCGGAAGGTTTCAGCGACCGGTTGGTCGCAATGCGTCGCCAATTGTTGGACCGTCTACAGAACGCCTCCCTTGACGAGGTTCAAGATTTATTGAAACACAGATTTTTCACAGATTATTGGGCGAATATCTGGTCGGGTTTCATTGCGTTGCAAGAGCATAATGCAGATGAGCTTGCGGCTATTGAAGACATAAAAGCCTACTTTTCAAAAGCGTCAAAGCAAGTTGCTGGCGATTTGGCCCAGGAGCCTGAGGTCGACGAAGAATTTGCGCGGATGCTTGCACTCGCGATGGTCCTTGTCCCAACTTGGAAGTTGCCTCTGGTTTCTGATTTGAGATGCCTAGAGCCTTCTGTGCAAGATCTATACCTTATGTGGCTGACGGCGCTTACTTATCCGTATCTTGAGGGGGAAGACGCAATTTACGTCGCTTTTGCCACTCGACTGCTGGATTGGCTCGCAGTTCATCTTGATGAAAGCCGGCCAATCAAGCAGCGCGAAAAGATCGCCGAGGTCGCGTCGCGCCTCGATTTAGGGCAAATGTTCCTCATCGATCTGCCCTTCGGTGACGTGCTGTTAGCCCGCAACAGATTGTTGGAGCATCTCGCAGTAGTCAGCGATACACCACCCCGATCAACAGTGCGCCCGATGGATATGTCGCAGGGGCGCATGCGGATAGGCGTTCTATGTCGTACCTTTGTTAAAGGCCCCGACAGTGAGGCTGTTGTCGCATTTTTCAAAAGCTTTGATCGCACTAAGTTTGAGGTTTTCGCCTACTCGATGAATTTTACGGACCGCGTCGTTGCGTCGGACAATAAATTCGACGAATTGTTTGACACCGTGATTGATCACCGCCGAGAGTTTTCAAGTAATGCACATGGGATGCGGGAACGGCTGCTTGCCGACGATCTGGATGTTTTCCTCTATGCGAATGCAACTACTTTTGGTGTAGGCGAACCAGAACTCGCGCTCTTTAATCGCATTGCACCGCTGCAAATGACGTTGAATTCACATGTTCCTATTGCGCCCGGTTTTGACTCTTTTGACTATTGCCTGACGGGTCTTAACGATGATCCCAAGTTCGATATTTCAGATGCCGCTCATCCAGAGCGCATTTTGCGGGTGGAGGGGCCGGTCATCAATTACATTAACTCCCTGACCCCGAAGGCCACCAAGGCAATTACACGTGAGACCCTTGGCCTTGCCGACGATGACGTCGTTATGATCAACGCTGGGGCCTGTCAAAAAAATCGTAGAGAATTTCTGTTGACGATGTTGCGTGCGTTGGTGCGGGTTCCCAAAGGCAAGTTGCTTTTGGCGCCGTATAACCCCGGATGGGCGGGCCGTAGCCAAGCGTTTGCGTTCAATATTCAAGTTGCGGAGGCGGCCAAGGTGGTCGGCGTCTCCCTTGATCGGATCATAATCCTGAGCGAAATGAGCGTTGCCGAAGCTGAAACCGTTTTGTCCTTGTCTGATATATATTTGTCGTCCTTTCCGCATGGGGGAGCGACGATGACGCATCTTTCTTTGATCTACGGAGTTCCGCCGGTCGTTTTGCGTCGTAGATCCACGCGCTCGATCGACCAATTCCTCGTTGGATCCCTTGGGTTTGAGAAATTGCTTGCCAATACGCCAGATGAATATGTGGAACTGGTTGGAAAGTTGGCGGACGACACCGCAGGGCGTCGGAAGCTTGGAGCCGACATCAAAGCGGCTGCGAAGCATCCGGTATTTGTGGCGAGCGAGGCCTTCTCAAAGTCGATGGAAAAGACAGTCCTCAATTGTTTGGCGGAAATAGAAAAGCGAAGTATTCAAATCGACACGGGTGAGGTCTAGCCGCCACTTTCGAGTTCCTCTCCGCGATCTGCCTCGCAATTTGCCCTAAACACGCGCCTCATCGGTGCGTCGCGTCGCGCCAAGTGTGGGCGCGCCACCCGAGCTCTTCCTAGAAAACGCTGAACCCTCTTACGCGAACCATGCGCCCGAAGCACGGCGCGCGGCAAAGCATGGATTCTTATGTAGTATTCGCCAACTTTTGGCACCGTCAAATCCTATTGCAAGGTTGACAGTGAATTTATTAATGTATACCTAAAAATATACAATGAGGAAAACGTCAGGGAGGACGTAATGAAAAACACATTTATTAAATTCGCAACCGCAACCGCAATGTTGGCTGCCATGGGGGCCGCTGCAACCGCACAAACTGTCTTGAAGTTTAGTCACACAGACAACCCAGGTGGGTCGCGTCAAGCAGCAGCAGAAGTTTTTGCCGAGAAAGTCGCGGAGTATACGGAAGGCCGCTATGAAGTGCGGATTTTCCCTTCAGGCCAACTCGCAAACGACCCAAAAGCGATTGAGCAACTTCAGCTTGGCGGGATCGACTTTACGGTTTCGGCGACGGGGTCCTATGCGTCCCATCTTCCATCCCTCAACTTGACGGCTATGCCGTTTCTCGTGGATTCCTACGAGCAAGGCTGGGAACTTTATGACAACTCCGAGTGGCTAAACGGCGAGTTCGCGAAACTGCCCGAAAAAGGGTTCCGCGTCCTTTCAACATGGGAAGCGGGTTTTCGCAGCTTCACAACCAAAGAACCGTTGAATTCACCTGCCGACGCCGTTGGCGAAAAAATGCGTGTTTTCCCCAACGATATGATCCGTTGGACCATGGAAGCGATTGGGTTTCAAACCGTTGTGATGCCAATCACAGACGTATATCTCGCGATCCAACAGGGTACAGTGAGCGGCCAAGAAAACCCAGTGGATACAATTAAATCCCTGCGTTTCTATGAGGTTGCGCCAAACATCACGTTGACTCGTCACGTGTACAGCCCGCTTCCTTTGACGATTGCTGAAAAAACTTGGCAGTCCTTTTCTGAAGCTGACCAAGCTGCTGTGATGAAGGCAGCCGTTGAATCCGCCGCCTTTAGCCGTGACTTGGTGAAAAACTCGGTTGATAGTCAGTTGGCCGAAATGGTTGACGCTGGAGCGACCGTTGTTGTTCCTGTGATCGGGCCCTTCCGCGACGCGGTTGCATCAGTTTACGGCAAAGCGCGCGACGTTTATGGCGCCGAAGAAGTTGATAAGATCTTGGCCGATGCGGAAGCAATCCGCATTGCACTTCCAGCCAACTAAGTCACACAAATAATGTGACAGAGTCGGGGTCTAAGGGCCCCGACTTTTCTCTAAAGGAGGGGTCATGGATTACAGGTCAAAATATCCAGCGGGTTTGCGCCTACTGAGCAAATCAATTGACGGTGTACTTTTTTTGGGTGGAACGGCAATCGTTTCGCTCGTTTTTGTTAACGCGTTTCTGCGCGGGGCTGCTGGATTTGATTTGGCATGGTCCCTTGAAATCACCGCGTTTCTTCTGCTTTGGACGACGTTCCTTGGATGCGCCGCAGCAATCGCACGGGGCGCACATATGCGGGTCACCGAAATTGTTGATAACCTTTTCTCGCTGGTAATGCGTCGCCGCCTCGTTCTTTTCATCGACCTTGTCGTTGCCGCCCTATTGATCAGTTTGATCTACACGGGCTTCTCGATTTCGAGCCATACGTGGGCGCAAAAAACCACGGTCCTCTACTGGCCCGTTGGCCTTTTGTACGCGTCGATGCCGGTGGGAATGGCCTGCACGCTCTTGTTCCACTCTTTTAATATCGCAATTGACATGCGTACTCCGCCAACTGACCCGGATTTGTCATCGAACACCGAGGCCCAAATATGATTCTTCTTTTTGTCGTAGCCGTCTTTCTTGTGACGGTGTTCATGGGGGTTCCGCTTGTTTGGGCGATCCTTTTGACGGCGGTCCTTCCGATCCTTGTTTTCGACTTGGGCTATCCACTTCAAGCGCTCTATCTGAACTTCATCGGCGGTGTTGAACCCAACCACTTCTTGGCGATTCCGTTGTTTATCGTTGCAGGCGAATTGATGAGCCGTGGCGGCGTTGGCCTTCGGATTATCGGTTTTGCGCGGGCGGCTTTTGGCTTCATGCCGGGCGGTTTAGGCATGGTTGTTGTCGGGGCGTCGATGATTTTCGGCGGTATCTCCGGATCAGCGATTGCCGACAGTGCGGCCATTGGCTCCGTCATGATTAAAAACATGGCCAAGGAAGGTTATGACAAGGCGTTTGCAGCGGGCCTCGTGGCCGCAGCAGGCACAATTGGCATCATCATTCCGCCCTCCATTCCGATGCTCATCTATGGCTTTGTTGGCAACGTTTCGGTCGCCGATCTGTTCCTCGCGGGCATGGTCCCCGGTTTGATTTTCGGGCTCGCGTTTATGGGAGTGTGCTTTTACGTCGGGAAATCCACGGGCTGTGATCCGGGGGGGCGCAAAACGTCGCGCAAGGAATTGTGGAGCTCGTTTGTCGGCACGGCACCCGCGTTGTTTATGCCCGTTTTGATCCTTGGCGGGATCTTCACCGGTTGGGTAACCCCCACTGAGGCTGCGGCTTTGGCGGTGGTCTACGGGCTTATCGTAACGATCTTTGTGTATCGCGATTTCCACATTCGCGACCTTCCAAGCCTAATGATTGATGCCTTTGTCACCAGTGCGGTTGTGATGGTTGTGATTGGCGCAACAACTGTTCTTGGATGGCTCATTACGCTTGAACAAATGCCACAAATTCTGGTGGCCTTCGTGCAAGAAGTGTCAACCGGACCTTGGATGTTTTTGCTGATGGTTAACATTGTTTTGTTGATCCTTGGGTTGGTCCTCGACCCTGTACCAGCGATCCTCTTGACTGCGCCCTTGTTTCTTCCAACGGCACAGGCATTTGGCGTCGATCCCGTTCACTTGGGCGTAATTATGACCTGCAATGTTGCGGTTGGCCTGTTCACACCACCTGTTGGGGCCACGCTCTATGTGGCGTCGCGGATCTCTGGTGTGGGCGTACTTTCGATCGCACGGAAAATGGCGCCGATCTATTTGGCGGCCATCACGGCTCTTATGATCGTGACATATTTCCCAGCGGTCTCAATGACAGCCGTTCACTTGTTCCGCTAAGGGATAGGCGACGACTGACTGAGAGAAGGGGTGGGCCGCACAATCGGGCCATGATTGGTCCGCCCCTTTTTGTTTTTAACGAGTAATTGATTACTTGGATTCTTGCATTTCCATGACTTCAATCCCGGCCTCATTGGTGAAGGTCAACGTGGCGTCGCTGAGCGTGTATCCCGTGACCTGAAGGAGCGCTTCGGTAATGTCCCCTTGGAACCTCATATAGGGGTCTTCGCAGGCCATCATGGTCGTTGGCATGTTGGTGGGAAACGTGATCGTGCCCTCGCCGATTTCGGCCTCCCCTCCTAGATTATTGCAGGTGGTTTGGATGGCAAACGCACCGTTTTGCGCAAACTCTACCATCGGTACGCGATCTGCGACGATCACATTGCCGCCAATACTCGTCACAACCCAACTTGTATCTTCAAGGTCCGCGCGCGGGGCCGGCATCCTTTGAACCACAATATCCACTTCGGATGGAGCGTCGCGCGTAATCACCAAATACGCGGATGTGGAGCGAAACAACACCTCGTCCATATGCTCAATTTCCGCATCCACGGAATAGGTAAATCGAGGGTCGATCATGTTGTTGTCATAATCCAAGCTGAACGGCTGTGGCACTCCGTTCAACGCGTAGACCTTGGTCGAGAGTTCCATAGATGGCGCATCGGCGCGGGACACATCAAGCAGGCGCACGGTGAGCGTCGCCTCGGGCGGCAGGGCAATGCGCTCAAGGTAGGTAACGGTGCCTGATACCGTTCCTGCAGTTGCGGCGAACGTGCTTAGGGCAACCGTCGCGCATGCGAGGCTTAGCGTCTTGAGGGGGTAATCCATCCGAAAATCCTTTTCTGTGTTTTCATGCCTAAAGATGGGCGTTGAAATTCAAATATCCAGCTTGCCGACGGTATATTCGAAATGTGGTTCACATTAAATGAGACGGATGGAACGACGCGCCTTTTTGCTGAATTTTGGTTTATGCTTTTTGCCTTATGAAATGGGAATAGCTCGGCGCGTCTGGCAATAAACTGCCTTCAGCATCAAATTCTGTGTCCGCATTAAACGCGATTTTTGGCAGGCTTTCAAATTGAGCAATGGTCTGTGCGTGGCCCTCAAGCTCGGACGTTAAACGTGCTTTCAACGCCACTTCATTTGCACCTTCGTGATAGCCGTGAATGCCATGTAAAACCCGAGGCTCAAGGACGTCAAACCCGAGATAGCGCAGCGTATAGGCCAAGGGCCACAACAACATTCGGACGTCGCCTTCCTTGCCGTTGAAGGCGCTTTCGGCGGAATTCGCCCCCGTGGTGGCGCAGAAAAGGACGGTTTTCCTTCGGAATATGCCGTTGTCAAAACGTTGGTCGATGGTGTGAAGCGCCCCTTGTACAAAAACCCGATCACACCACCCCTTCAGAATGGCAGGCGGCGCAAACCACCAAATCGGGAAGTGAAAAATGATCCGATCCGCCGCACGGATTTTCGCAATTTCCTGCGCAACATCCTCTGGCAAAGAGTTCGTGTCCGCGGCGGCCTCTTGGGCCTTTAGAACGTCAAAAAAACCGGCCTGTCGGGCGCTGGCATAATTGTCGGCTTTCTCGCTGGGATCGAAGTTCAACGCATAGAGGTCGGACCACATAACCTCGTGCCCCTCGGCCTGTGATGCTTGCGCACTGGCCTGTGCCCAGCTGCTGTTGAAGGACTGTTTTTCTGGGTGGGCAAGTACAATCAGGGTGCGGGGCATGAAAGCGGTCCTAGTGTCATCAAAGGCGAATTGAGAGGTTCATTTGGCGGTCGTATAGGTAAGCGTATGGAATCTAAATTTTGCGCGTCCCTGCTTGTCTGACGACTTCGGCAATTTGGGCGAGTTGATCGGACAATGGGTTGGTTTTACGCCAAACCATGCCGATGGTCCGCGAAGGGCGGGGCGCCGCTAGACGGAACACCGTAACCGCTGCGGAGCTTGTCTCGATCGGAACGGCCATCTCGGGAATCAGGGTCACACCGATTCCCGCCCCAACCATCTGGACCAATGTCGATAGGGAACTCCCCTCCATGAGGTCGCGCGGCATAGTCGAAGACATCTTGCAAAACGAAATGGCCTGATCGCGAAAACAATGGCCTTCTTCAAGCAAAAGTAGCCGCATTTCGCGTAACATTGCAGAGTTTGGAACCGGTAAATCGGCGTCTTTTAGGGGCCGTACCAAAACGAATTCCTCCTCAAAGAGGGTCTCCTCATGCAAGGACGGTTCGGAAATCGGGAGGGCGACGATGGCAGCATCCATGCGGCCTCCGACCAGATCCTCAATCAGTTTTTGGGTTACCGCCTCGCGAGGGCGCAGGTCCAATCCGGGGTACTGACGGAAAAGTTCTTTGATGACATCGGCCAAAAGATACGGCGCAACGGTTGGGATGACCCCGATCCGAAGCCGCCCAATGAGTGGGGTTTGTGACGCCCGCGCCATATCTTCAAGCTCGTCAACTGATCGTAGAATATCGCCCGCACGTTTTGCAAATTCTTCGCCAAAACTGGTTAGGCGAATTTGCCGCGCGCCGCGTTCGACCAGCGGAGTGCCGATCAATTGTTCCAGTTCTTTGATCTGAACGGAGAGGGCAGGTTGGGTAATGGCGCAGGACTCAGCGGCGTGCCCAAAGTGGCCAAATCGCGCGAGGGCATCGAAATAACGCAGATGTTTCATAGAGAGTCGACTCATTAGAAAATACTATCATTGGGTTTAGAAAATGCAATTTGTATTATGGTTCTGGTCTGCTAGCTTTAGAAGGAATGGATAGTTTCAGGGCGAGTTCTTCGAGCTACTCGCCTTGTCACGTAATTCAAGTAACGCGGCTTCTGACGGAGGAAAACATGGACGGTAATGATAAAGATACGGTCGGCAAGTGCCCTGTGATGCACGGTGGAAATACGGCTTCGGACAAGTCGGTTATGGCGTGGTGGCCTAATGCGCTTAACCTCGGCATTTTGCACCAGCATGATTCCAAAACCAACCCGATGGGTGCGGATTTTGACTATCGCGAAGCCGTAAAAAGCCTTGATGTAGAGGCGTTGAAAAAAGACGTTCATGCCCTGATGACGGACAGCCAAGAGTGGTGGCCTGCCGACTGGGGGCATTATGGTGGCCTGATGATCCGCATGGCTTGGCACTCGGCGGGAACCTACCGCCTTGCCGACGGTCGCGGGGGCGGTGGAACGGGCAATCAACGTTTCGCGCCGTTGAATTCTTGGCCCGATAACGTCAGCCTCGATAAGTCACGTCGCTTGTTGTGGCCGATCAAAAAGAAATACGGCAATAAATTAAGCTGGGCTGACCTGATGATCCTTGCAGGCACAATTGCCTATGAATCCATGGGGTTGAAGTCGTTTGGATTTTCCTTTGGGCGCGAAGATATTTGGCAGCCTGAGATCGACACTTACTGGGGTTCGGAAAACGAATGGTTGGCCGCGAGTGACAACCGTTATGAAAACCTAGAAGACCCTTCCACGATGGAAAACCCGCTTGCCGCCGTGCAGATGGGCTTGATCTATGTGAATCCCGAAGGCGTGAACGGCACCCCCGATCCGCTCAAAACCGCGCTACATATCCGCGAAACCTTTGCTCGCATGGCCATGAATGACGAAGAAACCGTGGCCCTTACGGCGGGTGGTCACACGGTGGGCAAGACCCACGGTAATGGCGACGCAAGCCTCTTGGGCGACGCGCCGGAAGGGGCTGGCATTGAAGAGCAGGGCATGGGTTGGAAAAATCCGGTAGGCAAAGGCGTGGGCCGCGAAACGGTCTCGAGCGGAATTGAAGGGGCGTGGACGACAAACCCAACCAAGTGGGATAACGGCTATTTCGAGATGCTTTTCGGGTATGAATGGGAGCTAAAGAAAAGCCCTGCAGGCGCGTGGCAATGGGAGCCAATCGACATCAAAGAAGAGCATATGCCTGTTGATGTCGAAGACCCGACGATCCGCTGTATGCCCATCATGACCGACGCCGACATGGCGATGAAAATGGACCCGGCCTATCGCGCAATCTCAGAGAAATTTGCCAAGGATCCCGCGTATTTTTCCGAAACTTTCGCACGCGCTTGGTTCAAGCTCACCCACCGCGATATGGGCCCCAAAACCCGTTACCTCGGTCCCGATGTGCCACAAGAAGAGTTGATCTGGCAGGACCCAATTCCCACGGGGCAAACGGATTATGATGTTGAGGCAGTTAAGGGCCGTATCGCAGCGAGCGGTTTGACCCTGAGCGAAATGGTCTCGACAGCATGGGACAGCGCGCGGACCTATCGCGGCTCGGACATGCGCGGCGGTGCCAATGGTGCGCGCATTCGCCTCGCACCCCAAAAAAATTGGGAGGGCAATGAGCCTGTCCGTTTGGCGAAAGTGCTGGGTGTGCTTGAAAGCATTGCAGCAGAAAGCGGTGCAAGTCTTGCGGATGTCATTGTCCTCGCGGGGAATGTCGGCGTCGAGCAAGCGGCCAATTCTGCGGGATATCCTGTGTTGGTTCCCTTCGCTTCAGGGCGTGGAGATGCCACGGAAGAGATGACCGATGCCGAGTCTTTTGATGTTTTGGAACCGCTGGCCGATGGCTATCGCAACTGGCTCAAAAAAGACTACATTGTTAGCCCAGAAGAATTGATGCTGGATCGCACGCAACTCATGGGCTTAACGGCCAATGAAATGACGGTCTTGGTTGGTGGCATGCGGGCTATGGGCACCAACTATGGCGGTTCAAAACACGGTGTGTTCACGGATCGCGCTGGTGCCCTTACCACAGATTTCTTCGTAAATCTGACGGATATGGCCAATTCGTGGCATCCGGTGGACGGAGGCACCTATGAGGTTCGCGACCGAACCTCGGGCAGAGTGAAGTGGACCGCGACACGCATGGACCTCGTGTTTGGCTCCAATTCCATCCTGCGGTCCTACGCTGAAGTCTATGCGCAGGATGATAATTCCGAGAAGTTTGTGACGGATTTTGTCGCAGCTTGGGTGAAGGTTATGAATGCGGATCGCTTTGATATAGCTTAATAAAACAGCATCCTTGGGCGGGTATCGCGCTCGGGGATGCCCCTTCATTGCGCTTAGTCTAGCGTTTGGCGATACCGTTTGAGCGCAATCGCGACGATCACCAACATGATAATGCTGATGTTAGTGAGATCACCCAGAATATCGCTAATGTCGGCCCCTTTGAGCATGACCTTGCGCACGAGACGCAAGAAATGCGTCGCGGGGATCGCATTGCCAATCATCTGAGCCCACACGGGCATGGCGGCAAAAGGGAACATGAATCCCGAGAGCAGGATCGTTGGCAATAGCGTGAAGAACGAGATTTGCATGGCCTGCATTTGGCTGCGCGCGACCGTCGAGATCAGGAAGCCAAGCGCAAGATTGACGACGATATAGAGGTTAAACCCCACAAAGAAGGCGAAGGGCGATCCGATGAAAGGCACGCCAAATAACACCTGCGACGCAATCAAGAAAACCACGGTCTGAACATATCCAACTAAAACATACGGGAGGATTTTTCCGAGCATCACTTCGAGGGGCCGCACAGGTGTCGCAATCAGCGTTTCCATCGTGCCCTTCTCGGTTTCGCGAACAATCGCGACCGCCGTGATCATCACCATCGTCAGCGATAATATGACCCCCAAAAGGCCGGGGACAATATTGATTGAGGTGTTGCCCTCGGGGTTATATTGCCGATGAACCACAACGCTAATTGGCGGTTGGGCTCCGGCGGCATAGCGCAGGGGGCCAGTCAGAGTCTGCGCCATCGCGATGTCAATAATACCCCCCATCGCCGACGCCCCACCCCCGACCGCAGCGGGATCAGAGGCGTCGGCGGACAGGAGTATTTCGGGGGAAAATCCACGTAAAATATCTCGCTCAAAGTTAGGGGGCACCACCACCAAGAAATTCGCCGATCCGTCGCGCAGCGCCTTGTCGCCTTCTTCGCGGCTGGTCACGATGCCCTGAAAATCAAAATAAGTGGATGATTTCATGCCCATAAGGATCGCCCGCGTCACTGGCCCTTCGTCCGACATTTCAACGAGCGTTGGAAGGTTATGAGGATCGGAGTTGATCGCGTAGCCAAAGATAAGGAGTTGCATGATCGGAACGCCGATCATCATCACAAAGGTGATTTTGTCGCGCCGCATCTGGACGAATTCCTTTGCCAGAACAGCCCATAACCGCGCAGGTGAGAACGACCATTTCATGGTTTGGCCCCACTGAAATTGTCGTCAACGCCGGTCATCAGATAGATGAAAGCTTCTTCCAGCTCGGCCTCTTTTTGAACCCAGGTGTATATATTTTCGGTGTTGTATCGCGCCGCGAGTGCTTTGAGTTTTGCCTCATCTGTCCCCGACACATGCAAAACGGCGCCAAAGCGGGCGACCTGACCAACATCGGCATCCTGCCGGAGTAAGGCTTCAAGGTCCGAAATTTCAGGGCCCGTGACGCGCCACGTATAGAGGCCAATCATGCGCGGAATGTCATGCGCGGGCCCTGCGATAAGTTTTTTCCCATAGGCGATGTAGGCGATGAAATCGCATTGCACCGCTTCGTCCATGTAGTGGGTTGAAACGAGAACGGTCACGCCTGCTGCCGACAGGGAGCGTATTTCATCCCAAAAATCGCGCCGCGCTTTTGGGTCGACACCGGCCGTGGGTTCATCGAGCAACAATAGGGTGGGTTTGTGGATCAAACATGCCGCCAGCGCCAAACGTTGCTTCCACCCGCCCGACAACGTGCCCGCCAATTGGTTTGCACGGTCAGCGAGGCCTAAGTCGCTCAATGCCTCTTGTACACATTTCTTGCGGTTCTTAATCCGGTACATTCGCGCCATAAAATCGAGGTTTTCACGGATCGTCAGGTCCTCGTAAAGCGAGAACCTTTGGGTCATATATCCCACGTTTTCTTTGATGCTGCCTTGTTGCGACAGGATATCAAACCCAAGGCAGGTACCCGCGCCCTCATCCGGCGTGAGCAACCCGCACATCATACGGATTGTCGTGGTTTTGCCCGAACCATTGGGGCCAAGAAAGCCGTAAATAGCCCCCTTGGGTACCTCCATATCAAAGCTGTCCACCACCCTTCGCCCGCCGAAAACCTTGGTCAGGCCTGTAACGGATATGGCAAATGGTTGGGTCAATCGCGTGGCCTCAACGTGAGGGGTTGTCCGGGCAAAACATCACCCGCATTCTCCAGTATAGCTTCGGCCCGAAACACCAGCCGCGACCGCTCCTCGCGACTGTAAATGATGGGAGGCGTGTATTGCGGCGTCGCGGCAAGGCGCGTCAGATGCGCGGTGATTTCGTCAGGGCAACCACTGCAGGCGACATCAAAAATTTCACCTAACGACACACTGGCGCGCTCGCCTTCAGGGATGAAAAACAAAGCCTTCAAGCTTGCCGGAGGGAGGATCGAGACGACCGGAGCACCTGCCAAAGCAACTTCGCCCTGCTCGTAAAACACCTTGTCAACACGCCCTCCAATCGGAGCTTTGACGGTGGTGTCATTCAGGGCGGAACGGGCGCCTTCAAGTTGGGCGAGGGCGGCGTCATGGGTGGCTTCGGCGGCTATCCTTTGGGAAACCCGCGCAGGCAATTCGGCGACGTGTAGTTGTGCTTCAAACTGGGCGACACGTGCGTTGGCCCCTTGTAACAAAGCCGTATCGGTATCGACGCGGGCTTGCGAAACGGACCCCGTTTTGGAAAGGCGTTGGGTGCGCTCCAATGTCGACTGGGCAAGGCGTTGATCCACCTTGGCGGAATCAAGTGAGGCGTGGATCACGGCGATCTCTTCGTCACGGCTTCCTGTCGCTAGATTTTCCAGATTTGCTTGCGCGACAGCAACTTGGGCCTGCGCCGCATGTAAGGCCGCGGTCTGGTGGCTGTCGTCGATTTGAAACAGCGTCTCAAGCGCAGAAATGGACTCGCCTTCTCGCGCGCGCATATTCACAATCCGACCCGCGACAGCAGACGCAACATAGACGTAATCACCCTCAGCATAGCCGTTATATTCCAGAACAACGGGCTCCCCAAAACTTGGAAAAATGGCGTTGATGATGACGATCAGCCAATTCGGAAGGGAGTTCATCTCGCTATCCTTTCTGGGGTTCGAGGCCTGCGTTTAGGATCAAAAGGTGGTTCTCAATTAGGCGGTCCAAATGAAATCCACCCTCTGGTTCGATCCCGAATATTTCGTAAAAAATGATGTGTGCGAGGATCGGTCCGATCACAGTTCGCGCGGTTAGTTCGGGGTCGATGGGCCGAATATGGCCTCCTTCGACACCCTGCGCCAAAAGCGTCGAAAGGGCGGGAATGGCGCGGTCTAAAACGGCGGTGCGAAATAGCGTGGCAATCTCTGGGGCTGCGGGAGCTTCATGGATTACGATCAAGGGGACGGCTCGGTTGCGTTTGTCCGTCAAGACCTTCCCCATCATTCGTAAGAATTGCTCAATAGCCGGGCGGGGATCCCCTTGATGATGCGAAATATTGTCAAATAGAGCATCCGTTAAGGGCGCGATTGTGCGATTTACTAGGCCCGCAAGTATGGCCTCTTTGGAGGGGAAATACAGGTAGACGGCCCCCTTGGAAATACCCGCGCGTTGGGCGACCTGATCCACACTTGTTCGTGCAAACCCTTGATCAATAAAGAGGGCAAGGGCCGCATCCAAAACCTCATCTGGGCGTGCGTTTGCACGTCGGCGAAACTTTGGTTCTGATTTCTCTGATGGGGACATGTGAGAATTATAACTGACTTGATGGTCAGTAGCAAGGGCTTTCCAAGTTAGGCATAGTGATCGTGGATGCATTTGAAAGCGCCTCAAACATCGGGTTGTGGCTACTAGAAATCTAAACTAAGCATTGCCCCAACGATTGTTTGTCCACGTACTTGTGGCCAGACACCATATTTTATCCGTCGGGGGGCCCATTAGGGCTGAGAGGTGCTTGCACCGACCCGTCGAACCTGATCCGGGTTATACCGGCGTAGGGAACGGGTACTTTGCGCAAATATCGCGCAGACTCTTTCTTTCGCTGGCATGCCCCAACTCGATGGAGATGCGCCAGTGACATTCACGACCCCAATCGCCCTAACAATAGCAGGCTCGGACAGCGGCGGTGGTGCAGGTGTGCAGGCTGATCTCAAGGCAATGTCGGCGAATGGATCGTTTGGGGCCAGCGTCATAACAGCCATCACAGCGCAAAACACGAAGTCAGTAACCGCCGTTCATGAGGTGCCTGCCGATGTTGTCGCCGCGCAGATCGAGGCGGTCCTTGCCGATATTCAGGTCCGCGCTATTAAGCTCGGGATGTTGTTTTCGATCTCGATCATTGACGCTGTCGCGCGGTGCCTCACCGATTTTAAAGGTCCCATAGTTGTTGATCCGGTGATGATCGCCAAATCCGGTGACTCGCTTTTGCAAGACGCTGCCATTGAAGCAATGGTTACGCAAATCCTCCCCCTCGCCACGTTACTTACACCCAATTTGCCCGAAGCTGCTCGCCTGTTGGGCGAGCCCCAAGCGCACACATTGGCCGAAGTCACGGCGCAAGGAATGCGCCTTTTGGCCATGGGGCCGAGCGCGGTTTTGATGAAAGGCGGCCACGCAGAAGGGGAAACTTGCTCAGATATTTTGATTGAGGCGGGCGGCGTGGTGACAACGCTTTCTGCGCCCCGCATCGCCACCCGTAATACCCACGGCACTGGCTGTACTTACGCCTCCGCAATCGCGGCAAACCTGTCCAAGGGGCTGGATTTGCATTCCTCCGTGGTCGCCGCGCATAGCTATTTGCAAGGAGCAATCGCCGCCGCGGATCAGTTGCAAATTGGCAAGGGGCACGGCCCCGTTCATCACTTTTATAGACAATGGTAATGCCTGAAATCACGATCATCGGCGCGGGCGTCGCGGGCCTGTGTGTGGCGCGCGCCTTGTTGGATCGCGGCGCCCATGTCACGGTTATTGATCGCCACGCCACCCCGGGGCCACAGGCTTGCTCATGGTGGGCGGGCGGGATGCTTGCCCCATTTTGCGAGGGTGAAAGCGCCGAAGAACCCGTGATCCGACTTGGCCAAGAGGCCGCCAACTGGTGGGAAGCGAAAACGCAGACCGTACATCGCAACGGTTCGCTCGTGGTTTCACCCTCGCGCGACAAAGCGGACCTGACCCGATTTGCACGACGCACGACCAACTTTCGAGAGGTCACTTCGGACGAAATCTCCACGTTAGAGCCTGATTTGGCCGACCGTTTCACCAATGGGCTTTACTTCGAAAGCGAGGCGCATCTGGCTCCTCGCGAAACTTTGGCGCGATTGCAGGCAAGTCTGGTGGCGGATGGCGCGGTGTTTGAACAGGCCGAAGCCGACCCCGAGGATTTTGCCCAGCGAGGCCTAACCATTGATTGTCGAGGGTTTCAGGCCCGCGATCAGATCGCTGATCTGCGCGGAGTCAAAGGCGAAATGCTTGTGCTCTTCTGTCCCGAAGTCACCTTAAGCCGCCCCATCCGCCTTCTGCACCCACGCGTCCCGCTTTATATTGTACCGCGCGGCGACGGCGTTTTCATGCTGGGCGCAACGATGATTGAAGGCCGCGCAGGCAAGCACGTCACCGCCCGCGCGCTGCTCGAACTGCTGAGCGCAGCCTATGCTCTGGCGCCCGCCTTTGGCGAGGCCGAGGTATTGGAAATTGGCGTCGATAGTCGCCCTGCATTTCCCGACAACCTGCTGCGCATTCGCCGTGAGGGAAACCTTATCCGCGCCAACGGCCTGTATCGGCATGGGTTCCTATTGGCCCCCGCGTTGGCGCGCATGGTGGCGGAATTAATCTTTGATAACAAACAGCCGGAGGTAATGGATGAAACTTCAAATTAATGGCGAACCCGTGGACATTCAGATTGGCACGTTAGCAGATCTGCTGGAGGCCCGAGGGTTTGGGGAAGCTAAAGTTGCGACTGCTGTGAACGGCCAATTTGTTCCCGCCACCGCCCGTGCCGATTTCGCGATCTCCGACGGCGATAGGATCGAAGTCCTTGCCCCGATGCAGGGGGGATAAAGGATGCGTGATTTTTATGGCACGACCCTTGCCAATGGTTTCATGCTCGGCACCGCGCAATATCCGTCCCCTGCGATCTTAGCAGATGCGTTTAAGCGGAGTGGGGCGAGTGTCGCGACGGTTTCGCTGCGCCGCGAGAGCGGACAGGATCGGGCGGGGCAGGATTTCTGGCGTCTGATCCGTGACCTTGGCGTGCATATCCTTCCCAATACCGCGGGCTGCCACAGCGTCAAAGAGGCCGTCACGACCGCTCATATGGCTCGCGAAGTTTTCGACACAAAATGGATCAAGCTCGAAGTGATTGGCGAAGAGGACACGCTGCAACCTGATGTTTTTGGGCTGGTCGAAGCTGCCCGTATTCTTAGCGAGGACGGCTTTCAGGTTTTCCCTTACACCACCGAAGATTTAGTCGTCGCGGATAGGTTGCTCCATGCGGGCTGCGAGGTTTTGATGCCTTGGGGCGCGCCGATTGGGTCGGGCTTGGGGTTGAATAATATTTTTGGATTACGGGCGATGCGAGCCCATTTTCCGGATGTGCCCTTGGTGATCGATGCGGGGCTTGGCCTGCCTTCCCAAGCGGCACGCGCAATGGAGCTTGGGTTTGATGCTGTGCTCTTAAACACGGCCGTTGCAAAAGCGGGCGACCCCGCCGCGATGGCCGAAGCATTCGCCACCGCGATACGCGCCGGACAGATTGCAGTGATTGCCGACCCGATGGAGCCACGCGACATGGCTGCGCCCTCAACCCCCGTTATCGGAAAGGCGTTTCTCGAATGAAGCTTGATCGATTTTACCCCATTTTTGACAGCGCGGACTGGCTCGAACGCCTCGTCCCATTGGGAATCAAACTGGTGCAATTGCGAATGAAGGATGCAAGTGCAGACCACCTTCGCGCCCATATCAGGCGGGCGAAATCCGTCTGTGCGGATCATGGTTGCACGCTGGTCATCAACGATCATTGGCGCCTCGCGATTGATGCGGGGTGTGATTATATCCATCTGGGGCAGGAGGACCTTGAGGACGCGGATATCGCGGCCATTCAAGCAGCTGGCATGCGCCTCGGGATCAGCACCCACGACAAAGCGGAACTGGCCCGCGCCCTTGAACTTCGCCCGTATTACATCGCCCTTGGGCCCATCTATCCGACCATCCTCAAAAAGATGAAATGGCATGAACAGGGCATTGAGAAACTAACGACATGGCGCACCCTAATTGGGGATACGCCCCTGATTGCGATTGGCGGAATGCGTATTAATCGCGCGGCGGGGGCCTTTGACGCTGGTGCGGATGTTGTGGCCGCCGTCACCGATATTACGTTAAAGGACAGTCCCGAAGACCGCGTCCGCGCTTGGTTGGCGGCAACACGATGAGCAGATACGCGCGCCAGACCGCCCTTCCCGAAATCGGCGAGGCTGGGCAGGCCGCCTTACGTGCGGCGCGGGTGCTGGTTGTGGGCGTTGGCGGGCTTGGTACGCCTGTGCTTCAGTATTTGGTGGGGGCCGGCATTGGGCACCTCACCCTTGTTGACGGCGATGTTGTCTCGCTGTCAAATCTTCACAGGCAAACGCTTTTTCGAGAAGAGAATGTGGGTCTATTAAAGGCAAAAGTGGCCGAAGAGACCCTTCAACGCCTGAATGCCGATTGCGAAATTAGTTGCGTTACCTCCGCGCTCACTCCCGCAAATGCGCAGCACCTTGTCGCGCAGAGCACCCTTGTTTTGGATTGCGCGGATAGTTTCGCCGCAAGTTACACACTTTCCGATATTTGCCACGCGACAAGGGTTCCTTTGATCAGCGCCTCAGTGCTTGGGTTCGCGGGATATGTGGCGGGGTTTTGCGGCACCGCTCCATCCTTGCGGGCAGTATTCCCCGACCTGCCAGACCGCGCAGCAACCTGTGCAACCGCAGGCGTCATGGGGCCTGTCGCTGGCATGATCGGCGCCGCCCAAGCCCAGATGGCCATAAGTTATCTAACTGGGCAATCCCCGTCTCCCCTCGGCCAACTCCTCAGCTTTGATATGCAAAATTTCCGCACGGGTGGCTTCCGATTTGATAGCGCCCCAGAGCCAAGGGCTGACCTTGGGTTCATCGCGGCATCGGATATTTCCCCGACTGATTTTGTGGTGGAGTTGCGCGACGCAACAGAAGCCCCAATCCCCGTCACGCAAACTGCAAAGCGCCTTACCGTCGCGGAGTTTGCAGACCAAAAACCCACGCCAATCGCGGGCCAGCGCGCAGTTTTCACCTGCCGGTCTGGTTTGCGCGCATGGCAAGCCGCCACTCACCTTCGGACCTACTGGACCGGAGAAATATCCCTCATTGCAATGGGCGACACGCCACATACCGAAAGGCAGACCACATGAAATTAACCTCCCTAACCACCGCATTTACCCTCGCGGCCACCCCCATTATGGCCGCAGATCAAATGACGTTGCTGCTTGATTGGTTTGTGAATCCCGATCACGGCCCCATCATTGTCGCCCAAGAAATGGGGTATTTTGCGGATCAAGATTTGGAGGTGAACATTATTGCCCCAGCCGACCCGTCCGATCCCCCGAAACTTGTTGCTGCTGGCAAGGCGGATTTGGCGATATCCTATCAACCGCAACTGCACCTCCTCATTCATGAGGGACTGCCGCTGCAACGGGTTGGCACGCTTGTTGCGACGCCATTGAACTGCCTCCTAGCGCTGGCGGATGGACCGATCAAATCGCCAGCGGACCTCGCAGGCAAGAAGGTTGGCTTTTCTGTGGGCGGCGTTGAAGAGGCGGTGATGGGGGCGATCCTGAACCACAACGGACTGACCCTAGATGATGTCGAAATGGTCAATGTGAACTGGTCGTTGTCGCCCTCGCTTATGTCTGGGCAAGTTGATGCGGTCATCGGCGCGTATCGGAATTTTGAGTTGAACCAAATGGAAATCGAAGGCGTCGAGGGCAATTGCTTTTTCGTCGAAGAAGAGGGCCTGCCCGCCTATGATGAGCTGATTTATGTGGCCAACCCCGACACGATGGACAAAGAGATGATCGCTCGCTTCTTGGCCGCAACCGAGAAAGCGACGCAGTATATCGTCAATCATCCTGAAGAAAGCTTTGAGGTTTTCGCGAGCACCTCCGCCGAATTGCAAGACGAGTTAAACGCCCGCGCTTGGGTTGATACATTCCCGCGTTTTGCGTTGCGCCCAACGGCGATGGATGTGGGCCGTTATGCGGCGTTTGAAGCTTTCCTGAATGAAGCGGGACTGATCCCCTCGCAGAACCCTGTTTCAAAAATCGCCATCGATGTGACAGCGAAATGATAGCGCCGGATTATGGCAAAAGCTTCGCGCTTTGGCGCGAGGGGGCAGCGGGGGCGTGGCAGGATTATACCCGCCACGCCTTTGTCGAAGGCTTGCGCGACGGGTCTTTGCCGCGCGAAGCTTTTGTACAGTACCTCATTCAGGACTATGTGTTTCTCGTGCACTTCTCGCGCGCGTGGTCCCTTGCCGTCGTCAAATCCGAAACGCTAGAGGAAATGAAGGTTTGCGCTGCGACCGTTGACGCACTTGTTAATCACGAGATGTCGCTTCACGTGTCGGTTTGCGCCACCGAGGGGATTGACGAAGCCAAGCTTTTTAACGCGACCGAAGCCGTCGAGAACCTTGCCTATACGCGCTATGTTTTGGATGCGGGCCTGCAGGGCGACTTCCTAGATTTGATGGCGGCCTTGGCACCCTGCGTCATGGGATATGGCGAAATTGGCCTGCGTTTGGCTGAGAGTAAAGCCCCCGACACGCCATATGCCGACTGGATTAACACCTATGCCAACCCCGGATATCAGTCGGTTTGCGCCAGGGTTGGTTCCATGATCGATGGTGCCGTCGCGCGGCGAATTGGGAAACTCGCAACGTCGCCACGCGTAAATGCCTTGCAAGACCGCTTTTCTATGGCCACGACCCTTGAGGTTGGTTTCTGGCAAATGGGCCTCAACACGCAATGACGATTCCGCCAAGCATACGCCTCGCGGGGACGCACTGCATCGATGGGAAGCTGTTGTTCGATGCGGACCTCACCTTGCCCGCAGGCCAATGGACGTGCTTACTCGGGCGGTCCGGTGTCGGAAAATCGACGGTGTTGCGACTGATCCTTGGGCTGGAAACGGGGGGACAGTTTGACGGCACAATCGAGGCCTCGGATGGTTTGAGTCTTGCTGGACGTATCAGCTACATGGCGCAATCGGACCTGTTGTTGCCGTGGTTGTCCGTTCTGGAAAATATCTGTATTGGAGCCCGCTTGCGGGGAGAAACCCCCGATTATACCCGTGGAACTGCCCTTTTGGAGCGCGTTGGCCTCGCAAAGCACATCACACAGAAACCGAAGTCATTGTCGGGCGGGATGCGACAACGCGCGGCCCTCGCACGTACGGTTATGGAAGATCGGCCCGTTGTCTTTTTGGACGAGCCATTCTCGTCGCTTGATGCCGGAACCCGCGCGGATATGCAGGAGTTGGTCGCGGAAGTTATGGCGGATCGTACCATTTTACTCGTCACACATGATCCCGCCGAAGCGGCCCGATTGGCCGATCAGATCATCATTCTGTCCGCGCAAAACGCAACAGTTTGGCCAACCCCTGATACGCCCGCATTGCGGGAAATTAACGATTCACAAACGCTCTCCTGCCAAGCCCGCTTGTTGGCCTATCTGCGCGAGGTGCCGGCATGAGGCGACGCGATATCCTTTTTGCGGTCTTGCTTGGTCTCGCTTTGTGGCAAGCTGCGGTGTTGCTTACACATGCTCCGCATTATATTTTGCCTTCCCCTTGCCGCGTGGCAAAGGCCGCCTATAAAAGCCGCGTTATCCTTGCGGAAAATGCGTGGATTACGAGCGTTGAAGTCTTGCTTGGTCTTATCCTTGGATCGGTGTTGGGCGCGTTAACCGCAATCCAGTTAACGCTTTCAAAAACCTCAGAGCGGCTAATCTTGCCGCTGCTTGTGTTCACGCAAGCCGTACCCGTTTTCGCGCTCGCGCCGTTGCTGACCCTTTGGTTTGGCTATGGTATGGGGTCGAAAATCGTCATGGCGATCCTCATTATTTACTTTCCCGTAACCACGGCGTTTCATGACGGCCTGACCCGCATTGACGGGGGATACCGTGATTTGTCGGTTTCGATGGGGGCGGGAAAATTCCACTTCATGCGGTACGTGCAAATTCCAAACGCGCTGCCAAATCTAGGCACCGGACTTAAGCTGGCCGCGGTATATGCCCCAATCGGCGCGGTGATCGGCGAATGGGTTGGCGCTTCCAAAGGGCTTGGATACCTCATGTTATTGGCCAATGGCCGCGCTAAGATCGACTTGATGTTCGCAAGTCTCATTGTGCTGGCCTGTTTGACGGTTCTCCTCCACATTACCGTTGGTAATCTGGCTGCACGCTTAACAAGGTATGCGGAGGGGACGACACACCACACGTGACGGCACTCGAAAATCCGAACGCTCTATAGAGGCCAGACGATCAGAATCGTCGGCATTGCGACCGCCACAACCAGCACCTCAAGCAGGAAGCCCATACGCCAGTAATCGCCAAACCGATATCCGCCAGGTCCAAGGATGATGGTGTTGTTTTTGTGCCCGATCGGGGTGAGAAAGGCGCAAGAGGCGGCCACTGCGACGGTCATAAGCCACGCATCCGGATTCGTGAAGGTTGCCGCAGCCATCCCCATCGCAATCGGGGCGGCGATCAGTGTAGTTGCGACATTGTTCAGGAAATCTGACAGGGTCATAGTCACAATCATCAATGCAAGAAGCGAGACCCAAGCGGGGAAGCCGTCCGTTATAGAAAGAATTTGTGAAGCGATAAGTTCTGCGCCGCCAGAATTTTCAAACGCTTCTGCAAGCGGGATAAGGCTCGCCAAAAGAACGATAACTTTCCATTCGATGGAATCGTAAACATCGCTGCCCGACACGAGTCCAATCGCGACCAAGGCAATGACCGCGGCCGCAAGGGCAACCGGAAGCGCAACCCAACCCAAAACGGCGGTGCCAATTGCCGCTAAAAATATCCCAATTGAGAGGCCCGCTTTAGAGCGTTGAACGACTTGGGTCTTGCGCCCTTCTAGGGGAAGAACCCCCAGAAAGGCCGCCGCTGCCGCGTTTCGCTCGGGTGCGCCGAGAAGTAAAAGTACGTCCCCCGGCCTGATCGTCAACAGGCGCACCCTGTCTGTAAAACGGCGCCCATTACGCGAGACTCCTAAGAGGGTGACAGATTGGGAGTACAGGAGCTTCAATCCCCGCGCAGTGCGTCCCGCAATCCGCGCACCTTCCGGGACGATGGCCTCGGTGAGGGCCAAGCCGCCCGATGCGACGCCACCTGAGTGCTTTTCGGAGCCTGAAAACTCTAGGTCGCTTTTCCCCAGAAAGGTTTCAATAGATTTTGTTTCCCCCTCAACGACAATAAAGTCGCCAGCCCGTATTTCCTGCGAGGCCGCAAACCCAGGCAAGCGTTTCCCGCGCCGCACCAACCCCAGAATATTCAAATCGTGTTCTTCCGCGAGCGGGTACAGGTCGCCGACACTAGACGTGGTTTCCATGGATTTGTCGCCGACGCGCAGTTCGGCGATGTAGCGGCCCTTGGCGAACTCGCCTTCTTGTTCAAAAGCCCCTTCGCGTTTGGGCAGCAACCGCCACCCGATGAGGGAAACAAAGGCAATCCCCGCGATGGCGACCGTCAGGCCGACAGGGGCAAAATCAAACATCCCAAACGGCGCGCCAAGCACGTCCTCGCGGTAAGCGGCGATGACAATATTCGGCGGCGTCCCGATCAGGGTTATCATTCCTCCAAGAATAGTCGCAAAAGATAGGGGCATCAGCGACTTACTGACCGTACGTTTTGCCTTGGCGGCGGCGTCGATGTCGAGCGGCATCAACAGCGCCAGCGCGGCCACATTGTTAATAACCGCCGACAAACCAGCGCCGACGACTGCCATAACTGCGATATGCAGCGGTAGGGGGCGTTCGGAGTCCAAAACGCGTTCTGCAAGTTTTTCGATGGCGCCCGACCCAACAAGGCCGCGTGACACAATTAGGACTAAGGCAATGATGGCGACGGCCGAATGACCGAAGCCGGAAAAGACATCCTCGGTCGGCACCAGCCCCAAAATGGCGGCGAGCACGAGGGCTCCGAATGCGACGAGGTCATAGCGGATACGCCCCCAGACAAGCAGCACAAAAAGGACAGCGAAAATCGCAATAATCAGGGTCTGGTCAGATGGCATTAGGCAATACTTCTCTCTGTTGAGCGCTTGATGATAGTCTTACCATCAATTGCCACAATGCAAAGCGCTACCATTCCTCAAAGAAGCCCGGGCCAGATCAAAGTACAACGGCAGTTGTGTCACGATGTACGCTGGATCGTCTTGTAGTTGCGCCATTTCATAGACATCAATTTGCCATTTGCCGTAAAGTGCGGTGGCATAATCGGAATCCGAGAGCAATTCCGCGATTGTGTATTCCCCTTTCGTATTGCTTCCATGAAAATATCTACCAAAAGGGGTAGGTGATTTTGCAGATGCGGCCCAGAATACAGTCGCGACCCTTGCGTGGTTTACTTCGACGCCTTGCGCCCAAGGGGGATTGATAGTGTTGCAAACACTGCAGTGCCCTCAACGCGGTTTTCCGCAGCGAATTCCTTGTACCCGCGCAAGTTCGCATAAGCTGCCTGCCCGTTGACGGTAAACGAGTAGCCGATTTGCGGGCCAATGGCCGCGCCGCTGGATTTCAGCCCGTTGTTGGCAGGTTGCGGCCCCGTATCGCCGGTTAGCTGGCCATAAACGTACCCCACAAGGCCAACTTGCCAGTTTTCATTCAGGAACCGTGATGCGGACCAATCTAGGTGTGCGTCGATTCCGTTCCGATACCCCGTGTCACTGTTTTCAAGGTTGTAAGTTACGCCTCCGACGGAGGAAAACTCGATCCCCTTTGCCGCGACCGAGTTGTTTTGAGCCAGAGGTCCCGCCGCCGTAGCTATAACCTTGGATTGGCAATGCCCATTCCGCGTCGCCGTGCTCGATGCGCCGATCGGCCGCGTTAGAATCGAACGCTTATTCCGCCCCGATGTTCAAGATGACAGATCAGTCGCACCCGCATTCGCTGCGAAGGTGAAGACCTGCGCCTGATTGTGGGCATTGCGAGACTTGACCGGGCCCCCTATGCCTGCCCCGCTCAACGGCCCGCGATGTGGCAATGATGTCTGGGTACGAAAATCCAAAGCGATTTTCGCGCGCATTCCTCCGGATGACGGGATCGAGCCCATGCGAATATCGCAGACTTCAATTCAAGGAGGTGAGGACGTAACTTGGATGAAGTGGTCGGCGTATGCGTACCGAATGTTTGCCCAGAGGTACGAAAGGAAGGGGCGTCGCCGAGCATCGTTAAAAGTTGTTCTCGTAAGCAGCCTTCAGCCCCGCGACATCAAGTTTCACCATATTTGTCCTTTAGCCAGCCGCATTGGATGGGCTCACCTCCGTTAGCAATCAATGCACCCCAAATCCTGTCAACCTCAGCTTGATCCTTGCAACTGACCGACAAGGAAACCGCGTTATTGAAGGCTTCGCCCGCCCCTCCATTCAGTGCCTGATGAGCGACCCCTGATAGGGTGAACTCGACAAGGATGACGTCCCCAGCCTTGCCCGCAGGCCAGTCGATACCCGACCGCATAATGTGGTCGATGCGTGACTCTGGAAAGACAGAGACATAGAACTCTGCCGCTTCCTGCGCCTTATTTTCGAACCAAAGGCAGGGAGATATTTTTTGCTGAGGTTCCATAATATTTCACCGTCCGAGTCCAATTAAAGGGTTTTGGCGAGTTCTTCGAGTTGTCGCGCCGCCAATGTCCAGCCTTCGTGAAAACCCATTTCCTCATGACTTTTCCGGTCTTCAGCGCTCCAGTGGCGGGCGGTAGCGGTGTAACGAGTTTTGCCAGCCCCCGCATCCTTCAGGACGATTTCGCCCGTCATGAAGGGCTTTGCCGATGGTTTCCACGCTTGGGTATACGCGTCAGTAAATACCGGCCGTTCATTGGGCACGACCTCCAGATAGACGCCAGAATTGCGCATCTCCTCGCCATTCGGTCCGCGCATGATGAAAACGCTGGAACCACCGACTCGCAAGTCGATACTCTCAACTTCTGTTGTGAACGGTTTTGGCGTGAACCACTGTTCCAGGAGCACGGCTTCCGTCCAGCAACGCCAGATATTTTCGCGGGGTGCATCAAGGGTCAGTTCAAGGACAAGATCGTGATTGTTTTTGGAGTCACTCATAACGCTCAACCTTTGCGCTCACCGACAAACATGATCTTCGCGCCCTGCGGATCGTCAATCTGAATCAGCCAACCACTGTCGTCTGGTAACTCATTAGGCCCCATTCGAACGGTGCCGCCCGCTTTCTCCACCGTCTCTTTGGTTGCGTCGATATCGGTGACTTGCATCGCGAAATTCCAGAACGGCTGGGTGCCTTTTTCTGGCGCGTCCATGACGCCACCGATCATTGCGCCATCATGCATTATGAAAGTGTACTCCCCCGCAGGCCCCATCTGCATCGCGCCGCCATTTTCCCAGCCAAACAGTTTGCTGTAGAAACCGAGCGCGGCCTTTTGGTCGGAGGTTACCAGTTCGTTCCAGCAGAAATGGCCAGGCTTCATCGGTGTGAAGGCGGCACTATCTTCCTCGCTGGTGCCACGCATCAGATAGAAATGCGCACCCTGTGGATCGGTACAAAAGGCAAAACGCCCAACGCCGGGAATATCGGTTGGTTCGATATTGATACCCCCGCCAAGCGACTTTACCTTGACTGCCGAGGCATCGACATCTTCGACCCCGACATACATAAACCACATATTCGGCATGCCCTGCGCGGGGACGGGAGTTCGCATCACCCCGGCAACGGTTTCCTTCTTGGCAGAGGCGACACTGTAGTCCATCTCTTGTCCGCCCGGCATTTTTTCGAACGTCCAATCCATGACGCTTTCGTAAAATGACTGCGCCGCATTGGTGTCCTGCGTTTTCAGTTCATACCAGATAGGGGTGCCTTCACGATTGGTCATTGGTCTGTCTCCTTTGTACTAGTGAACGTTTGCAGAGTTGTTCGATTGTGCGGCGACGGGCCGCTTTAATGACGCTTATTGTTTTGCAAATGGTATCCGCCTTGGTCTCGAAAAAGTTAGTGGTCCGCGTGGCTTAATAAGCATGGGCGGGCATTGGCGCGTTCAGGACTCAATTTGGCGGACCTTACCATAGAGATAGAATACCGTAGGTTTGGTGAGTTGGTCAACAAAACCAAAATCGGCCAACAATGTCTGATGCGTTGTGAACCATTTGTCCTGCACACCGCCCTCCCACGTGGTGCCTTTTTACACCCCGAAACTGAGTGTAATCTCCATCTGGGGGACGTTATCCGAGGCGACAAATTCTCTAAGTCCCCCATTCCGCCGAGAGCCGCAACGAAACCATCGATATAGGCTCCACCTACGCTAGGGTATGGTATACGCCAAGGGAGTCATGCCGATTGTGTTCATCCTCGTCCCGAGCCAGATCGCCATAGCCCATGTCATCAACGAAGAAGAGAACGATGTCGAGCTTCTCGGACTGGCCTCGAACTTGGTGCGTTTCGCGTCTGAAATTTTGTTCTGCTCAGGTCTCGGAAGTGGCTGCGAAACCTGCACAAATGAGGGAGGGAATAGGGGACCACATTTTGCGTCCTTCCTAAATAGAAATCTAATTTTCAAATTCACTTTGGCGGTCTGTACCAAGTCCGAAAAATAGTCGAGAGGATTTGGGCCGAAGGGGGTTTGGAGAGCAGGGCGGAAAAATGCTTACGCTGCGGTTTAGCTGAACCAAATTGCGTCCGGTTTTCTCGCCTGTTTTCAAACCTCTTTTTTCAAAATATGCGCAATAGCCTCGAGGATAATCCCGTTGGTATTCAGGTCGGAATATCCCGCCATCGGAAGGCCGTTTTTCATGTATATTCCGGGAGAAAAACCGAAATTTTCAATGCGGGCGCGGGAGCGGACGTAATCGACCAAAGCATGGGAATATTCGTGAGGGTGAGTGGCCGCCCAGAGATACGCTGCCTTGACGCTCACGACTTCGATCGAACGTAAAAAATCGGGTTGCGTATATTGGTCGTCATCAGAAATAACCTGAACCCGCCACGGATTTGCGAAGTCGTCGATGCTATAGCCCTGATATGTAAACCATGGGGCCATATCTATGGGGCTTTCGGAAACGCAACGCATCGTGCCGGTCGTTTGATTGTCTTCAAGTTGAGCGGAAAATAACATGTCGGCAAGGTACTGGGTCTCTGGCGTGAAGCCCAGCTCGACACCTTCTAGAAGCAGTGGTTCGGCACCAATGCTTCCGATTTTAGACGCGCTGAAAAGCAACTCGATCACCGCATCCGCGTCGGTTCGCCCGTCTAATGGCGCGTAAGGGCTTTGGGCGGCGATGCCAAAAGCGGCGTATCCTCTCGCTGCGTAATTGGTGCAATGCGAGATGAAGCGATCATAGGTGAGCAGTTCCGAAACATCGTGCATCCGTCCGTCGTGGATGGTCTCTTTGAGGGACCAGCTGGCGGCTTTTTGTTCAATGAGATCGTTCAATGCAGGCGAAAAGGTTCTGAGCTGGTGAAAAGCATTGAGAAGGCGCCCAGTATCGCAAGTATTGAACGAAGGCGTCGGCTCTTCTTCGTAGGCCACATGAACGAAAGAGCCCGGGAGCTGCAATCCCTGAATCGTTACCGCTGGCAGCCCTTCGATTATACGCTCGGCCCAACTATTGAGCTCAGTCAGGCTCATCAGGTCAAGTTTCACTGCCGCGACCATGCCGAGGAGTTGGCTTCCGATATCCCACATCGTGGCGTAATCGAAGAACGTATTTACGTCATCAACAAGATAGGTCGTTGAAGAAATCAGGCCAGTTTCTGCGTTTGTGAACCTCTTGAAATAACGCCAAGCGAGTTTTGCATCGCGAAGGAGTAAGTCGCGATCCAACTGCTCGCTTTGGGCAAAGGCCAATTGTTCACTGTGCATTATCTCTTGGGTTTGATGATAGACTGAACTGAGCGAGTCGGCTGGCAGGATTTGATCCGCCAATGTTGCTACATCGGTTATCCAATAACCCGAATGGTGCTTTAGTCTATTGATGATGGCTATCGTCCGTTGCCGTTGCGCGGCGTTCCTATAGGATTTCTGATCAAGGACGAGGACGGTATCTTCGAGGATCCCGATTTTTGAGGCGGCCTGTGACGACGAATTCGTTTCGTCGATAAAATGTAACCTTGGCGGGTGGAGGCTTGCCTGATGATCGACACCAGCAATCAAGTCGATCTCGGGAAAGGGAACCATCGCAATCCGTGGCGGCACTCTAGGCGTGTTCTTTTGGTCAGACTCGTCGCCAAGCATGCGACAGTTTACGAGGCTCTCGTCGCTACTTTGGCCTGCGAGCGGACAAACATCTCCTCCATCCTCTTGCCAAGATTGAGCATGCTCGCCTGCCACGGTGAAATGAAAATTATGGGCGCGAAGCCACTCAGCAAGCTCAAGCGCGGCTTCGCCGCCGGGTTCGTCCGGCTTGCCTGTGACATCCAGCCGTAGGCCAATTACAGTTTCGGGGTCAGGAGATGCGCGGACATGGTAGTCAGTTGGGGTTGTCGGGACAATCTGCCGCGCCAAGGAAAATTCGGATATTAGGGATGCAATCTTGATCATTCGCTGGGCGGCGAGGCCACTATTCTCCGGCGTGAGACCTTCGAGAGAGAGAGCGAGTAAAGATCGCGTGCCGTCTTGAATGCTCGCGGTCAGCGCATTTTTGATTGAATCGAAGGACTCGTTTAGCCCGAAGTGCATCCCGCCAAAAATGTGCAGGACACTCTGGTCCCAGCGGCTGTCTGCAGGTTCGATCCCGGATTCGGGCAAGCTGAGAACCGTCCGAAATCCAGCAGCTCGTACGCCACCAGGTTGATACCTCCCCGACGTCCCGAAGTTTGCCACAGTCAGCACAGAACGAGTAAGTTGATGGTCCGACTGTGCGGTCACAAGCCCGTCCTCAAGAGCACGCCGCGCTTGGGTCGCCATTCGTGATTGAAAATAATATGGTCGCTCGGACAGCGTTGGCGCCTTGAGGACGATCTCAATTTGAGCCGGATAGTCGGCTATGAAACGGCGAAGATAGCCGGCCAAACTGCTATCAGGAAGAAGTGTGCCAGTGGCAATTTCTGGCGACACAATGCAACTGACAGGGATATTTGCGCTCACGAATGGCTCAAGGAGAGCGAGGAGGCTATCGGGGGGGGTGGTGGAGGTAATGCCCGTAAGAATGAGTTGAAACGATTTGTAGGGTGATTCGGCACGAGAAATAGAAGGCAGCGCAACCATAGCGGGAAGCTGAATTCCGAGCTGCAGCATTAGATTGCGGCGACTAATTTTCATCGTTCTTTGAACACCCTCTAATTATTCCAGAATAACAACACTGTGCACCATTTCGGCGATAAAAAAGGCCATTTTATTTTAAAAATACTAATGTCTTAAGTTGTTTGCAGTGATTTGCGTCAATTGCAAGGTGCCAATTTGTTTTACTTTATATTCAGGGTGAAGCTTGGCAATTGCAAAAATATTTCAATTTCTAGGCGGTGTTTTACGGGGATTAATACTTGGGGGGTGGGAAGAGTGACTGCGCATTTCAAGAGTTCTGGCTCGAAGAAAAAGGGCCCACTTGAGCGACTACCTGTATTTTCAGATCCTGCGCGTATTCGGTCGCGCAGGGTGGCCCTGTTTGCAGTTACTCTTATTTCTACGTTTCTCCTTTGGGGTGTCGCTTTGGGACTTCAAATCGCCAAAGTGGAGAATGTTGATTTTGATTTTGCACCTTTTGCCGCCCCCCTCTCGGAACCTCTGTTTAAGGTAACAGCCAAAGCCCTTACCCTCAGCGTTCAGGGGCTGGATGAAAACTTCACAGAATCCCCCTCACCACTCGGCAAAAACGCCTTGTCGAATTGCAATGGCCAGCGGGGGCGGCGCGACGCGCTCACACAAGGTTCACGCGATATCTTCGCATTTTTGCCGATTGAGCCGATCTGGTCCTATACCTCGCTTGAGGCACATTGCGCGCAGATTGACGTACTTGTACCTGCTTGGTACGAAATATCAGGGTTAGAGCGTCCCGTCTTGAATCTAGGGACGAAGTTTGAATATGGCGACCGCATTCAGAAGCTGATAAAATCTAATCGGGATGATTTTGCGTTAATGCCAAGTATATCCCTGCCCGAATTTAGCAGCATCGAAGATGTGGAAGCGCTGGTTGGCACGGCCAAGTTGCGCCAGTCCCTTGTGGATGAGGTAATCAATATTGCAGTGGCCAACGACCTCGACGGTATCTGTCTTGATACGAGCGGCTTTCCCTCCGAGACGGTCGGCTATTCGGCGGATATACTACAGCGGCTCAAGGTAGGTTTCGCGGGGCTTAATCTAAAAACCTGTTCGGTCATGGATTTCGATAACGAATTTTGGATGGATACCACCCTTGTTGCCGCGTCTGACAGGGTTGTCATCACAATGATACGCGAACCTTTCGCTGGCTCCTTTCCGGCACCAATAGCACCACAGCAATGGTTCGCAGAATCGGCTGACTTCGTTGCGGAACGTGTGCCTTCGGACAAGCTTGTTTTTGCTTTGGGAACTGGGGGATATGATTGGGAAAGTGGGCAGGTCGAACCGGTCAGGTCAGACTATACCTCCATAATCAGCCAGACAGTGTTGGATGAGGGGCAGGTGCTTTATTTTGATACCGACCTCAATAGCCAAGCTATCCGTGTTGACCGCGAGAAACGCCGCCACGTCAGCTGGTTTCTCGACGCCGCCTCTTTCCACAACCAACTTCGCGCGCTTGACGGATATGGTCTAGCGGGTGTCGCGGTTTGGACCATTGGGCGCGAGGATCCCGGTGTCTGGGATGTCTTGGCCCTACAGAGTGAATCCTTTGCTACTCTGAAGGATCGGCTTGCAACCGTTTCCGTTGCGGACGGCGTTCGCTATTTTGGCGAAGGATCGTTTTACCATCTGTCCTCCGAAGCCGTCTTGGGGCGCCGCAGTTTTGCAGGCGATCAGGGGGATGGCCTTATCCACGCACAAGACTACGCCGTCCTGCCTATGCCAATCCTCATTGAACGCTTTGGAGAACCCAGCGGAAACCAGATCACGTTGACTTTCGATGATGGGCCCGATCCGGTTTTCACCGCGAAAGTGCTCGATGTTCTGAAAGATAAAGGGGTTAAGGCCACATTCTTCGTCGTTGGACAGAACATCGCGCTTGCTCCAAAAGTCCTCAAGCGGATCGTGCGGGAAGGGCATATCGTGGGGTCCCACTCCTTTTTCCATCCTAAGCTTGAGGAGGTTTCACCAAGTCGGGTTAGGCTTGAACTCAACAGCGTGCAACGCATTGTTGCTGGCCTCACAGGGCATCGTATGGCGCTATATCGGACGCCCTTTGGCAAAAGCCAAGGGCCAGATACGGCGGAATTCGTACAACCGATCCGTGTTGCAACATCGCTCGGCTACATTGAGATGAGTAGCGACGTGGTTACATATGATTGGACGAATAATTCAGCCGAAGACATCCGTGAACATGTCCGCGAGGGGGCCCACAGGGGAAATCGAGTGGTTATGTTACACGATGCGGGGGGAGATCGAAGCGCAACGGTCAACGCGTTGGGGCCAATGATTGATGAGATGCGGGCGGAGGGCTATGAGTTTGTCTCGGCAACGGAAATTTTGGGGCTAAAAGTTTCCGATCTTATGCCGCTAGATGACAGTTTCGAGGCCCAGTTGCATGGCATGTCGTTCAATTTTTTGACAATGGCCAAATCGGCATTCATTACGATTTTTTGGCTAACTGTCGTGCTTGGCATTTTGCGCTCCCTCACAATTTTGTTTCTGGCGCTAACTCGACGACCCATCGGTCCGAGGGATCCCGCATACGAACCTTTGGTGACGGTCGTTGTCGCAGCCTATAATGAGGCGACGGTCATTGAAGCATCCATAAAGACGATCCTTGCCTCGGATTACAGCAACCTTCAGGTTTTGGTAATTGACGATGGTTCGAAGGACAGCACGGGGAACGTTGTCCGTTCCGCGTTCAAAAAGGACCGTCGTGTTAAGGTTCACAGACAGAAAAATGGAGGGAAATGGCGGGCCCTCAACGCGGCCTACAGGTACGTATCGACCGACATAGTGGTGGCGATTGATGCCGACACAGTTCTGCGCAAGGATGCAATCAGAAAGCTCGTGGCTCCCTTCAGTGACCCAAAAGTGGGCGCGGTCGCGGGGAACGTGAAAGTCGGAAATCGGCTCAATCTTCTGACGCGTCTCCAAGCAGTAGAATATATAACTGCCCAGAATCTCGAGCGCCGCGCATTCGACAAAATCAACGGGATGCTTGTTGTGCCAGGCGCGATTGGGGCTTGGCGTGTCGCAGCGGTCAAGGAGGCAGGGGGCTATTCAGGCGACACCCTCGCAGAGGACGCTGATCTAACCGTGTCAATCCAGAGATGTGGATACAGTGTGTGCTTTGTCGAGGATGCGATTTCAGTCACAGAGGCGCCTGCTACCCTTGTGCCTTTTCTCAAACAGCGCCTTCGGTGGACTTTAGGTATGATGCAAATGGCGTGGAAACACCGTGCCTGTTATACTGAAAAGCGTACCATTGGTCTTGTGTCGTTAACGGACCTCCAGATATTTGGCGTGTTATTCGCCCTCTTTGCGCCCATCGCTGATTTGGTCCTCATCACCACTGTCGGCGTGGCCATCAAGGAGTTTCTAGCAGGCCGACCACCGCTAGATCCTAACGCCTCATACATATTGCTCGCGGGATATATCTTACTGCCATTAATGGATATTATTTTGGCCGTTACGGCTGTACGCTTGGATCGGCGGAACGACGGTTCGGAAACCTATTCGCAACTTTGGGTCATCCCGTTCCAACGGATTTTCTACCGCCAGATGCTTTATTTCACCGTGTATCGATCCGTTTTGCGCGCCCTAACTGGGCGACTCGCGAAATGGGGAACCCTCAAGCGGATGGGCACGGTTAAGTTGAGCCAATGGACCTGAGCGCGGTCAAATCAGCTGGATAGGATTTGACAGTTGTTTGAAAGTTCTCCGGCAATCACAGGGTATCCGGAGCGCGGATTGATGATAAATGTGTGAACCGCAGTAATCCGTCGCATGCATTCATCCGCAATTTCCGGACCCGCCCTGCGACCACCAACATAGATGTCGAGCCACGGCAAACCGTTACGACCCGTGTGGCAGGGACCACCCTGAGGCGTGGGCCCGTCACCACAAACATCCTCAACGATGGCGTATTTCTGAATGGACCCAATATAGAAACGCGTACCTGAAGGGAAATCGAGAGTTTGTTTGCCGCCTACAATTGAGTGACCGACAGCAATCGTGATCGGATCATTGTAGGACCCTGTGCCTCCAGCTCGTTTATGAATGACCGGTCTTGCGATCGCAGCAGAGCCGGGCGGGGTGTTGTCCCAATAACTGTAGCCGGTCAAATAGGCGTTGAAGCTTTTTTCCTGGCCATTTGCAAGTTCACTCAACGAGGCATACGAAGTGTTCGCTCGGGTAACCTGCTCGCCAATCGCAGAGCTGCCGATGAGAAGAGACAGACCACTTAAAGCGACAATTTTTTTCAGTATCTGTTTCGACATTAGCCAAATCCTCATTCTGGTCCCAGTCTCATACCAGCATTAAGTTAGTTAATATTTAATTATATTTTGTCTTTCAGGCATTTTTGTGACAACGGAATGGCAAAAACTAGCGGCATCCGTAGAGACTATATTTAGTGGTACTGTAGATAATAGAAACTATTACTATGTCTAGAAGTTAAGCCATTGCGTATTAGATTTGGCATGTTTTTGCCAAAAATTGCACCAGATAAGACCTATTTAGGCCGATTCATGCCAAATTTAGGCTGTTTAGGCGATATCATCCCTTTTCTGGGACAGTCATCGGGCCGGTTAGACATTGCCAGTTTGAGGCGGTTCCGGTGGTATTATGGCTTATGGATGCGGCGAATCGCGTCTATTTCATTTTTTGCCGCATTCAATATAGCGTCTCTGACGCCATTAATCTCGCTGCAAATGTGGAGCTGGGTAATGAAGCGGGTGTGGGAGAGCAGCCGAGTGCAAAGGGGGCATTTTAAAGTGGGCTGCGACACGGCTTTCCTTGAGCCGCTCGAAATCAGTGCAAGATTAAGGGCTGTGTCATGGTCCTTGGAGAGACAGTTTGCATTCGCCCCGTACCGACCACCAGTATTATGCAAATTTTGATGGCGGAGCCGTCTCCCCCAAGCAAAACATCGGCGTCAAAATCTGCCAGAAGTAAGGGCTCAAAAACCGCTGGGTCGCCTTCGGGCCAAGGCTTCCAGTAATTAGAGAATAGTATAAATTGCCTCGTTTCGGATTTGCCAGCCGCCGTCCGTTCCCATTATTGGGTTCGCCGCAATGTTCTTTGACACCCCAATACTGCTTTTGGAAACAAAATAGTGATTGATAGCGCTACTTGTCGCCACGCAAAACAGCAAGGTTGATCCATCGACGCCGGGATATGCAGTCAACTTACCAGTTGTGTCATACTCCGCGACCGCATTATTTCCATTGGCCGCGAGCAAATCACCATAGGCTGCCCGCTGCGAAGTATCTTTATTGGTGTCTACGTGCCCTGCCGTTAGGGCGCCACCCTTCTTAAAGAGGGTCATGACGCAACCTGTAAACTCACCGCTGATTACTTCCTGCCCGCCAAGGGCCACTTGGTTTATCATGCCCGAGCGATACGGAAGAATCCGTACAGCTTTCATCTTCCCCTTATCCTTACGCTGCGAGGCGTCGAAGAATTCGATCACCATGGACCCGCCGACTGGCACAACTCTGAAGCATCCATCAAACCCGGGGCGACCGGAATTTACCAACTCAGCTAGTCCCATCAACTTGGTGCCTTTGTTCAAATATCCGCTTAGCATTGTCCACTCCTGTTAAAAAAAGCCCTCTAGGTGTGAGCGGGGGTAGAGCACTCCGAACAACATGCGCGTCTTGTCATTACAAAACAAGTTTTTATCTTTGTTCGTAGAGCCGTCGTCCCTTCTACAGTGCCTCCTTCGAGCCAACATCTTGCGCGTGGCAGGCGTCGGATTTCGTGGCTGCAAAAGCCCGATCGGTTTTTGATTATGGTTACTAATAAGGGGGGGGTGGAAGGCTGTCAGTCACAGTTTAAAAAGGGTGTGATTGCGGCCAATATTGGTCAGGCGTGGCATCGGTGTATGCCATAAGTCCAATACTGCGTGTTTTGACCGTGCGCGGCGATGACGCGCACGGCTTCTTGTGCGTATTTACTCAGGATCGGCGGCAAAAGGCATCGTGCCGATCCGCAGGAACGAAGCATGGTCCCCGCCCGTGTGGATCACGTGCCGCCCGTGGTTGTCAGGCACGAGGTTCTCGGTGCCTGGCATCGCGCCGCCCAAGGTGTTGTAGCCACCCACGATCAGCCGCAACTGTTGACCTGCATAAAGCAGCAGACCCGTTGGAAAGAGGTCAAAATCAAGCGCTACGATCTCTCCGCTGGCCAGTTTTTCGACACGGTCGAAACTGTGGACCGGCACGTCGTCGGTGGTTTTGTCCGTATCGAGTTGCCGCATTGAGGCCCGTAACCGCCCGTTTGACCCCTTGTAACTCAGGATCGAGGCCCCCTCACGGGTCATCTGTTGCATCTGTGGGCTTTTGTTCGGGATTGTGATCTGTTCCATCAAGCGCCCATCGGCGTCGAGCTTTTGCAAAAGTACAAAGATGTCCATGTCGTTAGACCCATCTGCTTGCGCGAAAAGACGTAGACGCGGGTAGCCAATGAAGGCGGTGTCTTTCTCTACGGTCATTGCAAATTCCACGCACCCATCTTTGGTGGTCGCGTCGTAACTTGCTGTTGCAGCAGAGGGTGCCTCGGTTCCCAATGTGCTTGTGCTTGCATCTAGGAAATATTGCGTGGCGACCGCCTGCTCGGGTGGGAATTGTGTTGCGGGCAGGTTGGTACGGTCAGCGCCTTCCAGATCGTGCAACGTGTATCGCACTGTTGGGGTGTCCTCCCAGCCGTTGTCGACATCCTTGAGGAAACGGTCAAAGAACCGCAGCAAGTCTGCCTGATGTTCCTCGATATAGTAGTCGGGCCATTCCATAGTGGCGTGGATGCGCAGCCATTTCTGCGTTGATCCCATGTCACGCCATCCGCGGAACGTGCCGGGGGTGTGGATCGAGTTGGAGTAGCTTGCCACCACATAAGCGGGGACGTCGATCTTGCTAAAGTCGGGGGCACGCTGTTCCCACAATTCATCGCGCAGCGGATGGGCGTCTGCGTCAAGGATCAGGTCTTCACGCTGGTTTTTGCCAATGTAGGCATTGCGCAGGGTTTTAGAGAACCCATAGTCGGGGATACCGCCGCGCAGTATGAGATCGCGGTAGATGTCGCTCATGCCTTCCCAAGGGGCGATGGCGGCTAGATGCGCAGGGCGTTCTGCGGCCATGAACCATTGCGAAACCGTGAGGTATGAATTGCCCGAAGCACCGACCTTGCCGTTGCTCCACTCTTGCGTCCCGCACCATTCTACCAAATCGTGGAAATCTTCACCTTCACGGCGGTTCCACCAACGGGCATCGCCCTCAGAATTATAAGTGCCGCGCGGATCAGGCTGGCAGACAGCATAGCCTTTGGCGCACCAGTATGCGGGATCTGGCCCCTCAAATTTCTGCAAACCTGACAGAATACTGGGGTCCATGCCCAAAAGGCTGAATAGATCGTCGTATTGAGGGGCGTTGCCACAGCTTTTGCCGTAAGGGCTCCACGCAACAATGACGGGCACTTTTTCATCAGATACAGGCCGCAGCACGTCAGTGTAGATTGTGGTGCCGTCGCGCAGGGTCACAGCTACGTCTTTATCCAAAATGATATCGACGGGCAGGGGAGCGAACTTATCGCTGACGCGAAAACCCTTGGGTAAAGTCACCGAGCCTGCGGCAAAGCCACTGAATAGCCCTTGGCGGGTTGCGTTATCTGGCAGAGCGGGCAGCTGTGCGAATGTAATATCTTTCATGGCTTTAACCTTTCCATGTGGCCGATCGCCGATGAACCACTTTTGGTCATCTGTTGGAGCCCGGCCGGTTTTGGGAGTCACGCTTTCCGTCGTTACGGGGTGGAGCGTGAGCTGGATCTGCGTTATATCAACGTTTGTAGGTATAATGAATTCACCACAGGAAATCAACGGTTGTTGATATTTCGATCTAACAGACGGTAATTGATATGAAAAAGCCTCAAGATACTTCACGCCTTGGTCGCAGGTCCGGACCAAACACAACCCGAAATGACGTGCTTCAGGCAGCACAAACCCGATTCGCTCAGGACGGTTTTAGCGCGACTTCTATCCGAAAGGTTGCGGCCGATGCAGGCGTCGATCCCGCGCTGGTAATGCAGTTTTACAAATCGAAAGACGGGCTATTTGCGGCCAGTCTTGCCCTGTCATACGAGGTTCAAGATCGCATCGCTGCCGCATTCGACGGACCCAAGGAACGTTTGGGGGAAAGCCTGACCCAAACCTTTCTAAGCTTGTGGGAGGAGAGCTCCGACACCGAGGCGCTGATGGCCACGCTGCGAGGGGCGACGTCGAACGACTTTGCCGCCGAACAACTTCGAGAGTTCGTTCAGGTCCGACTTTTGTCCGTTATTGGCCCAAAATTCGGCGACGGACAAGAAAGTGCGAGACGTGTAGGGGTCGTGATCTCGATGTTGATGGGTCTGGTGCTGACCCGTGATATGATCGGCATCCCCTTGGTGAAGAGCCTGTCGCGCAATGAGATTGCAACCATGATTGGTCCGTCAATTCAGAGCATTCTTGAAGGCCAGTGACATTGCGGTCATTTGTATATGGCTCTCGTTAAACGATTGAGCAATGCATGGTGACGCTCAGATGACCTCTGATAGGTCAAAACAGGCCCAAGGATTCGGCTTAGGCTGATAGTGTGCGGCGTTGATCCCCGCATTTGTTAGAGGTGTACGTGGTCGGGGTTTTTGGGTCCAAGGGCGGCGTAAACAAAGAGAGAGTTTGGCTCATCAGGTTGGTTTCATTATGCGGCGCGTTGTCTGTGATGCAAGGGGCGCGCTTCGAGCGTCTTTCGTTTGATCCTTTTTCGGTGATGCAAGCATGCCCTGCCGGTCAAAGGGTAACGCTGGTGATTATATTGATCGACGAAGGCGTCGATTAGCGCTTCGAGATCGCCGGGCAGGAAGTGGTTTTCTAGCAGGATGCGGTTCTTCCGGGCTTGACGCCATCACCCCACTAGCCCGGCGGTCGCAGCTTGCGGCGATGAGAGGGGGTCTTGTCCTGTGTCTGGGGATGATAGGCTTCGGAGCCCCCCGTGATAGCAGAGTTTTTCACATTTAGTTTTTGCCTGCAGCGTTAGAATTCCGCGTCGAATCGACTGTATCGCTGAACTCTGATGCATGACGAGACCAACGCTCCATGAGTATCCGTCGCTTATCCAGCAAGTCTGATCGCGCGTAAGCCCTCTCTACATCCGAGCCAACGCGATGCGACAAGCTCATTTCAGCAACTTCGCGCGGCACGTTCGCCACCTCAGAGGCCCAATCCCTAAATGTAGACCGGACCCCATGCACAGTGACACCTTCAATGGCTCGATGATCGCCAGAATTTCATCTGTCAACGGCACGCGGTGTGCTTCGTCAGTCTTCATCCGTTCTGCGGGGCAGGTCCAAAGGCTCTTCAAAGTCGACTTCCTCCCAACGCAAGCCTAGGACCTCGCTCGCTCGTGATCCTGTCAGGCAGGTAAATATTATCGCTTTTGCCGCCATCGCCTTGCGGCCTTTCAGGACGGATTAGAAGGTCGGCACATCTTTCCAGTGCGTCGCACTGTGGTGCTTGGGTTTGGCTTTCCCCTTCGGCAGAGCCTGTGCATCTCTAATAACCGTGACTGGGTTCTCTCCCGACCGAAACCTTTTTGATCGCGCGACGTCCAGAACAATCTTGATCCGTTGCGTTAAGCGTTTTGCGGTTTCATGATTTTCTGTCCAAATCGGCGCAAGGCACTTCATCACTTCAGGCTGTTCAATCGCATTAATCGGCATTTGTCCAATCTTGGGGAAGGCGTCGTCGTGCAGCGTATTAATCCACTGCTGGCCGTGCTTGGCGTTCTTCCAAGCTGGAATGCGTTCGATGTGAACTTGCTGAGCAACTTCCTCGAAAGTTGGTATCTTCCGAGCACCGTTAAAGCGGGGGTTCAAGCCCTGCTTTGCCATCCGACGATATCCCAGTGCCCGCTCGCGCACATGGTTTAGAGTCACAATGTCAGCGCCGCCCAATCCAAAGTCAGTGCGCAAAGGGTCACCCTTTTTGTTTTTCTGACCTTTAACAACGACGCGGACAATCCAGCGCCGCGCGCCGGACGGGGCGACAACAAGATAGAGGCCGCCGCCATCACCGTGACGCCCAGCATGAAGGTTTTCCACTAGCTTCTTAGTTAGTTTGCCAGTTAGAGCCATTTCAAAAATACCACATTCCATACCACTTAAAGAATGAGTGCGAGCATCATCGACAGAAACTCAACATAAAGCTATATTGATGTTTTTCCAATGAAATAAAGCAAAAGGGTCGCCCAAGGCGACCCACTATAGTCGTGCAAAATTGTATGGTGGCGGAGACGAAGGGATTCGAACCCTCGAACGAGTCACCCCGTTACTCCCTTAGCAGGGGAGCGCCTTCGACCACTCGGCCACGTCTCCGAGGAGCGGTTTAGCCCGTAACTCCCTAGAGATACAAGCCTTTTTTCGAAAAAAAATATAAAGAAGCCAAGTTCCTGTTTTTGTTGATTTTCCCCATTTTGCCCGGTTTCTACAATAAAAAAATTGTGCAAGTTTTTGCGAGCCCGAGTTCAAAAAACTCTGCACTGAAACAAGGGAGCTTAAGCGGGCCATGGTCCAACGCCTTACACAAAAATCGGGGCTTCTAGATTCTAATGTTGCTGATCTGTTGTAGCTGCTTAATGGGCTATTCTCGAGAAAATCTTTGTGTCTCGTTTTCCAATAGAGTGCTTCAATTAGGCAAATAAAATCCGTATCTGAAACTTCTGTGACCGTTATAAATGGGACCTTCAGCGTAGCGGTCAATAGGGACTAGATAGGGCTTTTATACTTCGGAACACCCGGTGATTGCATTGTGCCGCAGGGAGGAGGGGATGCGAGCGTCGTTGTTTGGGTGTTGCTCGCTTGATCAACTCGTGACTTTTTAGATGCCTTTGTCACATTCAAAAGGGAGGTCATCTGGCGTGACTAGTGCAAGATGACCTCTCCATAGACCAAGGAAACGGTTTATGTGTTGAAGAGGAAATGCATGACGTCGCCGTCTTTCACGAGGTAGGCCTTGCCCTCTGAGCGCATTTTTCCAGCTTCTTTCGCGCCAGATTCGCCATTGTTCGCGACAAAGTCGTCAAATGCGATGGTTTCCGCGCGAATGAACCCTTTCTCGAAGTCGCCGTGAATAACTCCGGCGGCTTTTGGGGCTGTGGCTCCGGCGGGAAATGTCCATGCGCGGGCTTCTTTGGGGCCTACGGTGAAATAGGTGTTAAGGTGGAGGAGTGCGTAGCCAGCCCGGATCAGGCGATCGAGGCCCGCTTCTTCTAGGCCCATTTCTGTAAGGAACATTTCGGCTTCGTCGGCTTCGAGCTGGCTGATTTCTTCTTCAATAGCTGCTGAGATGACAACTGTTGCGGCCCCTTGTTCGGCGGCCATTTTCGCGACGCGTGTGGAGAAGTCGTTGCCTTGGGCGGCTGCGGATTCTTCAACGTTGCACACATAGAGGATAGGTTTGGATGTGAGCAGTTGAAGGAGAGACCAAGCCCGCGCGTCGTCTTCGTCGACACTAATGGAGCGAGCAGGGTTGCCAGCTTCAAGAGCGGCAAGGGCAGCTTTTAGCAGGCGTTCTTGTTGAATAGCGTCTTTGTCGCCACTGCGTGTTTTACGTTGCAGGCCTTGAAGGCGCTTTTCGATGCTTTCCATATCGGCCAACATCAATTCGGTTTCGATGGTTTCTGCGTCTTCGACAGGATCGACGCGGCCATCGACGTGAGTGATGTCGTCGTCCTCAAAGCACCGCAGAACGTGTGCAATGGCATCACATTCGCGGATGTTGGCGAGGAACTGGTTGCCGAGGCCTTCGCCCTTGGACGCGCCTTTTACGAGGCCCGCGATATCGACGAAGGTCATACGTGTTGGGATGATTTGCTTTGAACCGGCTATGGCGGCCAATTTATCAAGGCGTGCGTCAGGCACCGCGACTTCGCCAACGTTTGGCTCGATTGTGCAGAACGGGAAGTTCGCGGCCTGAGCGGCGGCTGTTTTTGTCAGCGCGTTAAACAAGGTGGATTTGCCCACATTTGGCATTCCGACGATACCCATTTTGAAACCCATTACACACTCCATTGGCTGATGTTGGGGCGCATGTAGGGGCCATGTGGGGCCAAGGTCAAGCGGGGCATTGATTTCCGGCTGATTTTACCGCAAACCATAGCGTAAATGTGCCCAATCTTCGGGCTGGATATAAGAATGACATCGGGAATGGCTATGACACGGATCGACGATAAATTTGCTGAACTCAAGGCTGCGGGCAAAAAGGCCTTTGTGACATATGTGATGGCGGGCGATCCGAACTATGCGGAATCCCTTGAAATCGTGAAAGGTTTGCCGGGTGCTGGGGTGGATATCATCGAGCTTGGCTTGCCGTTTACCGATCCGATGGCCGATGGGGTAACGATTCAATTGGCGGGCCAACGCGCGCTTGCCGCGGGAATGTCGCTTCAGCGCACACTTGATCTGGCAACGGAATTTCGCAAGGGCGATGATACAACGCCGATCGTTTTGATGGGCTATTACAACCCGATTTACAGTCGCGGGGTCGCAAAATTCCTCGTTGATGCAAAGGCTGCGGGAATCGATGGCATGATCGTGGTGGATTTACCGCCCGAAGAAGATGTCGAGCTGTGCATTCCCGCTCAAGCCGCTGGGATGAACTTCATTCGTCTGGCGACGCCCACGACGGACGATAAACGCTTGCCTAAGGTTCTTCAAAACACATCGGGGTTTGTGTATTACGTTTCGGTAAACGGAACGACGGGTGCCGCAGAGGCCGAGGTTGGCGACGTGGGGCCAGAAGTGGCGCGAATTAAATCCCAAACCGACCTTCCAGTGATTGTTGGCTTTGGTGTTAACACGCCGGAAAAAGCCGAGAATATTGCGCGGACAGCGGATGGCTGTGTGGTTGGCTCGGCAATTGTCGCGCAAATTGGCGCAGGTAAGTCTGTGGCGGATGTTTTGAGCTTCGTTGCAGGCTTGGCCGAGGGCGCACATCGCGGCTAGCGGCCCCGTTTTTATACCTTTATGGATTGAGCCTCGCCATCCCGCGGGGCTTTTTTCGTTTCATAGTTCCGCCTGAAAAATTTCTGGTCTTGCCCGGGTTTTTACCTTATATGGGCGGTATTGGTAAGATGTTGTTACCAAAATAGAGGAAAGCAACCTAAAATGGCCGTTATCACCAATATCCAAGACCTCAAAGACCTCCACAAAAAACGCACTCCCAAAATGTTCTATGATTATTGCGAGAGTGGCAGTTGGACTGAGCAAACCTTCCGTGAAAATACCACGGATTTTGCGCAAATTCGCCTGCGCCAACGGGTGGCAGTGAATATGGAAGGTCGGACGACCAAAACAAAGATGATTGGCCAAGAGGTTTCGATGCCCGTTGCGCTCGCGCCTGTTGGGTCGACAGGTATGCAATGTGCGGATGGGGAAATCAAAGCGGCAAAGGCGGCAGAAAAATTCGGCGTGCCCTTCACGTTGTCCACGATGGCAATTTGTTCGATTGAGGATATCGCTGAAAACACAACAGCGCCTTTCTGGTTTCAGCTTTATGTGATGCGGGACGAGGAATTTACCTCGGGACTGATTGCGCGCGCCAAGGCGGCGAAATGTTCGGCGATGGTTTTGACGCTGGATCTTCAGCTTTTGGGGCAGCGCCACAAAGATCTAAAGAACGGGCTGAGTGTCCCTCCGAAACCAACGCCAAAAGCCATTTTCGATTTGGCACAGCGCTGGAAGTGGGGCATGGGCATGTTGGGCACCAAGCGCCACACGTTCCGCAATATTGTGGGTCATGCCAAGGGTGTTGAAAATATTGCGTCGCTTTCAAAATGGGCGGATTCGCAATTTGATCCGCGCATGGATTGGGATCAAATCAAACGCCTGAAGGACGAATGGGGCGGCAAGCTCATCCTGAAGGGGATTTTGGACGCAGAAGACGCGATCAAAGCGCTCGATGTTGGCGCGGATGCCATCATTGTTTCCAACCACGGGGGACGGCAACTTGACGGTGCGCTGTCGTCTATTCGTTCGTTGCCCGCCATTATTGACGCCGTTGGTGACAAAATCGAAGTGCATATTGATAGTGGAATTCGCAGCGGCCAAGACGTGTTAAAAGCGATGGCCATGGGGGCAAAGGGCACCTATATTGGCCGCGCCTATATCCACGGCTTAGGGGCGATGGGCGAAGAGGGTGTCACCAAAGCACTGGAAGTCATCCACAAAGAGTTGGATTACACCATGGCGCTTTGTGGACACCGTGACATCGAAAAAGTTGGGCGCGATATCTTGTTGATCCCCAAGAATTTCGAAGGCGAATGGCAGTAGTTAATCAATCCGCGCATCCCGCCGAAGCAATTTGAGCAAAAGCGGGATGGCGAGAAGGACGAGCGCCACAAAGATAAACGACGCAGGCAGGCCGACTGCTCCGGCGAGGAAGCCAACAATTGGCGGTCCAACGAAAAATCCAAGATAGCCAATGACCGCAACCCGCGAAATTGCCTGTGCACGGATTTCGTCGGGCACACGTCGTCCGACGAGGGCGAAAACCATCGGCGCAATGACCGAGACCCCTAATCCAAGAAGGCCAAACCCGACATAGGCCCAGATTGGCGTTGGTGCAAAAGCCGCTATGGTTGCGCCAACTGCCGCCAAAAGTGACCCAAACAACACGACACGTGCCTCGGATATACGAGGGACAATGACTTGCCCGCCAAAGCGGCCAAATCCCATCGTGAGGCCCAGCATTGCAGGACCAAAAGCGCCTTCAGCGGCCCCGCCACCTAGATTGCGTTCGATGTGGAGGGCGGACCACCCCTCAACGGCATTCTCTGAAAGAAACGCAGCGAAGACAATTAGCCCTCCCCAAAATACCGCCCCCCAAAGAGCAGGTTTTGTGTCCGCTTGGGAAATTTCAGCGGGTGTTGATGCTCGTGGTTGGATCATCCCCAATGCCGTTATCGAGATTAGAATTAGAAGCCCAAACGCCACACTATTGATCGAAGCGCCATCGTCTCGCAGTAGACCCGCCGTGATGGCAGAGGCCGCATATGCGAAGGAGAAAAGGGCGTGGTTGAGGTTCATCAAAGAGGTGCGTTCGCGGCTTTCTATCACCGAAAGGCGAGCGTTCATGACCACATCAAGGAGGCCTGAAAAAGCTCCAACAAAGAACATCAACGCGCCAAATAACACCGGCCCTTGGGCCAGAATCGGAAACTGAAAAGCCACTGCAAGGAGGACAGCGCCGATTGCCATGCCATAGCGCCCCGCCAGCCGATCAAAAATAGGAGCGAGCCACATTGCCGTGACCGCACCAACCGCACCGCACAAAAGGACCCAGCCAAATACGGCATCGCTTGCGTTAATTTGCGATTTAATATCAGGAGCATAGGCCGCAAAAATGCCCCAAGTGAACCCCTGAGCCATAAAGGCCGGTGCGGTAACTCTGGACAAATGAAAGGATTTTTTGAGTTGCATTCGACACGCGTCGCACGGGCTTTTTTACAAAGCAAGACTCAAAGCAGAGCGAAATTAAATTTTCCCTTCACATAGTAGGGATTCTCCCATATACGCGCGACTTCATCGGGCCTTACACCCTTGGAGGAAGGCCCTCTAAACTTAGGAGAATTACTATGGCTGGCAAAATTCCAGACCTAGAAGTCACAGCGCGTACGGGGACAGGCAAGGGGGCCGCTCGTCAAGCACGCCGTGAAGGACTTGTACCAGGTATTGTTTACGGTGGCGGCGCAGAGCCCCAAGCGATTAGCATTCCGTTCAATGTTCTTTTGAAGCGCCTCAAAGCGGGCCGTTTCCTTTCAACATTGTTCAACCTGAAAGTTGAAGGCCAAGACGACGTTCGCGTTATCTGCCGGAACGTTCAGCGCGATGTTATAAGAGACTTGCCAACACACCTCGACCTTATGCGCCTTAAGCGTTCAAGTGTTGTGTCACTCTTCATCCACGTTGATTTCATCAACCATGAAGAATGCCCTGGCTTGAAAAAAGGCGGCACATTGACTGTTGTACGTCCAGAAGTTGAACTTGCGGTTACTGCTAGTGACATTCCTGAGAGCCTGACAGTTGATCTGACCGGTCTCGAAGTTGGTGACACAATCACAATCTCGAGCATCAAGCTTCCAAAAGGTGCTAAACCAACAATCGATCGTGATTTCGTTATTGCGAACCTTGCAGCACCGTCGAGCCTTCGTTCTGCGGATGATGAGGCAGACGAAGCTGCAGCTGAAGACGCTGCGGCCGAAGGCGAAGCAGGCGAAGAATAAGCAGTTAGCTTCGTGTGATTGGGATATCTCTTTCACATTGAAAGAATTGAAACGCAGGGCCAGTGGTCCTGCGTTTTGCATTCAGACGTTCGACTTTCAGAATTTAGCGCGAAATTACGCTGAGGGCTGGCAATAACCGCGTCCCTCGGCATAGAGTACCCCAACCGTTGAAATTTATACGAAAAGGGACGCTCAAATGACCTGTGTTTTCATCCAAATTCGCTGCAAGCCCGGCACGACCTACAAGGTTGCCGATGAAATCACCCTGCGTGAAATCCATTCGGAACTCTATTCGACCAGTGGAGACTTTGACCTCCTGATGAAGGTCTATATTCCCGAGGGGCAGGACGTCGGCAAATTTATCAATGATAATTTGCTCACGATTGAAGGTATTGAGCGCTCGCTCACCACGCTGACATTCAAAGCATTTTAGATAAAACAGGGAGATTAGAATGGGAATTCTGAAAACATGCGCGCTTGCATTGGGAACTGCGGCCTTGGCAACGGCGTCAATCGCGGAACCACTGAAAGTCGGAATGATCACCACCCTTTCGGGTGGCGGCGCTGGGCTTGGTATTGATGTGCGGGACGGGTTTATGCTCGCGGTGAAGCAAGCGGGTGTGGATTTTGACGTCGTGATTGAAGACGATCAGCGCAAGCCTGACGTTGCTGTGCAACTCGCTGACAAGATGATCCAATCCGAGAAGGTCGATGTCCTCACGGGGATTATCTGGTCCAACCTTGCGATGGCGGTTGTGCCTGCTGCGACGGCACAGGGCAAATTCTATCTATCGCCCAACGCGGGGCCATCAGCGCTCGCGGGCAAAGGGTGTCACGCTAAATATTTCAATGTCGCATGGCAAAATGACAACCTGCACGAAGCAGCGGGGGCCTTCGCCACGGACGCTGGATATGCCAGCAGTTTTATTCTTGCGCCGAATTATCCTGCCGGACAAGACGCGCTCACAGGATATAAACGGTTCTACAAGGGCGACGTAAAAGGCGAAATTTATACCAAGCTTGGCCAAACGGATTATGCCGCCGAGATCGCGCAAATTCGGGCCTCTGGTGCTGAGAACGTGTATTTCTTCTTGCCGGGCGGTATGGGGATTTCCTTTCTCAAACAATACGCGGATAGTGGTGTGGACTTGCCCCTCGTTGGCCCCGCATTTTCCTTCGATCAGGGAATCCTGCAGGCCGTTGGGAGTGCTGCATTGGGTGTGAAAAATACATCCCAGTGGAGCAAAGACATTGATAATGCTACAAACTTAGCATTCGTTGAAAGCTTTCAAGCTGAGTATGGCCGCCTTCCCTCGCTATATGCGAGCCAAGGGTTTGATACAGCGAACCTCCTGATTTCAGCCGCGGCTATAGCAGATGTCAACGACGCGGATGCTTTCCAAGCGGCGCTCGAAGCTGCTGATTTTGACTCCGTTCGCGGCGATTTTTCCTTTGGGCCCAATCATCACCCCATTCAGAACATCTATGTACGTGAGGTGATTCAAGAGGGTGACGTTTTCACAAATAAAATTGTGGCAACGGGCCTGACCAACCATTCGGATGCCTATGCGGCAGACTGCAAAATGTAAGTTTGACGGGCAGGGGGCCAAGGCTCCTTGCCCTCATTGATCGCGGTTATTTTGACCAAGCTTCGGCTGGATCACCCTCGGCATAATCCGCCAAGTCTTCCAGATTTTCGATATCTGCTGAGCTGCGATTGACGGTAACACCAACAGAGCGCAGCTTTGCGAAAGCGCGCGAGAGGCTCTCGGGTTTCATCCCTAAACGACCCGCAATCAGGGCCTTGTCATAGGGCAGAGTAACCGAACATTTTCCGTGTTCGCAATCCGCTAGCGACATCAAAAACTCCGCAACCCGTTGCGCGCCAGTTTGCGCCTTGAGTTGCTCAATCTGCGAGACAAGGCCATGTAAATGGGCGAATGTTGACGCGAGCACAGCGGTACAGACTTCGGGGCGAGCCTGCATGAGATCAAGCAATTTGCTTGCGCTTACTTGAATGACTTTTGCATCCGTAACAGCTTCCGCGCTCACGGGATATGTGTCGCCCTTAAAGGCGACCGCTTCGCCAAAGCTTCGTCCCTGCGTGAAAACGCCCATCACCGCCTCTGCGCCATTTGGCGTAACACGGAAAAGTTTCACCCATCCTTCAATCACGATGAAGATACTGGTTGCGATATCGCCGTGGGAAAAAATCATCTGCCCATGGCTAAAGGAACGCGCATTCGCGTCACTCAAGATATCATCTGCCAAGTCGGTGGGAATGCTCGATAACAAAAGTGAGTTACGAGCTATCGTCCTATACGCGCTGTTCATAGTACTGTATCTCAGGTTTCCGGGGGTACGTAAAGGGCGCTTAGCTTCTGGTTCGGGCCTTCAGAATGGCCTCAAGTGGTTTTTTTAGCGCGTCTTGCCCCAAGTCCATCACGGCCGTTCCGGCTGTTACATATGGCGTGCGCCACTGCGGGTCTTGGGCTTCGAGTACGGCTCGGGCAAGATCCTCAGGGGTTGAAATTTGATGGGTCGCGCCTGCATCTTTCAAGCTGTCATAAATATAGGTGAAGTCGGAATAGACAGGGCCATGCATCACCAAAGTGTCGAGTGCGAGGGCTTCGTAGGGGTTTTTACCCGGCAAAGGGCCGTCCTGTGACACAAGGCTGTGCCCGATAAAGGCCGTGTGCGCGAGGCGGAAAAAGAGGCCAAGTTCCCCCAATGTGTCCGCGAGATAGAGTTGTGTGCTGGTTTGAATGGCGTTTTTTTTGCTGCGCTGTGCGATGCCCGTAAAGAGGGGCCGTGCCATAGAGAGCGTTTCGTTTGCAAATTTGGGATGACGTGGCGCAATTATGAGGAGCAGATCTGGCAACGTTTTGAGCGCGATCAGATGCGCCTTCAGGACACGCTCCTCCTCAGAAGGATGCGTTGATGCGGCGAGCCAATGTGGTCGGGCTCCAATCGCGAGTTCAAGCGCGGCACGCTCCTCTGGAAGATCGGGCAAGGGGGCAGAAGCGATTTTCAACGGGCCGGTCGTTTGGGTGGTTTTTGCCCCCGCGCCCATGGCGATGAAATTATCGCGTGAAACGTCTTCTTGAGTTAATATTCTATCAAACAGCTGTACCATTTTGCGATACACCCCCTTCAAAAACCTCCTTTTGTGAACGGACCTTTCGCTCATGCGCGCATTGATCAGCAGCATAGGTATTTGCATTTTGTGGGTTTCTGTCAAAAGGCACGGCCACATATCCAGTTCGGAAAATACGGCCACACTTGGTTGCCAATGAGTAAGAAAACGCTGAACCGCAGGAGCATTGTCGCAGGGTTGAAACTGATGAATGACCGGCGAGGGCAGCCCCATGCGCGCAAGGGTGTCAGAGGACGTGCGGGTGTTTGTTGTAAGGACGAAATGCGCCTTAGGAAGTGCTTTGCCCAGTTCCGCTAACAGGGTCAGAAGCGACAGACTCTCGCCCACACTCACTCCGTGAAGCCAAATGACTTCGCCCTTGGGGCGCGGCGTTAAGCCAAGCCCTAGTTTTTCCTGAAACCGGTTCGGATCTTCTTTGCCTTGGGCAAGACGTCGACGCAAAATGAGCCGCCAGAGCGGAGCGTTAAAACGCGCGAACAGGAGGTATAGTGAGAGCAATTGCCTATCCTTTGATGGGTTGTCCAAGCGTACTATAGGGTTCGCGGCGCAGGACAAACCAGAAACTATTCTTGTGTCTGTTGGGCAAGCTCCACGACCAACGGTCCGAAATCTTCCACAATAGCCGCGACTCCCTTAGCATTCGGATGAATCGCATCATCCTGCATGTAGGTTGTCAAAGCAGACGTATCGTTGAGTTCCGTGCGAAAACTGGTGAAGAAATCGGGATAGAGCAGCGTCTCAAAATCCGTCGAGAGGGCTGGAAACATATCATCAAATTCCGCCTTGAACTCGGGTCCGAAATTATTGGCGCTGGGCAAACCAACCAGCAAAACAGGGAGGTCGCGACTTTGCAGGACTTCAAGGATTTCAGTAAGGTTTTTACGGCTGTCGCTCGGAGCAATCCCGCGCATCATATCGTTCCCGCCCAACTCAACGATCACGGCGTCGACGTCAGGCGTGAGGGTCCATTCGATGCGCGACCGTCCCCCCGCAGTGGTGTCGCCCGAAACCCCCGCATTGATAAGACGAATATCGTGGTTATTTTCATCAAGCCAGCCTTGGAGTTGTGCGACCAAACCGTCTTCCTGAGGGAGGCCATAACCTTGCGTTAAACTGTCCCCAAGTGCCGCAATGACGACGGGTTCGGCCTGAGCGCGCGCACTGATTAGATTTGTCGCTAAAATCACTGAAATCAGAAGCTTGTACCCCGACAGAAAAGGCCCATATAAAAAAGCTACCCTAAGGCGAGGAATACTGAACATGTCTGACACGGTCCTTTCACTAACAGATGTGACGCTCTCGCTTGCGGGCAACGCGGGCGTAATTGATATATTGAAGGGAATTTCCCTTGATGTCACCCGCGCAGAAACATTGGCGCTGATCGGGCCTTCGGGGTCGGGAAAGTCTTCTCTTTTGATGGTCATGGGCGGGCTTGAACGGGCGAATTCGGGGCAGGTTTTGGCGCTGGGTCAAGATTTGTCAGCGATGAATGAGGACGCATTGGCGCGCTTTCGTAGAAAGCATATGGGGGTTGTGTTTCAATCTTTCCACCTCATTCCCACAATGACTGCTTTGGAAAATGTTGCGACCCCTCTTGAGCTTGCAGGGGATGCAGATGCGTTTGATCGCGCGCGCGCGGAACTTGAGGCCGTGGGGCTGGGCGCGCGGGCAGGGCACTATCCTTCTCAGATGTCTGGTGGCGAGCAACAACGGGTTGCTTTGGCTCGCGCGGCGGCGCCACGGCCCGACATCTTGCTCGCCGATGAGCCGACAGGGAATCTGGATGGCGCGAATGGTGCGGCGGTCCTCGATTTACTCATGGGGCTAAGGGAGCGCCACGGGGCGACCTTAGTTTTGGTCACACATTCAAACGGTCTCGCGGCGCAATGTGATCGCGTTATTCGGCTTGTGGATGGCGAATTGGATGTGCAGCGAGAGGCCGCCGAATGAGTCTTCGCATGGCCGCTCGTATTGCCCGCCGCGAGTTGCGTGGCGGTCTCTCGGGGTTTCGCGTTTTCGTCATGTGCTTGGCTCTGGGAGTCGCCGCGATTGCGGCGGTCGGATCCGTTCGGTCGGGGCTTGAACAAGGGCTTGCAGATGAGGGCGGTGTCATCTTGGGCGGGGACGCCGAACTGAAGTTCACCTATCGTTTTGCCGACGAAGACGAACGTGCGTGGATGGCCAATGTTGCAACCGAAATATCGGAAGTCGCGGATTTCCGTTCGATGGCCGTCACCCAAAAAACGGGATCGCAAGAAGAGCGTGCGCTGACGCAACTCAAGGCGGTAGATGCGCAATACCCGCTCATCGGCGACATTGTTTTGGACGGCGCACCTGATCTTGCCTCCGCTTTCGCAGCCATTGATGGCGTCCCCGGTGCGGTGATGGATCCGGTTTTAATTGCGCGGCTTGACTTGCAAATTGGTGATAAATTTACCCTAGGAACACAAGAGTTTCGATTGGCCGCTTCTTTGCTGCGAGAACCTGACGCTGCAGGATCAGGCTTTGGTCTTGGGCCACGCACCATGGTGCTTCGAAAAGATTTGACCCAATCCGGACTTCTTGAGCCGGGTACGCTCTTTGAATCCAAATACCGTCTGCGCCTTGCGGAAAACACCGATCTGGAAGGGCTCAAGACTGTGGCGATTGAACAGTTCGCCGATAAGGGTGTTCGGTGGCGAGATATGCGAAACGGTGCCCCGGGAATATCTCGGTTTGTGGAACGGATCGGCGCGTTTTTGGTGCTCGTAGGACTTGCAGGATTGGCAGTTGGCGGGGTTGGGATTTCGGCCGCTGTCCGTACGTATCTTGAATCCAAAACCGAAGTAATCGCGATTCTGAAAACTTTAGGGGCCGAAGGGCGGACGATTTTTGCTGCCTACTTTATTCAAATTGGCGTGCTGACACTCTTTGGAATTGGCTTAGGGCTTATTTTGGGGGCGGTTCTTCCGTTCGCAATTGCGCCGTTACTCGCGGCACGGTTCCCGTTCCCTATTGATATTTCGTTTTATGCGGCACCATTGATCGAAGCTGCAATCTATGGCGCCTTGACGGCCCTGCTCTTTACACTTTGGCCCCTCGCCAAAACCGAAAATATACGCGCAGCCGCACTTTTTCGCTCAATCTCGGGTGGAGAAAGCGGATGGCCACGACCCCGGTACATCGTTGTCACGGGCCTTCTCTTGGCACTCCTCGTGTTTACGGCGGCATCTTTCTCTGGCGTTCCTCGCCTGACACTTTGGGCGTTTGTTGGCGTACTAGGCGCGCTAGCCCTCTTGACCCTGATGGCAGGTGGTTTGCGCATAATTGCGCGCAAAATGGGCATTTTCGCGCGCGGAAATACAGCTGTGAGAATGGCGCTGTCGTCCATCGCCGCACCTGGGGGGGAAGCACGGTCCGTCGTCCTTTCGCTTGGCTTAGGTCTTTCGGTTTTGGCCGCCGTCGGACAGATAGATTCAAACCTGCGGGCGGCGATTTCCCAAGATTTACCCGACGTGGCTCCGAGCTATTTTTTCGTCGATATTCAGCCGGATCAACTTGCAAGCTTTGAGGAACGTGCCGCAACGGATGAAGGTGTAGATCGTGTTCAATCCGCGCCGATGCTTCGGGGTGTTATCACGCAGATTAATGACCAGCCCGCGCGAGATGTTGCGGGGGACCATTGGGTTTTGCGGGGGGATCGGGGTGTGACCTATGCGGCGCTACCTCCTGAAAATACCACGCTCACCAATGGCGACTGGTGGCCCGAAGATTATTCAGGCCCACCGGTCATGAGCTTTGGGGCCGAAGAGGCCGCCGAGATGGGCCTCAAGCTTGGGGACCGGTTGACCGTCAATATTCTGGGCCGCGATCTAACGGCTGAAATTACCAGCTTTAGGTCTGTGGATTTCTCGGACGCGAGTATGAATTTCGTGATGATTTTCAACCCGTCAGCCCTTGAAGGCGCGCCTCACAGCCATATCGCAACGGTTTATGCCCAAGAGGAGGCCGAAGCAGCCTTTGTGCGGGATGTTTCTCGGGCGTATCCAAATGTGTCTGCGATCCGTGTTCGCGATGCAATTGCGCGCGTGACGGAAGCGTTGGGGGCCATTGCTGCGGCCACGTCGTTTGGGGCGGCAGCAACATTGCTAACTGGATTCATTGTGCTGATTGGTGCGGCGGCAGCGGGGGAACGTGCGCGGGTTTTTGAAGCCGCGGTCCTGAAAACGCTTGGCGCGACACGTGGCACAATCCTTGCGAGCTTTGCTTTGCGCAGCGCTCTTTTGGGAGCCGCGGCGGGCGTTGTGGCGACACTGGCAGGGGCCATCGCGGGGTGGGCGGTTATGGTTTTCGTTATGGAAAACTCGTTTCGATTTAACTGGATGTCCGCCATCACGATCATCGTCGGTGGGGCTGCTATTACAACAATTGCCGGCCTGATATTTGCGTGGCGTCCCTTGGCTACACGGCCTGCGCCAATCCTTCGCGCGCGCGAGTAATTGGATTAGGGCGCGTGGCCGATGCTTAAAACGCTTTCCAAACCACCCCAGCGGCAGGAATTTTTAAACCCTCGTGTTCGAGATCTTCAGGGGCATAGTTGACATAGAAACGGTGCGTTTGCGTATCCCGAATGCGCAATCCGTCCGGAAGGTCCGTCACTTCCATCCCTAGATCAACACAGGTTTCAGCGATCAATTGGAATAGGGTTTCGTCGTCAAGCCATCCCGCTAAATAGTTGAGATTACCGTTTGAAACGATGGCAGGGCGGCCATCGGCAGTGCTCCAGCGAATGGGCGCTTCCCCTTCAAGGTGTTCAAACCAGTGGCGGATAGTACCACCGTTTTGCAACGCAATTGCGCTATTGGGCGGGATGCTTTCGGTGTTCACGACCTTGCTATCGAGGTTCGGCAGGTTTGGTCCAAGCGGAACAGCAATCGACATCTCGTCTGTTTTGACATTGCTGCGAGGACCAATGAGTGCCGTCCCTTGGAACGTAGTAAGTGCGGCCATCAAGGAGGGCGGAATGACCATGAGGCCTGGAGCAAGAACCAATTTGTATTGGCTCAAATTCTGGGTGTCGGCCGGTAAAATATCGACGGATAATCCCGCTCGGCGTAGGGCGCGGTAGTGCGACATACAAAGGCGGAAGTAGTCGAAATCCGCGCCTTGTGGCTGCACGTCCCATGCCCATGCCGACGTGTAGTCAAAAAACAATGCGACGCGCGCGGTCGCGGTTCCGACATTTGGAATGGTCGAAATTTCTTTGGATACTTGCAAAACTTCGGCGAGGGCAGGCGCGTCAACCCCATCGGGCCGAAGGAGCGCCGTATGCATTTGTTCCTGCGCAAAAGCAGGCTGTCGCCAGCGGAAAAAACAGACGGTTTCCGCGCCATGGGCGAAAGCTTCCCACGCCCAAAGACGCTCCATTCCCGGAAGGGGGGCAGGGTTATAAGGCGCCCAATTTACGGGGCCGGGCTGTTGTTCCATGATCCACCAGCGGCCTCTGCCAACGGAGCGGTAAAGATCGTGATGGAAGGCCTGCATATCGGGATCGCCTTGGCGTAGATAGCGGGCTTTGTGTTCGGGCGTGCCCTCCAGTCGATCAGATAGGAAGCCGAGGGGATAGCTATCCCAGCTGGCAATATCGAGGTCTTCGCCAACGGCATAATGATCAAATTCGGTGATGCGCCCCATGTAATTGTGGATCAGCGGCGCATCAGTGTGGGCGCGTAAAATCTCGGTTTGAACGCGGTTGAAAGCGACAACTTGGTCAGAAGAATACCGCCGGAACGCCATGACGTGGGCTGGACTTGGGTCGGTGACTGTTAGGTTTGGAAGTTCAATTTGGTCGAATGTGTCATAATCCAAGGACCAGAAGACATTGCCCCAAGCGCGGTTTAACGCTTCGGTGGATTGATATTTCTGCGCGAGCCAATCGCGAAAGCCGTCTCGTGCATGGGTGGAGTAGGAAAGGGTTGTGTCGTGGCAGCCATACTCATTGTCGGTTTGCCATGCGGCAATATGTGGGTTTTTTCCATAGCGTTCAGCCAAAATACGGGTGATCCGCGCGCATTCTTGGCGGTAGCCCATGTGGCTGAAACAGTAGTTGCGGCGCGATCCGAATTTGCGTTGAACGCCGTCGGGTGTCACGATGTTCATATCGGGATGTTTGTCGAGCATCCAACGCGGTGGTGTCGCGGTGGGAGTCCCGAGGATGACCTTCAGACCCGCTGCGCCCAAAACATCAATTGCGCGGTCGAGCCATTCGAGTTCCAGCCGCCCAGACGTGGGTTCCATGCGCTGCCACGCGAATTCGCCGATACGCACCCATGTGAGGCCTGCTTCGACCATACGCCGCGCATTGTCGGCCCATTCTTCTTCGGGCCAATGTTCCGGATAATAGCAAACGCCGAGGGTTCTTTTCATAGGATGACTTGGTTCTCTTGTTGGCCTTTGGCGACGTCTTTGGCTATGAAAGTCGCGCCTGCCATTGGCTCTTTTTCTAAGATTTCAGCACTCAATCCAACGCGCGCAGTTGTGATGAGGAGGTCGGTTAAACCTTCGCCACCAAAGGCGGGGCAAGATGTTTGGCTCGCTTCTGGACAGGCAACGGTTTCGAGTAAAACGCCGTCGGGGTTGTAGCACGCAATGCGGTTTAGGCCCCACTGTGCGTTCCACAAATAACCCCGCATGTCGATCACGGATCCATCGGGGTTAATGCCCTCTTTCGAGAGGTCGAGCCAAAGTTCGCTGGAGCCCGTTGGCCACCCGTCCTTTGGGTTAAGCTTCTGGCGTCGAATGGTTTTTTCGGCCGTGTCGCTATAGTAGGCATAGGCCCCATCAGGTGAGAAGCAAATCGAGTTACTGATCGAAATATCGGAGTAAAGGCAGCGAAGTTCACCCTTATAATAGCGATAAATTGCGCCTGCGTTCGTCTCGGCATTGATGCCCATTGTTCCGATCCAAAAGCCGCCATAGGTGTCTGCGCGGCCATCATTTGAACGGGTGGTGGCGTCGTCGGCTTCAAGGTCACAAAGCTTGCGAACGGTTTTGCCTGTGTTCAAATCGAACAAGAATAGCGCCGTTTGACTGGCGATCAAAAGCTCGTTTTCAGAGACCCAACCTGCTGCCGATACGTATTCGTCAAAGCTCCATTCCTTAGGGCCATCCTCGCCCAAAGTTAGGAGCTTTTTTCCCATGATGTCGAACCAATAATATTGTTTGCGCAGAGGGTGCCACAGGGGGCCTTCCCCAAGGATACAGGTACGGGAATCAAAGAGCGTGGCTTGGGTCATGTGTGTGTCTCCTGCGTGATTTTGTCATAGGCGGCGACCATTTCTACGGCGCGTTTGTGCACATCGTCGGCTGTGAAACCAGGTTTGTAAAGACCCGTCCCAATGCCAAAACCGGAGGCCCCCGCTTGGAGAAGTTCGGCGAAATTCGCGGGGCCAACCCCGCCGACCATGAACACGGGAACCTCGGGAGGAAGGACGGCACAGATTGCCTTGAGGCCCTCGACGCCGAGGAGAAAGGATGGGAAAATTTTAATGCCGTCAGCACCTGCTTGGATGGCGGAAAAACATTCGGTTGGGGTTAGTACGCCGGGAAAACTCTGGAGGCCCAGACGTTTGGTTTCTTTGATCACCTCAACATTTGCATTCGGCGAGACAATAAGCTTGCCACCCAGGTCTGCCACCGCGCGTACGACCTCGGGGGTCAAAACGGTCCCTGCGCCAATTAACGCGCGGTCACCATAGGTTTTGACCATTGATGCAATACTCACCAACGCATCCGGCGAGTTCATCGGCACTTCAATGCGGTCGATGCCTGCCTCAAGAAGGGCGGCGGAGACGTCGAGGGCTTCGGCGGGGGTAACGCCACGAATAATGGCGATCAGGGGGCGGCTCATTTGGAAGTCTCCTTAAGAGATAGATAGGTCGTTGCAAGGCCCGCGAGTGTAAGGTTCTCGGCCTCGGGAATCGTGGGAGCACACCCCAGTTGGCGCAGGGCGGTTGCGTAAAGGTTTGTCAGGCCCTTTGCGCCAATAATCGCAATGTCTTGACCCAGCCAATAGGGTCGTGCTGCGGCAAGTTCTGCACCAAGTAGCAAGCCCGAGAGGCGCGCGCGTGCGGAGGCCGCAGGGAGGTCGTTAAGAAGGGATTCTGCGCGCAGAGAAAACAGGCGCGCGGCCAAGCTTTCGGGTTTGGATAGCGCGTCGTCAATTGCTTGCGAAAAGGCTGCATCGTCCCAATCTTCCGTAGTTACAGAATGGCGCAGGACGGAATAATCGGACAAACACGCAAAAAGTTCGCCCGTCATGAAGGTTTGAAAACTTACGACTTCGCCCGCACTGATCCGCGCCCATTTGGTATGGGTTCCCGGAAGACAAACAACGCCATCAAAGGTGGGGTTCAAGGCAAGAAGCCCCGCAATTTGGGTTTCTTCGCCGCGCATAACGTCGGCGGGTTTGTCTTGTTTTAAACCCGCAATGAGATGGACCGAAAGGCGTGGGTCCTGAGTGTTTACACGGGTGGTATCCCCGCTGCAGGGTGTACAAGGCACGGTGCGATAACGGGCTTCTTGCCACCCCTGTCGTGAGCCGACCATACCGCATGCGACCACGGGCATGTCGTCGGAAAGCCAAGGCTCAACCAATGACAATAGGGCGGGCTCAAACGCGTCTTGGGTGAGTTTACCCATGCCTTGATCGGAACTCGCTTCAGCAAGAATGTCACCCGTGTGCGACATGGCCCAAGCCCGCAAATTGGACGTGCCCCAATCAACTGCAATCCAATCTGGACTAATCGCGCGCGCCATTATCCTGTCACCACAACGCCGCCGTCAATGACGAGGGCTTGCCCTGTCATCATCTTGCTTGATTTTGAGGCGAGGAACAGGACGCCCCCCACGATGTCTTCGGGGGCAAGGGACTCGTTGAGGCACTGTTTGTCGAGGTGCCCAGCCAAGCCCTCTGGCGTGACCCACATGTCTATCTGTTTTTGTGTCAAAACCCATCCCGGAGCGAGGGCATTTACCCGTACTTTGTCAGGGCCGAATTCGCGTGCAAGGCTGCGGGTCAGGCCATTGATGCCTGAGTTGGCGGTGGTATATGCGGGGTAGCCCGCGCCGCCCATCATGTAGGAAATGGAGGTGAAATTGATAATGCTGCCGCCGCCCGCATCCCGCATGCCTTCAAAGGCTGCTTGGCACGCGAAGAAATAGGATTTGAGGTTGATGGCCTGTGACCAATCCCAAAATTCTTCGGTCACTTCGAGGGTTTCGTGGCGCTGGTCGTTGGCCGCGTTGTTGACCAAAACGGTTACGGGTCCATGCGCTTTTGAGGCTGTATCGAGTGCACCTTTGAGGGCTGGAATATCCGTAACATCACATGGAATGAAAAGGGGGCGTGATCCCGTTTCCTTTTCCATTTCGTCACAAAATGCGGTGGAATCAGAGCGTTGAACAAATGCGACTTGGGCACCTTGGCGCAGAAAACCTTCGGTCAGTGACGCGCCAATACCTGAACCGCCTCCGGTGATGAAAACGGATTGGCCCTTTAGGTCGGGATAAATTGCTGTGTCGCTCATGGTCGGGTCCAATCGTATAATTTATAATTTATAGTTTAATGAGGTCGAGGCGTTTGCCTTGAACCACGAAAATTGTTTCGGGGAAACTACAGGGGAGGGTCAACCCCAATTGCATCAATGCGGCGCCTGAAAGGGTGACATCTCCCGCGTTTAGGGCGCAATCCCCGCGTGAAGGTGGCGACGCAGAGCTCGGGTCTGCGGCGTTAATGAGGGACACCTCATAAGTGGCATTTGGCACCAACCCTGTAAGGCGAATGGGGCGCGGCAAGACCTGTTTGAAATTCGCGATTTTAGCAATGAAGCATACAAAATCCTGCCCATCGCGGGCGATTTGTATTTCGGCAGTGATTTCGGGATCGGGCGCATCTAGGCGATGAATATCACCTTCGAGCATCCAGTCGCGATTGGATTTCCACCAGTGAGTAACTTTCGTCAGGGTCTCGGCCTCGGCGTCATTCAATTCACGGGGGTCCATTTCAAAGCCGAGATGGCGTTGGGCGGCGGTCCACGCGCGCAGACTCATATTCAGCGTGCGTCCAGATGTGTGGCAATGACGGGGGCCAACGTGGCTGCCCGTTACGCTTGCAGGTAGGAAAAGTGCGGCGTTATGTTGAATGCGCTGGCGCTCAATTGCGTCGTTGCTATCGGATAGCCAAACACGTTGCGTGCGTTCCAAAATACCATAGTCCATACGTCCGCCACCAGACGAGCAACTCTCGATTTCAACATCGGGGAAGTTGGCGCGAAGTCGATCCATGAGAGCATAGACACCCTCAGTTTGGGCGACATCATTGGCGGGCAAAACGCGGTTGTGATCCCATTTTATGTATTCAATTTCGTGGTGCGCCAGAACATCGGCGATCAAATCAGAGAGATAGCCGCGCACATCGGCACGCGCCATATCGAGCACCATTTGCTGGCGTCCCAAAATCTGGTCCGCGCGACCAAGGGCCCATTCAGGATGGGAACGATAGAGGTCGCTGTCTGGATTGACCATTTCTGGCTCAAACCAAAGGCCAAAACCCATGCCCAACGATTTCACATGCGTGATGAGGGGCGTCAGGCCATCAGGCCATTTGCGCCGATCCAAAACCCAGTCACCCAGCGAAGAAGTGTCGTCATCCCGCTTGCCAAACCAACCATCGTCCAACACGAAACGCTCGGCCCCAAGGGCAGCGGCGCGGGTGGCAATTTCGGAAAGGGTGGCGAGATCATGGTCAAAATAAATCGCTTCCCAACAGTTGTAATGCACGGGGCGATTGCGGCGGGGCCATGTGATAATCCGGTCGCGCACATGGCGCTGAAAAGAAATCGCGCAGCCGTTCATGCCAGCGTTTGAATATGCCAAATAGAGGGGCGCGGTTTCAAAGGATGTTACGGCGCGGGTGATTGATCCTGTGGCTGGGCCAAACTGAATTTGGCGGCGGCCATCCGGCAGCTCTTCGGCAATCATACAGTTGCCGCCGGCCCAGCCATAATGCAGGGCGTAGACCGATCCGTGCGTGTTTTGAGCGCCCGTTTCGGGGAGGTAAAGCCCTGGAAATTGCTCGTGGCCGCTTCGGCCTGTTGGCGTATTGCGCAACCGGATGCCTGCTTGCCATGGGGTTGTGACCGCTTGAAATTCGCCAATCCACTTGCCAGCGAAGTCGATCATCTCATCGGCTTGTTGGGGCGCGGGAAGAACTGGCGCGCTAAAATGCTCAATGATTACTGGGTGTTCAGAGGCGATAGCAGCCCGCGCGGTAATAACCCCCGTTCCGCTATCTGCTGCAAAACTGGCGGTATATGTGACGCCAGAGATCGCGTCGCGGGCATTGATTTTTAGGAGGGAAGCAACTTGGGAGACGTCAACCTGCGCAAAGTCCAGCAACAGGCGTTTGCCTTGAGCGTCGCGCAAGGAAAGCCCTGCGTGGCCGGGGAAACTGTCTCCCGCAACGGGGCAGATCGTCAAAGGGGGAACCGTATCGAGCATCCCGCCTGTGACGTCCAATTTACTCATGGCATAAAGCGCTGAGAGGTCTTCAGAACTGGGGAGAAGTGCCCCCCAGTATATAACGCTTGGCAGTTGGCCCTCAGAGGCCAAAACCAAAGTTTGGGTCGGTGAATCCAGCCGCCAAGTCGAAGTCATTTTACGGCACCCAAAGTAAGACCAGCAATGAAGTGCTTTTGCATCAAAAAGAACATGGCAACTGGCGGAAGCGCCGCGATGATCGAGCCTGCGGAGAGCATGTGATAGGCGGTCCCGAATTGCGCGTTGAAGCTTGTGATGCCTGCCGTCACGGGCTGTGAATCGGGGCCTTGGGTCAAGACGACTGCCCAGAAAAAGTCGTTCCAGATGAAGGTGAAAATCAACACCGAAAGCGCCGCGATTGCGGGCTTCATGAGGGGCAGCACAACGTACCAGAAAATGCGCCATTCCGCGACGCCCTCTACGCGAGCAGCTTCAATCAATTCATGCGGCAGGGCCTTGATGAAATTGCGCATAAAGAGGGTGCAAAACCCAGTTTGAAACGCGATGTGAAACATCACAAGGCCCGTTTTGGTGTCATAAAGACCCAAGCTAATGGTCATGTCACGCACCGGAACCATCAAGATTTGGAATGGCACAAAATTCCCGGCGACAAAGAGGAAGAAGATCCAAATATTGCCTTTGAATTTGTACACACCGAGGGCAAAACCCGTCATGCAAGACAAGGCAACTGCGCCGATCACAGTTGGAACTGTGATGAAAAACGAGTTGAGAATATAGCGCGGCATTGGGCTTTCGGCAAAAACACGGGTGTAGTTGGCGAGAAAGTCAAAGCTACTGGGCATGCCCCAATAATTGCCGCTCGCGAAATCGGCGGCGGGTTTGACCGAGAAAATGGCAACCGCAATCAAGGGCAGAAGCCACATGATGAGGGCCAAAGGGAGCATGGTTTGGTAGGTAAGCTGCCAAGCCCGCGAGGTTTTATCAATGGGGGTGGGGAACATGGGTTTACCCTTTCTCGTCGCGGTACATTTTTACAAGGAAGATCGTAATGAACACCATCATGATTAGGAACAAGATCACAGCAATCGCGGCGCCGTATCCCATTCTAAAGCCATATTCCGACAGCGATTTTTCATACATATAGAACGACAACACGCGAGAGGAGCCCCATGGACCACCTTGGGTCATGATCGAAATCAGGTCAAAACTGCGCAGCGCACCAATGATCGTCACCACAAAGGCAATAAACGTCGCGGGGCGCAGTTGTGGCAGCACCACATACCACAGCATCTTGATGCCCTTGGCGCCGTCCAAACGGGCCGCTTCGATTTGTTCTGGGTCAACCGCATTGAGGCCGGTCAGATAGAGGATCATACAATAGGCTGTCTGGGGCCAAAGACCCGCGGCAATAATCCCGTAAGTCACAAAGCGTTCGTCGCCAAGAACCGCAATGGGGCCAAGGCCAAAGAGGCCAATAAATTCGTTCATCAAGCCAAAGGTCGGGTCATAGAACCAGCTAAAAACTAAACCCACAACGACTTGCGAGATCACGAAAGGAAAGAAGAAAAGCGATTTATACAGGCGAATTCCGGTGACGGTTTGGTTTAGGAAAAGGGCGATAAACAAGCCCGCCGGAACAGCCAAAAGATAGAGCGTCAGCCAGATGATGTTGTTTTTTAGGGACGTGTAAAAGGCCTCATCGTCCATCAACTCGACATAGTTGCCCATGCCGATGAATTCTTTCTGGCCCAAGCCGTCCCAATCCAAAAAGGAAATCTGGAACGATTGGAAAATCGGAACAATCACGTAAACGAGAAAGAAGAGAATGCCGGGAGCGAGGAAAAGCCAGGGGGTGACTTTTTGTTGATTTCTGCGCCACCAAGGTTTTTTTGGACCTAGTGCGGCTACATCTGCGAGGGCTGAATCCGTCATGACGCGCTTTCGTTTTCCAAGGAGGGGAAAGGGGAAAAGGGGCGAGCGTATTTGGCCCGCCCCTTCCGCGATATTTTATTCGTAAACTTGGCCGCGTGTTTTCTCAAGACGGGCAAGAATTTCGTCAAGATTATCTGGCTTCACCATGAATTCTTGGAAACCTTCCATCCCAGCTTTGGCCATTTCCGCAGGAGCGTCGCGGTCAAAGAACTGCGCAAGACCAGCCGAGTTGGAGAGAACGACAAAACCTTCTTGAAGGAATTTGTCATCGTCAACCGAGCTGTTTTTGTTCACAGGAAGTTGGCCCAATTTGTCCCCAGCATTGATCGCTGTTTGCACGTCAGCAGAAGCAACATATTGAAGGAACGCACGGGCGTTTTCTTTGTTTTTGGCTTGCGACGGGATGTGGAACGTGTCGGTTGGCGCATCTTCCGCCATTGGAACGCCTTCAGTGATCAATGGGAACTGATAGAAGTCCAACTGATCGTCCGTCAGGCCAGCTTCGCGCAATTGCGCAACCGCAAAGTTGCCCATCAAGTAGGAAGCAGCTTCGCCTTTGACCATGAAGGGCAGGGCTTCTTGCCAGCTGTAGGATGTGTGGTTGTCAACGAACGCACCCATGTCGATCAGTTCACGCCAATGCGCGAAAATCTCTTTTACGCGATCATCTTCCCAGCTGATTTTGCCAGCAGTGAGGTCCATGTGGAATTCATAACCGTGGGTCCGCAGCGAGAGATAATCAAACCAGCCACCAGCGGTCCAAAGGTATTTTGTGCCGATTGTGTAGCACTTGATGCCATTGTCGAGAAGGGTTTGGCAGTTCGCCAGCTCTTCTTCCCATGTTTTGGGCTCGGAAAGGCCGAGTTTGTCGAAGATGTCTTTGCGGTAGTAAACGCCCCATTGGTAGTATGTGTAGGGAACGCCGTATTGCTTGCCTTCGATTGTCATCGACGGTTTTGTCGACGCAAGATCGGCGGACATTTCATCGCCCCAAAGGTCGGAAACGTCGTCAAAAAGGCCCGCGTTTACGTAGGGCAACATCCGGTTGCCCGCATACCACGTTGCAACGTCAGGCGCGTCCGCCGTTAAGAAGTTGCGAATTTGTGTTTTATAGGCTTCGCGATCGATAATCGTTGTTTCGATCGTGAGGTCTGGGTTCAAAGCTTGGAAATCGGCAATCATGCCTTCCATCGTTGCGCGGGGCGCAGGGTTGGATGTGTCCAAGAAAATTCTCAGGTCGCCGGTTAGTTCCGCCGACGCAGTGCCTGCAAAGGCTGCAGACGTAAGGAGCGCCGCGAGGGTCGCTTTAATAATAGAACTCATTGTGTCCTCCCAAAGTTCGTATGCTTGTTCCACTATGTGAAACTTAATTCCACATATTGAAACCATGAGGCGAATCAGGTAGGGTTGTCAACAGTTTCTTAAGGTAGAACCTTAGGGAAACTTGGGAGGAAGAGCGAATGGCAGGACAGGGAAGCGGAGACGGAACCGTTGGAAAAGCGCTGGAAGTGCTTGATATGGTTGCGCATTTTGAGCGGCCCATACGATTTTCGGAATTGCTGAACGCCAGCCCCTACCCTAAGGCGACTCTCTACCGACTCATCCAAACCCTCACGAGCCAAAGGATGCTTTCGTTTGATCCGGAAGCGCAAACCTATGCGTTAGGGGTGCGGCTTTTGGGGCTCGCACACGCGGCTTGGGCACAAAGTTCGCTCGCACCACTGGCGCGTCCGTTCATTGATGCACTGTCGCGGTCGGTTGGAGAAACCGTTCACCTAGCGCAACTCGATCATGCGCAGGTGCTTTATGTGGACAAACGCAATGCGCGTGACCCGATCCAAATGTACTCGATGGCAGGGAAAGTGGGCCCCGCCTACTGCACGGGCGTTGGCAAGGCTATGTTGGCGTTCCTTCCGGAGAAAGACCTGGCGGCGCTGCTCCTTCAGCAATCTTACCACCGTTTCACTCCAAAGACCCGATGCGACGACGCTGCTTTGCGTGAAGATCTCGTAGTCATTCGGCAACGAGGCTACGCGTTTGATGACGAGGAGCACGAACCAAACATTATCTGCGTCGCACTTCCCATTCTTACTAAAGGTGGGCGCGTGCTTGGCGGCCTGTCCATAACCAGTTCTACACACCGTAGTAGCCTTTCCGAACTCGAAAAACTCGTACCGAAAATGCAGGAAACCACGAAAAAAATTCAAGAGGTCATGCGGAACTGGCACTTCCCCGATCAAAAAACTCAAACTCAAAAAACAGGATATTCTAAATGTCAGGCGTAATCCTTAAAGATATTATCAAACGGTATGGCGATGTTCAGGTGGTCCACGGCGTTGACCTTCAAATTGAAGATGGCGAATTCTGTGTATTTGTTGGGCCGTCTGGTTGTGGGAAATCCACGTTGTTGCGCATGGTTGCGGGTTTGGAAGAAACCACAAGTGGCGCAATTAGTATCGGCGCGCAGGATGTTACAAATCGAGACCCCGCCGAGCGCGGTGTCGCGATGGTTTTCCAGACATACGCACTTTACCCGCATATGACTGTCGAAGAAAATATGGGTTTTGGGCTTAAGATGACGGGCCACCCAAAGGCGGAGATCAAAGAAAAAGTTTCGGCTGCTTCTAAAATCCTCAAACTCGACGACTACCTTGGCCGCAAACCAAAGGCGCTTTCCGGTGGGCAGCGTCAACGGGTTGCGATTGGTCGCGCAATTGTTCGGGGACCTGAAGTTTTCCTCTTTGACGAACCGCTCTCAAATCTGGACGCAGAGCTTCGGGTGGAAATGCGGGTGGAAATCGCGCGTTTGCACAAAGAAATCGGCGCGACCATGATCTATGTGACGCACGATCAGGTAGAAGCGATGACGCTTGCCGATAAAATTGTTGTGCTGCGCGCTGGGCGGATCGAACAGGTTGGGGCGCCGCTAGAGTTGTACCGCAACCCAGATAACAAATTCGTTGCCGGATTTATTGGCAGCCCCGCGATGAACTTCTTTGATGGCACGGTTTCGGGCGGCGGTGCTTTTGTTCCAGGGATTGGATTAACCGTGTCCACATCGGTTGCGCTCCCAGCGGCCGAAACTGCGGTGATTGTTGGCGTGCGTCCCAACCATATTGTGGTCGATCCTGCAGGGGACACACATACCGTAGATATTACCGAATCCCTAGGCGGCGTGTCGTATGTGTACCTTACGGCCAAGGATGGTAGCCGCCTCATTGTCGAATCTCACGAGGAGGAGCCCGCTCGTTCTGGTGCGACCGTGGGCTTGAAAATTGATGAAACGAGCGCAATGTTCTTTGATGCGCAAACGGAATTGCGCTTTCGTTAACTGTAACAAAAGCTAAGTGAATAGAGGGCTCGCTGGAAAACAGCGGGCCCTTTATTGTTTTTTCTACTCAAATTTTGCCCATGGAAAGCGTGCTGCCCGTTGACAAAGCCCGTCTAGATGTGAATATATTTTAATCATTAAAATAAAGAGCCGACTCGGTTGGGTCGCGCTTGTGGGAGGAATGTCATGTATCTTGGGTTTGACCTCGGCACGTCCGGGCTTCGGACGATTTTGGTTTCCGAGGGTGGGGAAATCCTCGGCTCAGAGGAGGCGCACTATGAGGTGTCGCATCCACATTCTGGGTGGAGTGAACAGGACCCTGCGGCTTGGATTGCGGCCTGTCAGAAAACGCTCATTGCATTACGCGCGGCAAATCCGGCGGCTGTCACAGCAATTAAAGGCATTGGAATTTCGGGCCACATGCATGGCGCGACACTGGTGGACAAAAACGGCGACGTTTTGCGCCCCTGCATGCTGTGGAACGACACGCGAAGTGCTCAAGAGGCCGCCAAAATGGACGGAACCGATGGGTTCCGTGCTCTTTCGGGGAATATTGTGTTCCCTGGCTTTACGGCGCCAAAAGTGGCGTGGGTTGCAAAGCACGAGCCCGAGATTTTCGCCCAAATTCACAAGGTGCTCCTTCCGAAGGATTATCTGCGTTATTGGCTCACGGGCGAATATTTTGGCGATATGTCGGACGCTGCGGGCACCAGCTGGCTGGACGTTGGAAAACGCGCATGGTCCGCGGAACTCCTTGAGAAATCCGGCATGCGGCGGGACCAGATGCCCGACCTTGTGGAAGGAAGTGAAGCTGCAGGTATGTTGCGTTCTTCTCTCGCAAGCGATTGGGGCATAGAAGGCCCTGTAACGGTTGTTGGCGGCGGCGGTGACAATGCTGTGGCGGCCTGTGGTGTTGGGTGCTTTTCCGAAGGCGACGGCTTTGTTTCGCTGGGAACCTCTGGCGTTATTCTTGCCGCGAAGGAAAGCTTTTCCCCGAAACCCGAAAGCGCCGTGCATACATTTTGCCACGCTATTCCAAATACTTGGTACCAAATGGGGGTCATCCTCGCAGCCACGGATTGCATGAACTGGCTGTCAAAAAATCTTGGCCCGTCTCCTGCTGAACTGTCCGGCCTTTTGGGACCCACAATCTCCGGCCCCAGCGACATTCGGTTCTTGCCGTATCTTTCTGGCGAACGCACACCCCATAACGACAGCAGAATCCGCGCGTCCCTTATTGGGATGGATGTTGGTACCGGCCACGCGGAACTCACCCAGGCGGTTATGGAGGGCGTTGGATTTGCCCTTCGTGACAATCTTGAAGCGTTGAAATCAACGGGCACCGACTTGAAACGGGTGCTTGCGATTGGTGGTGGCGCGGCGTCGGAATATTGGGTCGAGATGTTGGCAACCCTGCTTGATATGCCTATCGACCTTCCCGAAGCTGGCGATTTTGGTGCCGCACTTGGCGCGGCCCGCCTCGCGATTGTCGGCGTCACTGGCGCTGATCCCAAAGATGTAATGACCGGCCCTAAAGTGGCCAAAACCGTATCCCCGCGCAGTGAATTTTCCGACGCCTATTCAGAGGCCTACGAAGAATATCGCGCACTCTATCCAGCTATAAAGGCGATTAAAAAATGAGCACAGGTTTTTTCCCCATAGATAAAATTAAATACGAAGGCCCCGACAGCACAAACCCGTTTGCCTTCCGTCATTACAACCCAGATGAGATCCTTTTGGGCAAACGTATGGAAGAGCACCTACGCTTTGCGACGGCCTATTGGCACTCGTTTGCTTGGGAAGGTGGCGACCCCTTTGGGGGCCGCACATTTGACCGTCCTTGGTATCCGCAAGACAACATGGACCTTGCCAAGAAAAAGGCCGACATCGCGTTTGAATTGTTCACAGCTCTTGGCACGCCCTACTATTGTTTCCACGATGCGGATGTGCGTCCAGAAGGCGCAAACTTTGCGGAAAACACAGCGAACCTAAACGCAATTGTTGATATTTTTGAGCAAAAACAAGCTGAGACTGGCGTGAAGCTCCTTTGGGGGACCGCGAACTTGTTTAGCCAAGCACGCTTTATGTCTGGTGCCTCGACCAACCCAGATCCTGATGTGTTTGCCTTTTCTGCTGCAACGATCAAAACCTGTATGGATGCCACAATGCGTCTTGGTGGCGAGAACTATGTTCTTTGGGGCGGTCGTGAAGGCTATGAAACCCTTTTGAACACGGACCTTGGCAAAGAAGATGCGCAAATGGGCCGGATGCTCAACATGGTTGTCGAGTATAAGCACAAGATTGGCTTCAAAGGCGCAATCCTCGTGGAACCAAAACCACAAGAGCCTTCCAAGCATCAATACGATTACGACGCGGCGACGGTTTACGGTTTTCTCAAGCGCCACGGTCTTGAAAATGAAGTGAAGCTAAATCTTGAGCAAGGCCATGCGATCCTCGCTGGCCACAGCTTTGAGCATGAAATCGCAACGGCGACCTCGCTTGGTATCCTTGGGTCCATCGACATGAACCGCAACGATTACCAATCTGGCTGGGACACAGATCAGTTCCCAAATAACGTTCCAGAAGTTGCGCTGGCGTATTACCACATCCTCAAAGATGGTGGCCTGAAAACGGGCGGCACGAACTTTGACGCCAAAGTGCGTCGTCAATCCATTGATCCCGAGGACCTTCTGCATGGTCACATCGGCGGTATGGATATCTGTGCTCGGGGCCTTAAAGCTGCGGCGGCGATTATTGAGGATGGTACTTTGGATAAAGAACTCGCTGACCGTTATGCAGGCTGGGAAGGCGAAGAAGCCCAGAAAATGCTCAAGGGCGAATACTCCCTCGAAGACATCCAAAAATATGTCGAAGCGGCGGATGTGAACCCAAAGGCAAAATCCGGCAAACAAGAATACCTCGAAAACGTTGTAAACCGCTTTGTTTAAAGGGAAGCATGGGATGATGAATTTTCGGAGGCTCCATGATCACACGTAAAACAGTTGCCCGCGCAGAGAATGGCGTGGGCATCGATGAAATCACCCTTGTTGATGGTGCCTCTGAGGTGAAATTCCTGACGGTGGGCGCCGTTACACGCGATTGGCGCGTGTCCCACTTAGGCCAAGAAATCCCTGTCGTTTTGGGACATGAAAACCCTGAAGCCTATTTGCAAAATCCTTATTACTTCGGGGCCATCGCGGGACGTGTTGCAAATCGGGTTGCGGGGGGGCGTTTTGAGTTGCAAGGCAAGGCCTTTCAATGCAGCCAGAACGAGGGGCAGAATATGCTGCACGGGGGGCATGTTGGCCTCGCGAAACGTCTGTTCACGGCAGAAATCGATACCGTCCAGAACCGTGTGTTGTTTACCTATCACTCGCCAGACGGGGAAGAAGGCTTTCCTGCGGCGGTGGATTTTACCTATGCGATTTCGCTGCAAGGCTCGGCTTTGACTTATGAGATGACGGGAACCCCAGACCGCCCGACACCGATTAACCTCGCACAGCACAGCTACTATAATTTGATGGGGCAGGGCGATATTCGGGGCCATCACCTCACGGTTGACGCCGCAAAATATACACCTACGGATTCAGAGAATATCCCTACTGGGGAGGTGCTGCCCGTCACGGATACCCGCTATGATTTTCAGGCGGGCGGTTTGATTTCTTCAGTGGATTCAGCAAAGCAAGGGATGGATATCAACCTGGTTCTGGGGGATGAAAACCCCTCGGTGACACTTGTGGCTCCTAATGGCCTTCGCCTTGAATTGACGACTCAAGAGCCGGGATTGCAGCTTTATACGGGTCACTACGTCAACGAAATGACTGGGCAAAACGGCCAAAAAATAGGCCCGTATTCGGGCGTTTGTCTTGAGGCGCAGCATTTTCCGAACGCCGTTAATCAGATGGGTTTCGATCAGCCGATTGCAACGCCCGACAGTCCCTATTTCCAAAAACTGGTGGTTGATATCCATAGGAAACCCATATGAAACCCATATGTTTTGTTTTCGCATTTTTGGGAACAACAGCACTCGCCGATGTGGCGTCAACACTGCCAACAGCCAACGCGGTTTTTCCTGATCTTGAGACCGCGAATGTGCAACTTGGCCAGTTCCTATTTTATGATCTGATCCTGAGCGGAAACAAAAATATCGCCTGCGCGACGTGCCATCACCCAAGTTTGGGAACGTCGGATGGGGTTTCTCTGGGGATCGGCGAAGGTGGCATTGGGCTTGGAATGAAGCGCATCCATGATCCGAAAAACCCACCCGAAGCGCGCATTCCGCGCAATGCTCCGGCGCTGTGGAATCTCGGTGCCACCGAATTTACCGTGATGTTTCATGACGGACGTATTGAGGCGAGTCCGGATAAGCCAAGCGCCATGCGCACACCGCTTGGTGTTGAAATGGTCACGGGATTTAAGTCGCCCCTTGCGGCGCAGGCGATGTTTCCCGTCCTATCTGCCGACGAAATGGCGGGTCACTATTCGGAAAATGACGTTTCAAAAGCGGTCCGTATGGGCCAAAGCAGCCAAGAAGGTGGTGCGTGGGATATCATCGCTGCGCGGGTTGAGAATATCCCCGAATATCGCGCAATGTTTGACGCCCAAATCGGTAGCGAGACGCCCATCACGTTCCAACACATTGCGAATGTGATTGCCGATTTTATTGCCTTTGAATGGCGCGCCGATGACAGTCTTTTTGATCGTCATTTGCGCGGTGAAGGGGCGCTAGAGGGCGCGGCCCTTTTGGGGATGGAGCTTTTCTATGGGGAGGCGCAATGCGGCACGTGCCACAGTGGTCAGTTCCAAACAGATCACGCGTTTCATGCCATTGCTATGCCGCAACTCGGACCCGGAAAAGCAGCACCATTTGAGAACCATGTAAGGGATACGGGGCGCATGGAGGTGACGGGAAAATCCCAAGATGCCTTTGCTTTTCGCACCCCAAGCTTGCGGAACCTTTCTGTCACGGGGCCTTATGGGCATGCGGGGGCCTATTCGGATTTGCGTGACGTCGTTGAGCACCATTTGTCGCCTGTCGCGTCATTGGAAAACTACGACCCAGCCTTCGCAAGACTCCCAGCGTTTTCGGAAGTTGAGGACTGGCGTATTCAGGCGGACGACAGGGAAGCATCAGATATCGCTGCGGCGTCCGAATTGTCTCCAAATTACGGTTTAACCGATAGCGATATTGATGCGCTCATGGCGTTTCTTGCAACCCTCGACGACACAAAAATGGGACAAGGGCGTTTGGGGATTCCCCAGCGTGTTCCCAGTGGATTGCCGCTTGATTAAAGCGGTTTAAGGCCTTCATCGCGCTGAAAAACAAAGGGCTGGTTCGGTGTGAAATCGTACCACTCGGATGTCGTGTGATCTGGCCAGATGACACGAACGGTTGCAGCTTCGGCCATCCCAAGCCCAAAATGCAACGGTCCCAATTCGCCACCAGCATGTCCGCCACCGATGGTGATTTCACGCGTTTGAACGCTAGCATCCGTTTTTACCTCAACAAAAGCGCCGATGGCATCCCGATTTACGCCAGCCTGTTGAATTTTTAGGCTCACCCAATTTCCGGTATTTGTGGACGTGTTCTGATATAATTCAATGTCCGCCTTGCGGTTATTGACCGCCAAATCAAGCAGCCCGTCGCCATTGAAATCGACAAGCGCCGCGCCGCGACTGCGCACGAGGCTTGCGATGCCTGCGACGTCGCCTTGCTCCGAGAAATTGCCATTCTCGTCTTGGATGAGGAGGTTATTCGGGTCTTCCATGGCCGCGCCCGCCATGCGTTCAACATTGCCTTTGGCGATAAAAATGTCGTCACGTCCGTTGTTTTCGATATCGCCAAAGGCGACGTGCCACCCTGTGCTGGGGCGGCCATCTTCACCCGTGAAGGGACGATGGGCGGTGGTTCCGCGCTCATAGGTGTAGTCGATGAAATTTGGGGTGCCATCGCCTGTGGGGCTTTGTAATTTTTGATCGCCCATGGAGGTGAGGTAGACCTCGGAATACCCGTCGCCAGTCAGGTCGCGGCTTGCGATTCCCATGCCCCAAATCATGTAGTCTTTCCAGCCATCAGCTTGAGTATAAAGCCGTGGTTCGGAGGCCATTTTCCACATTTGCTCAGAGCCACCTTTGACATAATAATGTCGGTCGTTTGAAACTCTCAAATCAGCCTGACCGCTGCGTGACCAATCGGAAAACAAGATGGAAAGGGCGCAAAAACCGGGGGCGAGTTGTGTGGGAGTGGAGTATGTGCCGTCCTTTGGCCGCAAAAGCGTATTTTCATCGCAGGTCCCGAAGGGCCCCTCGGGATCGTCGCGGTCGACGTAGTTTCCAAAGGCCATTGTTGGCAGGGCGTTTGTGCCTTCCCATGTGGCCGAAAACGCTGTGGTCCAAGCGGTATCTGGGATGTAATCAAGGCTGGTGAAAGGCGTAAACGCGCAGTCGCCCAACCCGCGCAGAAAACGGTTTTCCCCGACACGCAAGATCGCCAAATCGATGTGTCCGTCGCTGTCGATATCAATCGGATAAGCGCCTGTTACACCCGTGAGTGCGAGGCTCTCAGGGGTGTTGTCGGAAAAGCTCGGCGTGTCGCCCATTTGGGCGGTGGTGTTGAGGAGCAGAGCGGCAGGAGCTTCTCCACCCGCAGCATAAAGTTCGGGCAACGCGTCATCGTTGCAATCAAACGCGGCAAGACCGCCACCGACATAATGTTCCCACCCACCAACATACTGATGAGGCGGCGCGGGAAGGCGTGTAAATTCAGGAGCGGCAAACGCGGATGTGCTGAGACTTGTAGCAACCACGACGAGGATTTTAGCTTTGTGCATCTTGCGAAATTTTCCGAATTGCATGTTCCGTGACGCCTTCCATGGCATAGGCGGCAGCGCCCTTGGCCCACATCAAATCGCCCCATTTATGGATTTTAACTTGCGGCAGTGGTGCGTCGATCTGGACTACCGATTTTTTCATCACATCAAGAACTTCATCCGCATAAAGATAGTCAAATTGCATCCGTTCGCCAGAGAGAATAATAAGCTCGGGGTCAAAAATATTGACGATATTTGCAAGGCCCATGGCAAACATTGTTCCCGCCCGTTGGAAGATTGATTTGGCGAGGGGATCACCGGCCTTTGCCGCATTGAAAAGCTCTTCGAGTTTCTTTTCCGATGTTTCGTCACCCATGGAGGATGCGACGATGCTTGCCTCGCGCAAAACGGCGTAATCGGCCACATAGGCTTCGAGGCAGCCGCGTTGCCCACAGCGGCAAAGTGCTCCGTTTAGGTGCACTTTTGTGTGGCCAAATTCCGCGCCGCAGCCACGCGTTCCGCGATAGATTTGGCCGTCAATAACGATCCCCATCCCAACCCCATGTTCAATGGTGACCACGATGAAATCGCGGTGGGACTTGCCCATGCCAAAAAGCTGTTCAGCTTTGGCCACGAGGTTGGCATCATTGTCGATAAACACGGGCAGGGGGATGACGTTTTCCAACATGTCTCGCAAATCCACATTGCGCTCGGTCATGGAGGGCGACCAATAAACAAACCCTCGCAACGCATCAATAATGCCCGCAACCCCGACACCCAGCCCAGATAGGTCAGAAATCGAAATTCCTGCCTCAGATGTTGCCGTTTCCAAGGAATGGAGGATGAAATCGACCATATCCTCACCGGAAAGCTGGCTTTTGGGTAGGGGGGTCTCGAACTCGGCAAAGGTATGCCCCTCAAAATCCATGAGCGCCACGGTCGCCGTTTTGTTCGAGACTTTGATGCCGGCAACCCAATGGGCGGCGCCACGGATTTTAAGGGCGACCCGGGGGCGCCCCCGTTTGGTATCGCGTGTCGCTTCATCGACAGCAACTTCTTCGATAAGGCCCGCACTTAACAACTCGCTCGTGATTGAAGTGACCGTCGCGGGGCTGAAGTCGGTGATTTTGGCGATATCGATGCGGGCAATTTCTTCGGCTTTTCGAATAGCGGAAATGACTTGCAACCTGCCTGATTCTCTTTGGTCTGTTGCCGATGAAGTTTTGTCCGATTTTGCCAAGAACTCGCCCCTCCCAGTTAATATGTAGATTTCGAGGGCGCAAGGCTCCCGCAGTCTGCGATATATAGCACCTATAATTTAAGGGTGCAGCTCGCAGTATGAACCAGAATTATTCGAAAGTCGCGTATTTAATTAGACCTCTGAATTTAATAGTGCTAACAATATAACGATCACCGCGATTCTAGTGATTTGCGGGGACAAAAAAATCTTTTGGGAGGATCTAATGAAAAAACTTACTGGATTTGCCGCTGCAGCTATGGTTGTAGCAATGGGCACCACAGCACTGGCCGATGGCGTTGTTGTTGGTGTGAGCTGGTCTAATTTCCAAGAAGAACGTTGGAAAACTGACGAAGCTGCGATTAAAGCTGCTCTTGAAGCTGCTGGCGCGACTTATATCTCCGCAGACGCACAAGCTTCTTCTGCAAAACAGCTTTCGGACATTGAAAACTTGATTGCTCAAGGCGCAAACGCGTTGATCATCTTGGCTCAAGACGCTTCAGCGGTTGGCCCAGCAGTTCAAGCAGCTTCTGACGAGGGTATCCCTGTTGTAGCTTATGACCGTCTGATCGAAGACGACCGTGCTTTCTATCTTACATTCGACAACGTTGAAGTTGGTCGCATGCAAGCGCGCGCGGTTCTCGAAGCTATGCCAAAAGGCAACTACGTTATGATCAAAGGTTCGCCAACTGATCCGAACGCAGACTTCCTTCGTGGCGGCCAGCAAGAGATCATCCAAGCTGCAGTCGACGCTGGCGACATCACAATCGTTGGTGAAGCTTACACCGACGGCTGGGTTCCTGCGAACGCACAACGCAACATGGAGCAAATCCTAACAGCAAACGACAACAAAGTTGACGCTGTTATTGCTTCTAACGACGGTACCGCTGGCGGTGTTGTTGCTGCTTTGACGGCACAAGGCATGGAAGGTCTTCCCGTGTCCGGCCAAGACGGCGACCACGCTGCTCTGAACCGCGTTGCGATGGGCACTCAAACAGTTTCCGTTTGGAAAGATGCACGTGAGCTTGGTAAAGCTGCGGGTGAAATCGCTGTTGCTCTTGCAGAAGACAATATGGCGATGATCGATGGTTCCGCGGATTGGACTTCGCCATCCGGTACGACACTGAAAGCAAAATTCCTTGCTCCAGTGCCTGTGACTGCTGACAACATCAGTGTCGTTTTGGACGCTGGTTGGATTTCTAAAGAAGCTCTCTGCGCCGGTTCTGAACTCGCAGCCTGTAACTAAGATAATCCGTTCCCCCAGTCGTTCTGGCTGGGGGAACATTTAAAAATTTTCCTAACATCGCATTTATCTGATATTGTGGTCCCATGCACGGGATACACAACATTTTGCGATAGATGGGTTGTTTGTCGCTCGGGAGAGGCGCAATATATGAAAGATTCAGCGAAAAAATTCGTGAACAACGTGGGACTCGATCCTCGCCTGCTAGGGATGATTGGTGCGCTTGTTGTTCTGTGGGTGGTTTTTGACTTGTGGACGGGAGGACGTTTTCTAACGCCGCGCAACTTGTTCAATATTTCAGTCCAAACGTCGTCTGTCGCCATCATGGCCACCGGTATGGTTTTCGTAATCGTGACGCGCAATATCGACCTTTCGGTCGGTTCGATGCTTGGCTTTATCGGTATGACCGTTGCCGCCCTTCAAGTGCACGTGTTGCCCGAGTATTTGGGCCTTGGGAATGGGTCCATTTGGTTGATTGCGGTTGTTGCTGCGGTTCTTATGGGGCTGGTTATTGGCGGCATCCAAGGCTGGGTCGTTGGTTATCTGACCGTACCCGCCTTTATCGTCACACTCGGTGGGTTGCTCATTTTTCGCGGTGCGATGTGGTGGGTTACGCAGGGGCAAACTGTTGCGCCACTTGACCCTACATTCAAGCTTCTTGGCGGGGGTGCGGATGGGACATTGGGCGAGAAGCTAAGTTGGGGCTTCGGTCTTTTCGCTTCTTTCGTCGCTGTTGCCATGATCCTTATGAGCCGTCGTCGCAAATCGAACCATGGATTTGTCGTCAAGCCAGCATGGGCCGAAGGGACACTTATCGCAATCGCGGTTGGGCTAACTTTGGGTTTTGTCTGGGCACTGAACTCTTATGAAATCGCTGGAGGTGCGCGGGAACGGGTCGCTGAACAACGTGGGCTGGTGTTGACGGATACATTGTCGCTCAACCACGGTGTCGCAATTCCAGTCGTCATCCTTTTGTTGGTAACGGTCGGCATGACATTTATTTCAAAACGCACACGTTTTGGCCGCTATGTCTATGCAACCGGTGGCAACCCTGAGGCCGCCGAGCTTTCTGGAATCAACACACGCATGCTGACAGTCAAAGTTTTTGCGCTCATGGGCGCGCTGACTGGCTTGTCTGCGGTGGTCGCTTCGGCGCGGCTTGGATCGGTTGATGTCGGGCTTGGAACGCTGGACGAATTGCGCGTTATCGCGGCGGCCGTTATTGGCGGCACAGCACTCGCGGGTGGTTTCGGAACGATTTACGGCGCCGTCATTGGGGCCGCAATCATGCAGACATTGCAATCGGGCATGGCATCCGTTGGCGTCGATGCACCGTTGCAAAACATGGTCGTAGGCTTTGTCCTCGTGTTAGCTGTGTATGTGGACATCGTATATCGTCGTAAAGTCGGCGTTTAAGGGAGGAAACAAGAAATGACAGATAAAACACCTCTCGTAGAGATGAAGAACATCTCGATTTCCTTTGGCGGTGTCAAAGCAGTTGATGATGTTTCGGTTGATCTCTACCCAGGCGAAGTTGTGGGCCTATTGGGGCACAACGGCGCGGGTAAGTCGACCTTGATCAAAATCCTTTCGGGCGCATATCACGCCAATTCGGGAGAAATTTGGGTCGAGGGCAAAAAGGCGACGATCAACAATCCTCGCGATGCGCGCCACTATAACATCGAAACGATCTACCAAACGCTCGCGCTGGCGGATAATCTCGATGCGGCGTCCAACTTGTTCTTGGGCCGTGAATTGGTCACTGCTTTCGGCACGGTCGACGATGACCATATGGAAGCCGAGACTCGCAAGATCATGTCGCGTTTGAATCCAAACTTCGCCAAGTTCGACAGCCCTGTGTCCGCACTCTCTGGCGGGCAACGTCAGTCGGTTGCGATCGCGCGCGCCGTGTATTTCAACGCGCGTATCCTAATTATGGATGAGCCAACTGCTGCTCTTGGGCCGCAAGAAACCAAAATGGTTGCCGAGCTTATCCAACAGCTCAAGTCCGAAGGCATCGGGATTTTTCTGATTAGCCACGACATCCACGATGTAATGCAACTTTGTGATCGTGCAAGCGTTATGCAGCACGGGAAACTTGTTGGCACCGTGGATGTGGATAGCGTAACCGATGAGGATCTGCTTGGGATGATTATTCTAGGTAAACATCCCCACGAAAAAGCCGAAGCTTAATCCAAAACGCTATTGTTTAACGGCGGTCCGCTAAGCTTGGGCCGCCGTTACTTTTTGGAAAGTGGTAATGTTTTTGGCCACAACCATATGCGCGCTGGCTTGGCTGAAGGCCTTGAAATGTGCGCTGGCGAGGTGCACGTCAAAACCCGCGGCATCATCATAAACTTCATACAGGAAGAAGAGGGACGTATTTGACGGGTCTGTGCAGACGTCAAAGTGCTGGCAAGCTACCTCGTCCCTTACAGACGCTGCGGCGTTGTGTTCGATGAGCGCGGCGAAGTCATTTACGAACTCGTCGGCGACGGTAAAAGATACGGTTACGGCAAACATATAAGCCTCCTAAAGGGATTGTTTCTGACCTGTTTCGGCGGACCTATAGGCCGCTTGTGTCGCAAGTATGACGCTTAAATAGTCTTCGGCGGTATTCTCGAAAGGCACTCGACGCGCGCGGGCTTCTACGATGTGCTCACAGAGGGCCTGAACGCACCCGCCGCCAAAACGTGCTTCGTCAACAGGGGCGGTGACGGCAATATTAACGGCCTCGTTCTCGCCAAAAGCACGAAAGGAAATCTCCCCCATACCAGAGAGGCGCAGGGTTCCTTTTTCGCCCTCGATTTCCATTTCTCCCATGGTGCGCCTTGGTGAATCCGTTGCGTGATCCATGAGGCGATTTCCGTCAAATACGGCGCGTGTTCCGTTTTCGTGGTGGGCGATCAAAATGCCTGCATCTTCGCCTTTTATCGCGGGGTTCAGCCGCACCAAATCGGCATAAATCGAGGAGATCGGGCCAAAGAAATACTGAAACAGGTCGACAAAATGGACACCTGTTTCATGGATGAGCAATCGCGACATGCTCTGAAACGCGGGCTGGCGGGAAAGATAGGCATCAGGGCCGCGTCCATCTCCGGGTCGAAGGGCAAAACGCGCCTGATAAATTTCACCAAGGAGCCCCGTATCCAAGGCCGTTTTGATCGCGCGGTGCCACGGTTGGAAACGGAAATTCTCGTGTATAATCAATGTACAACTGCGGGTTTTCGCAAATTCGCACACGGCCTTTGCCTCTTCATATGACGTGCAAAAGGGCTTCTGGCAAATCAGGATGCGGCCAGATTTTGCGAATTGCTCAACCAGCGCTTTGTGTGCCGGAGGTGGCGCAACCAGATCGACGATATCGAGGTCTTGATCTGCCAATCCCGCAGCCGACCGAGCGCCCGCAACGTCGTACTTTGCGGCAACCTCTTGTGTTCGAGCGGGGTCGAGATCAAAGATGCCCGCGAGGGTCGTGGAGGGGATGTCGCGCCATGCGTCTAGGTGAAACTGGCTAAAATATCCGAGGCCCACAACCCCGACGCGCAGGTTTGTCATTTGGGCAATTCACCGATAATTTTGATAAGTTCTTCAGTGACTGCGATGGTGCCCATGTCGCCCCCAAACTCCATCGGGCGCAGGCGGTTTTGGGCAAAGCCCGCGTCCACGGCGGCGTCGATTAGGGCGCCTGCCGCTTCATAGTTTTCGGTTTGGGTTTTGGTCGCGATATAGTCCAGCATGAGGCCCGCTGACAGGATCGCTGCAAGTGGGTTTGCTTTATCTTGACCCATGATGTCGGGTGCCGAGCCGTGCGCGGGTTGGAACAGGCCAATGGTTTCGCCGATTTCCCCACAAGACGCCATTCCCATGCCGCCAACAAGGCCACCAGCGAGGTCGCTCAGAATATCGCCAAACATGTTTTCCATCACCATGACGTCAAAGTTCCAAGGTTGGCGCACAAGGTCAAGCGCCATCGCGTCAACATAGTTGTAGGAGACATTTACATCTGGATAGCGAACCTTGGTTTCATCGAAAATCTGACGGAAAAATGCTTGGCTGGTAAAGACGTTCGCCTTATCCACGCAGGTTAGATTTCCCGATTTTCCACGCGCTCGCCGCTTTTCAGCCAGCTTGAATCCAAATTCATGCAGCTTTTCCGTCGTTGCCCGTGTGATCCGCATGATGTCGCGCACTTCGACGTTTGGGATGATTTCGGACCGTTTGTGGACGGCAGCGGAGTAAAACAACCCTTCGGTGCTTTCGCGCAAAATGATCATATCGATACCAGCTGCGCGTGGGTCTGCGAGGCGCTGGGGGGCGTTCGGATAGGCCTTAATCGGGCGCACACCTGCGTAAAGTTGATACCGATCCCGCAAGCGTAAGTGCGGCGAAACCTCTGTTCCGTCTTCTTGGCGGATGGAGGGAAGACCAATGGCGCCAAGAAAAATTGCATCGGCCTCGCCAGCTTTTTCTTCGCCACCCGGTTCGATGTCCAAACCAGTTTGCGCAAAGTATCCTGCACCAGCCGCAATTTCTTGCACCTTGGGCGCAATCGCTCCGCAACGAAGGAGCGCAGTATCCATAACCGCAAAAGCCGATTCCGCGACGTCCACGCCAATACCATCGCCTTTAATCAGAGAAATTGTTGGAATATGCGCCATGTTCGTCCTTTGGGTTTTAGGTGTTTACCCGTTTTACGGATTTGATAATAAATACATTATTAAACTCATTAATGCGATTGCACAAGATTATCAATTGGGTAAACTGAAAAATGTGGAACTTTTTAGAGTTTGAAAGCGGGAAATGAGGCCGAAATGAGCACCAAGTGGAATGTCTTCGCAATAAAATACGCTGAGCGGAACACGCGAACACGCGCGGATAGTTTTATTTTCGACGATCATCCTGCTGCGCAACATGGGATGGACTATTTCGTGTGGTTATTGACGGATGGTGTGCGCAATATTTTGGTCGATACGGGGTATGATGAGGCCGAGGGAAAGCGCCGCGACCGTCCGATCCTGCGCGATCCTGCGCTTGCGCTAGAGGCGTTGAATATCTCCGCCGAGTGTATCGATACGGTTATCATTACCCATCTTCACTATGACCACGCGGGGGGATTGGATCGATATCCGAACGCGCAATTCCACCTGCAAGAGATCGAAATGGGCTTTGCGACAGGGCCATGTATGTGTGATCCCACGCTGCAAATGCCCTATACCGCCGAGCATGTCTGCGACATGGTGCGCCACGTTTTTTCGGGGCGCGTTGTGTTCCATAAGGGAGACGGCGAGGTTGCTTCGGGGGTCACTGTGCACCGGATCGGTGGGCATTCGCGCGGCTTACAAGCGGTTCGGGTCGAGACCGAGAACGGCCCGTTGTGTTTGGCATCGGATGCCACGCATTACTACGAGAATTTTTTAAACCGCAAGCCGTTTCCGATTGTCGTGGACGTCGAGGATATGGTGATGGGCTTTGACAAGATCACGGCCTTGGCGGCGGGCGAAAAAACGCGGGTTATCCCCGGGCATGATCCACTGGTGCGCGATTACTACCCTGAGGTGGGGACGTCGGGGTTTGTTTGGCGGTTGGATTCTGGCCGCGTTTAGAACGTGAAAAGGGCGCCGCGTACATGTTGTACGGCGCCCTCTTTGTTTTAGGAGAGAAGCGCGCGGGCTTCTTCTGGGCCAACGGGGGCAGGGCGATCGCAGGTTGTTGTCATTTCGACAAAACTACGCGCTTCGCCTGCGGCCAGAATGCTCGTCATAACTTCGACGACATGGAGGGCAAGCTCGGAGGAGCAGCGATGTGGCCGACCCTCGGAAATTGCGATGGCCATATCGGACAGACCCGCCGCGCGATAGTTTGCGTGTTCGCCGTCGTTTGGAACCGAGAAGGGGTGATCCCAGCCATCGGGCAATTCCACAAAATCCTCCCGTTTGGTGATGCGAATATCCCCACCAAAGAAATTGGGGTCGGGCACGTGGACGGTGCCGTCTTGGCCATAGAGTTCCATGTTGGAATGGTCGTGTTGCCAAACGTCCCAGCTGGTGACCATCGAAATTACGGCACCGGATTTGAACTCAAGCAGAGCGTGGATGGTTGTTGGTGTACCCACTGGAATCGTTTCGCCATTGCGTGGCTCGGATGTAATCAGGCGCTCGGATGAAGGCGTTGAGGTCAGTGCCGCAACACGAGCCACTGGGCCAAGGAGCTGTACGAGGTTGGTCACATAATAGGGGCCAATATCGAGCACGGGTCCGGCACCCGGCTGATAAAAGAAATCTGGATTTGGATGCCAATGCTCCATGCCATGCCCCATAACAAAGGCCGTCCCAGAGGTGATTTTCCCCAATGTGCCGTCGTCAATCATTGCGCGCACATGTTGGTGCGAGGAGCCCATAAACGTATCCGGAGCAGAGCCGACGCGCAGACCCTTTTCCGCCGCCAAGGCCGCAATTTCTGCGCCCTCTTGGAGGGTGAGCACGAAAGGTTTTTCCGAGTAGACGTGTTTACCCGCGTTGAGAATGCTTTTGGACACCGCAAAATGCGCCGCAGGGATTGTCAGGTTGACGACGATATCTATGTCATCAGAAGCCAGTAAGCCCTCAACGGTCTCAGCGCGGACGCCGAATTCTGTGGCGCGGCTTTGGGCGGCTTCCATGTTCAAATCTGCGACGGCCCGCATTTCGATGCCTTTAAACATCGGCGCAAGCCGCAGGTAGGCCGCGGAGATATTCCCCGCGCCAATAATACCGATTCCAAGTTTTTTGGTCATTTTATTACCTTAAAGGTTTTTGTAGTTGTTGATGGAACGCGTCGCGAAGCGATTGATATCGCTTGGGTTGTCGTGCTCCATAACGAAGTGTTTCACGGGTGTTTTGCTACGGACGGCGGCGAGGATGCCTGCCCAATCCATGGTGCCTTCACCGACGTCTGCCCAACCATCCTCGTCTGCGTTCTCGCCAACGGGGGCGATGTCTTTGACGTGGACGGCGGTGATGCGGTCGCCGTACTTCTCGATCCATGCAAGGGGATCGCCACCGCCTCGCACGATCCACGCGATGTCGGCTTCCCACATCAATCCAGGGGCAGCTTCAAGCAGGGTTTCCATTGGAATGGAGCCGTCGTCACAGGCAACAAATTCAAAGTCGTGGTTGTGCCAGCCATAGGAAATGCCGTGTGCGGCAAGTGCATTGCTGATCGCTTGCAAACGGGCTGCGAAAGCTTTCCAGCCTGCCTTGTCTGTTGGGCGATCGTCCTCAACGATGTGGGGGCCGAAAATTGACGTGATCCCGAGGGCTTTTGCCGTGGCCACAACATCTTCAAGATTGTCCTCGGTATCGGAGATACCAACGTGGGCGGTTGGCATGGAAAGGCCCGTGGCATCCATTGCGGCCCGTACTTTGGCGGTGTCAACGTAAAGGGCGCCGTAGCCCTCAACGCCCGTATATCCAAGGGATGAGATCGTTGCGAAAACGTCGTCCCATGGGGTGAAATTGCGGGCGCTATAAAGCTGAAAAGAAGCGGTCATAGGGATTAAATCCTGTTTTCAGTGGTTTTTTCAAAAAGAGAGAGTCGGGCCGCGTCAAAGCCAATGCGGATCTTATCATCGTCGCGGACCTTCGATTGCCCATCCATGCGAAGACGAATGCGCACCCCCATGATTTCACACCAAACAATGGTGTCGCTTCCCATGGGCTCAACAAGTTCAACGGTGGTGTCCAAAGCAAAATCGGCAGCATCGACGGCCTCTCCGGTCACAATGTGTTCGGGTCGAATGCCCATCCAGCCTTTGCCAGCGGCGGGTTTGGAGATGAACTCGTAATTTGAGATCGGGATCGAGTGGCCAGCCGTCACGAACATCGGGGCACCGTCCGTTGTGATTTCGCCTTCAAAGAAGTTCATGGAGGGGGAGCCGATAAACTCTGCGACGTATTTGTTGCAAGGCTTGTTGTAGATCACGTCGGGACTGTCGAGTTGGTAGATTAATCCGCCTTTCATGATGGCAATGCGATCCGCGAGGGTCATGGCCTCGACCTGATCGTGGGTCACGTAGATCATGGTGTTTTTGAGTTGGTGGTGCAGGCGTTTGATTTCAACCCGCAGATCAGCGCGAAGTTGTGCATCGAGGTTTGACAGTGGCTCGTCAAATAAGAAGACATCCACGTCGCGCACGAGGGCGCGGCCAATGGCAACACGTTGACGTTGGCCACCAGAAAGGGCCGCGGGTTTACGTTTGAGCAGGGGTTCGATTTGCAAAACTTCTGCGGCGTGCGCGACCCGTTTTGCGATTTCGGCCTTGGGAACCTTGGCGTTTTTAAGGCCAAATGAGAGGTTTCCTTCGACTGTCATCTGTGGGTAAAGCGCATAGGATTGAAACACCATGCCGATGCCGCGCTCGTTGGGTTGGGCCCAAGTGACGTTTTCACCATTGATATGAATTTGCCCTCCCGAGACATCCAAAAGGCCCGCAATACAGTTGAGCAATGTGGATTTTCCACAGCCCGACGAGCCAAGAAGCACAAGAAATTCGCCTTCTGGAATGTCCAAATTCAGGTCTTTGAGAACCTTAACGGCACCAAAGTTTAGGTCGAGGTTTTTGATAGATACGCTTGTCATGATTTAGCCTTTCACCGCACCAGCAGCGATGCCGCGTACGAAGAGCTTGCCAGAAGCAAAATAGAGAATGAGAGGAACGAGACCGGTCAGAAGGGTTGCCGCCATATTGACGTTATATTCCTTCACACCTTGGACGGAGTTCACGATGTTATTGAGTTGAACCGTCATCGGATAAATCGCCGGTTTGGTGTAAATGACCCCAAAGAGGAAGTCGTTCCAGATACCCGTGACCTGAATGATCATTGCCACAACAAAAATGGGCAGGCTCATGGGCAGCATCACGCGAAAGTAGATACCCCAGAAGCCAGCGCCATCTACACGGGCCGCCTTAAAGAGTTCGTCGGGCAAGCTTGTGAAATAGTTACGGAACAAGAGCGTCAGGATCGGCATTCCGAAAATCGTGTGCACCAAAACAAGCCCCCAAAGCGACCCCATAAGGCCGAGGTTCTTCAGGATAAGAACGATGGGATAGAGCATCACTTGGTAAGGGATGAAAGCCCCGAAGATGAGGATGGTAAAGAAAATTTCCGAGCCTTTGAACTTCCAATTCGCCAGCGCATATCCGTTCACAGAGGCAATCAAAATCGACAGAATTGCCGAGGGGATAAGGATGCGGACCGAGTTCATAAATCCGCGACTTAACCCGTCGCAGTTCAAACCCGTACAGGCCGTGCTCCACGCTTTCACCCATGGTTCAAACGTGACCTCGACGGGGAGGTCAAAGATATTGCCCAGTCGGATTTCCGGCATGCCCTTAAGGGAGGTTGTAACCATCACATAGAGGGGCAGGAGGTAGTACATCGTCACCAAAAGAAGCGTGCCATAGAGCATGATATTGTTGGGACTCATACGTTTTTTGGGTTTGGGACCTTGGGGTCCGGTAAGATTATTTTTCACGGCGTTTCCCTCCGAATTCTAGGTATGCGTAGGGGACAAGAATGATCAGAACAGTCACGAGCATCATGGTAGACGCGGCGAAGGCCTGTCCGAGGTTTTGGTTTTTGAACATGCTTTCGATAACGTATTTGGCGGGGACTTCAGAAGCGATCCCCGGCCCACCGTTTGTTTGGGCGACGACGAGGTCATAGACCTTCACAATCCCCGAAGCGATGAGAACGAGCGCTGTGATAAAGACAGGCTTCATCATCGGGATCACAATAAAGATGTAGGTTTTCCAGCGTGGGATACCGTCCACACGGGACGCTTTCCAGATGTCTTGGTCGATTCCGCGTAGACCCGCGAGCATGAGCACCATGATCAAACCGGTCCCTTGCCACATCGCCGCGATGAGTATGCCATAAATAACGATGTCCTGATTATACAACGGATCAAAATTGAAGCTTTCCCACCCCATTGAGCGCACGACATTCTGGATGCCAAAGTCTGGATTCAAAATCCACTGCCACGCAAGGCCCGTTACGACGAAGGACAGGGCGAACGGGTAAAGGATGATGGTGCGGATCGTATTCTCAAACCGAATTTTTTGGTCAAGCAAGGTTGCCAAAAAGAAGCCGATTGATATCGAAAGCACCAAGGAGCAGAACCCAAAAATCGCGAGATTTTCGATCGAAATCAGCCATTTATTTGTCGACCAAAGGCGATCGTATTGGTCAAGACCAACAAAATCTAGTTTGGGTAACAATTTGGATTTCGTGAAGGAGTGGACAACAGTCCACACTGTGCAACCTACAAAAATTACCAAGGCAGTCGCGATCATTGGAAGCGCGGCGACTTTGGCGTTTAGGTTGCGAAAAAGCTGGTTGGGCCTTTTTGCATCCGCCATTGGAAGGACTCTCTTTCAGGAAGGTACGCCCTCATTTCAAAGGGTGGCACCTCGTTTGTAATGAAAAAAATGCCCCCGAACGACATGTGTTCGGGGGCATGTCACAATCGGGGAGGATCAGTCCGCGTTTGCAATGATCGCAGCATAACGCGTGTGGGCGTCTTCTGCTGTGATCGACAGGTCATTCCAGAATTCAACCATAAGATCTTCGATTTGGCCGGATGTATCTGCGGAAAGAACTTGGTCGCCGCTGGGCATGATGTTGCCCGAAGCAAGGATTTCGAGGCCCTTTTTCATACAGTCGTTTGCCGCAGAAAGATCGATGTCGCCCCGAACGGGAAGCGAGCCTTTTTTCAGGTTGAAGTTTACTTGAACTTCTTTGGAAAGAAGCAAGCTGGCCAACTCTTTTTGTGCCGCTTCAATTTCTGGATCATCCTGTTTTGGGAAGTAGAACGCATCGCCCGCAGTCGAGATGATTTCATTTACGCCCAAACCTGGGAGGCATGTGTAATCAACTCCCGCAACTTGCTCTGCAACAGCGAATTCGCCCTGTGCCCAATCACCCATGATTTGGCCGCCAGCTTCACCGTTGATAACCATTGCCGTTGCTAGGTTCCAATCGGATACGTTGGAGCCAACCGCGAGTTCACGTGCGCTTGCTGCTGCTTTAAAAACAGCGAGCATTTCAGGAGAAGACGCAGCCTCAGCATCTTTGTCAACGTTCACTTTGGTCCAAAGATCAACACCACCAAGCGCAACACTCATCACGCCGAAAGCACCGGAGGACTGCCAAGACTGCTGACCCATCGCAAGTGGTACTTTGTCAGCATCCCGCAGAGCAGGAGCGGAAGCCACAAACTCATCCCAATTCGCAGGAACAGGAACACCGGCGTCGGCGTATGCTTTGTGTGAAAGCCAAATCCACTGCCAAGAGTGAATGTTTACAGGCACACAGTAGATTTTTCCATCAAGTGTACAGCTGTCCAGCAGCGATACTGGGTTCACGATGTCGCGCCAGCCTTCTTCGGTCGCAATGTCTGTAAGGTCGAGCATGAGGCCGGCTTCTACGAGCTCTTCTGCCTGACGACCGTGGTTCAACTGTGTGGCATGCATAGGATCGCCGCCCAGAATACGGCTCACGATGACGCCGCGCGCAACGCCGCCGCCGCCCGCAATGGCGCCGTCTACCCATGTGTTGCCCTCAGTTGCGTTAAAGGCGTTTGCGAACTCAGCAACCGCAGCTGCCTCGCCGCCGGATGTCCACCAGTGTGTGACTTCCAAATCGGTCGCATAGGCTGTCGACGCTGCGCAGAGCGCAGTGGTCGCAATAAGTGCATTACGTAATTTCATGTTATCCTCCCAATTGTGTCCGGCGCCTCCCTGAGCGCCTTTTGCAATCGATTACAATATCGTGCCGCAGCGTGAAATAGGTTCTGTAATCGATTACAGGTAGATTTCAACGAACGCGCGATTCTGTCAAGCCCTTGGATTAATCTTTTCCACAGAGTAGACAGAGAAATCATTTTTGGGGACCACCGCATGAATTCGAACAGGGCGAGAATACAAGATGTTGCACGTGTTGCGGGGGTTTCGACGGCCACCGTAAGCCGCACATTGAGCAACCCGTCTGTGGTTTCTGAAGCGACGCGAAGCTCGGTTTTGGAAGCCGTGAAAGTCACCGGATATCGGGTCAATCGCGCGGCTAGAAATCTACGAACCCAGAAGACGAGTGCCATTCTCGTCTTGATTCCAAACCTCTCTAACCCGTTCTTTTCGCAAATAATTTCTGGAATTGAACAAGTTTTCTCGCGGGCCGGTTACTCACTACTGGTGGCTGATACCGAAAACAAAAGCAAACCCAATTTTAGTCTGGTTGACGTGTTTCGGGACGGGCAGGCGGATGGCATCATTTTGCTGGACGGCTACATCCCGCTTGAGGCGATCACATCGTTGCGCGGCACCGAAGCCGAGCATCTGGTTATATATGCTTGCGAGTGGGGTGAATCGGAGGGCATTCCATCGATTCGCAGCGATAATCCGGCAGGCGCGCGCATGGCTGCGGAACATTTTGCGAGCCTTGGACATAAAACTGTTGGTCACGTTTGTGGACCCGCCGAAAATGTTTTGACTCCCATGAGGCGTGATTCGTTTCTTACAGAAGCAAAGAAATTGGGTATGGAAGTGCGCGACGAGTGGGTTTTTCCCGGCGATTTTCGCCTTGTGACGGGTGCGCAGGCGGCGGACATGTATATGGCCCTTGAGGATAAGCCGAGCGCGATTTTCTGTGCGTCGGACCTTATGGCCATTGGCTTCATGAAGAGATGTTTGTCCGAGGGAATACGCATTCCCGAAGACGTGTCTGTTATTGGATTTGATGACGTGGGCCTCGCAGCATATTACCACCCGTCCCTAACGACAATTCGCCAAGATCGGGGTCAAATCGGGCGGGTCGCCGCCACCACGTTGCTTTCACGTCTTCGTGACCCCTCAAATATCGACCCTTATTTTAGACACACAGTGCCAGTCGAATTAATAAGTCGCGAAAGTACGGGTAGGTTTTTACCAAAAGCATAGTCCACGACTGGAGACTAATAGTCTGGTCGGTCCAGTTAAGAGATGTCTTAATGAATTCTGTATTTCGCCATGTTGGCGCCGCAATCTCAAGCGCATTTTAGGGGATAGTGCATTTGCACGCCCCCTTAAGTTTAACTGCGAGAACAACATGTCTTTTTTTACGGCCATTACATTTGATCAAGTCGCCTTAAGTTTTATGGCGTGTTTCTTGGTGCGGGAAGCGATGATTGCGACGCTGCCAAATTATGTTGCAGGTCCAGGTGGATGGTTGATCAATACTACAGTCTAGAGCTTTAACTGCGGCAATGCCCCGAAGCTAGTTTCAGTATTCAAAACCCACGCGATGCAAGACTTTTGGTTTTGCAGATGCCGAATCTTTTCTCCAAAAATCTGACCGTAACCGTTTACATAGCTTGATTTTTTCGATTGTAATCGATTACGTTGTGCCAACCCCCGCATTTTTGGGATTTCGGGGAAGGTTCATTTTGGAGGAAATAATGAAAACATTAAAAGGGCCAGCCCTCTTTCTTGCGCAATTCGCGGGCGACGAGGCACCGTTCAATTCTTGGGACGGTATCACCAAATGGGCGGCGGATTGCGGTTATAAGGGCGTGCAAGTTCCCAGCTGGGACGCGCGTTTCATCGACCTAGAAAAAGCAGCAACATCTAAAGATTATTGCGACGAACTCGCAGGGCAAGCGCTCGCAAACGGCGTTGAAATCACAGAGCTTTCGACGCATTTGCAAGGACAACTGGTTGCTGTCCATCCGGCATATGATATCGCGTTTGACGGCTTTGCTGCCCCCACCGTGCGGGACAATCCCAAAGCGCGGCAAGAGTGGGCGGTCAATCAAGTGAAAATGGGTTTGACGGCGAGCAAAAACCTTGGGCTTACCAAACATGGGACATTTTCTGGTGCCCTCGCTTGGCCGTATGTTTACCCTTGGCCACAGCGCCCAGCCGGACTTGTTGAGGCGGCATTTGACGAATTGGCGAAGCGTTGGCTGCCGATTCTTGACCACGCAGAAGATTGTGGTGTGGATGTTTGTTATGAAATCCACCCGGGTGAGGATCTCCATGATGGCGTGACGTTCGAGATGTTTCTTGAGCGCGTCAACAATCACGCGCGTTGCAATATGCTATATGATCCCAGCCACTATGTTCTGCAGTGCCTTGATTACATTGATAATATCGACATCTACAAAGACCGTATCAAAATGTTCCATGTTAAGGATGCCGAGTTTAACCCGACGGGTCGCCAAGGCGTTTACGGCGGCTATCAGAGTTGGGTTGATCGTGCGGGCCGCTTCCGCAGCTTGGGTGATGGCCAAGTCGATTTCGGCGCAGTTTTCTCCAAAATGGCAGCCAATGATTTTGACGGCTGGGCCGTTGTCGAATGGGAATGTGCGCTGAAACATCCCGAAGATGGGGCGCGCGAGGGTGCGCAATTTGTTAAGGATCACATTATCCGCGTCACCGAACGGGCGTTTGACGACTTTGCGGATGGTGGCACCGACGACGCTGCTAATCGCAAAATGCTTGGCTTGGAGGCATAGAAATGGCGATCACAGGACGTAACGAAGCCCTAGAGGGTCCCATACGCTTAGGTATGGTCGGCGGCGGTAAAGACGCATTCATTGGTGGAGTTCATCGGATTGCCGCGCGTATTGATGGCAAATTCAACCTAATCGCGGGGGCGCTTTCGAGCACCCCTGAACGAGCTTTGGAATCTGGCCTTGCGTTGGGATTGGCCGAGGATCGAATTTATTCCAGCTATAAGGAAATGGCGATCCGCGAGGCGCGCCTCAAAAATGGGATTGAGGCGGTTGCGATCGTTACGCCCAATCATGTTCACATGGATGCGGCGCGTGAATTCCTGAAGCGGGGCATCCATGTTATTTGCGACAAGCCCCTTACGCATACGTTGACGGATGCAAAAAAGCTGGTGAAATCTGCCGAAGCTTCGGACGCATTGTTTGTGCTCACGCATAACTACACGGGCTATCCGATGATCCGCCAAGCACGCGAAATGATCGCTAGTGGCGCATTAGGAAAAATACGTTTGGTGCAGGTTGAGTATGCGCAGGATTGGTTGGCAGAGGCCGCCGATCCCGACAACAAACAAGCAGCGTGGCGCACTGATCCGACCAAGTCTGGCGCGGGCGGATCAACGGGCGACATTGGAACGCATGCGTTTAACCTTGCGAGCTTTGTATCCGGTCTTGAGGTTGAAACGCTTTGTGCCGATTTGCAGGCTTTTGTACCGGGGCGCCAAGTGGACGACAACGCGCATGTGATGCTGCGCTATGAAGGCGGTGCGCGGGGGATGCTGTGGTGTTCACAGGTTGCCGTCGGCAATGAAAACGGACTTCGCCTTAGAATTTATGGTGAGAAAGGCGGGCTTGAATGGGCCCAAGAGGATCCAAACTATCTTTGGTATACCCCATTTGGTGAAGCCAAGAGGTTGCTGACACGCGGAGGGGCCGGAACGGGCGCGGCCGCCGCACGGGTTAGTCGTATTCCCGCAGGGCATCCGGAAGGGTATCTTGAGGGGTTCGCCACGATTTACTCCGAGGCTGCAGAAGCGATACTAGCAAAGCGGGCCGGAAAAGACGTGCCGAGCGAAGTTGTTTATCCAACCGTTCAGGACGGTCTAAAGGGTGTGCAATTCATCGACGCCTGCTTGCGCTCCTCGGCGCGGGATTCTGCGTGGGTTAAGTTCGTCTAAATTGATTGGCCGCACCTTGGGCAAAATGCGCATTGGTGCGGCCATAAATCCTCCGGTATCGGCCCGAAAACCAGAAGATTTATTCCGTAAGCGCGACGAGGGCTCCATGCGCTTGTACCACTTGTCCGGCAAGGCTCGCGCCGGCTTTGATCGCGTCGCTCAGGGTGCCGCCCGTGAAGTAAGAGGCACAGAAACCTGCGTTGAAACTGTCGCCAGCGGCGGTTGAGTCCACGACATTGTCGATGATGTTTGGCGCGATTGTGAGGGGTGTCCCGCCCAGAGTTTGGGCGATAACCGAAGCCGCACCGTTTTTGACAACAACGGTTTTCACGCCGAGCGATTGGTACCGCGCGATGGTCGCTTCGGGAGTTTCGTCGCCGTTAAATAGCTGTTCTTCGTCAAAGGACGGCAACACAATGTCCGAGACTTGTGCGGCCTTTGTTTTGACGGCCAGCATTTCCGCCTGATCTGTCCAAAGGCGCAAACGTTGGTTTGGATCATAGACAATTGTTTTTCCAGCTTTGCGTGCATAGGCCAATTCAGAAAGAAAAGTATCACGGTGCTCCGGCAGGATAACAGCCATTGTGATGCCAGAGAAAAACAATACATCCGCCGATGCAAATGCGGTGCGCAGGGTGTTTTGGTCGCCAGCCATTTGACGGGCCGCGGAATCCGAACGCCAGTAAGAGAAGCTGCGCTCGCCGTTGTCCAAGTGGATCATATAGAGGCCGACGGTTTTGCCCGCAACGTCCCGCGCGAAGGACATGTCGATATTTGCGGCGGCTCCAAAAGCCCGCATTTCCTGACTGGCAGAATCTGAACCTAGGCCCGTGAAATAGGACGTTTTCCACGCTTCTGGCACCGTCTTGGCCAAATACCACGCGGTGTTGAAAGTATCGCCCGCAAATCCGCGGCGATAGGTGTCTGGTCCAACGACGGCCAATTCGATCATCGCTTCGCCAATGGCCATAAAGTTTTTCTGCGTCATATCAGGTTGTTTCCTTGAAGCGATCTGGGTGGTTGGCTTGGATTCTCGGTAAGGCTGTTAAGACACGCGAGAGATGGATTTCAACTTGATCCGAAGCAGAGAGCACGTCGCCAGAAACAAGGGAGGAAAGGATGTCCTTGTGGTCTTGAAGGGCCGTTCGGCTGTCAAAGGCGAGGCTTAGAAACCGCACGCGATCCGCTGGGGCTTTTGTGTCGCAAATAAGGTGCCAGACCTTCGGTTGGCCTGCAATTCTGCAAAGTTCTTGGTGAAAGAGTTCATCCAATTCATAAAAGGCGATAATGGAGCCTTGGTCCAAAACTACGGCCTGTGCTTCGATCAAATCCTTAAGCGTGCCGATGGCGGTTGGCGTCATATTCTTGGCGGCCTCCCGAACGATTTCCTTTTCGAGGGCCACGCGAATGAACCGTGCGCGGCGCAGATCTGGGATCGATATATGAGTGACAACGGTTGCTTTTTGCGGACGAATACGAAGAAGCCCTTGTTGGGATAACCGATAAAAAGCATCGCGCACGGGTTGGCGGCTTACGTCGTATTGGCTCGCAATTTCGCTTTCGGAGATTTTCTTGCCGGGTTCCAATTCCAAAGAAACGATCTGATGAAACAGAATGTCATGCAGGGCTTCGGTCGCGGATTGCGCGCGACGGGTAGTATTTGACAGAGCCATTCGTTGTTCTTCCAAAAGCGGGTTGAAGCATCTTACAGACTAGCATATTAGTTTTGGCGGAGGAAGCAAGCCCTTCCAGTGGGCCGAACGGTATGACATGTTCGGATGAGTTCAGTTTACGGTGCGATGCGCGCCAAATTGCAAAAGGATACAAGCATGAAATTTCTTCGAATGGGCAAAGAGGGCGCTGAAACACCCTGTGTTCTGGATGCTGATGGCGTTGTGCGCGACGTGTCGAGCGTTGTTGCCGACTTTGGCCCCACGACCCTCGCCGATTTGACCAGCGTTTTCGACGGTTTGGACCTCGGCGAATTCCCCGAGTATGCTGGCGATCCACGTATCGGCACGCCCATCAGCCAACCTAAGAATATCTATTGTGTTGGTTTGAACTACTCGGATCATGCGGCAGAGTCGGGACTAGCTGTTCCAGACGAACCTATTCTGTTTAACAAATCCTCCAGTTCCTTTTGCGGTCCCAATGCGCCGCTGTTCTACGCGGCGCATATGACGAAACTCGATTGGGAAGTTGAACTTGGGATCGTGATCGGCAAAACGGCCTTTGGCGTTGGACCAGACGAAGCAATGGATCATGTCGCAGGTTTTACCGTAGTTAATGACGTGTCCGAGCGCGCATGGCAGGCCGAACGTGGTGGCCAGTGGATGAAAGGCAAGAGCTTTCTAAACTTCTGTCCGACCGGCCCGTGGCTTGTGACGCCAGACGACTTTGCGGATGTTCAAAATCTTGGAATGTGGCTTGATGTAAATGGGGAGCGTATGCAAACCGGAACCACAGCGAAGATGATTTTCGACGTGAAAACAATCGTTTCCTATATGAGCAGCTTTATGATGCTCGAAGAGGGCGACTTGATTTGTACGGGTACCCCTCCGGGTGTTGGGATGGGCAAGAAGCCGCCACGTTACCTGAAAATTGGCGATACTGTTGAGCTGGGAATTGATGGTCTGGGCGCGCAAAAACAGGTCGTTGAAGAGCTGTAAGCCATTCTGAATCTCTAATAAAACGCCCCGCAGATTATCTCTTCGGGGCGTTTTTCGTTTAAAGTCGACTTAGTGGTTGTCGCGTGGAACTCTGTGTTTGCTCACAACTTTTTGGTATTTCACCGCAGGTTTAAGCACCATACCCTTGTCGAATTGTTCGATCATACCGCGTTGGATTTCTTGCCACGGTGTTTGGTGCGCGGGGTAAGGGTAGCCCCCCGCTGCTTCGAGGTCGGCACGGCGTTTTGCCAGCTCATCTTTGCTGATCAGGATGTCTGCGGAACCTTTGTTCAGATCGACGCGAATATTGTCGCCCGTGACCACTAGGGCCAAACCGCCCATGGCTGCGGCCTCGGGGGATGCATTCAGGATCGACGGAGAGCCGGAGGTGCCCGATTGACGCCCGTCACCGATACAGGGCAGTTCGGAAATCCCCTGTCTGATCAACTCGGTCGGCGGTTGCATATTTACAACTTCCGCGCCGCCTGGGTGCCCGATTGGGCCTGCACCGCGCATAACAAGAATGCAGCTATCGTCGATATTGAGCGATGGATCGTCAAGGCGCGTGTGGTAATCTTCGGGGCCGTCAAACACGATTGCGCGTCCTTCAAAGGCGTTCATATCGTCGGGGTTCGAGAGATAGCGCGCTCGGAAATGTTCTGAAATCACGCTTGTTTTCATTATGGCGCTGTCGAAAAGATTACCGGTAAGTTCAACAAATCCTGCGGCCGGTTTGAGCGGAGCCGCATAGGGGTAAATCACGTCAGCATTGCTAACACTTGCGCCCGCATAGGCCTCGCCCATGCTTGTTCCTGTCACGCAAAGCGCGTTGGGATGAGGCAGAGCACCCGCGCCGATCAACTCGGCAAACACGCCCGGAATGCCGCCTGCGCGGTGAAAATCCTCGCCCAGATATTCACCAGCGGGCTGTACGTTGCACAACAGCGGTGTGCTGTGCCCATGTTTTTGCCAATCGGCGTTCGTGAGGTCAATCCCAAGGTGTGCGGCGACCGCGATGAGGTGAATCGGGGCGTTTGTACTGCCGCCGATTGCTGAATTCACAACAATCGCATTTTCAAAGGACTCGCGCGTCATAATATCGCTGGGCTTGAGGTCTTCGTTGACCATCGCGACGATGCGTTTGCCAGTTTCATAACTGATCTGGCCGCGCTCGCGATACGGCGCAGGGATTGTTGCGCCACCCGGAAGTTGCATGCCAAGGGCTTCGGCGAGGGAATTCATCGTAGTCGCGGTGCCCATTGTGTTGCAATAACCCACGGAAGGGGCGGCGGCAGAAGCGATATCCATGAACTCCGGATAGTCGATTGCACCCGTCGCCAACTCTTGGCGCGCATCCCAAATCACGGTGCCAGATCCCGCGCGTTTGCCCTTGTGCCAGCCGTTGAGCATGGGGCCGACGGAAAGCGCGATCGCAGGGATATCAACCGTTGCGGCGGCCATCAGGAGGGCAGGGGTGGTTTTGTCACAGCCGATCGTCAAAACGACGCCGTCGAGCGGGTAGCCGTGCAAAACTTCGACCAATCCAAGATAGGCGAGGTTGCGATCCAAGGCGGCCGTGGGGCGACGCCCCGTTTCTTGAATGGGGTGTACAGGGAATTCAAAGCAAATCCCGCCCGCCGCAATAATCCCGTCGCGCGTCCGTTTCGCAAGCTCAATGTGGTGGCGATTACAGGGTGACAAATCGCTGCCTGTTTGTGCGATACCAATGATCGGTTTGCCGGATTGCAACTCTTCGCGGGTGATGCCGAAATTCAAATACCGCTCAATATATAGGGCCGTCATTCCAGGGTTGTCTGGGTTGTCGAACCATTGTTGCGAACGGAGTTTGGTTGAATTTTCGGTCATTATTGCAAGTCCTTGCATTGGGTTTAAAGGGGGAGAGCGCCTTGTTTATATGGCCTCTGACTGGGCGTACCAAAGCGGGTTAGGGGGGTGTTTGCAAGGGCATTCTCTGGAAGTTTGTTCCACATTGTGAATTTTTGAACCAAATCACTGATATTCCAGTAGGAAGCGTATTTACTTGAGTAAATAGATCAGGTATATAATCAGATAACCGCGAAAAGGAGTGCAAAATGAACATTGTAGTGAGTGCCGAGCGAATCCCGCAGAACGATGTTATTGAGCGCGAGATTCCCGCGTACGACGCGCGCCGCTTGACCTTGGACAACGGGCAGGCGCGCATCATCCTAGATGGTCAAATCTACTCTTTGCGCATTACTCGAGCCAACAAACTCATTCTGACAAAGTAACCAACTCTCCCGCAAACTCCGCGCGGCGACTACAGATGCGTTCCTGTAGAAAGTCGAGCAACAAGCGTATACGCGCCGTTTTGCGCAGGTCGCCATGGAGGAGAAGCCAGAGTTTTCTGTCGGCAATTGTTCCTTGGTAGGGCGGGCGAACGAGGCCTTGAATTCGGTCGCCCACGAAGCACGGAAGCATGGTCATTCCAACCCCTTCAAGAGCCATAGCGACCTGTGGTGCTACTTCAAAGCATCGAAACCGAAGGCTTGCCTTTGGGTAATCACTTTTGCGAATCCAGCTCGCGGAGGTTGCTTCTTCGGGTTCATTCCAGCCGATAAAATGAAGCCCTATACCTGCGTTGTCTTGAATTTGGGCGGCGTATTCTGGCGTGCAGTACACAGCCTTGCGGCAGTCCACCAATTTGCGCCCATAAACATCGTCTTCGACGGTTTGGGCGTAGCGAATTGAGATATCTGCTTCCCGATGGTCGAGCCGAACAACAGTATTTGTGAATCCTAAATGCACGTCGATTTCGGGGTGCAATTTGCCAAAGAGGGCAAGGTCTCCCGTCACGGACGAAAATGCGAGGAAGGGCGGCATTGAAACGTAAATCGCGCCCGAGGGGAGGGAGTCGCGCCCTGCGATCAGGCGGGCAGCTGAAGCGATTTCATCCTCAATGCGCTCTGCTATGGGAAAAAGATCTTCGCCGAGCTGGGTCAATGCAAGGCCAGACTTCGCGCGGTCAAATAATCGCGCGCGCGTTGCGTCTTCGAGGGCAGTAATACGCCGCGAAACGGTGGCATGGTTCGTGACCAACTTGATCGCCGCACCACGAATGGTACCCGTGCGCGCAACTGCGAGAAAGTATTTTAGGTCATTCCAGTCAAACCGCGACAGGCGCGAAGGTAGGGGACGATAAGTCGACTGGTTCATATTTGATCCGCTTTGTAAGGAATGTTATTTTTTGTTCCAAATAGTATCCAACATACAGCTTTAGTGCAATGTGCAGCGCACTGGAAGATTGTGAGTTTGGGGCACGGGGTGGGATTTGACTGGATTGCGCGGCTAGGACTGATATTCTGAATTCAATTTTTCTGAAAAGGGTATTCCATGCTTCGCAACCTTAACCGCCTGCTTTCACCAGACATTCTTTATACATTAGCAACTATGGGGCACGGAGATGAAATCGTAATTGCGGATGCGAATTTCCCCGGCGATTCATGTACCGACCGCCTTGTGCGTCTTGATGGAATTTCAGCAACCGAAGCGTTGCGGGCTGTGTTGAGCGTGATGCCTTTGGACAGTTTCGTCGCCGATCCAGCAATAACTATGCAAGTTGTTGGGGCCCCTGATGATGTCCCACCAATTGTTGCGGAATTCCAGAATATTATAAATGAAACCGCCGATAATCCGGCGCAAATTCAAACGTTGGAGCGCTTTGCGTTTTACGAGCGCACCAAGCAAACCTACGCTATTATTCAAACGGGGGAACTGCGCCTCTACGGGAATATCGTGCTAAAAAAGGGTGTTATTTCGCCAGAATAAGCTGCTTTCTGCGAGCAATAAGGGCGTCTAACCCGTAGGATATAAGTAGGACAAGCAGGACGGCGAAAATTGTGTCCGAGAGGAAATGCCGCCCCATCGCAACGCGCATCCCTGACCCGACGATGGCAAAAAATATCGCAAATCTGCGTAAGTTTCGCGCGGCTACGGGATTGCTGCTCGCGGAGGTTAGCACGAAAATTCCGACTGCCACGGCGACGGCGCCTGACGCTTCGCCAGAAACGAATGAACAGTTCTGGGCACATTGATCGGTGATTTGGAAGGGCGGGGTAAAGGTCGCGTCGCCTCCGAATTCGGTGACATAGGCGGGGCGCGCTCGACCCCAATACGATTTAAGAATGCCATTGACCAAAAGGCCCGGTCCCAAGAGGAATAGGGCAAGAATTTTACCCCACATGAGCGGTGTAACCCCAAAGAGATTTCGCTTCCAAAGGTTGAGGAGGAGGAAAATCAGGGCCACCACAGGGAACAACAGCATTGCGTTCATCATGACACTGCGCACGCCCAAGGCAAAGGGCGATTGGGCCGTCGGAAAAACTCCAGTTTCAGAATTATAAAAAAGCCCAGTTACCCATAGATCAATCGAAGGCACAGTGGTGAAAATTACTAGGGTGAGGAGGAATACGACCGTAAGGCGTTGAAGGTAGGGTTGCATTTTAGGTCCTGAAATTGAGTTGGGCTCTCATAGCACGTGGTTGGTTTGCCCGCAAAGCCGCTAAATCAACCAAACCAGCAGATCTATCGAAATCAACACTGCGATCAAAGGTATGCCAACCCGCAATGCCAAAAACCGAATTGCCTCGCGGGTTAGGCGCGGTGGAGCGGCGCTGACGCCAAGAATGAGTTCAGGTTTTGGGCGCTTGGTACGGATTTTCATACGCGCATTAACGACGTTTTAAGTAATCAAACGGTTAACAGGAGTATGGATGCTGTCTGGGCCAATATTAAAGAAGATGAGTGGAGGGAAGCCGCTTGCGCGTCATTGGCATCGCTTCAGCAATCCTATGAGTACGGTGAAATCTGTGGCTCATTCGGACTGGAAGTTATGCGGGCGCGCCTGACACAAGAAAGCGAGCAGGGCTATGCGCAAGTTTTGGTGCGCAGCGCATTCGGGGGGCGGCGATTGGCCCTTTTGTCGCGCGGCCCGATTTGGCCCGACGGGGTCGACCGTGATGTTGCAAGTAGTGCTGCCCTATATAAGACGATCCCCATGTCTCGTGCCAGTATTATGATGGCGACACCAAATGGGTTGGCCCCCCTTGTTGGCATCCCGATGATGTCTGGGGCGACAGTTGCGGAGATTTCCCTCATGGACGACGACACCGCGCAACGCGCCTTTATGCACGGGAAATGGCGCAATCGTTTGGTGCAATCCGAAGGTATGGATTTAAGCGTCGAACCGATTGCGCCTACACCGGCCCTTATTGAGATGCTTCTGGCGCGAGATGCCAAACAGCAAAAACGGCGAGGGTATCGCAACCTTCCCCCGCGTTTCTTGCGCCGTTGGGCGGAGCATTATCCCGAGAAAACACATATCCTTGTGAGCCGTAGTTGCGGCAAGATTAACGCCGCGATGGTTTTCCTGCGACACGGAAGTACCGCGACTTATTACCTCGGGTGGCGCGAGGTTGAGGCACACATTCCGGTTCACAATTTGATGCTCTGGCAGGGCATGAGACTTTTGACACATCTCAACATCAAGCGACTCGATCTTGGTCTTCTGGATACCCATAATTCACCAAATCTTGCACGATTTAAGCTCGGCTCAGGCGCTCGGGCGCGTTGCATTGGTAAGACGTATCTCCTCCGATCGTCGTGACATAATTCTGTTACCCACAGCGGCTATGGAAGGCCCAATTCTGAAAACTATTTTTCGGAAGGCGTTCGCCTGTCGTATTCTGTTCTTTACTAAGTGGTAAAAAACAAATTAGGCTTCGGGAACAACAATGAGAGCTCAAAAAGGGCTCACCGACAAGGAGAGAGACTATGACGATTAAAACTGGGATCACTGCGATTGCCCTCGTTGCCTCTGCTGCGGCGACTGGTGCGTCCGCTGAAACTTTGCGTTTGCTCACTTGGGGTGGTTATGCTCCTGAGGAAGTGATCGAGAAATTCACGGCTGAAACGGGCATCGAAGTTGAAGTTACAAAATCCAACAACGAAGAAATGATTGCCAAGTTGCGCGCAACTGATGGCGGTGGTTTCGATTTGGCTCAACCCTCCCAAGACCGTATTGCCGGTGCACAGGAAGAGTTCGACATTTACAAGCCGATCGACCTTTCCAAAATCGATACCAGCCTCTTTATCACGTCCATGCTTGAAGCCACAAAAGGCAACACAACGCTTGGGTCTGACGTTTATGGCCTGCCACATATTTGGGGCACATCGGGCCTTGTTGTGAACACGGCGATGGCGCCAAATGTCAAAGATTACACGGACCTTTGCGCAGATGACGTTGCTGGCAAAGTTTCCTACCGTCTGAAACGCCCCACTTTGATTGGGTTCGCCTTCTCGATGGGCATGGATCCTTTCGCAGCTTATTCCGACCCCACAGCATATGAAAAAATCATCACTGCGGTTGAAGAAAAACTCGTCTCCTGTAAGGCGAACGTAAAAGCCTATTGGAGCGGTGGCGACGAGTTGATGGGCCTTTTGCGGTCTGGCGAAGTGACGGCATCCATGGCGTGGGATACGGGCGGATGGAAGCTTAACTCCGAAAATCCAGAGATCACGTTTATCGCACCCGCGTCCGGTGCACTTGGCTGGATCGACACTTTTGCGCTTCCACGGAAAACTAAAGCGGAAGATGCGGCTTACAAGTGGATCAACTTTGTTATGCAGCCAGAAATCGCTGCTATGATCACAGCGTCTGCTGGCAACTTCACGGCGTCCGTGGGTGCCGATGGCTTTGCCGACGAGGAACTGAAAGCGCAGTTCCAAGCGTCTTTCCCACCTGAAGCTATCGACAACATCAATTGGTACCCAACTGTACCAGCAGGCCTTGAAGACATCGAAGGCGCAGCTTTGGATCGTATCAAAGCCGCGAATTAATCAAACCACATAAAGGCGCGCGGGGAAACTCGCGCGCCTTTTTCTATTATTTTGGATGTTCTAAATGACGACTGTAAATGACCTCGACTGCATCAACCTCACGAAGCGTTTTGCGGAAACTCTTGCTGTGGATGATGTGACCTTTTCCGTACCAAGGGGATCCTTCTTTTCAATCCTCGGGCCGTCGGGATGTGGAAAAACCACGATCATGCGGATGATCGCGGGATTCCTTGATCCCACGTCTGGCGACATTCAAATCAAAGGTCATTCGGTTCTTGAAACTCCGCCCAATCGGCGTCCGGTCAATATGGTCTTTCAGCATCTCGCTCTGTTTCCGATGATGAACATCGAAGAAAATATCGGGTATGGTTTGCGTCGTCAGGGCTTAAAGAAGCGCGAAATCGAGGCCAAAGTTGGTGATGCGTTGGAGCGTATCGGGCTTCCCGGAATTGGGAAACGCCAAGTGGATCAACTTTCGGGTGGTCAAAAACAACGCGTCGCAATTGCACGGTGTATGGTTCTTGAGCCAGACGTTCTGTTGCTTGACGAACCCCTTGGGGCGCTGGATTTGAAGCTGCGTGAGCACATGAAAGTTGAGCTGAAATCCTTGCAGGCGGCGTTCGATACGACCTTCGTTTATATTACGCATGACCAATCCGAAGCCCTTGTGATGAGCGACCAAGTCGCCGTAATGAACGCAGGGAGATTCGAACAACTCGATACCGCGTCTAACCTTTACTATGCGCCGAAAACGCCATTTGTTGCTGGGTTTGTGGGCGATTCAAATCGTTGGGAAGGCCTTGTTGAAAGCGTGGACGGGCGCGCAATTAGCGTGCGCACAAGTGCTGGTCTTTCGCTGCGAGGCGTGTCGCAAGTTTCGCTCGCAAAGGGCGACATGGCCCAAATTTTCTTGCGTCCAGAGGCCATAAGGATCGCACGTGCCGCTTCTGGTGTAGCGGGGCAGGATAATAGCGCTGTTGGCACGGTTGAAAACGTGCTGTTCAACGGCGCAAACAGTCGCGTTTTGCTGGCCGTTCCGACAGGGGGGACAATCGACGTTGCGCTGCCACAATCAGGGGAGTTCGCGGATTTATCACGCGGAAATACACTGCACATTGGCTGGGGCGCGGCACAATCTCTTTGCTTTGGAGTTGCTTGATGGGAGCCCGCGCGAAACTTGGATTTATCCTTCTGGCAAGCCCGCTTTTGCTTTGGCTTTCCCTTTTGATCATCATCCCACATATCGATATGTTTATCTTGTCGCTACAGGAAAAAGTGGGCGTTCGGCAATATGAAACGGGCCCCGCCAACTACCTGACGTTCTTCACAGAGCCGCTTTATATCCGCACTTTTTTGCGCACCGCGTTCATGTCAATTTTCGCGACAATCCTAACGTTGTTCATCGCCTTTCCGGTGTCCTATTACATCGCCAAAATTGCGCGAGGGCGCCTTCAATCGGTTTTGTTTCTCATGTGTCTTGTGCCGTTCTGGGTCTCGGAATTGGTGCGGACTTTTGGCTGGATGATCCTGCTGCGGGAAACGGGGATTTTCTCTCAATTCTTGCAATGGTCGGGGATTGTCGACGGCCCTGTTGAGTTTCTTTATAACGATGCGGCCATGATGGTCGGGCTGGTCTATACGTCGATGCTGTTCATGGTTGTACCGCTTGTGACAACCCTTGAGAGCCTCGACGACAGCATGATCGAAGCGGGATACGACCTTGGCGGCAATGGCTTAACTGTTCTGCGTGAAATCATCATTCCCCACGCAGTACCCGGTATTGTTTCGGGTTCAATTGTTGTCTTTATGCTGTCGCTGGGCAATTATCTCACCCCGATTATGTTGGGTGGTAAGGACAGTCTTTGGTTTACGGAAATGATCTATGATCAGTTCATTGTACGATTTAATTGGGAACTTGGGGCGGCCTTTGGCTTCCTGCTTCTTGGCCTGTCTTCGCTCATAGTTTGGGGCGCACTCAAGCTTTCCGGTCAAACACTCGAAAAGACGATGGGGTAGGCGCATGATACCAACAATCAAACAATCCCCTGCGTTTTCAATCACCTATGGCGCTTATGTTGCGTTGTTCTTCATCTATCTTTCGCTGCCGCTTGTGGTCGTATCCGTTTTTGCCTTCAACGACAGCTTGTTTCCGTCGTTGCCGTGGAAGGGGTTCACGTTGGACTGGTTCTTCGGAACTGAATTGCCCAACCGTGGCGTTTTTTATGAAAGCAGTATCCTGACGTCCATCGGCACGTCCGCCTTTGTCGCGGTTTGCGTTTCGGTTTTGTCGGTTTTCGTTGGCACGTGTAATGCGTTCCTTTTTAACCGCTATGAGTTTCGCTTCAAAAGCGCTCTCTATATCTTGATGCTTTTACCACTGGTGATACCCGGGATTGTCTTGGGTATCTCGATTCTGGTGTTTTCATCAACTTTGGCGAACGGAATTGAAGACAACTTGGGTATGGACATTGAGGCGTTGCGGCCCGGTCTTGCTTTGGTGATCCTCGGCCAGTTTTCCTTTATTACAACGATCGCGACGCTTGTCATTTCAGCACGACTCAAGAAGTTTGACCACAGCCTTGAGGAGGCAGCACTTAGTCTCGGGGCTGCTCGGATGACGGCGGTAAGAACGATTACTTTGCCTTATTTGCGCCCCGCAATCTTAGGAGCGCTCCTCGTTGCATCCTTAATGAGTTTTGAAAACTTCAACACGACTCTGATGCTCGTCGGCTCGGACTCGCCGTTGACCATCACCATGTTTGACCGCCTCAGGGAAGGGTCTACGCCCGTCCTAAACGCGGTTTCGTTGTTGCTCATGCTGGGATCTTCTCTGCTTGCCCTCACAATGATCGCCTTTCAGCGCAAAGCCTAGTTAGGCGTTTACTCAGAGAGTTTCGGGCAATTCCGAAAATACCCCCCCATCAATCCTGAGGGTTAGCGGGATGGAGTTGAACGGTGGACGCCTGATCATAGGCACTTCTTTCTACAGCCGATCGCGCGCAAAACAGTGGTTTTACATTGGCGAACTTAGCATGACCCTAATTCAAAACAGTGACGCGGTGCCCGATGCGCGTCAAGAAAGTGTCCAATCGTGTCGCAAAATCCTCAGGGGCTTCGACCATAGCGAGGTGACCAGCACGTGGCATGATTTGGAACTCTGAGCCCTTGATGACATCCACCGTTTCCCGCATGAGGTCTGGCGGGAAAAGTAAGTCGTTATAGGCGGAAATTCCGAGGGTTGGCAGGCTTAAGCCGGATATCGGCGTATAGAAATCGGTGCCAGAAAGCGCTTCGATCCCCGCGATAAACCCCTCCGGGCTAGTGGAATCGAGCATGTGCCGCCATGGCATATATGTGGTCGTTGTGCGAGCTTGTTTGCTAAACCATCCGTCCCACAGGGACTGGCTAATTTGGGGCATTCCGCCTTGTTCTAAGCGATCGATCTGGGCATCCCAATGGGCTTTGGTGCCGAGTTTTGCGGCGGAGTTTAGAAGGACAAGGCCACGCACGAGGTCTAGCCGTTTGATCGCCAAGCCTTGGGCAATCATCCCGCCCAAACCAACCCCGACGACCACGGCATCGAGCAGCATTAGCCCCTCCATGAGCAGCTCCGCGTCGCGAATGAGCGCACCCATGGAGCCACGGCCACTGGGGGCGTCACTTGCCCCATGCCCGCTCAGATCATAAGTGATGATGCGGCAATCCTGTCGACTGTTTAAGGCGTTTATGGCGTCCAGCCAGACGCTCCGCTCCATTCCCAGCCCATGAATGAACACGACGGGCGAGCCATCGGGATTTCCGAATTCGGAATGAAGCGTTGATCGGGGAGGAGTCGATAGGTTCGCCATGATTGATGCCATTTGTTGAAAACGTGAAGGTTCAATCTAACGTTTGGAGGGCAGCTTTGAAAGTCGCGGGGTCGGTGTTTCCGCCAGTCGCGATGCAAATGACATGCGCGCCTGAAAGCTCGTTTCCATGGAAAAGCGCCGCCGCAAGCGATACCGCGCCACCTGGTTCAATGACAATACGAAGGCGCTGAAAGGCTAGTGCCATTGCCTGCAAAACTTCTAGTTCCGTAACCACAATGCCCGACCCGCAAAGTCGTTTAAGAATTGGAAATGTGATTTGTCCAGGTGACGGGGTTAAAATGGCGTCGCAGATTGAGCCTGACGCTGATTTGTTCGTCTGATGTACACCTGTTTCCAGCGAACGGGTCACGTCGTCAAACCCCTCTGGCTCCACGGGTCTCACGGTAAAACGGGGAGCGGTTTTTTCAAGGGCGAGGGCCACACCAGACGTTAAACCACCGCCGCCGCAGCAGACCAGAACATCTGCTTCTAGGATGTCCTCAACCTGCGCTTGCTGCGCGATTTCAAGCCCGACGCTCCCTTGCCCTGCGATAACTTCTGGATCATCGAATGGCTTGATGAGCGACAGGTTTTTCTCGCGTCTGAGCGCCTCTCCTAGGGCGTCGCGGTCTTGGGTGGAACGGTCGTACAATATGACTTCTGCTCCCAATGCCCGCGTGTTTTGAATTTTAATTTCGGGCGCATCCGAAGGCATTAAAATGGTCGCAGCAACGCCATGTTTTTGCGCAGCATATGCGACGCCTTGGGCGTGGTTGCCGCTGGAGTAGGCCAAAATGCCGCGCGATTTCTCCTCGTCATTCAAGGCGGAAACCGCTGCCCAGCCACCTCGGAATTTAAACGAACCCGTGTGCTGGAGACATTCTGCTTTAACCCAAACCTGTCGTCCGGCGATCTTATCCAGAAAGGGAGAGGAGAGGAGCGGTGTGACGCGCGCACGCCCGTTTAAGCGGATTGCAGCGGCTTGGATTCGGTCAAAGTTCACTGCATTTTTCCCAACCACGAACGGATCAATTCCAAGCTCTCAGGCTCATCCAGAAATGGAATATGGCCTCGGTCCGCGACTTGCGTGAAAAACATATCGGGGCGACGTCTCAGCATTTCCTCGGCTGTTTCCCGCGATAATAGGTCGGAAGTCTCGCCACGTAAAAGGGCGGTTGGAAGGCCATCCAATGCGTCGAAATAGGGCCATAAATCGGGCGCAGGGGCATTAAATGTGGCCAGCACGGTATCCGTCAATCGGGGGTCATATCGCAGCGCGAGGCCGTCATCTGTTTGCGCTAATTGGTTCTGCACTTCTTCCTGCCAGCGCGACATCGGGACATTACGAAATCCCGTGAGATAGTTCGCCCTAGCTACCGCAGCGTCTTGGTAGTTTTTCTGCGCGGGAGGGCGTCCCAAATACTGTGCGATATCATCGAGTCCCGTTTGTTCAATCACGGGGCCGATGTCGTTTAGGCAAACCCCAAGCAAGCGGTTCTTGGCGGCACGGGCAAGACCCATTGCGATGAGGCCCCCTCTGGAGGTCCCTAAAAGCGCGGCTTTTTCGAGATCAAGGTAGTCCATCAAGGCCAGAATGTCACCTGCCTCGACGGGAACCGTGTATGTGGCCGGATCGGCCCAGTCTGATTTTCCCCGACCACGATAATCGGGGCGAATGATGCGAATGTTTGGGAAGTGCGGGACCAGATAGTCGAAATCTTGTGCATTTCTGGTCAGGCCGGGGAGGCAGATGACGGGAAGACCAGCGCCTTGGTCCATATAATTTAGCGTGAGGCCATCAACGCTTTTGTAGGTGTGATTCATAGAGATTTTGCCAATTCAGGGATGTTTTTGAGGTCGGAAAGAGTGTTTTTAGGCGTCCAAGGAAGGCGATCCATCGGCTCTTTTGAGCGGTTCACCCAAACAGTTTGAAAGCCATATCCAGTCGCGGCAGCAGCGTCCCAACCGTTTGAAGATACAAATAAAACTTCGTCATTTGCACAACCAAAACGCTTCCCGACAAGGTCATAAACCGACTTATGTGGCTTAAAGACGCCCACGGATTCGACCGAAAGGTTGTCATCCAATAGGTCTGCGAGGCCCGCAGAAGTTACCGCTCCTGAAAGCATTTCGGGAGACCCGTTTGAGAGAATGGCGGTGTTTAATCCCGCCGTCTTGAGGGCGGCAAGCATAGTGGGGACTTCGGGGTAAGCCGAGAGCTCCCAGTAGAGTTGCAGGAGGCGTTCGCGCAGGTCTGGATCGTCAATGGCGCTGTTTTCGAGGGCCCAATCTAGGCCGTTCTGGGTGACCTCCCAAAAGTCGTCATGCGCATCGGCAACCGCCCGTAACCATGTGTATTGCAACTGTTTCAGACGCCAATCGCTTGCGACCCTGGGCCAAAGCTTGGCGAAGTCTTCGCGACCGGGCTCTGCTGCGGCCTCGCGCGCAGCGGCAGCCACGTCAAAAAGTGTTCCGTAGGCGTCAAAGATGCAAGTTGTGATGGTCATGGTGCCCTCCCTTTTGCCGGAGTTTGGCACGGGGGCCTAGGCGCGGAAAGCGAAATTTCATAAAAGACTGAGGGTTTACAGTTGGCACATAATCCCTAGAGTGCCCGTTTTTCAGATAGCGGTTAGAGCCGCGCACTGATGGATATTGAAAGGGCACGAGATGAAAATAGTTGAAAAGGGCGATAAAATCGCACTTCACTACACGGGTACGCTGGACGACGGGAGTGTTTTTGATACTTCGGAGGGGCGCGGTCCCCTTGAGTTTACGGTCGGAAGTGGCGAGGTGATTGTTGGTCTCGACAAAGAATTGCCCGGTATGAACGTGGGCGACAAAAAGACAATTAAGGCCGTTGCCGAAGAGGCTTATGGCCCCTTGCAAGACAACGCACGCCAACCTGTGCCGCGTGATCAATTCCCTGATGATGTTCCGATGGAAATTGGAACGGCATTGCAAATGCAAACGCCTGAAGGCGGGATTGTCATGGTGACGATCGCAGAAGTTGGTGACGATTCTGTGGTTTTGGATGCGAACCATCCACTGGCCGGTAAGGACCTTACCTTCGCGATTGAACTGGTTTCGATTGCGTAAACAAAAAGCGCCGCTGAGGATCTCAGCGGCGCAATTTTTTAAAGTTTTTAAACACTCAAAGGGGTGCCTTTTTAAACTTTTTAAAGATTATCTGGCTGCGGCATGCCGAGCACATGGTAGCCACCATCGACCCGAATGATTTCGCCCGTTGTGCAGGCGCCCCCATCAGATGCCAGATAGACCGCCGTCGCGCCGATGGACTCCAAAGTTGCATTCGCGCGCATTGGGGCGTTGGCTTCGGTTTGACGGAAGGTCGCGCGCGCGCCGCCAATGGCGGCACCAGCGAGCGTTTTCATTGGACCGGGGGAAATCGCGTTGACGCGGATTCCGTCGGGGCCAAGGTCGTTGGCAAGATAGCGCACTGCTGCTTCGAGCGCGGCTTTGGCAACGCCCATCACATTGTAGAACGGTGTCACGCGATTTGACCCTTGGTAGGTCAGGGTCAGGATCGTGCCGCCGTCGGTCATCAAAGGGGCTGCGCGGCGGGCCACTTCGATGAGGGAATAACAGCTGATGTCGAGAGTCTTTTTGAAGTTCTCGCGGCTGGTATTTACGAAGCGTCCCGTGAGCTCGTTTTTATCCGAGAAGGCAATGGCATGGACGATGAAATCGATCTTGCCCCATTTTGCTTCGAGTTCGGCAAAGGCGCTATCAAGCGAAGCATCGTCGGTGACGTCAACATCCACCATGAAGTCGCTACCGAGGGTTTGGGCGAGGGGAAGTACCCGCTTGCCGAAAGCTTCACCTTGGTAGGTGAAAGCCAGTTCAGCGCCTTCTTCGGACAAAGCTTTTGCAATGCCCCAAGCAATCGACCGTTCGTTGGCGACCCCCATGACGAGGCCACGTTTTCCGTTCATCAAATTCGCCATGTGGCAATTACCCGTGGTATTTGCTCATGACGAGGGTGGCGTTTGTGCCCCCAAATCCAAAGCTGTTGGAAAGGAAGGTATCGATTTCGACGTTCTCGCGCAGAGTTTGGACGATTTCGCCCTCGTTGATTGCGGGGTCAAGTTCGGTGATGTTTGCCGAAGCCGCGATGAAACCCTTTTGTTGCATGATCAGCGAGTAGATTGCCTCATGCACGCCGGTTGCGCCGAGCGAGTGGCCGGTGAGTGATTTGGTTGAAGCCATTGGTGGGGTGGAACCCTCGCCAAATACACGGCGCACCGCGTTTACTTCGGTCACGTCGCCCGCAGGTGTGGAGGTGCCGTGAGCGTTGATGTAATCCACGGAGCGGCCTTTTTCCAAGGTGCCGAGCGCCAGTTTCATCGAACGTTCGCCGCCTTCACCAGACGGAGCCACCATGTCGTGGCCGTCGGATGTTGCGCCATAACCTGTGACTTCTGCGTAGATTTTCGCGCCGCGGGCTTTTGCGTGCTCAAGCTCTTCGAGGACAACAACACCGCCGCCGCCGCCGATGACAAAACCGTCGCGTGTGGCGTCAAACGGGCGAGAGGCCGTTGTTGGGGTGTCGTTATATTTGCTCGACATGGCGCCCATCGCGTCAAACAGACAGCTCAAAGTCCAGTCAACCTCTTCGCCACCACCGGCAAAGACGATGTCTTGTTTGCCAAGTTGAATTTGCTCAACGCCGTTGCCGATACAATGCGCAGATGTGGAGCAGGCGGACGTGATGGAGTAGTTCACGCCCTTGATTTTAAACGGAGTCGCAAGGCAGGCAGAGTTGGTCGAACTCATGCAGCGGGTGACCATGAAGGGCCCCATACGCTTGGGCGCGCCTTTTTCTTTGACGGTCGTAAAGGCCGAGAAGAAGTTCGACGTGGACGGACCACCAGAGCCCATAACGAGGCCTGTGCGCTCGTTAGAAACGTCGGTTGGCTCCAAGCCCGCGTCGGCGATTGCTTGTTCCATCGCGAGGTAGTTATAGGCAGCACCCGGTCCCATGAACCGCAACTGGCGTTTGTCGATGGATTCAGCGAGGTCAATTTGCGGAATACCAGCAACTTGGCTGCGAAAGCCATTTTCGGCATAGGTTTCTTCGCGAATAATACCCGATTTGCCCGCCCGAAGGGAGGCTTCAACTTCAGCAACAGAATTTCCGATGGGGGAAATAATGCCCATCCCTGTGACAACGACTCTACGCATGGGTGTCCTTTCGTAAGGTTCGGTTTGTTAAGCTTATTCGGCCGGAGCCAAACCAACCTTCATGTTTTTAACTTCGTAAACTTGTTCGCCATCGGCAAAGAGAACGCCGTCAGCCAAGGCAACTTTGATCTTAGCGCGGTCGATAACCTTGGTAAAATCAACTTTATATGTGAGCAATTTGCGGGTGGGGGTCACTTTGCCCGTCAATTTCACTTCACCGACGCCAAGCGCCATGCCTTGGCCTGTCATACCGCGCCAACCGAGGTTGAAGCCTGTGAGCTGCCAAAGGCCATCTAGGCCGAGGCATCCGGGCATAATTGGGTTGCCGGGGAAGTGGCACTCAAAAAACCAGAGGTCGGGTGTGATGTCGAATTCGGCAACCACATGGCCTTTGCCGTGAAGTCCGCCGTCCGCGCTGATGTCTGTGATGCGATCCATCATCAACATTGGCGGCATTGGTAATTGCGCGTTACCGGGGCCAAAAAGCTCGCCCTGTGCGCATTTTATAAGATCTTCTTTGTCGAAGCTGCTCGGAAAATTAGCCATTCGGCCTTGCCCCCATATATTGTGTGCCAATTGTACACTTCCTCTTTACCATCCCGCTACTTAGGCTGGCAAGGGTTCGCACAATATACGTGTTTATGTCCGCGTAAAAAAAACCTGTTTGAAAAATGCTGTAAAAACCCCTTATATGGTGGGGAACTTAGTCAAAGGCACCTATGGAAACCGCGGCACCTCTTCTTACACCAGACTCAAAAGAGATTAGTTCTTTGTGGCTGTCCTGTGCTGGCTTGCGTCCAACGCGCCAGCGCCTGTCCTTGGCGGAACTGTTGGTCGGCGACGGCAATGATCGTCATGTAACCGCAGAGAGCCTGTATGAATCCGCGAGTGAGGCGGGCGAAAAAGTGTCGCTGGCGACGGTTTATAATACGCTGAAAGCGTTTTGCGAAGCGGGGCTGTTACGCGAAATCATTGTGGATGGTTCAAAAAGCTATTTTGACACCAACATGAGTGATCACCCGCATTTTTTCTGGGAAGATGAAGCTATTTTGACGGATGCCCCAAAAGAACAACTGGTTTTGGCGCAGATTCCCGATGCGCCAGCGGGGGCCGAAATCTCCAAAGTTGATGTGGTTATTCGGTTGCGCAGAAAATAGCGGTTGCTAGAACCACTGACCGGGTTCCATCAGGCCTAGATCCATAAGTTGTTGGCCATGCCATTTAAAGGGTATGGAATTGTGCCATTTAAAGGTGTCAATCTCGATTGATGAGCCAGGGTTGAGTTTCAAGGCCTTCGCGACCCGAAAACTGCAAACAGCCGCCGTAAGATTGTGATGCCATGGGCAAGCATAGGTGTTGTATTCTTCATCAGAGAAGGTGTGATCCTCGCGGAGTTTGAGTCCTGCTTTTGCCCGAAAGATTGAAATTCGGTCTATTTTGCGGTTTTTCACGGGAATGTGTTCTTCGAACCGCCATCTTAAGCCGCCAAAGAAATCGAGTTGGCGTTCTTTTGGGTGGTTGTGAGTGGCGGCGTCCGCACGGGCGAGGGCGTAATAGCCCGATTTATCGATATGCGCCCCTTCGAGGGTGACGGCATTGGGGAATTTTTCCAAATCAAGGGCGTATAAATCGACAACATAGGTCAGCATGGAATCGCGCCGCTCTTCTGTGTGATAGGCGAGCATTTCGCCAATCGTGCGGTTTTCTGAAAAGGGAAAAAAGAGGTACTCAGCGTTATAGCAGTAGTAAATCCATTGCCCGATGGCCGCGTCATTGACGCGATTTACAATTGTCTGGGTTGCGTTTTTTTCGAACAAATTGGCGGTGATGCAATGGACTTTTTCTTTGAATTCGACGGGAAGTTCCAATCCGCGAGGCGCGAACAGCAAGACCGTTTTAAAACCAAGGGCAAGGTGATGGCGAATCGTCGTATCAACTTCAACAAGGTCTTCCATAAGAAGAATTGCGATCGGCCCTTTGGTCAAAGCATCGCCACTATTTTGTAGGAATTCCTGAAGGTTAGAATATTGCATGACGCTGCCCGTATTGTTTTCCTCAATTTCTGCGAATTCTCTTGTTATTGCAAGCGTTGCAGGTGCGCTCATAGTTGTGTAGGGACACAGAGTTACTCCCCGATGAATCCATGAGGCCTGTTATGTCTGTTCCAAAGAAGCTGTTTATCAAAACATATGGTTGCCAGATGAACGTCTATGACAGTGAGCGCATGGCGGAGAGTTTGAGTGGCGTTGGCTATGAAACGACCGATGATGCGGCCTCTGCCGATATGATCATGCTTAACACCTGTCACATTCGCGAAAAAGCAGCCGAGAAGGTCTATTCGGAACTTGGGCGCTTGAAGGTTCATAAGGAAAACAATCCGAACCTCAAAATTGCTGTTGCTGGATGTGTGGCGCAGGCCGAGGGCGAAGAAATCGTCCGTCGCCAGCCTGCTGTGGATCTTGTTGTTGGACCGCAAAGCTATCACCGCCTGCCCGAAATGGAGGCACTTATTCGTCAGGGCAAGCGCGCGCTTGATACGGATTTTCCCGAAGAGGATAAGTTCGAGAAACTGCCTAATCGCCCGAAAGCGGCACGTGGTCCTACGGCGTTTTTGACCGTCCAAGAGGGCTGTGACAAGTTCTGCGCATTTTGCGTAGTGCCTTATACACGCGGCGCAGAAGTGAGCCGCCCTGTGGATCGTATCCTGACGGAAGCGCGTGATTTGGTCGAACGTGGGGTGCGTGAAATCACCCTATTGGGGCAAAATGTGAATGCTTATCATGGCATTGGGCCGGATGGTGACACGACGCTCGATAAGCTGATTTGGGCGTTGAACGATGTCGATGGTTTGGAGCGTATTCGCTTCACCACGAGCCACCCAAACGACATGACGGATGCCCTTATTGCCGCCCACGGCGAATGCGAAAAACTGATGCCGTATCTGCATCTTCCTGTGCAAAGTGGCAGTGACAAAATCCTCAAACGGATGAATCGCAATCACACGGCCGAGAGTTACCTTAAGGTGATCGAACGCATTCGGGCGGCGCGTCCGGATATTCTTCTTTCGGGTGATTTTATCGTGGGCTTCCCTGAGGAGACCGAAGCCGATTTTGAGGCAACGATGGAGCTTGTACGGCAAGTGCGTTATGGCCAAGCCTATTCGTTCAAATACTCCTCGCGGCCCGGAACGCCAGCGGCGGAACGCCCCCTTGTTGACGTCGCTGAAGCCAATGATCGTTTGCAACGTTTGCAAGCGTTGTTGAGTTCGCAACAATACGCGATTCAGGATGAGATGGTCGGGCGGGACGTCAGCGTTTTGTTTGAACGGGAAGGGCGTATGGAGGGGCAAATGGTTGGAAAATCCGAGTATTTGCATGCCGTTCACGTGACGGCTCCGAACGCCAAACGTGGGGATATCGCGCGGGTGAGAATCATCAACACAGAGCGCAACTCCCTCGGCGGAAAATTGCTCGACTAGGGCGGCGTTGCCGTGCTTTCAACGTTGGGTTGAGAGGAATAGCGGAAACCGTTTCTCGGACAGGGCTAGTCTTGGAATTTGCTCGCAACTGTTTCTTGTGTCTCCACAGTATTCCCATTGTCTGCTTTCAAAAAACCTAAATATTGATAAAGTTCCTTTAGGTTTTATAAGCACCTAAAGTGGTATCACAGTATTCTTCTGTGCTGCGTTTCACAAAAAGGGACGGGAATGATAAGTAGAATTTTTATAAGCGCTTTGCGCGTAGTGGTCGTCGGGATTGCGATTTTCGGAGTGAGCGTTACCGTACCTAATGGCGCGTCGGCTCAAAACACGATCAAAACGGATCGCTATAAGCCTGCGTTGGGTGTTACGCCGGATGGTTGTCAGGTTTGGATGATCGATGACGGCTGGGAAGGCTATGCTTGGAACCGGACAGACCGCGACGGAAAGCCAATTTGTGGCGAAACTGCCGTTTGTTTTAGTGAGCCTTCCGATAATCTATTCACAACCGCGAGTGGTAATTTGCGCCCAGGTCAGCGCGAGCGTTTGACCAAGTTTTTCAAACAAGAGGGCGTGTATTCATACGCAATCAACGGTTACACAGACTCGCGCGGATCTTATGAGTCCAACATCAAACTTTCTGGCTGGCGGGCGAAAACTGTTGCTGAGGTTGCCCAAGCGGCTGGTGCAAAGGTAACGGCCATTCGAGCACTTGGTGAACAATATCCGCGTGCGGCAAATAATACATCCGCAGGGATGCAACAAAATCGCAGGGTGGAAATTTTCTGTCACCGAAACATCGGGGGGTATTAATCTGATGGCACTTAAAGGTTTTACTCTTGTTGCGGCAGTAGCTGTCGCCGTTTCGGCTTGTACGCCAAAGACTGATCAATCGGTCGACCGCTTTATTGATTCCGGTTCCCTTGCAAGTAAAGTTAAATGGGGTGTCTATGTCGATCCAGATGGGTGTGACACTTGGATCGCCGATGACGGTATCGAAGGGTACGCGGTTGCGCGATTGGAACCACGTACCGGCGCACGCGTTTGCTCGGGTATATTGCCGGTTGGCGAGGCTGCGGGCCATAATGGTGGTCGCTCCGACCCAATCTAGCCAAATTTTCAGCGACTTTAGCGGCCATCGTGGAAACACGGTGGCCGTTTTTGTATCAGAATCGTGAAACTTGTTTCTGACCCCTTGCACCCTAGGCCGCAAGTTGGCAACATTGAATGGAACACAGTCCTAGGGAGTCCTTTTTGGGAACAAAATCCTCGCAACGCCCGATAGCCGGTGACGCAGTCACTAGAATTCACGTTGAATTTCCTGACAATCGTTTGCTGATAAGTCTTTGTGGTCCGTACGATAGCCATTTGGCGAAAATTGAAACTGACTTAACAGTTCAGATCGTTCGCCGCGGCAATCATCTTGATATTATGGGCGAGCCCGATTCCATAGAAAAAGCCAAGGATGTTCTCTCGTCGCTATATTTGCGTCTAGAAGGCGGCGGCGATGTTGAAAGCGGCCAAATAGATGGTGAAATCCGCATGGGGGGAGCTGATAAAGGAACTGGTGTCCTCACTGGAGACCAGCTTGAGTTATCTGTTGGCGATAAGGTCGAGATCAAAACGCGTAAGAAGCTCGTTGAGCCCAGAACTGAAGCGCAAAAAGCCTATGTGAAGTCTCTGTTTGACAATGAGCTTGTTTTTGGGATCGGACCTGCAGGGACGGGGAAAACATATCTGGCGGTGGCCGTCGGGGTGAATATGTTTATCAACGGGCATGTAGATAAAATAATCTTGTCACGGCCCGCGGTCGAAGCTGGCGAAAAATTGGGTTATTTGCCTGGCGACATGAAAGACAAAGTCGATCCGTATATGCAGCCGCTTTACGACGCGCTCAATGATTTTTTGCCTTCAAAACAAGTAGCTAAGCTGATTGAGGACAAGAAGATTGAAATTGCTCCCTTGGCTTTTATGCGAGGGCGTACATTGTCCAACGCTTTTGTTGTTTTGGATGAGGCACAGAATGCGACGACGATGCAAATGAAGATGTTCCTCACCCGTCTAGGGCAGGGGAGTCGCATGGTGATTACGGGTGACCGCACACAGATCGACCTTCAGCGAGGGATCAAAAGCGGCTTGAGAGAAGCAGAAGAATTGTTGAAAAATATCCAGAAAATCGACTTCAATTACTTCACGTCCAAAGATGTTGTACGCCATCCGTTGGTTGCACGCATTATTGAGGCCTATGAAAGTTCCGATGAAACAAATCGTTGATATTACGACGGAAGACGCACGTTGGGATGATGTTGGGATTGAGAAATTGGCGCAGCGCGCTGCGGCGGCGACTCTTGGCTTCCTCAAAATTTCCGATGGGTTTGAGATCAGCCTTCTGGCCTGCGATGACAATCGTATTGCGGAATTGAATTCGGAGTTTCGCGATAGAGGCGACGCGACGAATGTATTATCGTGGCCGAGCGAAGAGCGAGCTGCGGAAATCGATGGGGAATCGCCAGAAAATCCAGAACCGGATTCGCAATCCGCAGATTTTGGCATGCCGGATGAGTTGGGCGATATTGCGATTTCGTATGACACCTGTGCGCGTGAAGCTGCCGATGAAAGCAAGCCAATCAACCACCATGTAACCCATTTGATTGTGCACGGGGTCCTTCATTTGTTGGGTTACGATCACATTCGCGAAAAAGATGCGGATTTAATGGAAGGTTTAGAGCGGGACATACTTGAAACTTTATCTATTCCAGACCCATATAAAACATAGTATTAACTATTTTTCGTTAACGAAGCATATGTGCACATTCGTACTATGTATTTTGGAAAGGGCCCATGGGCGACACTCAATCAATCGATGGAGGGAGCGAAGACTCCTCTAGCGCAGCGCAGAGCGCGCAAACTGAAGAAATCCCTCCGGAGACACGCGGCTTTTTTAGCCGCATCGTTGGCGCCCTGAGCCCGACAGAAGAAACCCAGATCGTTGATAGTCCAACGGATGTGCCGCGAACACCGGCACAATCTGGCGGCGGTATGATTAATTTGCGGCGTCTTAACCTCGAGGATGTAGCTATCCCCAAGGCGGAAATCGTTTCTGTTCCAAAAGACATAGACAAGGACGCTTTGGTGTCCCTGTTTCGCGAGTCCGGATTGACGCGCTTACCTGTTTTTGACGGTACATTGGATACGCCCATTGGCCTGATCCACCTCAAAGACTTGGCGCTTCAGCATGGATTTAACGGCGACCGCTCCAGAAAATTTGCGTTAGAGCCACTTTTACGGCCCCTTATTTTTGCGCCGCCCTCAATGCCAATCGGCGTTTTGCTGCAAAGAATGCAGAGCGAACGTCGCCACATGGCGTTGATTATTGATGAATATGGTGGAGTCGACGGATTGGTCACCCTTGAGGATTTGATCGAGCAAGTTATTGGCGAGATCGAAGACGAGCATGACATCGAAGAAGACACCTACTGGAATTTGGAAAAAAATGGCTGCTATTTGGTGCAGTCACGCACCCCGCTTGAGGATTTTGAAAACGAGATCGGCGTGGATTTGCGGTCGGTCGTGGATGAGGACGAGGTTGATACCCTTGGTGGGCTTGTGTTTCTTTTGTCGGGGCATGTTCCGTCCCGTGGCGAGGTTGTGCGTCATCCCAATGGGGTCGAGTTTGAGATCGTCGACGCCGATTTGCGTAAGATAAAACGTCTTCGGGCGCGGATCGTTGAACCTGTGGATGGCTAGCATTTTGCGGCCTTCCGCGTTTAAGGCGACATTGCTTTTTGGGGCATTGGCTGGGGGCGCAATGGCGCTTGGCCAAGCTCCGTTCTCGCTGTGGTGGCTTGCGGTAATTGGCATCCTCAGCGTTTTTTATCTGAATCTCCGAGTTTCTACCCCGCTACAGGCGGCCCTTTTGGGTTGGCTTGTCGGGACGGTCTACTTCGCGGGATCGCTTTATTGGATCATGGCTCCCTTTCAGGTCGACGCGGCGCGCCATGGTTGGATGGCTCCATTCGCGCTTGTTTTTCTTTCTGCAGGATTGGCGCTCTTGTGGGGTGCCGGATTTGGATGGGCGAAATGGAGAACGCGTTCACCGGGCTTGGCTTTGGCGCTTGGCTGGGCTGCTGCCGAAATGTTGCGCGGTTATTTGTTTACGGGGCTGCCTTGGGGCCTTGTCGGCTATATTTGGGTGGACACACCCGTGGCGCAGGTTGCCTCACTCATTGGACCGTATGGCCTTACTTTCCTGACATTTCTCGTTTTGGGCGGGGGCTTTGGTCTCGCTGGGCGGCAAAAATGGGTGGCGCTTAGTGGCGCGGCACTTGTTGCTGTTATTGCTGTCGTATTTGGCGCTTCGCAACTGTCGAAGGGGCCATCCCTTCGTTTGGATGCTCCCATTATTCGCCTTGTGCAAACCAATGCCGCGCAGCGTGAAAAATGGCAATCAGGCAAAATCTCTTTGTTTTGGGAGCGAAATCTCGCGCTTACGGCGCAAAATTCTGACCACAAACCTGATTTGATTGTTTGGCCTGAAACGGCTGTTCCGTATTTGATGGAGCAGGCGGGCAGGGCCTTTGACGTTATGGTTCAGGCTTCTGGTGGGGTTCCAATTGTCGCGGGTATTCAACGGGAGGATGACGATGGTTTCTATAATTCCATGGTCGTTATTAACGGGGATGGCAGCATTGCGCAGACGTATGACAAAAGCCATCTCGTTCCTTTTGGGGAGTATATTCCTTTTGGTACGGTGGCCCGAAAACTTGGCCTTTCTGGAATCGCGGACCAGTTGGGTGGCGGATATCAAGCTGGAAGTGGTACGCAAATATTGGAGCTTGGCGCGTTGGGGCGCGCGTTGCCGTTAATTTGCTATGAAGCGGTTTTCCCGCGTGATGTACATGTCGCCAAGGATCGGCCTGATTGGATTTTGCATATTACAAATGATGCGTGGTTTGGCAAAAAAGCAGGGCCCTATCAGCATTTAACGCAAGCTAGAATGCGCGCAATTGAACAGGGGCTTCCGGTGGTTCGGGCCGCAAATACAGGGATTTCGGCCGCTATTGACCCTTATGGGCGGGTGATTGATAGTTTACCTTTGGGCGTCGCAGGAGCGCTGGACGTTGCCCTTCCAGCCCCCAATTCTGCCACAGTTTTTAGTAAAACAGGAAATATTCCACTTATTTTCTTTTTCTTTACCCTTATCTTAAGTCTAACAGTGCATAGATACCGACTTTCACGTTGACGCCCATTCATCTCACGGGTAGCGACATTCATCTTTCCCCCACAACGGCTTCCTGAAGTGGCGGGCAACTTTAACTGGAGCAATTCATGTCACGACAAAACTACTTATTCACTTCGGAATCCGTTTCTGAGGGGCATCCAGACAAAGTTTGCGATCGTATTTCCGACGCTATTCTGGACGCATTTCTAGAGCAGGCTCCCGAAGCACGGGTCGCATGCGAAACATTCGCGACTACCAATCGTGTAGTTGTTGGGGGCGAAGTGCGCGGACCCCAGGCGGTTATTGACCGTGTTGAGGACATCGTGCGCGAATGCGTTCGTGACATTGGATATACCCAGAATGGTTTTCATGCGGACACGCTAGAGGTCACCAACCTTTTGCATGAGCAGTCCGTGGATATTTCCATGGGCGTAGATGCGTCGGATGACAAAGAAGAAGGTGCGGGGGATCAAGGGATCATGTTCGGTTATGCCGTAGATGAAACCGAGGTCCTCATGCCCGCGCCAATTCACTACGCGCACGCCATTTTGGCCCGTTTAGCGCAGGAGCGTAAGTCAGGCGTCGGGTCCGCGGCGGTTCTTGGACCGGACATGAAGTCTCAACTTTCGTTGCGGTATGTTGATGGCCGCCCAATCGGCGCGACGTCTATTGTGCTCTCGACGCAGCATTTGGACGAAACACTTACATCCAACGATGTGCGTTCAATTGTTGAACCCTATATTCGTGAAACACTCCCCGAAGGTTGGATAACCAGCGAAACAGAATGGCTGGTGAATCCTACAGGTAAATTTGTCATTGGTGGCCCGGACGGCGATGCGGGTCTTACGGGACGCAAAATCATTGTCGACACATATGGCGGCGCGGCCCCCCATGGCGGCGGTGCGTTTTCTGGCAAAGATCCAACAAAAGTTGATCGTTCTGCTGCTTATGCCGCGCGTTATTTGGCGAAGAACGTCGTGGCTGCGGGACTCGCGACAAAATGCACGTTGCAGCTTGCTTATGCCATCGGCGTTGCCCGTCCCTTGTCGATCTATGTCGATACGCATGGAACTGGTAAGGTTGAGGAGGCCGCGATTGAGGCTGCCATCGCAAAAGCAATGGACCTAACGCCTCGCGGAATTCGCGAACACTTGAAATTGAACCGCCCGATTTATCAACGCACAGCGGCCTATGGCCATTTTGGGCGGACGCCTGATGCGGACGGCGGCTTTAGTTGGGAAAAAACGGACCTTATTGAGGCGATTAAATCCGCCCTTTAAGCGCACTGCTTGACGGCGGCGATTAAATCACTAGGAAAGGCCCCCAACATAGCTTCGGGGCCTTTTTCTATGAATGATGATCACACTGACGACGCCGATCACATTGGCTCGCATCCCACTGGGGCTCCATGGCGCAATTTCTATGGCCGTTTCAAAGGGAAAACCCTACGCGATTCCCAAGAAGAGTATCTTGAGCAAGATCTCGCTTCGCTTTCTCCTGGTAAGGTGACGTGGGAGGAAAATCCTGATCGCGAGAACCTTGATCTTGAAGGTTTGTTTGGCAAGCGCGATGTTTGGCTTGAGATCGGGTTTGGCGGCGGGGAGCATATGGTGCACCAAGCTGTGACCTATCCGGACGTTGGGATCATCGGTTGCGAACCCTATATCAATGGGGTGGCGATGCTTTTGGGGAAAATCCGAACTGCAGGCGTTGAGAACGTCGCCGTGCATCCGGGGGATGTGCGCCATATGTTTGACGTCCTGCCCGAAGCGTCGGTTTCGCGTGCATTTCTGTTGTATCCAGACCCATGGCCCAAACGCCGCCATCATCGCCGCCGCTTTGTGACGCCCGAACATTTGGCGCCTTTAGCGCGCGTGTTGAAACCAAACGCGATTTTTCGGGTGGCGACGGATATTCCTGATTATGTGCGCCAGACGATCAAAGAAGTGCCGCTTCAGGGGTTCACATTGCTCAATCCTGATTCCGCCACGTGGCAGGATAAATGGGACGACTGGATTTCTACGCGCTATGAGCAAAAAGCTTATCGCGAAGGCCGCAAACCACATTATCTGACGTTTCAGCGCAACGCATCCTAAAGCGAACTTTGGTTTATTTTTCTTTCTTTCAACGCCACTGGCTGTAATACCATTTAGCGGCGAAACAAAAAATGCGGGTAGTTTATGCAATTTACGGTGGCGATTGACGGGCCTGCAGCGGCGGGGAAGGGAACGATTTCCAAGGCTGTGGCCGCGCATTTTGGTTTTGCACATCTGGACACGGGCCTTTTGTATCGGGCCGTTGGCGCGCGCGTTATTGGTGGAGATGAGGCGATTTTCGCCGCGCGGTCCCTCGCCGTGTCTGATCTAGAACAATCAAACCTACGCACCAATGAAGTTGCGCATGCGGCCAGTGAAATTGCGGTTATTCCCGAAGTTCGGGCGGCTTTGTTAGAGTTTCAACGTAGTTTCTCTGAGCGCGACGGGGGGGCCGTTTTGGATGGCCGCGATATTGGCACAGTGATTTGCCCAGATGCAGACGTGAAATTGTTTGTGACCGCAAGTGCGCAAGTGCGCGCCGCGCGTCGGTTTCAAGAATTCTCCCAAACGGGCGCAGAAACCAGCCTTTCGGAGGTTCTTGCGGATGTCATCGCGCGGGATAAACGGGATAGCGAGCGCGCAACCGCCCCGTTGGTCGCGGCCTTGGATGCCGTTTTGATCGATACCAGTGATTTGACCATCGAGGCCGCGACTGCGCGGGCGGTGGCGGCCATAGAAGCGGCACTCCAGTCACAGGCGTAATTGCGCCCTGATATGTGCGAAGCCCTTGCCTGCGGGCAGAAATGCTTCTATATAGCGCGTGTCGATAAGGCGGAATCGCCATGCAGCAGAATATACAGGGTCGGGTAATTTACTCCGGCCTATTTTTGTTGGGTGACCCGTCGCATCGGCCAATTCGTAATCCAAAGACCGGCGGAGACAACCGCACGGCCCGTAAAAAAACTATGTAAAGGAAACTGAGACCACATGGCTCAAATAAATTCTATGGACGAATTCGAAGCTCTTCTTGCTGAAAGCTTCGAAATTGACACACCCGAAGAGGGTTCCGTTGTCAAAGGTAAAGTTATCGCAATCGAAGCTGGCCAAGCCATCATCGATGTAGGCTACAAAATGGAAGGCCGCGTTGACCTAAAAGAATTCGCAAATCCAGGCGAAGCTCCCGAAATCGCTGTTGGCGACGTTGTCGAGGTTTTCCTCGACCGTGTTGAAAACGCCAAAGGCGAAGCTGTTATCTCGCGCGACAAAGCTCGCCGTGAAGAAGCATGGGATCGCCTCGAAAAAGCATACGGTGACGAAGAGCGCGTTGAAGGCGCAATCTTTAGCCGCGTTAAAGGTGGCTTCACAGTTGACCTTGGTGGTGCAGTGGCCTTCTTGCCCGGCTCCCAAGTTGACGTGCGCCCCGTTCGCGATGCGGGCCCATTGATGGGTCTTAAGCAACCGTTCCAAATCCTCAAAATGGACCGTCGTCGTGGTAACATCGTTGTTTCGCGTCGCGCTATTCTTGAAGAATCACGTGCTGAACAACGTGCAGAAGTTATCGGCAAATTGGCCGAAGGCGATGCGGTTGACGGTGTGGTTAAGAACATCACTGAATACGGTGCCTTTGTTGACCTTGGCGGCGTAGACGGCTTGCTTCACGTGACTGACATGGCTTGGCGTCGTGTGAACCACCCATCCGAAATCCTGACAATTGGTGAAACAATTAAAGTTCAGGTTATCAAAATCAACAAAGAGACACACCGTATCTCCTTGGGCATGAAACAGCTCCAAGACGATCCATGGTCCCTCGTTGAAGAACGCTTCCCACTTGAGTCGGTCCACAAAGGCCGCGTAACAAACATCACCGATTATGGCGCGTTTGTTGAACTTGAGCCAGGCGTTGAAGGTCTTGTGCACGTTTCTGAAATGTCTTGGACAAAGAAAAACGTACACCCAGGCAAAATCGTTTCTACTTCGCAAGAAGTCGAAGTTATGGTTCTGGAAATCGACAGTGCAAAACGCCGCGTTTCGCTTGGCCTCAAGCAAACACAGCGCAACCCATGGGAAGTCTTTGCTGAGCAATTCCCTGTTGGCACAAACGTTGAAGGTGAAGTCAAAAATATCACTGAATTCGGTCTCTTCATCGGTCTCGAAGGCGACATCGACGGCATGGTTCACCTGTCAGATTTGACATGGGAAGGCCGTGGCGAAGACGTTATTGGCGACTTCGTTAAAGGCGACGTTGTTAAAGCAGTTGTCACCGAAGTTGACGTTGAAAAAGAACGCATCTCCTTGAGCGTTAAAGCGCTCGACGATAGCTTCTCTGGTGCAGTTGAAGGCGTGAAACGCGGCTCCATCATCACCGTTGAAGTGACTGCGATCGAAGAAGGCGGCATCGAAGTCGAATATGAAGGCGCGAAATCCTTCATCCGTCGCTCCGACCTGTCGCGTGATCGTGCAGAGCAACGTCCTGAGCGCTTCAGCGTTAGCGACAAGCTCGACGTTCGTGTAACAAACGTTGATGCGAAAACACGTCGCCTTGGTCTGTCGATCAAAGCCCGTGAGATTGCAGAAGAAAAAGAAGCAGTTGAGCAATATGGCTCCTCGGACTCCGGCGCATCGCTCGGTGATATCCTTGGTGCGGCGCTTAAAGGCGACGAATAATCTTCACATCAATTGATGTATGAATTTGAAACGGCCTCACTTTGGTGGGGCCGTTTTTTTGCGAATCAATGGCTCCCAAAAGTTTGCAGGGCGGGAAAATTCGAAAAATCCGTGCAACCCTAGGTTAAAATTCAGAAAAATCGGACCTTTGGACGCAAACTTGAGCGATTTTTTACCGACAACCCATTGGAAAATCTTTCTCAGACGAGAAATTACCCCTATAGTTGCGGGAACCGGCGCACACTGTCTGCTAGCGCAAATAACCACAACGAGGGGGACTACGGATGATCCGTTCGGAACTGATTCAAAAGATTGCCGATGAAAACCCACATCTCTATCAAAGAGATGTTGAGCGCATCGTGAATACGATTTTCGAAGAGATTATCGAAGCGATGTCTCGTGGCGACCGAGTTGAACTGCGTGGCTTCGGCGCGTTCTCTGTTAAGAAGCGTGATGCGCGCGCGGGTCGCAATCCGCGGACTGGCGAGAGTGTTGCCGTCGAAGAAAAACACGTGCCTTTCTTTAAAACTGGCAAACGTCTCCGAGACCGTTTGAACGGAAAGTAATCCAATGCGTTATTTTCGCTATGCGTTTCTCGCGGCCCTCGGGCTGGTGCTCGTTACAATTGCGCTCGCCAATCGTGCCGATGTTTCGGTTCAAGTCCTGCCAAACGATTTCGCAGCTTTCCTCGGTGTTCAATATGCAGCGCAGTTGCCGCTCTTTATAGTCATTTTTGGCGGGATCGTTGCGGGATTATTGATCGGATTCGTTTGGGAATGGATTCGGGAGTATAAGCAACGTGCCGAGGCGAACCGTACACGCAAGGAGCTTAACGGTTTGCGGGCTGAAGTGGCCCGTTTGAAAGAAGAAAAGGGGGAGCACAAAGATGATGTGCTCGCTCTACTTGAGGATAGTAACGCCACGCGTTAAACCCTACTCATGATACGTATTCAAAACCCAGAAGATGTCGTTTCGCAATCCGCGAGCGATGTGAACGTTAAGATTTGTGGCCTTCGCAATGCGGAGGACATCGCGGCGGCTGTTGAGGCGGGCGCGACCTATATCGGGTTTGTCTTTTTCGAAAAATCCCCGCGCAACGTGTCGATAGATGTGGCGCGTGCGTTGGCAATCGAGGTTCCCGTCGGAGTGGCGAAAGTTGCTTTGACCGTTAATGCCAGCGACAGTTTTCTGGATGAGCTCACGGATAAAGTCCCCTTGGATATGTTGCAACTGCATGGCCGCGAAACACCAGAGCGTGTCACCGAAATTCGGGCGCGCTACGGCCTTCCAGTGATGAAAGCCGTTGGAGTCGCAACGCGTGACGACCTAGAGCAACTCGCCGCTTATGAGGCCGTTGTGGACCTAATCCTTGTCGACGCGAAGCCGTCGCCGGGTTCGGTTTTGCCGGGCGGGAACGGGATGTCTTTTGATTGGCGCCTCCTTGCTGGACGCAGATGGGCAAAGCCTTGGATGTTGGCGGGTGGGCTTTCCGCCCAGAACGTGGCCGAGGCGATAAAATTAACAGGAGCACGTCAAGTTGATGTCTCCTCAGGGGTTGAATCCGCGCCCGGAATCAAGGACCAAGGACTGATCGCCGACTTCGTGCAAGCCGCGCAAAAGGAGCACTACCATGAATGATCTCTTTAATAGTTTTATGAACGGCCCAGACGAAAACGGGCGGTTTGGCGATTTTGGTGGCCGTTTCGTTTCCGAGACGTTGATGCCGTTGATTCTCAGCCTCGAAGAGGAATATGAGCGCGCAAAGACGGACGAAACGTTTTGGGCCCAGATGGACGATTTGTGGAAGCATTACGTTGGCCGTCCGAGCCCGCTGTATTTTGCCGAACGTATGACCGAAGACCTTGGTGGCGCGAAGATTTATCTCAAGCGGGATGAGCTTAACCACACGGGTGCGCATAAAATTAACAACGTTTTGGGGCAAATATTGCTCGCAAGGCGGATGGGTAAAACACGGATTATTGCCGAGACTGGCGCGGGGCAGCATGGCGTTGCCACGGCGACGGTTTGTGCTCGTTTTGGCCTCAAATGTATCGTCTATATGGGCGCGCATGATGTGAAACGCCAAGCGCCAAACGTGTTTCGGATGCGCCTTCTTGGAGCTGAAGTTATTGCCGTAACGTCGGGTCGAGGCACACTTAAGGATGCGATGAACGATGCATTGCGCGACTGGGTGACCAATGTGAACGACACGTTTTATTGTATCGGCACGGCGGCTGGGCCTCACCCGTATCCTGCCATGGTCCGTGATTTTCAGTCGATCATTGGCAAGGAAACCCGTGAACAATTGCAAGAACATGAGGGCGAAGGCCGCCTTCCAGACACGTTGATCGCCGCTATTGGCGGGGGATCAAACGCCATTGGTTTGTTCTATCCGTTTTTGGATGATGAAAGCGTGAACATCATCGGCGTCGAAGCAGGCGGCAAAGGCGTGAACGACAAAATGGAGCATTGCGCGAGTCTTACGGGTGGCCGTCCGGGGGTTTTGCACGGCAACCGCACCTATTTGCTTCAGGATGACGATGGCCAAATCCTTGAAGGCTTCTCGATTTCTGCGGGGCTTGATTATCCCGGAATCGGCCCAGAGCACAGCTGGCTGCACGAAATTGGCCGTGCCAAATATGTTGCGATTACAGACAAGGAAGCGCTCGAAGCGTTCCAATATTGCTGTACGCTAGAGGGGATCATTCCGGCCTTGGAACCCTCCCACGCCCTCGCGCATGTCATGAAAATTGCACCGATTTTGCCAAAAGACCACATCATCGTGATGAACATGTGTGGCCGTGGCGACAAGGATATCTTCACCGTGGCCAAGGCGCTCGGTTTTGATATGAGCGACGCAGACTAAGTTTAGCTGCGGAATCTATCAGCGAGTTTTTGAAGACCCGAGCGTGTATCTTTCACCTCGGGTTTTTCTTTGGGGGCTGTCTTTTGCGGCTTGTTCGCTGGCTTCGCTTCCGTCTCGCGGGGCGCTTGGACGCGCAGGGCAACGGCATTCATAAAACGTCCACTATCCCCTTTGGCAAGATCAACGGCCCCATCGCAAACACCACGTAGAACATCCTCAAGCCAGTTTTGTTCCGCCTTTGCGAAGTCGTGCAAAACATATCCCGCAACGCGATCCTTGTGACCGGGATGGCCGATGCCCATGCGAACCCGTCCATAGGTATCGCCAATATGTTGATGCATAGAGCGCAAACCATTGTGACCCGCGTGGCCTCCACCTTGTTTTACCCGAATTTTTCCTGGCACAAGATCGAGTTCGTCGTGAAAAACGATCACGTCGTCTGGTGTGAGTTTGTAAAAGCGCATGGCCTCACCGACCGACTGGCCCGACAGGTTCATGAAGGTTTCAGGTTTGAGGAGAATAATCTTCTCGCTGCCCAATTTACCTTCGCTCACAGAACCTTGAAACTTGTTCTTCCATGGCACAAATCCGTGATCCGACGCGATTGCATCCAGCGCCATAAAGCCGATGTTATGCCGATTTTGCGCGTATCTCGCACCGGGATTTCCAAGGCCGACAAAAAGTTTCATTGGGTTCCCTCGTTTGATTCGCCTGCAGTGTGGCCCGCAAAGGGGTCAGTTTGATAGCATACTTCTCGCAAGTATAGACCTTGCGAGGGGGCGACAGGCCCACAAACGTCTCTTCTGCGGGTTTCGAGTGCGGTTTTCACGTCAATTGGCGCCCAGCTTCCGCCGCCGACGCGCTCTAACGTGCCGACAAAACTGCGCACCTGATTATGTAAAAATGCGCGTGCGCGGACGTGAAAGCGAAACTCGGTACCGTCTGCGAGTGGGATTTCCTCGACGGTCAACTCATCGAGAGTGCGAACGGGCGAAGGGGCTTGGCACAGAGTTGAGCGGAAGGTCGTGAAATCATGTTTTCCCAACAGGTAATTCGCGCCCTCTTGCATCGCTTCCCGACTCAAGAGGTGGGGCACGCGCCAGATTCTTCCTGCTTCAAACGTCAGAGGGGCTCGGCGTGAAATAAGACGGTACATGTACCGCCGTTCTAGCGCCCAAAATCGCGCGTGGAAATCATCCGCAACGGGGGCCGCGTTTACAATTGCAATCGGGTTGGGCTTGAGATGATAATTTAACGCTTCGGCCAGACGAAAGGAATCCCATTGGCGCGCGAGATCGCAATGCGCGACTTGGCCAGTTGCGTGAACGCCCGCATCGGTGCGGCCTGCGGCGGCAATCCCTTTATTGGTCGGGTCGATTTTCAGAAGAGCATCTTCAATGGCCTGCTGTACGGAAGGGAGCGTCTTTTGCCGCTGCCACCCGTAAAACGGTGTCCCTTGGTATTCAATTTTTAGTGCAAAACGAGGCATCCCCCGCGATACATTCTTGCGATGACAATGGCAACAGGAACGTGTTTTTGGCGCGGCCCCTAGGAAAATTGCCTATAAGGGATTAAGTGTATGGCAAGCAATTTGAGGGTATGAATTGGGTTTAGCAGATTTTACCGATAGTGTTTTACGTGATGTAGAAAGCCTCGGCTCACGCGTGAATGAGGCATTGTTTGAACCAACCGTGCGCTTGGGCGTGACGGGCCTGAGTCGCGCGGGAAAAAGCGTGTTTATTACGTCGCTTGTTTCAAACTTGCTTGAGCGCGGACGCATGCCGCAATTTGTTGCCGCGAATAATGGGCGCTTGCAAACCGTCTATTTACAGCCACAGCCTGACGATACAATCGCTCGGTTTCCGTATGAGAAGCATCTTGCGTCCCTCACGGGCGACACCCCAAAATGGCCCGAAAATACGCGAAATGTCAGCGAGTTGCGCCTGTCGTTCCGCGTAAATCCCACAGGTTTGTTGGGGGGATTGCGGGGCGTTAAAACGTTCCACCTTGATATCGTAGATTATCCGGGCGAGTGGCTTCTCGATCTTGCCTTGATGGGAAAATCCTATCGGGAATGGTCGGCGGACGCCCTTGGTCGAATGGGGGCACAGGATATCGGGGCGCAGGTTTCTTATCGGCTTGAACAGGTTGATGGGGCGAAACCCATGGATGAAGTCACCTTACAGGCGCATGCGGCGGACTACGCTCGGTTTGCTCGTTCTGCGCACGACGAGGGCATGAGTAGTGGCGCGCCGGGGAGGATTGTTTTGCCAGGGGAACTTGAAGGCTCGCCAGTTTTGACGTTTTTCCCACTGCTTCCCGTTGTAAGACCGCCGCGAGGGTCGTTATGGCGTGAAATGGAACGACGCTATGATGCCTATCGTTCAGAAGTGATGAGGCCGTTCTTTCGGAACCATTTTGCGCGGATTGACCGCCAAGTTGTCCTTGTTGATGTTCTTGCAGCCCTTCATCGTGGGCCAAAGGCCGTCGATGATTTGCAACAAACAATGGCAGATATTTTGTCGGGCTTTAGGCCGGGGAAAAACGCTTGGCTGAGCGGTCTTTTGGCTGGAAAACGGGTGGAAAAGATACTCTTTGTCGCGACAAAATCGGACCATTTGCACCAGAGTCAGCATCCGCAACTTGCCGCGATAACACAGGCGCTTTTGGCGCAAGCTAAGTCTCGAGCGGATTTCGCAGGGGCCAAAACACAGGCAATGGCAATTGCGGCGTTACGAACCACGACCGAGACCATGTTGAACCATGAGGGACGTAAGCTTGAGTGTGTTCAGGGGCGGATCGCGCAGAACGCAAAGCCCGTTGCGTTTTATGCAGGGGCGCTGCCCAAAGATCCGGCACGCATCCTTTCGGCGGCGCAAATGGGGCAGGCCGATTGGGGTGGATTTACCATTCAAAATCAGCAATTTGACCCCGCAATTCTTGAGTTAAAATCCGGTGAAGGTTTGCCACACATCCGTCTCGACAAGGCCGTTGAATTTTTGATTGGAGATCAGTTTTGACCTCAGATGATAAGCCTGTCCTCGTTGAACTGGACGTTGAGGAGGTACTTTCTCCCGCCGATGCTCCGATAATATTGGAAACTTCCGAGGCCACAATGCAGCGCGCTGCACGGTTTGCCTCACGTCCGCGCTCCCGCATTGGCTCGCTGTTCTGGGGATTGCTGGCCGCACTTCTTGGCGCGTTTGTTTCGGTAGCGGTTTGGGACTTTGTCACGAGTTTATTGGCGCGAAATGAAGTTCTTGGCAGTGCGGTGCTTGCGATCGCTTTGGCATTTTTAGCTGTTTTGTGCGCGGTCATCCTGCGCGAAATAGCTGGTTTTTTGCGATTGGGGCGGATTGATTCGTTGCAAAAAGAGGCGGCTGAAGTGCAGGCCTCGCATGACATCGGTCGCGCGAAGCATTTTACGGCAAAATTGCAAAAACTTTATAAAAACCGCCATGAAGCCGAATGGGGACTCGCGGCCTTTCATGAACGCGCTGAGGAACAGTTTGATGCCACTGACCTTATGTCGTTGGCCGAGAATAAAATTCTAGCTCCCTTGGACGCGGAAGCTATTTTGGAAATTCAGTCTGCAGCCCGCCAAGTTGCGACCGTGACGGCCTTTGTGCCGATGGCTTTTGCGGATGTGATCGCCGCGTTGACGATGAATATGCGGATGATCCGACGGATTGCGGAAATTTACGGGGGCCGTGCGGGAACACTTGGGTCGTGGCGGTTGACCAAAGTGGTTTTAAGCCACCTTGTTGCGACGGGAGCCGTTGCCGTCGGGGATGATTTGATTGGATCGATTGCGGGCGGCGGTGTGATGTCAAAAGTGTCGCGCCGATTTGGTGAGGGGATTATTAATGGAGCTCTTACGGCGCGGGTCGGTGTTGCGGCGCTTGAGGTCTGTCGGCCAATGCCCTTTGTCACGCAGAAGCGTCCACGCGTGACGACGCTGGTTCAGCGGGCTATGGCTGGCTTGTTTTCCGGGAAAAAAAATGGCGACACAGCAGACAGCTAAAAGATCGGAGGTCCGTCTTTTGGTTGTCTGACGGCTTGGATGCCCATGCGCAATCCGCGGCCAATTCGGTGGGCGAGGGCGGAAAAAGCCTGTGCGGTTTCCGGCTTCAATTCTTTTTCCAAGACGTTGTCAAAAAGCTCCAACCATAGGGCGAAGTGTTCTGGTTTGATTTCGGGCACGCCCATATGAACCTGCATCGGATTGCCAGAATACGCGCGATCAAACAGGATTGCATTGTTCCAGAACGCGGCGATTTTTGCTTCGTGGGGTTGCCAAACCTCGGTGGAAGTTCCTAAGCGGCCGATAAAAATAGGCCCCAGAACGTCATGCGCACGAATGCGGAAATAGAACGCGGCTACCACGCGGGCAATTTCGTCTGGTGTGATGTCAAAACGGGCGAGCTTGGAAGCCATGTGGTATCCCTTCGCATTAGTGATACGCCTTTGAGAAGTGCACGCAACCACGTAAATGTCGCAGGGAGACGAGAGGTTCCCATTGCACTAGACCCCGTTGGAACGTCGAACTATAAGGCCGTATGAGGATGTTTCACTTACCCCTTATACGAATTATTTGCCCGGCGCTCTGACGATGAGCCGCCGGGACAAGGCGCCTGCAACGCGCGCCGCCCACTGAATTCAAATTCCCCGTTTAAGGACCGCAGATATGTGCGCCGATACGCCCGAGACTCTGAACTACAAATCTACTTTAAACCTGCCCAAAACCGATTTTCCAATGCGCGCGGGGCTTCCCAAACGCGAGCCGGAATGGCTTGAGAAATGGGATAAACTTAATGTTTACAGCCAGTTGCGCGAGAAAAAGGGCCGTACGCCTTTTACGCTCCACGATGGCCCTCCCTATGCCAACGGCCACCTGCATATTGGTCACGCGTTGAACAAGACCATTAAAGATGTGATCGTGCGCAGCCACCAGATGATGGGCTTTGATGCGCGTTACATTCCGGGTTGGGATTGCCACGGACTTCCGATTGAATGGAAGATTGAAGAGCAATATCGCCAAAAGGGTAAGAACAAGGACGAAGTTCCAATCAACGACTTCCGTGCCGAATGTCGTAAGTTCGCGCAGGGATGGGTTGATATTCAGCGTGATGAGTTCAAGCGACTGGGCATTACCGGAACGTGGGATAAGCCCTATCTGACGATGGATTTCCACGCCGAGCGCGTGATCGCCGAGGACTTCATGAAGTTCCTAATGAACGGTACGCTCTATCAAGGGTCAAAACCCGTGATGTGGTCGCCGGTTGAGAAAACCGCGTTGGCTGAAGCCGAGATCGAATACCACGATCACAAAAGTCATGCGATTTGGGTGGCGTTTAAAGTACGTTCTGGGGGCGATGATCTTGCCGATGCGCGTATCGTTATCTGGACCACGACGCCTTGGACGATTCCGTCGAACAAGGCTATCGCCTATAACCCGACCATTGCCTATGGGCTGTATCGCGTTGAAGCCACCGAAGAAGAAAGCTGGACGGCGGCGGGTGATCTCTATCTTTTGGCCGACGACCTTGCCTCTGAAGTTCTGACCAAAGCCCGCGCAACCGAGTTCACGCGTGTGCGTGAGGTGAGTGCATCCGAGCTTGCTGGCATTACTTGTAGCCATCCATTGGCCGGTTTTGAAGGCGCGAATGGTTTCTGGGATTACGACGTTCCGGTCATTGATGGGGATCACGTTACGGACGATGCTGGGACGGGGTTTGTTCACACGGCCCCAAGCCACGGTGCTGATGACTATGAATGTTTCGTTAAGCGCAATTGGCTCGACCGCATGACCCATAATGTTGGCGAAGAAAGCCAGTTTTTGCCACATGTTCCCTTGTTCGCGGGTCTTCAAGTCTTTGATCAAAAAGGCAAAGAGGGCAAAGCTAACAGCACAGTTATCGATAAACTGGTTGAAGCTGGCGGGTTGATTGCCCGCAGCCGGATTACGCATAGCTACCCACACTCGTGGCGTTCAAAAGCGCCCATCATTTTCCGCAACACGCCACAGTGGTTTGCGGCGATTGATCGGGAAATCGGCGACGGCAAAGACACGCATGGTAAAACCATCCGCGAACGAGCCCTCACCGAGATCGACAATGTGAAGTGGACGCCCCAATCGGGTCGCAACCGCCTGCATTCGATGATCAAGTCTCGCCCTGATTGGGTCCTTTCGCGGCAGCGCGCTTGGGGTGTACCTCTGACGTGTTTCACGCGCAAAGGTGCCTTGCCTACGGATGAGAACTTCCTTTTGCGGGATCCTGCTGTGAACGCACGGATTGTTGAGATATTTGAGGCCGAAGGGGCGGATGCTTGGTATGCTGATGGCTCCAAAGACCGGATTCTCGGCGGTTTGCAAAACCCAGAAGACTTCGATCAAGTATTTGATATTCTTGATGTTTGGTTTGACTCGGGCTCTACACACGCCTTCGTACTTCGGGACCGTGAAGATGGTACCGAGGATGGCATTGCAGATGTTTATCTAGAGGGTACAGACCAGCATCGCGGCTGGTTCCACAGCTCACTTTTGCAAAGCTGCGGCACCAATGGGCGCGCGCCCTATCGCAATGTTGTCACGCACGGCATGACCTTGGACGAAAAGGGCATGAAGATGTCCAAATCCATCGGCAACACGATTGTGCCTGAAAAAATCATCCAACAATACGGCGCTGATATCCTACGTCTTTGGGTTGCTCAGGTCGATTATACCTCTGATCAACGTATCGGTCCTGAAATCCTGAAAGGCGTGTCTGACAGCTATCGTCGTTTGCGCAATACCATGCGCTACATGCTGGGATCGTTAGCGGAATTCACCGAAGCGGATCGCATGGATCCCGCGGACATGCCCGAGTTGGAGCAGTTGATTTTGCACCGTTTGGCCGAGTTGGACCACGAGGTTCGCAAAGGTTATGCGGCGTTTGATTTCCAAGGTGTATTCCAAGCGGTCTTTACCTTTTCAACGCTCGATCTTTCGGCGTTCTATTTCGACATTCGCAAAGACGCGCTTTATTGCGATGGAGACACGGTACAGCGTCGGGCTGCGCGGACGGTTTTGGACATTTTGTTCCATCGCCTGACGACGTGGCTTGCGCCAATTTTGATCTTTACGATGGAAGAAGTTTGGCTTGAACGCTTCCCTGGTGAGGACAGTTCAGTGCATTTGATGGACTTTCCTGAAACACCTGCGGATTGGTTGAACGAGCCATTGGCGGCCAAATGGGACGGGGTGCGTAAGGCCCGTCGTGTTGTGACTGCTGCGCTTGAAATTCAGAGGCAGGACAAAGTTATCGGTGCGAGCCTTGAAGCGGCGCCCACGGTTCACGTTCGGGACGCTAATGTCTTGAAGGCGCTTCAAGAGTTGCCGTTCGAGGATATTTGCATCACGTCGGCAGTTTCGCTGACCAATGATCCGCTGCCAGACGAGGCCTTCCGCCTTCCCGAAATCGAAGGTGTTGGCGTTGTGTTTGAACTTGCCGAGGGTGTGAAATGCCAACGGTGTTGGAAAACGCTTCCTGATGTTGGGAAGCACAAGCACGAAGGTGTTTGTGGCCGTTGCGATGCGGCACTGAGCTAGTTCAATTTGCCCGCTGCAGGAAACTGTGGCGGGCAATTTCGTTTGGGGGCGAAGCCATGATCGAATCCAGTGTCCTTACTTCCATGGGTACCTTTGGACTTATTGAGGACGAGGGCGCGATCATTCGTTTGACGTGGCACAGCCAAGCTCCCGCGCCGAGTACAGATGTTTCAAAGCGCGCGGCAGATCAGCTTTCTGCGTATTTCGATGGGGGAAAGGCGGGATTTGACCTTCCTTTGCGCCCTTCAGGCAGCGCTTTTCAGCAAAAAGTGAACGCGGCGATGCGCGCTATTCCCTACGGGGAAACGCGGACTTATGGTGAGATAGCCAAAGATATTGGCGCCTCTGCGCAAGCTGTTGGCAATGCCTGTGGAACCAACTCCATACCCGTTATCATCCCTTGCCATCGTGTCCTTGGGGCACAGGGATTAGGGGGCTTTTCCGGTGAGGGTGCCGTCGAGACCAAAGTGAAACTTTTGATACATGAGGGCGCGGCTGGATTGCTTATTTAGCCGTCTTGCGCTCGGGAATAATCTCTTGGGCAATGCCTGCACCCAGCAGATAGAGGGAGGTGACGATCAGCCCCCAAAGCGCAAAATCGTGCGGCTCAAAGCGCACCCACGCGGCCCAGCCAGCAAAACATGTCCAAGCCAAAGCAATGGGAAGCGACAGGTTGCGCCAGCGTTCTGTACGCACTGGATGGATGAATTTGAGCGGTGCAAACATTGCGACGGCGAGCACGACGATAATCGCAAGCATGACCCAAAAATTCGGGGTAACCGCGAAGAACACCAAGACCACCATATTCCAACATCCCGGAAATCCAGAGAAGGAATTATCCTTGGTTTTCATGCGCGTATCAGCAAAATACAGAGCACTGGTGAAGGTGATCACGATGATGGCAATCCACCCTGTCCACCCCGGTAAGAGACCTGATTTAAAGAGGGCAAATGCCGGAATAAAGACATAGGTGAGGTAGTCGATAATGAGGTCGAGGAGCACGCCGTCGATCTGGGGGGCGTTTGTTTTGACGTCAGTGTGCCGCGCTAAAGGTCCATCGATCCCATCCACAAAAAACGCAACGACAAGCCACAGGAACATTTGGCTCCATGCCTGATCGGCCGCTGCCAAAAGGGCAAGCATTGCGAAAACCGCACCAGTTGCGGTTAAGAGATGGACGGCATAAGCGCGAAGTTCTTTGGACATGAGGTTTAATGGCTCAAAATTGGCCGCCATGCAATGGGGCAAAACTTTGGCTAGGCGCGCGGGTGGGACCGCTCATAGACTTCCATCAATCTTGCTGTGTCCACCGCCGTGTAAGTTTGGGTCGTAGAAAGGGAGGCGTGGCCCAAAAGTTCTTGGATTGTCCGCAGATCACCACCAGCACTTAACAGATGCGTAGCGAAGGAGTGGCGCAAAGCATGTGGCGTTGCACTTGCTGGAAGGCCAAGCTGCATTCTTGCTGCTGCCATCGCTTTTTGGACCGTACGCGGCGTGAGTGCGCCACCACGTACCGCGAAAAACAGTGGCGATTTCGCGGTCAACTCATAGGGGCAATCCGCGACATAGGCGGCGACTGCGGCTTGGGCTACGGGCAAAACGGGGACGACGCGCTCTTTGTCGCCCTTGCCGATAATGCGCAGGCTGCTGGAAAGCGGGGAGTCGCTTCCCTTGAGCGAGAGTGCTTCGGAAATCCGCAGCCCACAGCCATAGAGGAGTGTTAAGACTGCGGTATCCCTTTGAGCGACCCAAGGTTTTTCGCTTTGATAAGCGATGGTTTCAAGAAGGGCGCGCGCGGCCTCTTTTTCAACGGGGCGCGGTAGTTTTTGTTGGAATTTTGGCGCACGGGTCGCAAGGATGGCAGTGGCGTCAAATCCGTCGCGTTCTGCAAACCAGTTGTAGAAACTTTTGACGGCGGAAAGTTCGCGGGCGAGGGAGCGCGGCGCAATTCCGCGGCCTCGTTCACGGGCAAGCCAGGCGCGCATGTCTTGGATCGAAATCCTTTTTAGGGGGGCGACGCCGAGGTCTGTACCAAAACGTTCCCCCATAAATGCGAAAAAGCATAGGAGGTCTGCTTGATAGGCTGATATCGTGTTTTCTGACAATCCTTGAACGGATTGCTTCATTTCAAGCCACCCAGACAGCAAAGCGCTGGCGGCTGGCGAAACGGATGTCATGACAGCCAACGCGCCATTGCACGTTCAAAAGTTCCCGCAAAAAACGCTAAAAGGTCAGTGCCTTGGTCCGATTTGAACATATGTGGGTCTTCTGACCCCAGAAGCAGCAACCCTGGGAGGCGGCCATTGCCAAAGTCCAACTTAAGGGCCGCTTCGGACCGGATATATTCAGAACCCGTACCATAGATTTCGTCATCCGCTGGGCGATACTGACGTAAAGTTACAGGACGCGGTTCGGATTGGCGGCCCGCTTTGAGGTATGTGTCAACGAAACCCGGTTCAGCGACGGTTAAAATATGGCCAAGCTTTTTGACGACGGGATCTTCGCCTTTTTGAACGCTTTCCAAAACAAGGCGCACGGCATCAACCCGCAGGATTTCGGCGATGCCCGTTCCGAGTTCTTGAAGGAAGGCTTCAAAATCTGTGGGGTCCAACAGTTTAAGAACCGCGCGGTGCACTTGATTGGTACCTGCGAGATTTTCATAGGCCGCTGCGATGACGGAGCGGTGTGTGTCTTCGAGGCGGTCAAGACGGGCCTCTAAGCGGTCCATCGCGATCCCGCGCAAATCCACGATATTGCCGCCAAGGGCCTTTTCGTTGGCCGCCACAAGGGCGCGCATGACGTCTTTGTCCTCAAGAATGAACTCGGGGTCCGTCATTATTTTTTCACGGAGATCTTCTTGCAAAATCGCGTTGCTCAAGTGCCTGCCTCGTTTTTGTTTTTATATGGTACTTGCACATTTCGCGGATTTTTCCGTCTAAATGCGCTGAATTGTACCGCCTGCTTGCTCTTTTCTAACATGGGGGGGGATTCATTGCATCAGGTTTTTGAGCAGAATTGAATTTCTGTGCGAATGTACGCTTAGGGGCACAAAGCAAAACAGCCCCTGCTTTCACAGAGGCTGTTTGTTGTAATTTAGTTCGTAGGATTACAGGATTTTTTGACCTGTTTTCGCCCAGTCAGCCATGAAAGCTGCGAGGCCTGCATCCGTAAGAACGTGGTCAGCCATTTTCAAGATAACGCCAGGAGGGGCCGTGCAAACGTCGGCTCCCAGAAGGGCGCAATCTTTCATGTGGTTGACGGAGCGAATTGAGGCCGCCAGAATTTCAGTCTCAAACGCGTAGTTGTCATAGATTGTGCGGATGTCCGCGATCACGTCCAAACCATCGATGTTGATGTCATCCAAACGACCAATGAAGGGCGAAATGAATGTGGCACCAGCTTTTGCTGCGAGCAGGGCTTGGTTAGCGGAGAAGCACAAAGTGACATTGACTTTGGTGCCTGCATCGCTAAGCGTCTTACATGTTTTCAAGCCGGCCCAAGTAAGAGGAACTTTGACACAGATGTTTTCTGCGATCTCGGCTAGTTTGCGGCCTTCAGCGATCATTTCGTCGGCCTCAAGGGCAACGACTTCGGCTGAAACCGGACCGTCGATCATGTCGCAGATTTCTTTTGTGACTTCCAGAATATTGCGTCCGGATTTCATAATGAGGGAGGGGTTTGTTGTAACCCCATCTACCATGCCAAGGTCGTTTAGTTCGGCAATGGCGGCGACGTCTGCGGTATCTACAAAGAATTTCATGAGAGTATTCCTAGTTAGGTTGGGCTCTATCCGGCGCCTATGTACCTCAACTCAGACTTTGCTGGAACCCCAAAAGGGGGCGAAACATGTCTGATCAGTTTGGCTTTGGGGCTGATTTTGGTGGCGAGCCTGATTTTGCGTCTGACGAAGGGCAAGAATTCGCGCGCGGCGCGCAGGTTGCCGTGATGACCACCCAACCGATTGATCGGTTCTTGGATTATAAATCACCAGAGGGCGGATGCAACACGGGCGATTTTGTCGAGGTGCCTTTGGGGCCACGCAAAGTGTTGGGCGTTGTGTGGGGCAAAGGAGAAGGGCGGTTTGATCCGTCGAAAATCCGCTCTGTGAGTCGTGTATTGGATGTTCCTCCAATGGGAAAAGATATGCGCGAGTTTCTTGTGCGGTCGGCGGAATATACCTTAACGCCTTTGTCCCAAATGGTTCGGCTGGCAACCCGTGCGCCGGGGCTTTTTGATCCGCCATCGATGCGTAAAATCTTTCGCATGGGGACTGGAACACCCGACCGCATGACGCCCGCGCGGGAAAAAGTATTGGCTGTGCTAGAGGATTATGGCGACATGTCCTTTACGCTCAAGGAATTGGCCGACATGGCAGGGGTAACGTCGTCGGTTGTAAAAGGCCTTGCAAAACAGGGGGCTGTGCGCGAAGAAGACACGCCACGCGACGTGCCATTTCCACTGTTGCGGCATGACTTTAGCGGTGTCGCGCTTGAGGGCGATCAAAATGGCGCGGCGCTTGAATTGCGCGAGGGCGTGGCGGATCGGGCCTATTCGACGGTGCTTTTGAAGGGTGTGACCGGATCGGGGAAAACCGAAGTTTATCTTGAGGCGGTCGCAGAATGTTTGCGCTTGGGGCGGCAAGCTTTGGTCCTTTTGCCCGAGATTGCTTTGACGGCAGAGTTCTTGACGCGGGTTGAAAAACGCTTTGGTGCGAAACCTGCTGAGTGGCATTCCGGCGTTACCATGACCGAGCGCCGTCGTGTTTGGCGGATGGTCGGGGCGGGCGGGGCCGAGTTGGTTGTCGGAGCGCGCTCAGCGCTGTTTTTGCCCTTTCGCGACCTCGGGTTGATCGTTGTCGATGAAGAGCACGACACGTCCTATAAACAGGAAGAAGGCGTTTTGTATTCGGCCCGCGATATGGCGGTTTTGCGGGCCACATATTGTGCAGCGGAAGTTGTTTTGGCGTCGGCTACCCCTAGCCTTGAAACTTGGGCCAACGCGGAGGCGGGCAAGTATAAACGTCTTGATCTCTCCAGCCGGTTTGGTGAAGCGCAACTGCCTGAAATGCGTGCGATTGATATGCGCAGTGAGAAGTTGGCAAGCAATCACTGGATTTCGCCGACGTTAAAAGCCGCAGTGCAAATGCGCGTTGATGCAGGGGAGCAAGCGTTGCTTTTCATCAACCGTCGTGGCTATGCGCCAACGACTCTGTGTCGGGCTTGTGGCGAGCAAATCGGATGCGATTTTTGCGACGCCCGCATGGTGGAGCACCGTTTTCAAAAGCGTCTGGTGTGCCATCAGTGTGGCGAGACCAAGCCGATGCCGATTGAATGTCCAAGTTGCAAGGTTGAGGGAAAACTTGCGCCTGTCGGGCCCGGTGTTGAGCGCTTAGCAGAAGAAGTGAACGAACTTTTCCCCGACGCCCGCGTGGCGGTATTGTCGAGCGATTTGTTTAGTTCAGCCCGCGCCTTGAAAGAGCAAATTGTGTCGATTGCCCAAGGGGGCGCGGATATCGTTATTGGCACGCAGCTTGTGGCCAAGGGGCATAACTTCCCGAACCTCACTTTGGTCGGAGTTATTGACGCGGATCTGGGCCTTCAGGGAAGCGACCTGCGCGCCGCCGAACGCAGTTTTCAATTGATGCGACAGGTGTCTGGACGGGCAGGACGCGCGGCGAAAAAAGGCACAGCGCTTTTGCAAACGTTTCAACCGGAGCATCCTGTTATTCGGGCAATTTTGTCGGGTGAAGAAGAACAGTTTTGGCGGGCAGAAGCGGCGGAACGTATGGAGGCGGGCGTGCCGCCCTATGGGCGTATGGCGGGAATTGTTTTATCCTCAACCGATATACAAGAAGTGTTTGATTTGGGAGGGGAAATGGCGCGTTTAGACGGGCCATTGCGGGCCATTGGCGCGCAAGTTTTCGGCCCAGCACCAGCGCCAATTGCCCGCGTCCGTGGCCGCCATCGCGTGCGCCTTTTGGTGAAAGCCCCAAAAAATGTACCGCTGCAAAAGGCACTGACAAAGTGGATTGCGCAATTTAAAATCCCAAACACCCTGCGCCTTTCGGTCGACATTGATCCGCAGAACTTTTTTTAAACTTTGCTTCCCTTGGCGCAAATTTCTGCGTAGGAAAATCGAATGAAAACTTACCCTCTCGAAGACGTGAATCAACTTCCCGTATGGCGCCGCCCCATTGCCTATTTGGTTTTGACGGCGATTGCGCTTCCACTGGCTTTTGCGACGTGGTCGGCGCTGCTAAATAACTTCGTTATCGAGGTCGCTCAATTTGATGGTGCCGATATCGGTATGCTCCACTCAATTCGCGAAATTCCTGGCTTTTTAGCTATTGGCGTGATCGCCGTCTTACTGTTTGTGCGCGAGCAGGTTTTGGCGATGGTCTCGCTCATCCTGCTTGGAGTCTCGACAGCGGTTACGGCGTATTTCCCAAGCCTTGGCGGTATTCTGATGATTACCTTTCTGAGTTCTGTTGGGTTCCATTATTTCGAGACGGTCAATCAATCGCTGCAACTTCAGTGGCTTTCAAAAGAGCGCGCACCAAGAATCCTTGGTATTCTCGGGGCTGTGGGATCAGCGGCGACTTTGGTGTCCTACGGGCTGATTGTCCTGTTGTGGGAGCCGTTGGCGCTCACGTATAACATTGTGTTCCTGCTGTCGGGAGGCAGTTGCGCGTTGATTGCCCTGTATTGCATGTTTGGCTTTCCGCAGTTTGAGAACAAAGTGGTGCAACGCCGCGAGGTCGTTTTGCGCAAACGCTATTGGCTCTATTATGCGTTGGAGTTTTTTGCGGGTGCGCGTCGGCAAATCTTTGTTGTTTTTGCGGGCTTCATGCTGGTTGAACGCTTTGGCTTTGACGTGCACGAAGTGACGGGGCTTTTTATGATTAACCTTGTCGCCAATATCGCCCTGTCGCCGATGTTTGGCGGGTTGGTCGCGCGTTTTGGCGAACGGCGTATGCTTTTGATTGAGTACACGGGCCTCGTTTTGGTGTTTCTTGCTTATGGCGGTATTTATTTCTTCAATTGGGGCGTGCTTTTGGCGATGGTGCTTTATGTGGTCGATCACATGTTGTTTGCGTTGAAATTGGCGCTCAAAACCTATTTTCAAAAGATCGCAGACCCCAGTGATATTGCCCCAACGGCCGCTGTTGCCTTTACGATCAATCATATTGCGGCGGTGTTTTTGCCCATTCTACTTGGCCTGTTATGGGTCGTGTCTCCGGCCGCCGTGTTTTTTGCGGCCGCAGGGATCGCATGCGGCTCGTTCCTCCTCGCGCTGCTCATCCCGCGCCATCCCACACCTGGATATGAAACGGTTTTTTCTGGGCGTGACTTGGCAGTGGCAGAGTAGCAATTACGTTACATCGCTCCTATATTGACGATATACGGAATAGAAATGGGAGCGCGTCATGTTTGGTACGAAAAAAGAGACAATGGTGAAAGAAGACCGTGCGCTTGCGGGACAAGAAGCACCGGTTCCCACTGCTGATGTTCATTTTCTCTCTGGTATTCCCCTAAATTCTGACGTGCCGGAGGGCATGGAAGAAGCCATGTTTGGCATGGGCTGTTTTTGGGGCGTTGAGCGGATTTTTTGGCAAGTCGAGGGCGTTTACCTGACGATGGTTGGCTATTCCGGTGGCTTCACCGAAAACTGCACCTATGAGCAGGTTTGCACCGGAAAAACTGGCCACAATGAGGTTGTGCGGATCATCTTTGATCCCAAGAAAATCTCCTATGAAACCCTGCTGCAGCATTTTTGGGAAGGCCATAACCCAACGCAAGGCATGCGTCAGGGCAATGATCGCGGCACACAGTATCGCTCTGGGATATACACGTTCAATGACACGCAAGCTGAAAAGGCCGAGGCCAGCATGGCGGTCTATGCACATCGTTTGCGGCGCAACGGGCATGGTGCGATTACCACTGAAATTCTGCCCGCGAACACTTTCTATTTCGCGGAAGGGTATCATCAGCAATACCTTGAGAAAAATCCAAGTGGGTATTGTGGTATCGGTGGAACAGGGGTGACATGCCCTATCGGTGTGGCCGTCTAGGCGGGATTGATCAACGCGTCTTGACCCGTGCGAGACAAGACCTTACGCCAGAATAGAACAGAAACCAATTGGCGTATTCTGCACGAGGACCTTATGGCCACTTATACCGCACTCACAACGCTCAACGGCAAAGCCGCAGCGACTTCGCTTGGCGAAGCCATGGAGAATATGACGTCTGAACCTACGGGCGTAGGCGTGTTCGAAGTTGAGGACGGGTCTGGTTTTTGGGAAGTTGGGGGCTATTTCACCGAGATGCCCGATGTGACCGAATTAGCATTGCTTGAAACGATGTCGGGTGCAAAACCATTTGTCGTGTCCGAGGTGCCAGACGTCGACTGGGTTGCACATGTGCGTCGCGAGTTGTCGCCCGTTAAGGCGGGCCGCTTTTATGTCTACGGCACCCACGATGCGGATACGGTTCCTGAGGATTCCATTCCTTTGTTGATCGATGCCGCGATGGCCTTCGGAACGGGCCACCACGGCACGACGTTGGGGTGCCTTCGGGCACTGGATGGCTTGGCGAGCGGTGGTTTTGTCGGCAAAAATGTGGCGGATATCGGGTGTGGAACCGCCGTGCTCGCTATGGCCGCCGCGCGCATTTGGCCTAACAGGGTGATGGCGAGCGATATCGATCAAGTTGCGGTCGACGTTGCCATGACCAATGTGCGCTCTAACGACCTTTTGGAGCAGGTGCAGTGTGTCGAGGCTGCGGGCTTTAATCATCCAACACTTGTAGCGAAAGCACCCTATGATTTGGTGTTTGCAAACATCCTCAAGGGCCCTCTTATTGGTCTCGCGCCTGATATGAAGGCTAACATTCAAGCGGGTGGCTATGCGATTCTCTCGGGGATTCTGAACGAGCAGGCAGATTCTGTGGTCGAGGTTTATGCACAGAATGAGTTCAATCTTATCTCTCGCACCGAGATTGTTGAATGGACCACTCTTTTGCTCCAGAAAAAAGGCTGAGGTGAGGGTGAAACTCCCTGATTTTGCCTTATTCGCCTTGATTTTGCCACATTTCACCTTGAGAATAACATTGTTGGTGGGGGCCAACTGACGGAGCCGGATATGGCTGATGCAAATATGCAAGATTTTGCCAAGCGTGTGTCTCGCATTAATAAGCGTAAACACAAGCAGGCCAGAAATGGCTCTACGTTGGTCGTGGACGATGACGGCCTGATTACGACGCGTACGCTCCGCCGTACCCCTCGTTTTCCTTGGCGTGGTGTTTTTCTAACGCTTGCAGTCTTTTTCGTTCTTAAAGGGATGTTGCTTGCGCACCTTGGCGCGGCTACCTACGACGCTCGAGTTGCCAAGCTTGAAGCGGGAACCGCCTTTGAAAAGGTCGGTGCATTCGCCATGGCGGCCGATCCGGTCACCAAAATGACGGCGGAAACTATCGGGAAATACTTAAAGTAATATGTGCCGGATTCGATTGGTGTCTCTCTCGATCCTTCAGTTTTACTTCGAAAAAGCCGCACCATGGCCTCTGGTGCGGCTTTTTCTATTTGAGGAGTCAAAAACGCAAAAAACCCGCGCTATCCTAAAATAGACGCAGGTTCTCACCGTGAGTGTTGTCGTTTTTTAAATGCGTTCGATGTCTTGGCGGCAAAGGCCGATGTCGTCCAATTCGCGGTCGGAAAGTTTTCTCAGTGCATTGCGTGTTGCGCGGGTGTCGTTCCAGTCAGCGAATACTCCGAAAAGAGTTGCGAGGGCGCCGAAAACGCGACCACCAATTGAGGCGCCGTTTGCGATTGTTCCGGAAGAATATGTAACAGCCATGCTAGGCATCCTTTTTTGTGTGTATTGATGATTTCGTTTTATCTTGAATGGCAAATAGGGTTATTAAATCGCCCAAACAAGTGGCGACACCCGCATATCCCGCATGCGTTTTGTGCATAGCTGAAACCTTGGTGGTCCAAAACGGGCGGAAACCCCTGTAAACGCTCCGAAAACGATGTGTCTTCTGGGCATAAAAACAAGGTTCGTGCGGCAATCTCTTGGCAAATGTTCGCGTTTCGTGCTATTGCTGGCCGCAAGCGATAATGGCGGCAAACGCCAAATCCAGAGCAGACAGGATGTAATATGCGTGTATTGGGAATCGATCCCGGTCTTAGGAATCTTGGATGGGGCGTTATTGATGTCACGGGGGTGCGCCTGTCACATGTGGCAAACGGGGTTTGTACGTCGGATGCAAAGGCCGAATTGGCGGAACGTTTATTATCCTTGCACAGCCAGTTGACGCGCGTCCTTAAGCAATACGCCCCAGATACAGCGGCCGTTGAGCAAACCTTTGTGAATAAGGATGGCGCGGGCACCCTTAAATTGGGTCAGGCGCGCGGTATTGCGATGTTGGTTCCTGCGCAAGCGGGTTTGCCCGTTGGCGAATATTCCCCAAACAAAGTAAAGAAAACTGTTGTCGGGGTTGGCCATGCCGACAAAGGGCAGGTTGCGCATATGGTGTCTATGTTGTTGCCGGGATGTGTTCTTGCGGGGCCTGATGCCGCGGATGCTCTTGCGATTGCGATCTGTCATGCTCATCATGCACAATCCGCCAACCATTTGGAAAAAGCAGTGAAACGCGCAGAGCGACAGGGGGCCGCATGATAGGCAAGATTTCAGGGCGTTTGGAATATCGCAGCACCGATCATGTGATGATCGACGTGCGCGGCATTGGATATTTGGTCTATGTTTCTGAGCGTACTTTGGCCGCGATGCCGCAAGTTGGCGAAGCAGTTGCGCTCTATACGGAGCTTTTGGTGCGCGAAGATTTGTTGCAACTTTTTGGCTTCACAAGCTTGGTTGAAAAGGAATGGCATCGTTTGCTTTTGTCTGTGCAAGGAGTTGGGGCTAAGGCGTCCTTGGCGATTTTGGGCGCCCTTGGGCCCGACGGCGTTGGCCGTGCGATTACGCTGGGCGACTGGAACGCCGTTAAAGCCGCGCGAGGCATTGGGCCAAAAACCGCACAGCGTGTTGTTTTGGAACTCAAAGACAAAGCGCCAAGTGTGATGGCACTGGGCGGGTCGTTGTCGATGGCGCAGGGCACCGTTGCACCAGTTGTGGATGTGGACGATGATGTCGTGATCGAGACTCCGACAGCCACTTCATCGGTACCTGTTCGAAATTTTGCTGCGGCGCAATCCGAGGCGCTCTCGGCGCTGACCAATTTGGGGTATAATCCCAGCGAAGCCGCGCGAGGCGTGGCGCAGGCTGCAATGGACACTCCCGACGTTGAAACGCCCGACCTTATTCGCGCAGCGCTGCGCCTGCTTGCTCCGAAGGGCTAGACTATGAGTGATGTGTTCCAACCCGATCCAGACTTGCGGCCAGAAGTACGCCCCGAAGATACGGACCGCGCATTGCGTCCTCAAGTCTTGGAAGATTTTATCGGCCAAGCGGAAGTTCGGGCCAATCTCCGGATTTTTATCGAAAGCGCCAAGCAGCGCGACGAGGCTATGGATCACGTCTTGTTTCACGGCCCCCCCGGTTTGGGAAAAACCACGCTTGCCCAGATTATGGCGCGTGAATTGGGCGTGAATTTCCGCATGACGAGTGGGCCCGTGCTGGCAAAGGCAGGTGATCTTGCGGCCATCCTCACCAATCTTGAGGCAAAAGACGTTTTGTTCATCGATGAAATTCACCGTTTAAATCCAGCGGTTGAGGAGGTTTTGTACCCAGCACTTGAGGATTTCGAGCTTGATTTGGTGATCGGCGAAGGGCCAGCGGCACGTACTGTCCGCATCGAGCTTCAGCCGTTTACGCTTGTCGGGGCGACCACCCGCATGGGGCTTTTGACAACGCCGCTACGCGACCGCTTCGGCATTCCGACGCGTTTGCAATTTTATACCGTCGAGGAATTGCATGAAATTGTGACCCGTGGCGCAAGGCTTTTGCATGTCCCGACAGAACCCGATGGGGCAATGGAGATCGCGCGGCGCGCACGCGGGACACCAAGGATCGCAGGACGGCTTTTGCGCCGCGTTGTGGACTTTGCGCTTGTTGAAAACGGTGGCAAGATTACCCGCAAGCTCGCGGATCATGCACTGACGCGGCTTGGGGTGGATCACCTCGGTTTGGATGGTGCGGATCGTCGCTACCTTAAGCTCGTCGCCGAAAATTATGGTGGGGGGCCAGTAGGCATTGAAACCCTATCGGCGGCGCTGTCTGAAAGTCGCGACAGCTTGGAAGAGGTCATTGAGCCGTTCCTCCTTCAGCAAGGTCTGATTCAGCGCACGCCACGCGGACGGATGCTGGCTCAAAAAGCATGGACCCACCTTGGGCTAAATGCGCCCCTCCCCCCAGGGCAAACGCAAATGTTTGACGACTAAAGCTTGCATTGCTGCCCTTGAAAACATATCCCAATCTCGGTTCAATCCGATGTCAAAGGGAACGATGTGATGACCTCACCTGAAGATATTTCGGCGCTGTTTCAGCGAAACGGTGCTTATGGGTTTTCCCGTTGGGGCAGGCCTATCGCGCCCGTTGTTTTTGGGGTTGAAGACGAAACACTGGCCGTGGTGAAGGGCGCTCTTGAAGCAGTCACCGCGCTTGCGCGGCACGACATTGTGGAAACGGACCCAGAGTTTGGGTCTAACCTGTGGGTGTTTTTCCTACGGGACTGGGACGAACTTAAGGGCGTGCCAGATATGGATGGCCTTATCCCCGAAATGGATGCGCTTTTGCCGCGACTGACCAATGCCAACGCCAATCAGTATCGCTTTTTCAGGTTTGATACCCACGGCGCGATCAAAGCTGGTTTCCTATTTTTGCGAATGGATGAGGCCCTCTCGCAAATTCCAGCCGACGTCCTTTCGCTTGGTCAGATGGTGCAAATGATACTGCTGTGGGGCGATCAGGCTTTTGCCACGGCGTCCCCTTTGGCAATCCACCCTGATACGGGTCACACAGTTTTACGGCCCGAAATCGCGCAGATTATCCAAGCGGGATACGACCCGATCCTTCCCTCCGTCGCAACCGACAGCAGTCATGCGCTTCGCCTTTTTGCACGGATTCCGCCTACGTCTTCAGTTGTCTAATCCATTAAGCGTTGGCATGGTGCATTTTGCCCTGCCGCCAAAACCTGTGAGTGCCGAATGATTCATCGCTTCCCATTGCGCGTTTATTACGAAGACACCGATTTGGCGGGCATTGTATATTATGCGAATTATTTGAAGTTTATCGAGCGCGCACGATCAGAATTCGTCCGCGACCACGGTATTGATCAGGTAAGTTTAAAGGAAGAAAAAGGCGTGGTTTTTGCCGTACGCCGCCTTGAAGCGGATTATCTGGCACCAGCTTTATTTGACGATGTTCTCACGGTCGAAACTTCGTTGGAGGCGGTCACTGGCGCACGGATGGCAATGGCGCAAGACGTTAAGCGTGGCGATACGATTTTATTCACGGCACTTGTAACATTGGTTGCAATTCGCCTGTCGGATGGGGCCCCAACGCGATTACCGGCGGAAATTCGCCACATCGCCTCCTAATTATGCGTCATTTTTGGCGTGCTGTTTGCAAATCATAGCTTTTCCTGTGGGAGTGCTATAAAACATCAACTAATCAGAGCCGGAACACCGGCCTTTATAAACGAGCAGGCATATGGAAACAGATACCCTTGCGATGGCGCAGGAGATTGATTTCTCCTTCATGGCGCTTTTTTTACGTGCAACTTTCACCGTAAAACTTGTGATGATCCTTCTGATTATCGCGTCTTTTTGGTCGTGGGCGATCATTATTCAAAAATCCATTGGATTTAAGCGTGCGCGTGGAGAATCTACCGACTTTGATCAGGCTTTTTGGTCGGGCGAACCTTTGGACGAGCTCTTTGACCAAATCGCAGGCGACCCAAAAGGGTCTTCGCAGAAGATTTTCTCAGCAGGAATGTTAGAGTGGCGGCGGTCGCATCGTCAGGATGGCGGCTTAATCGCAGGCGCGCAGGCACGGATTGACCGCTCCATGGATGTGGCGATTTCAAAGGAAAGCGAATCTCTTACGCATGGTCTGTCGTTCTTGGCTACGGTCGGCGCGACGGCACCTTTTGTTGGGCTTTTTGGTACAGTTTGGGGCATTAAAAACGCCTTTGAGGAAATCGCGATGCAGCAAAGCACGAACCTAGCAGTTGTTGCGCCCGGGATTGCGGAGGCGCTTCTTGCTACCGCACTTGGCCTACTTGCGGCGATTCCAGCGGTTGTGTTTTATAACAAGCTGTCTGCCGATAGCGATCGGATCGTGTCAAGTTATGAAGGTTTTGCAGATGAGTTTGCGACCATTCTAAGCCGTCAGTTGGATAGCTGATATGGGCGCTGGAGTGGTGCAAAGTGGTGGCGGTGGCGGACGACGCGGCCGTCGCGGCCGTGGTCGATCCAAAGCAATGGCGGAAATTAACGTTACTCCGTTTGTGGATGTGATGTTGGTTTTGCTGATCATTTTTATGGTCGCGGCGCCAATGTTGACGGTTGGTGTGCCAGTGGAGTTGCCCAAAACGGCGGCGAAAGCCTTGCCGAGCGAGCAGGAAGAACCCCTGACAATCACCCTGACAGCAGAGGGGCAAGTTGTACTCATGAGTACGGAAATCGCCCGTGAGGACTTGCTCACCAAGCTTATCGCAATTGCGGAAGAGCGTGATGATAACAAGGTGTTTTTGCGTGCAGACGGCAGTATTCCCTATTCAGACGTGGTCCAGATCATGGGTGCGCTGAATGCTGGCGGGTTCAACAATATCGGCCTAGTAACCGAGACGGGCGGGCCCCGTTTGGACGGCAACGACGGATAACGGTACAACGTGAAAACCGGCTTCTATACTTCAGGCACTGCGCATGCAGGCATAATAATATGGCTTCTTTTGGGGGGCCTGTTTTTGCGTGCCGAGGATTCACCTACGCTTGAAAACACACAGGTTTCTCTTTTGACGTCAGAGGAGTTCGCGGCGTTGTCGCCACCCGAGCTTCCGGCCGCAACCGGTGCTCAGCCTAGTCAGCCGGAGGCCGCGACGCCCGATGCACCAGAGCCGGCGGCACCAGACGAACCCATTCAACCCAGCGCGCCAACGGTTGTGGATGATCAGCCCCCATCAACTATTCAATCGCCAGACCCCCTTGTGGTGCCGCTCGCCCCAACGGCACCCACCGCGTCTCCACGGCCATCGCAGCGTGTCGCCCCGCAACCTGTTGTGAATGAAACCCCTGACGCGGCGGTGGATGACATTCCCCAAGAGGCCATAGAATCTGTCGATGAACCGGCGCAAATCCCTGAACCTGCGCCAGAGGTTGAACAAACGACCGCCCCCGAGGAGACAAGTGACCGTATCGTTTCCGAAGCCGTGGCTCCCCCCGCTTCTGCGCCAGCCTCTTCCGCGCGCCCTCCCGCGCGCCCAGAACGGCCAAAACCTACCCCCACGGTTACGCCGACACCGACGACGCCCCCAGCGCCACCGTCCACCCAAAACGCGGATATTATGGCGGCCTTGAATGAAGCAAATGTAGCGCCAGTGACGCAATCCGCTCCAAGTGGTCCCCCCTTATCTGAAGGGGAGAAAGACGCGTTGCGCATCTCGGTTTCCGAATGTTGGAATGTTGGTACGCTATCAAGTGAAGCCTTGCGCACGATTGTAATTGTTGGTTTGGATGTGGGATTGGACGGCAAGCCTGTTAGCAGTTCCCTGCGTATGATTTCGTTTAGTGGCGGTGGACAAGCCGCTGCAAACCAAGCCTTTGAGGCGGCACGTCGCGCAATTATTCGGTGCGGTGCCAAAGGTTTTGATCTTCCGGCCGAAAAATACGATCATTGGAAAGAAATTGAAATTACGTTTGACCCAGAAAAGATGAGGAATAGATGACTATGTTCCGTAAATTAACTATGTTGGTTGCCCTCACTTTTGCGAGCGCAATTACACCCGTTTTGGCAGAACCCCTGCGGATCACAATTGATCAGGGTCAGATTGAGCCCATGCCAATTGCGGTGCCAAACTTCATCGGCGAAAACGCGGCGGCGACGGATATTGCCACGCAAATCAGTCGTGTCGTTGTCAGCGATTTGGAAGGAAGCGCCTTGTTTCGGGAAATCCCGCAAAGCGCGTATATTTCCCAAGTCACTAGTTTCGCCAGCCCGATCCAATATTCGGATTGGCGCGCGATCAACACCCAAGCCCTTGTAACGGGGGCGGTGAGCGTCAACGGATCAAGCCTTACTGTGAAGTTTCGTCTGTTTGATGTCGTAACAGGGCAAGCGCAGGGTGAGGGACTTCAATTCGTTGGCACCACAGATAGTTGGCGTCGGATGGCCCACAAGGTTGCGGATGCCGTCTATAGCCGGATCACGGGTGAAGGTGGATATTTTGACAGTCGCGTTGTTTATGTTGCCGAAAGTGGCCCTAAGGATAACCGTAAAAAACGGCTTGCGGTGATGGATTATGACGGGGCGGGCGTTCAATATTTGACCAATGATTCCTCCTTGGTGCTTGCGCCGCGTTTTTCCCCAACGGGTGATCGCGTCCTTTATACGTCCTATGACTCTGGCTTTCCGAGGATTTACCTTTTGGATGTGGCCACTGTGGGGCGCAGTCTCCTCGAAAGCCAAGAAGGCAGTATGAGTTTCGCACCGCGTTTCTCGCCAGATGGCCAAACGGTCGTCTATTCCCTTTCACGGGGGGGCAATACAGATATTTATTCGCTCAACCTTGCGTCAAGAGTGCCGACACGCCTGACCAATACACCCGCAATTGAAACAGCGCCGAGCTATTCGCCTGACGGGAGCCAGATCGTGTTCGAGAGCGACCGAAGCGGTGGGCAGCAGGTTTATATTATGTCGTCCAACGGCGGTGAAGCGCGCCGGATCAGCAAGGGGTCCGGTCGTTATGGTACGCCGGTGTGGTCTCCGCGTGGTGATTTGATCGCCTTCACCAAGCAAGATGGGGGCCGCTTCCACATTGGTGTTATGCGCACGGATGGCAGCGAAGAGCGGTTGTTAACAACGTCGACTCTTGATGAGGGGCCTACTTGGTCGCCAAACGGGCGTGTGATTATGTTTACCCGCGAAACCTCCGGTGCAAGTGGAACCGCGGCGCTCTATTCCGTGGATGCAACTGGGCGTAACCTTAAACGGATAAGCACCCCAGGGGCGGCAAGTGATCCCGCATGGTCACCGCTGTTGAAATAAGGCGGCGAAGCTGAAATAACGAGGGAAATGCAAAGGGATCCCCTTTGTAAAAACGAAGTGGAACTTCTAATGGTACATATTTCGAAAGTGGTTTTGCTGATTGCAGTCCTTGGGCTCGCGGCATGTAGCAATAAAAATGCAGACGCGTTAGGAAGCGGTGGCTATGGCGACGGTTCAAGCACCAGCGGTGGCTATGGCGATGCAAATGATCCGCGCAGTGTGGCCTATTTCAACACAACGATTGGCGACCGCGTTCTATTTGCCGTGGATCAAAGCACCTTAAGCGAACAGGGGAAAGATATTCTAACGCTTCAAGCCCGTTGGTTGATGGAAAACACGGCCTATACCGCGATCGTACAAGGGCACGCGGACGAACAAGGCACGCGTGAATACAACCTTGCACTTGGCGAGCGTCGTGCAAACGCCGCACAGCAATTCTTGGTGTCACAAGGCGTTTCAAGCAGCCGTCTGCAAGTGGTGAGCTATGGCAAAGAACGCCCAATCGAGATTTGTTCCCAGGAAAGTTGTTACGCGCTCAATCGCCGTTCTGTCACCGTTGTAGCCGCTGGTGCTGGAGTCTAGCGCATGCGGTATCAGATTGGTTTTTCAACATCTCGTAGGGCACTGACAGGTATTGTTGCAGCTTCGTTCCTGAGCTTTGGAATGGGTGGGGTTGCCGCAGCACAGGATCAGACCCTTGCCGACATCCGTCAGGAACTTTCCGTTGTTTATGTAGAAATACAAAAGCTTAAGCGGGAATTGTCCACGACGGGTGGTGCAAATGGTGGCCAGAACAATGGCAGTTTGATTGAGCGAATTGAGACCCTAGAGGCCCAGCTGCAAAGTGTAACCGCACGTTCAGAAGAGATTGAATTGCGGCTTGACCGGGTTGTCACGGATGGCACCAATCGGATTGGGGATTTAGAATTCCGGATTTGTGAGCTTGAACCAAAATGCGACATCGGTAGTTTGACATTGGGCAGCACATTGGGCGGCGATACGTCGGCTGTGAATACGGCTCAGGCACCTACAGATAGCGTGCAATTGGCGGTTGGTGAAGAGGCCGACTTTGCAGCGGCGAAAGCGGCGATGGACGCCGGAAATTTCACTGACGCCGTGGAGAAATTCGACGCTTTCACCACGAACTATCCAGGTAGCAGACTGTCGCAGGAAGCCCATTTTTTACGCGGGACATCCTATGAATCCCTGTCGGAAACCTCTTCAGCCGCGCGGGCTTTTCTGGCCAGTTTCTCCGGCGATCCCAACGGAGCGTTTGCGCCAAAAGCCTTGCTTAAGCTGGGCGTTTCTTTGGGTGCGCTTGGCCAAACAAATGAAGCCTGTTTGATGCTTGGCGAGGTCGAAACACGCTTCCCGTCCTCCGAAATCGTAGGCCAAGCGCAATCATCTTTGAGTGGTTTGGGCTGCAGTTGATCGAACCCGAACTTCACGACAAAGAATTGCAAAAGGCGCTGGCAGAAAAGCTGGCGCCTTTTGTCGGTCGTACCCTTGGGCTCGCAGTTTCGGGTGGTTCGGATTCGAGGGCATTGCTTGAATTAGCTGCGGATTGGGCACGCGAAACCAACGGCGAATTGCTGGTTGCGACGGTTGACCACGGATTGCGTAAAGAGGCGCGAAACGAAGCTAAGTGGGTTGGGGAAATTTGCGCACAACGCGGGATTCCCCATGACATTTTGGTTTGGGACAATTGGGACGGTCAGGGCAATTTGCAAGCACAGGCCCGCCGCGCGCGCTATCATTTAATCGCAGAGTGGGCCGTTGCCGGCGGGGTAGCAACCGTTGCCCTCGGGCATACCGCCGACGACGTCGCCGAGACGTTTTTGATGCGTCTTGCACGTTCCTCTGGTGTCGACGGACTCGCGCGTATGCGGTCGGAGTTTGAGCGAGAAGGAATGCTCTTTACGCGTCCACTCCTATCAATGCGCCGCGAGTCGCTGCGAATGTTTCTTCGGGAACGTGGTGCGACATGGGTCGAGGACCCCTCTAACCAAGATTCCAGATTTGAGCGGGTGAAAATGCGCTCCGTTTTGCGGGAATTGGAAGCCTGCGGGCTAGAAACAAAAAAAATAACGCAGGTAGCAGAAAATTTAAAACAGGCTTCAATCGCATTGAAAACTTACGCGGCCAAGGAAGCCGAAGCAGCGATGAAGGTTGAAGATGGCGACGCGTTGCTCGACTGGGAGCAGCTCAAAAAAATGCCAGAGGACATCCAAAGGCGCTTGCTTATCGGTGCACTTTCTTGGGTTTCTCCATCTGAATACTCTCCACGTTCGCGGGCATTGACGCAAGTATTTGCGCAGCTTACTGACCAAGGAACGAGTACGCTTTCTGGCTGTATTTTGACCTTGAAGTCCAATGAAATAAGGATATTTAGGGAGCTTTCTGCGGTCTCGGAACCCGTTGAGACACATGGAAGTGCCGCGTTTGACTGGGATAATCGTTGGCATATTTCTGGAGGATTTCCAGAACATGCTAGGGTCGGTGCACTCGGCGAGCAGGGCCTCGCTGCTTGCCCCGAGTGGCGTGCATCTGGGCGCAAGAGGCAGTCGCTCCTGTCCTCTCCATCGGTATGGGTCGGCGCAGAACTCGTTGCGGCGCCACTGGCCAAAAAGCACAAATACTTGGTGGCGACACCTCTTCGTGATAAGGAAGATTTGATCAGAATCCTTTTATCGCATTGAAGATTTCGCTGTGATCCTTATTTTAGGTAGGTGACGACGCTCGGATTCTACCGTTCTGTTAATTTTCGTAAGGAGATGTCCCTTGGGCAACGCTCGAAGTTTCGCTTTTTGGATCGTTTTGGGTCTGCTTTTTATTGCATTGTTCCAGCTTTTCAGCGGCAATCAAACGACACTGTCTAGCAGTGAGTACGCCTATTCGGATTTTGCCGTTGCGGTTGAGGCCGGTCAAATCACGCAAGCAAAAGTTGATGGCGAACGCGTCACCTTTGTTGGGCTAGATAATAAAGAGGCTTGGGCGATTATTCCTAAGGACGCTGAAGTTACGAAAATGCTTCTTGATCAAGGCGTCGAAGTAACCGCCGTTTCTCAGGAAGCCTCATCGGTTAGTCGTATCATTTGGCTGTTTGGTCCTGTCATTCTCCTGATTGGTTTCTGGTTCTTTATGATGAACCGTATGCAAGGTGGCGGCAAAGGCGGCGCGATGGGCTTTGGCAAATCCAAGGCCAAAATGCTGACCGAGAAATCAGGCCGAGTAACATTTGATGATGTTGCAGGTATTGACGAAGCTAAGGAAGAGCTCGAAGAAATCGTAGAATTCCTGCGAAATCCACAAAAATTTAGCCGCTTGGGTGGTAAAATTCCTAAAGGTGCTTTGCTTGTGGGCCCTCCAGGTACCGGTAAAACACTGCTAGCGCGTGCGATTGCGGGCGAAGCGGGTGTGCCTTTCTTCACCATTTCGGGTTCTGATTTTGTTGAGATGTTTGTCGGCGTGGGCGCAAGCCGCGTGCGCGACATGTTTGAACAGGCCAAAAAGAACGCACCTTGTATTGTGTTTATTGACGAAATTGACGCGGTTGGGCGCCATCGTGGTTCCGGCCATGGCGGCGGCAATGACGAGCGCGAGCAAACTCTCAACCAACTTCTGGTCGAGATGGATGGCTTTGAAAGCAACGAAGGTGTGATCCTTCTTGCCGCGACAAACCGTGCCGATGTTCTGGACAAAGCACTAACACGCCCCGGTCGTTTTGACCGCCAAGTTCAAGTTCCAAATCCAGATATCAAAGGTCGCGAGAAAATTCTGAATGTTCACGCTGCTAAAGTCCCTGTTGGCCCCGACGTTGATCTGCGGATCATTGCGCGCGGTACTCCAGGTTTCTCTGGGGCGGACCTTGCGAACCTTGTGAATGAGAGTGCCTTGATGGCCGCGCGCATTGGGCGCAATTTTGTGACCATGCATGATTTTGAAATGGCCAAAGACAAAGTTATGATGGGCGCGGAGCGTCGCAGCATGGTTCTGACGGCGGATCAAAAAGAAAAAACGGCCTATCACGAGGCTGGCCACGCGATCGTGGGGATTACGTTGCCGAAATGTGATCCGGTTTACAAGGCCACAATTATTCCACGTGGTGGCGCTTTGGGCATGGTGATGAGTCTTCCCGAAATGGACCGTCTGCAAATGTTTAAGGACGAAGCCAAGCAACGCATTGCCATGACGATGGCAGGGAAAGCCGCCGAGATTTTCAAATACGGCGCGGATAGTGTTTCCAGCGGTCCCGTAGGCGACATCATGCAGGCGACAGCTTTGGCGCGCGCCATGGTCATGCGCTATGGCATGTCCGATAAAGTGGGCAATATCGACTATCAGGAGGCGGCAAATGGGTATGATTCCATGGGCGGTGTCGGCGGGTTCTCGGTTTCTGCGGCAACAAAAGAATTGATCGAAAGCGAAGTTAAAGTGCTGATCGATGAGGGCTATGCCACTGCGGTGCGTATTATCGAAGAGCGCGCCGAAGATTTTGAACGTTTGGCGCAAGGGTTGCTTGAGTACGAAACCCTAACGGGTGAGGAAATCGCCCGCGTTGTGCGCGGCGAGTCACCTCATGTGAGCGACGACAATGATGACAAGTCGGACAAAGGTTCCAAGCCAAGTTTGACAGCAGTTCCAAAAACGAAACCGAAAAAGCCAAAGTTGGACGGTGGTATGGAGCCAGAGCCATCAGCTTAGTTTTTCACCCATAAGATTTTAAACGCCACGGGAATTCTCGTGGCGTTTTTTTTGGAAAGAACACTTTATGCACGCCGGCCTACGCGCAAAAATTATCACAGTTTGCACCCAAAAAATTGCGCAAAAGGGCGAAGGCGTCGGCCTATCGTTCTATGCATTTTTCGCCAATCGAAATGACGACCCTGTCAGATTGATGGAGGCCGCGACGTGGTGGATTGAAACTCACAAGCTGGATCATTTTGAAAAAGCGACAAAAATTCTGGCCATGGCGATCGCAGAATCCGAAGCGTGAGCGAAGCTTTCTTCCACTCAATGGCCCCAATCTTTCCCATGTGAAACAAATCACGGCGCTTTCTATGGGGGATATGTCGGAATTGCGCCTGTGGCACCGGTTCTGGCAAGGTATAGCAGTTGTGAAGCACCCTTGAACCAGAGGCCATAATGACTTTCAAAACCGACATTCAGATTGCACGCGAAGCCAACAAGAAACCAATACAGGAAATTGGCGAAAAACTTGGCATTCCAACAGATCATCTTTTGCCTTTCGGTCATGACAAAGCCAAGGTCAGCGCCGACTTCATCAAAGGCCTCAAGGGTAAAACTGACGGCAAACTCATCCTTGTGACCGCGATTAATCCGACTCCGGCGGGCGAAGGTAAAACCACAACGACCGTTGGCTTGGGGGATGGCCTCAATCGTATCGGAAAGAAAACCGCAATCTGTATTCGCGAGGCATCGCTGGGTCCGTGCTTTGGGATGAAGGGTGGCGCCGCCGGTGGTGGCTATGCGCAGGTTATACCAATGGAGGATATGAACCTCCATTTTACGGGCGATTTCCATGCCATAACGTCGGCCCACAACCTGTTGGCGGCCATGATCGACAACCATATCTATTGGGGCAACGAACTTGAAATCGACGAGCGTCGTGTGGTTTGGCGCCGCGTTCTCGATATGAATGACCGTGCCCTACGCGACACCGTGACGTCATTGGGTGGGATTGCGAACGGTTTCCCACGCCAAACAGGTTTTGACATTACGGTGGCGTCCGAAGTCATGGCGATCTTGTGTTTGGCCACGGATTTGAAGGATCTCGAAAAACGTCTTGGGGATATTATTGTCGCTTATCGTCGGGATCGCACACCCGTTTACGCACGGGATCTTAAGGCGGATGGGGCGATGACCGTGTTGTTGCAACAAGCGATGCAACCCAACATTGTTCAAACGCTCGAAAACAATCCAGCCTTTGTTCATGGTGGCCCGTTTGCGAATATTGCACATGGCTGTAACTCGGTTATCGCCACCACTACGGCCCTAAAACTGGCCGATTATGTTGTGACAGAAGCTGGATTCGGCGCGGACCTAGGTGCCGAAAAGTTCATGAATATCAAATGTCGCAAGGCGGGCATTGCGCCTGATTGCGTCGTATTGGTCGCCACTGTGCGCGCCATGAAAATGAATGGGGGCGTCGCCAAAGGCGATCTTGGCGCGGAAAACGTCGAGGCTGTGGAGCATGGCTGTGCGAACCTAGGACGCCATATTGGCAACATGAAATCCTTTGGGGTGCCCGTCGTCGTTGCAATCAACCATTTCACAAGCGACACAGACGCTGAAATCCAAGCGGTCAAAGACTATGTCGCGTCACAAGGTTCTGAAGCGATTCTCTGTAAGCATTGGGAAAAGGGCTCTGCGGGAATCACAGAACTGGCAACGCGTGTCGCAGAGATTGCGGATGCAGGTATCAGCCAATTTGCGCCACTATATCCCGACGACCTTCCACTGTTTGAAAAAATTGAACGGATTGCAAAGTCAATTTACCGTGCCGACGAAGTCCTTGCGGATAAGAAAATTCGAGATCAACTGCGCACATGGGAGGATGCTGGATACGGCCATCTCCCCATTTGTATGGCAAAAACGCAGTATAGTTTCTCAACCGACCCAGATTTGCGCGGCGCACCCGTTGGGCATTCTGTGCCAGTACGAGAAGTTCGGCTTGCGGCGGGAGCTGGGTTCATTGTCGCGATTTGCGGGGAGATCATGACGATGCCGGGTCTGCCGCGCGTGCCGTCCGCAGAGACCATAAAACTCAATCCCCAAGGCGAAATTGAAGGGTTGTTTTAGACGCATTGAGGGCGGGCGCGTATTGGCGTATGAGAAGGCGACCTAAACTATGGAATGCCCATGCGCGACCCAGAAAACTGTAAAAACATGATGGAATTGCGCGTCGAAATCGATGCGCTGGACCGTGAATTGGTCTCGAAACTGGCGTTACGGTTGAAGTATATCGACCGTGCCGCCGAGATCAAAATGCGTGATGGCCTGCCGGCAAACATCCCCGCTCGAGTCGAAGATGTCGTTGAAAAAGTCACGTCACAGGCTCGGATTGTCGGCCTTGCACCAGCACTCGCAGAATCCATATGGCGCGAAATGATCGGGTTTTCGATTGCCCGTGAAGAAGCCGTTCTAAACTCACCCAAGGAGAGCCCCGATGACAGCAACGTTGATTGATGGCAAAGCATTTGCAGCCAAAGTGCGTCAGAAAGTGGCCACCCACGTAACCCGATTGCGCGATGAAAATGGCATTACACCAGGGCTGGCTGTTGTGTTGGTAGGTGAAGACGCTGCGAGCCAGGTTTATGTTCGCGCAAAGGGAAAAATGACAACCGAAGTTGGCATGAATTCGTTTGAACACAAGTTGGAAGCGGATACCTCTGAAGGCGATTTGTTGGCGCTGATTGCGAAGCTAAATGCCGATCCTAGCGTGAATGGCATTTTGGTCCAGTTGCCGCTTCCTGCGCATTTAAACGAGGATTTGGTGGTCAATTCCATCGATCCTGCCAAAGACGTTGATGGGTTTCATATTTCCAATGTTGGGCGCTTGGGGACAGGACAAAAGTCTATGGTGCCTTGTACGCCGCTCGGCTGTTTGATGATGTTGCGCGAGTTTCATGGTACGCTTTCCGGTTTGAATGCTGTGGTCATTGGGCGCTCAAATATTGTGGGCAAGCCTATGGCAAGTCTGCTTCTTGGGGATAGCTGTACGGTCACAATCGCCCACAGTCGCACGAAGGATTTACCAAGTGTCGTCCGTGCTGCGGACATCGTTGTGGCCGCCGTTGGGCGGCCAGCGATGGTAACGGGGGATTGGATTAAGAAGGGCGCAACTGTGATTGATGTGGGGATTAACCGCATTCCCGCCCCTGAAAAAGGCGAGGGCAAGACACGGCTTGTTGGCGACGTGGATTTCGCGTCGGTCAAGGAAGTTGCTGGCGCTATTACACCGGTTCCGGGGGGTGTTGGCCCCATGACGATTGCATGCTTGTTGGCGAACACACTGACAGCAACCTGCCGCGCGAACGGGCTAGCTGAACCTGAGGGGCTGACGGCTTAGACGGGGTCTTTATAGTTCATTTTTCGCCCCTCTAATCCAGCCATGATGGCCTCCATCTGGTTGGGTGTACCTAAGAGTTTTGCTTGTGCTACAGATTCCGCCATGAGTACGTCAGGTACACTCGCATGTTCGATTTCTGCAATTAGCCCCTTCGCAACGCGGATGGCATCGGGGTTTTTGGTTGCAATATCACAAGCGATCTCAAGTGCGCGGGCTTTTGGATCACCGTTGATTTCGGTGATAAATCCTGCGTTCAATGCGGCATCGCCACTAAAAACTTCTGCGGAATATATGTACTTCCGGATAAGGTCGTCGCGGGCCAGTTGCGGCATGAGGGCCATGCCTCCCATGTCGGGAACAAGCCCCCATTTGCCCTCGCGGATCGAAAACTTACTGTCTGGCCGTGCGATCCGCATGTCTGCGCCGAGCATAATTTGAAAGCCGCCGCCATAAACGTGCCCATGCACTGCGGCGATCACGGGCATCGGTAAGTCGCGCCAAACCATTGTTGCGCGTTGGAAAAGGTTGCTTTCTCCATGCGTACGCGCCGTAATGCCACCGATTTTGGACATTTGCACAACGAGCGTACCAAATGTGGATGTATCAAGGCCTGCACAGAAGGACGGGCCGTCGCCGCATAAGACAACCGCGCGGATGTCTTTGCGGTCCATCAATGCTTCACCCGTTTCGACAATAGCTTGGATCATTTCCAGATCAAGCGCGTTGCGTTTTTCTGGACGACAGAGCGCAACAATCGCGACAGGCCCATCAATCGATAGGGATACACGTTTCATTATAGCATTCTCCTTTGACATTCAGGGAGAAGATTGCCGTGGTTTCAACCTTTTTCCAAGCCCTTCCGCGAGGGAAGGGCCAAGCTGTTAGTGAATAATCGCCTCGTCTTTTACGAACATATTGGCCCATGCGCGGTCGATCAGGTCGGGGGACATCTGATAGGGTATCCCCTCAAACTCGCAAATCGCGATCATTTGGTCGATCAGGAAGATAGGCTGATAGTTGGCATAAACGTTGTCGATTTCGGGATATTTCTTTTTCAACAAATGCACCAATGCGGCTTCATCAAGAGGCATCTTACGGCGACGTGCCATCATGGCAAAAATCTTGATGTAATCTTCTTGGTCGGGACCATCAATTTTGATTTTAAAGAAGATCCGGCGCAGAGCCGCTCTATCGAAAATCTCGTTCGGGTGGAAGTTGGTTGAGAAAATGACCAGCGTGTCGAAGGGAACCTCAAATTTTTCGCCCGATTGTAGAGATAGGATATCTTTGCCCTCTTCAAGCGGCACAATCCAACGGTTGATGAGAGCCTGTGGTGACTCCTCTTGGCGTCCAAGGTCGTCCACAATAAAGACGCCGCCCGTGGATTTAAGCTGGAGAGGCGCTTGATAGGTGCGGGAAGTTGGGTTGTAGACAAGGTTGAGCATGGAGAGAGACAACTCGCCACCGGTGATAACCGTGGGGCGCTCGCACCGCACATAGCGTGTGTCAAAACGGTTGGAGGCACGTCGCAGCGAGTTTGGATCCTCCTCCTGCGCTTCTGCAGCACTGTGCACAATCGGGTCATAGACCGTGATCACCTGACCGGCATATTCAATGGCGCGCGGTACGAAAATTTTGTCGCCAAGCGCGTCGCGAATCCCGTTCGAAATCGAGGACTTCCCGTTGCCAGGAGGGCCATACATCAGGATTGAGCGCCCAGAACTCACCGCAGGCCCTAGTTGATCAAGGAGCGTTGGCGGTAGGATCAAATGCCCCATTGCGCCGTTCAGTTGCGCCCTGTTGATCATGATATTCCTGATCGATTGGCGTTTGACCTGTTCCTGATAGACCGCGAGGGGGACCGGCATGGCGCCATAATATTCGGACTGGCTTAGAGCATCTAAGGCACGTGCTTTACCCTGATCGGTTAGTTGGTAGCCCATTTCATTGCCCGAGTTGGCGTGAAGGGTCCCTGTCGCTTCAAGTAAGCGTTGCTCGCGGGCCATATCCACCAATTCTTGGGTGACGGGCATTGGGAGGCACACAGCCTTGGCAATTTCAGACACCATTTCGATATTCTGCCGAAACAGCGTTTTCAGAAGTATGTCGCGCATCATCACAGGCGAGAGGTTCATCTCGTTGAGACGTTTTGGGGCGGGGGGGGCAACAACACCCGTGGATTCATAAGACATTTGAAATACCTGTTTGTTTGCCAATTGGTTAGAACTGCTCTTTTTGTGGTGATTCTACCGCGCTTTGTAGGAATGACCACAAAAATCGCGCAGGAGGTTTTGCAAGACGTATGGTCTGCAGCTAGTGTTGCTTAAAAGTTAACGCAGGCACCCATGAAACAAATTAATTCAATTCTCCTTTTTACGATTTTATTCGCAGCCACAATTGTCTTTTCAGGCCTGACCCTTGCCAAGGGGGGCATGTATTTGGGGAAGCACGAATCCGACATCCTCCATCTCTTGGATATTTTACAGCGATTAAGATTGGGTGGGGAAATTCACACTGATATTCAAACGCCCATCGGGGTTTTTGCGTTCGCGCCGGTACTTTGGGTGGCTAATTTTGACGTTGGTTTTGGGATGAGCTTCGCAATCGTTCAATTGGGGCTCGCACTTTGTTTGTTACCCGCTCTTGTTTGGATTGGCGTTTCGCGACTTGGGCCGGTTGGCGCGGTGTTTTTTGGCGTGAGTATCCTTGCGATTGCGACCTCGATGGTTGGCGGGCAAACCGATACATCCTCCTCTATATCGGTGCATTACAACCGGTGGGCTTGGGCCCTTGCCCTGACAGGTCTTGCTCTTGCTGTTTTGATGCCGCGCATACCCTCGCCTAGAGCGAGCATGTTTGAAGGGGCGGTCATTGGGGTCATTATGGCCGTTTTGGCGCTCTTGAAGGTTACGTTTTTTCTGGGGTTCGCCATACCTGTAGTGGTTGGCCTTCTTTTGCACAAAAACAAAAAGGGCCTCGGCGTTGCCATTTTGGCTGGCCTCGGTGTCGTTGCGGCGACAACCTTGATGATGGGGGCCACATTTTGGGGTGCCTATTTTGATGATTTGATGCGGGTCGCCACGTCTAAAAATCGGCCGTTTCCCGGTGAAAGTCTTATGACTCTTGTGACCGCTCCGCAGTATTTGGCAACGTCAATTGTGGCATTTATAGCCTGCGTTACGCTTCGGCAGTCAGGGCAAGGCAAAGCGGCCCTTCTCCTTCTGATTTGCTTGCCGGGCTTCTATTACATCACTTTCCAGAATTTCGGTAATGATCCGATTTGGCTCATTTTCCTCATGGCTTTCCTTATGGCCAACCGTCCGGATCGGGATTTACGCAATGGAATGGGCTGGAGTATGCGAGGGGTGGCGGCGATTATGTCTGGCGCAGCGCTTGCAATTGTTGCCCCTGTTTATCTGAACATCCTGACGAGTAGCTTGCACCATTACGCCGTAAACACAGCCTCCTACGCACCCTTTCTTCCGATTGTCGCTGCGGACATTCAGACAGCAAATATCCGAAGCCAATCCGTTTCAACCCTTCAGAGGGTGGATGGCGGTGCGAGTGGCCTTGAAGGGTTTGTTTCGGAGCCTCTTGAAAGGGAACCACGCATGTTAGGTGGGATAGTGTTCCCCGAGTGTCAGAACCAAACGGGTGTGGTCGCGACAGTTCATGCGATTTCGGGTGCGATTTCCCAGATTATTCCCGCGAAGGGCGGGGCACTTTATGTGGCCGACGTGATTTCGGCGCATTGGATCGAAGCGGGGATGACGCCCGCCAAAGGTTCGGCACCGTGGTACTATGGTGGGCTTCCGGGGTTTGAGAACGCTGAGTTCCTTCTTGTTCCCAAATGCCCCGCGCTTCTGTCGGTACGCAATGCCATGCTCGCGGAAATCCAAGCCCACGAGAAGGTTTTGTTGACGCCCTTGGATGAAACGCCGCTTTATGGGTTCTTTCGGATCGACGTCTTAGACGTTGAAAAAAGCAGCAAGTACGAGGTAGAGCGCGAGCAAAAATCCTAGAGAGATCCCCGCAGGGAACTCTTTTTTGCGATGCCAACTTTCCCATTCGGGCGCGAGTTTTTTCGCCAAAGGCGAAGCACGCACAAGCCGGTGCGCAACAAATCCGACGAGCAAACAGGTTGCGAGTAAAATCGTAAATTTCGGGATATCCGCTCGCGCAACGAAAGGGGAAATCGCGGCGAATACCTTTGCGTCTCCTGCGCCCACTAAACCTATGCTTGCGGCAACAAAGCCCACGACGAGCATAACAAGCCCCTGCATCCATCCGGAAAAATAGACATCTAAAGGGAGGGCGAAAAAGCCGATAACCGCGTAGATCGCGACCAACGCTAGGACGGCTGTATTGCGAATTTTCATGTACTTTAGATCGCTAAACATGACCCAAACACAAATGGGCAGGACGAAAGGCAAGAAGACTTTCGCCGCGCTAGCGGAAAGTGCTAAATCCAAAGTTAAGCGCCGCCTTCAAGGGCAGTCAGGGATCGAACCGCAGCTTCGAAGTGCTGAGGATGGGTATCAATCGATTCCTTGAGGAGACCTTTGCCGGTAGCCACATCCCCTTGCTTGACGGCGGTAAGGGCCATCGTGTGAAGCAACAAAGCACGTTCTTCTTGGGTCATGGGGACAATAGGCATTTCGTAATTGCGCTGTGCGCCCCGAGCCAATACCAGATTATTTTTGGCAGTAAACAGTTTGGTGTCATAGGAAATTGACTCGCCAAAGAGCTTTTCGGCCCGTGCGTAATTCCCACGGGTCAGCATTGAGTAGCCCCAGTTATTCAAAACATTTGCCGGTGTCGTTGTCAGTCCTACCGCGGTTTCATAGTAACTATCCGCTTTGGTCCACTCTTTGTTCGAGTCCGCGACCATAGCTTCGAGGCGATACCGTTTAAAAGTTTCGACTGTGGGGGAGACTTGATCCAGCACAACTTCGGCTTCATCCCACTTATTGGATCGGATCAGCGCGTCAGCGTAATCAACCTGATCGGTGCTTGTCCCTTCACTGCTTGCAACAACGGTTTTCCAGCTGCTCAAAGATTCATCGGGTTTCTTGGCACGCACCAAAGACACCGCAAGGCCCCGATGGAAATCCATCCGACTGGGGTCGCTGAGGACGGCTTTTTTGTAATAGAGAACGCCTTCATTTGGATCTGCAACCGTCAACATGATGTCGTTCAGGTTGCTCTCGTCAATGACGTTAATGTCTTTTATCGCACGTTTGACATCGGCTGAATTCGACGAGTCTTCACAGGCGGCAAGAGCTATTGCACTGCTCAAGCACAGCGTTAGAAAAATTGGATGGCGCATTTTTGCGTCCTTTACTGCTCAATTCTCTCGTGGAGTCGCGAGGAGTAAATAGCTGCTGCTACCACGCCGAACCAACTCGTAATTACTTACATCTTCTTCAGCATAGGTCGTATTGTCAATTTTTTCGAGCGCTAAGCGAAGATTTTTGCGGATTGAGTCGCTTTCGCCACTATCCAAGGCATAAGCCGTTTGGAATACGCGGCTGGCTTCACCCGTTTGGCCAGTTTCCATCAAGACAACCCCGAGGTTATTCCATGCAGGAACGAAAGTGGGGTCCTTCTTCACAGCTTGTCGCAACAGTTTTTCAGATTGTCCTAGTCGACCAAGACGCAGGTTCACCGAACCAAGCGCGCTGAGCACATCTATGGTCATTCCCTGCTCGGAGGCGGCGCGTAAATAGGCTTTGAGGGCGAGTTCATATTCGCCAGCTTCCATCAATCGGTGTCCTACGAGAAGGCCATCTACGCCGTTTTCGGAGCTAACACCGGGAGCGAGAGTACCATTCACGCCAGAACCGCCCGTGGGATCACAGGCGGTTAAGAAGAGACTGGCAAAGAGGAGAACAAATTTCGTGGCTGTCATGCCACCTAGAGTCCCGCACTTCCTAGTGTTGTGGCAATACCATAAACCGATGGGCCAATAAGAATTATCAATAGTGGCGGAACTGTCAGCATCATCGTGGCCAAAGTCATTTTTGTTGGCAATTTGTTGGCCTTTTCTTCGGCCCGCATCACCCGTTTGTCGCGCATTTCTTCAGCATAGACACGGAGCGCATCGGAAATGGATGTCCCGAAGGTCTGGGACTGATTCAAAACGGTCACAAAACTACGTACGTCTTGCACACCACAGCGTTCGGCCATGTCGTTGAGAACCTGCACCTTGTCCTTACCCGCTTTGGATTCGTGGGCAACGATGGCAAACTCATCGGCCAAATCTGGAAATCCTGCGCGGATTTCTTCACTTACGCGGAGGATGGATTGGTCCATGGATTGCCCCGCCTCGACGCAGACGAGCATCAAGTCGAGGGAGTCAGGAAAGCCGTTGATGATCGCCTCTTGGCGCATTTGGAGACGACGGTTTACCCAGTATTTTGGGGCCATATAACCGATAATTCCGGGAAGGAGGATGCTCATCATCGACGATTGCAGGCCCGCATCTTCTGAACCTGATTGGGTCAAAGTATAGATGGCCCCAAGGATAAGCGCCAAAATACCCAATGCGAATTGTGCAAAATGATAGGTGCGCACCGAGGTTTTATCGCGATAGCCAGCCTGTAAAAGTTTCAAGCGCACAGCGGAGTATTCTTCTTCGTCTTGTGGCTCCAAGAAGTTGGAATATTTTTCCAACTTGTCGTTCTTGCCCGACCGCAAGGCTTGCGTTTTGCCTTGCTCACCATTGGTCCGTGTCTGGCGCAGCTTGTCCAATGGGTCGACCGTCTTGCGCATTAAGAACGGAAGGGTGCCCAAAATGAGGAGAATTCCGAGGGCGCCCGCAATAATCGCAAGCCCGACAGTGACATCCCCAAAGTTGTCGATCAGCATTGTTTTGAAAGTATCAATAAGTCCCATGATGTGCTCCGATCTAAACTTTGATGTTCACAAGCGATCTCATTACGAAAATGTTCGCCGTGAGGAAGCCAGCCACAACGAGGCAAGCGGGGATAAAGACAGAGGTTTCTTTCACGCCGTCATAGTAATCTGGCTGAAGGACGCTGATGCCAACAAGGGCCAAAAGCGGGAAGCCGGAGAGGAACATACCAGACCATTTAGCCTCTGCGGTAATCGCATTCACGCGGCGGAAAAGTTTGAAACGCGCCCGGATAACTTTTGCCAACCCGTCCAGAATTTCGGCCAAGTTACCACCTGATACCTGCTGGATTGTCACGGCAACCGCTAGGAAGCGTAAATCCTGCATATCCATGCGCTCGGCCAAGTGTTTTAGCGCTTCGCCAACGTCGCGACCATAGGCATTTTCATCGGCAATGACGCCCATTTCGGTTCCCAAGGGATCGGCAACTTCTTTTGCGACAATGGAAATTGCAGACGAAAAGGGGTGCCCAACACGCAGGGAGCGCACCATCAACTCAACTGCGTCAGGCAGTTGCTCTTCGAGCAGTGCCATACGTTTTTTGGCTTTGCCATTCACCCACATAAAAACGGCGGTGATACCCATCAAGATTGCGAGTCCAACGCGAATTGGCGCGGAAGCCCCCGTGGCGATTGTCAGGCCGAGGAAGGCTACGCCCGCCATCCCGACCATCACGAGAATGAGCTGTGCGGGTGAAAAGGCGATGTTCGCTTTTTGCGCCTTAACAGCCAACAGTGAATAGAGAGGAATGCCGCGCGATTTGAGGTGTTGCCCCATTTCCTTGCGAAGTTGTTCGAGAACTTGTTCCCGCCCGCCGCCTTTTTCCAGCATATCAAGGCGTCGGTTTACGCGACTGTTCAAGCTAATGGATTTGCCAAAAACCGTCAGGTAGATCCCTTCAACAAGGACCAATACCGATACGAAAATGAGGACGTAAATCAGAGGGGCTGCACTGATAATCATAACATTTACTCCGCGGCCATTTTGGTGGGTTCAAACAAGGTGGCTGGCAAATCATAACCCCACATGCGGAACCGCTCTGAGAAGTGGCTGCGCACACCTGTGGCTGTGAAGTGACCAATGATTTTGTTGTCGGGGGTTAGTCCAACACGTTGATATCTAAATATTTCCTGCATCGAAATCACGTCGCCTTCCATGCCCGTGATCTCGGTGATCGAGGTCATGCGGCGCGAGCCATCTTGAAGGCGGCTGGCTTGAACGATGAGGTTAACAGCCGAAGAAATCTGGCTGCGCACAGCCTTGAGCGGCATCTCAATGCCGGCCATCGCGATCATATTTTCCAGACGGCTGACACCATCACGCGCCGAGTTGGCGTGGATTGTGGTCATAGAGCCGTCGTGGCCCGTGTTCATGGCTTGCAACATGTCGATAACTTCTTCGCCACGCGTCTCCCCAACGATGATGCGATCTGGGCGCATCCGAAGGGCGTTTTTCAAACAGTCGCGCGCGGAAACTTCGCCTTTGCCCTCAACGTTTGGCGGGCGACTCTCCATGCGTCCAACATGTGTTTGCTGGAGTTGAAGCTCCGCCGTATCCTCGATTGTTAGGATGCGTTCGGCGTTATCAATGAAGGACGAAAGCGCGTTTAACGTTGTGGTCTTACCCGAGCCAGTACCGCCAGAAACGATGATGTTCAGGCGCGTGGCAACGGCGGCCTGAAGATAGGCGGCCATTTCCTCGGTGAAGGCACCGAAGTTTACCAGATCATCAATGCCCAGCTTGTCCTTTTTGAACTTACGAATTGAAACCAAGCTGCCGTCTACGGCAACAGGGGGCACCATGGCGTTAAAACGAGAGCCATCTTGAAGCCGCGCATCCACGTAAGGGTTGCTCTCATCAACACGACGGCCAACGGCGGAAACAATTTTGTCGATGATCCGCAGAAGGTGCTTTTCGTCCTTGAAAGTGATGCTGGTGAGTTCCAGTTTCCCGTCGCGCTCCACGAATATTTGCTGTGGGCCATTCACGAGAATATCGTTCACGGTCTCATCCCTCAGGAGAGGTTCGAGCGGGCCAAGGCCGGTCACTTCGTCAAAAAGCTCTCCGTTCAGCGCCGCCCGCTCTTCGCGATTGAGAACAACTCCCATATCTTCCAGGGACTCACTTGCTATGGCAAGAATTTCGGCGCGCAAATCTTTTTCGCTCGCTTTTTCCAAGGCAGCTAAGTTCAGGTTGTCCAATAGGCGACTGTGAATCTCAACTTTGATCTCGCTGAGACGGGATTTGCGTTTAACTTCTTTGTCTTGGGGCGCAGCGGCTCCTGCGACCAAAGCCTTGCGAAGGCTCGGCGCTTTGGGCGCGCTCGAAGTAACCTTTGGAGCGGCCTCCACAAGTTTAGCTGCTGAAGTGACGGCGTCTTTTTTGCTGTAACGTGAAAACATGGTAACCCCTTACGATCCTGTAGCTTCAGCCAAATTGTGCTTGTGTAGCGACAGGGCCAGTTTGTGAATTTCTTTGCGAAGCGGAGACTTCGGAGCGCTTTCGGCTAGCGGTTGACCGTGGTCATTTGCTTGCACGATCTGCTTGCCGCCGTCTGGCAGCTGGACTTCGATGTGTATATCCAGGCTTTCCGCCATCCGCTTGACCCGCGTTTTTCCCGCAATATCCGTGAATTTTGGCCCACGATTGAGTACGAAACGCATTTTCTCGTAGGGCAGTTGTTCTGCCTTCAGGGCGCGGATCATCCGCAATGCGTTTTGGGCAGAGCGCATGTCCAATTCTACCATCGCGAAGTAAATATGCGCTTGCTGAAGAACCGCTTCTGTCCACGCAACCAAAGTCGAAGGCATATCAATGACCACGTAATCGAAGTTGGTCCGTGCGGTTTCAACGATTTTTAGTACTTCTTCCGGGCCAATAATATCCAGCGGCAAGATTTCCGCAGGCGCCGTCAGCACGTGGAGCTTCTCGTTATAGGACAAAAGCGTATGCATGAAGCTTTCACTGTCCATCGTGTCGGTATCCGTCAACATTTCGTAAACGAGGTCGCGACGCGGTAAATCCAGGAATGTGGATGCGGATCCAAACTGGAAATCCAGATCAAGCAAACACACGCGCGGTGGGTTCTTTTTGTCGATTGTCGCGAGTTCCCACGCCAAGTTCACAGCGAAAGTAGTCGCGCCAGTGCCTCCGGCAAGTCCGTGGACCGGTAGAACAACGCCACTATGGTCATTGGTCGCCTTAAGCGTGGTCGTAAGTGGAACCTCCGCCACCGCTGCGGCTGCAAGGCTCGGTTTCTGGCGAAGCCGTTCGATGGCCTCATGCAGTTCGTTTTCTGGAAGCGGGTAGGGGATGAAATCATCCGCGCCCAACCGCAATAATTTGTGCAGAGCAATGGGGCTCACATCGTCGGCGATTAATATCACCTTAACTTCCGAGGTTTTCGCCGCAGTGATCAGGTTGGATATTAGGGACAGGTCCTCTTCGTCTTGGTCGTCAACCGCGATGGCGACGAACTCAAGCCCTTGGGCTTCATCTTGTCCTAAAAAAGCGAGTGCGTCTTGGAACGTCAAGTCTCCCCAGCTCTCGCCGAGTTCTGTTTCCATGTCCTCGATCAAAAGATCGAAGTTTTGCACATCGCGAGAGATGGTACACGCTACGATCGGTGCCAACTCTGGCTGCAGCATTGCGTTACTCGTCATTTGCCTCACGTCCTTCTGTTAAAGGACGAAAACGGTTCTAAATGACAACCCACATTACACTGCTCAAGTGATGGATCGTCCCGTTGTCGCCCATACACGCAAGTCATTCTGCGTGTACTGCTCCCATTTTTTGAGAATGGCAGTCAATCTGGGCAACATTAGGGCCAAAAAGCTATAATTGTGCGGTATCTTGAGACTATTGACTGTTTCCGGCAGCACCCGTCCCAGTCAGTTCGGTTTGGTAAGTTGCGCTTGCAACATACTCGCGGAAAACCACTTCTGCATACTTACCATTGAGTACGGTTGGGTGATTCTTTAAGAAACCGTCCACCTCAGTAACTGTACGACGGTTTTCGCGATTTGGATTGTTGGTATCAATTAAAGGCTGAGACTTACCGTATGATACAACAGCCGCAAGGCGACTGCGGCTAATTCCCTGACTTTCGATATAGTTAACCGCAGCTTGTGCGCGGCGCAGTCCCAAGGCCTTGTTGTAAGCCACAGAGCCAACCAGATCGGTGTGGCCATAGACTTTGAACTTCATTTCAGGGAACTGGGCAATCCATTTTGCCTGAATCGCAAGTGCGGCGCGGGCGTTGTCATCCAACTGGGATGAGTTGAATGCGAAATTGATTGTTGACGGTGTTTCTTCAGCAAAACGCTTTGCCAAATCAACGGCATAAGATTTTTGCCCGGTTTCGACCAATATATTGTTCATGGTCGGGTTTCCGAAACTGCCCTCGTCCAATTCCGAGCCAGCTTCTGTACTACAAGAGGCGACTGCAACTAGACTAACCATTGCGAAAGATTTTACGAAGGCTGCTTTAGACATAAACCGCTGCATTTACTTACTCCATCACGTAACCGTAGGATCCGCCAAATTCTTGCTTGGCAACTTCCCCGGCAACGCCTTTAGGTGTTTTTGAACCGGCAACTTTGCCAAAGAGAAAGAGCTCACTTTCAGTCGGGATTCGAATGCGATCCGTTGGAAGAGCAAGGGCTTCGCCGCGCGTTGGGGTCACCAAGTGAGGTGTGATGATGATCACAAGTTCAGTTTGGGCCCGTTGGTATTCGGCGCTGCGGAAAAGAGATCCAAGAATAGGGATGTCCCCGACCCATGGAACCTGACTGTTAAGGTCCTGAAAGTCATCCATTAGCAAACCGGCGATGGCAAAACTCTCACCGTCGCGCATCTCAACTGTTGTCGAGGTTTCGCGCGTTTTGAAGGCGTCAATGCGGAAGCCGTTCACGTCAATACCGTTTGAAGTATCGAGGCTCGAAACCGAGGCGTTGAGCGACAGGTTTATGATGTCATTATCAACAACGCGTGGAATGAAGTTTAGCGAAATACCGAAGGGTTTATATTCAACCGTTGTTGTTGATCCACCGCTTGATGTTTCACTTGCGACTGGAACAGGGTATTCACCACCCGCCAAGAATTTAGCTTCTTGTCCGGAAATAGCCGTCAAGTTTGGTTCTGCGAGCGTACGAACAACACCTTTGCTTTCAAGGGCTTCGAGCATTACGGCAACTTGTGTTGCGCCCGCATTGAAGCCAAAGAGCATCGCGCCAGCACGATCACCAGCGTTGGTCGAAGCTGTGGACCCATTATTGATCGCGTTGTTCAATAGGGTGCTGTTGGAATATTGGCCAGAACCAGCCGTTGTGCCGACCGAACCATTTGCAAGAAGGCCCGTAACACCGACGCTTGCACTAAGACTTTTGCGCACGGAGCGGTTCATCTCTGCAAAGCGAACTTTGAGCATGACTTGCTGATTGCCGCCAACAACCATGAGGTTGGAGACGCGCTCAGGAGCGTATCTTTGCGCAAGGTCCATCGCACGATCCAAACGTGCAATGCTCGATACCGTACCAGAAAGGACTATACCGTCATTTGCTGTGCGGACTTGAATCTGCTCGCTCGGAAGGATTTGTTTCAAACGCTCTTTGAATTCAGCGATGTCTGGCGTGACCTGAACTTCTACGTTTGTAAGAAGATTTCCGTCGCCTCCAAGAAGGGTCAACGTCGTCCGTCCGGGCGCTTTGCCCAAAACATAGATCGTTCGATCAGAAAGTGTGGAAATGTCCGCGATTCCTGGGTTTGCGATGGAAAGTTCCGCAAAAGGAGTTTCGCTTTCCACAACGACCGCGCGGTTCATCGGGACGCTCAACGCAGTTGAGGTCGACCCCCGCAGGACTTTAAGTGTTTCTGCTTGTGCTGATAGTGGGACTGCTGAGCCCAAAATTGCGCCAAAACATGCTGCTGTAAGTATTTTTTTGATCATCATTGTGATCCCGCCTCTCCGACCACGCCTCTATTTATTGGGTCTTTTGTTGCCCATTTTAAAGCTACAATGACGCAAAGCAATTTTCATTGCAAGAATCAAAGCATTGAGGGGGGATATTGATGTGGATAAGTCGCAACACAAAACAATCTGTTGTGATTGGGTTCGGGCGCAGACTCTATATAGAGTGTGCGCCCTTCAGATTTTTAGAATGTTCTAATTGGTACAGGGAATTGGAATTTCCACAACTTCTGCGCCTCGGCGTGTTCGAATAGTACAAACTTCTTGTTGTTCGACTTCCACGACTTGTTGGGTAACAATGCCCAATAGGTCTCGTTGGTTGATTTCGATATTTGCATCAGCAACTGTGTCATCCTGAGCCCCGACAAGTGACAGGGCAAGGCGACCGGTTGCTTGCGCTTGCGCCAATGCCGCAACCTGCTGTGGCGTGATCTCTACAGTTACGTTTCGTGCAATCGCCGCATCGGAGCGGTCCGAATTCGCGGTCTGATCGACGGCAATCAACTGAACATTGGTTTCGATAAGTTTGGTCACATCATTACCGTTGCTAGAACCGGACCAATAAACGTCAACCTGATCACCCGGACGCAAGAACCCGGAAACACCTGTTGTGACGTCAACTTTGATGGCAAACGCGCGCATTCCTTTGGTTAGCCGCGATGTAATTCCAGCATCTTCGCCGGGGGCGGTAACTTTTACAGCCATGATGGGCTCTCCGAGCTCCATGGTGCGTAATACTGTACGTGGCTCATCTTTCCCCTTAGAGAAAAGCGCTTCTTCCGAGGTGAAAGCACCCTCAGGGATCGCGTTTTCTGGCCAGGCAATGGTCTTGATATCTTTGAGAGTAAGACGCTCGCCATATACTACGCGGCGTGTCGTAACATAAACATCAAGTGTCGGAACAATTTTCGCAGCAGCAGCGCGTTCGCGGGCCAACTGGTTTTCTTTGCCTTCAATGAAGCCCTTTGCGGTATATACTGCGAAACCAGCTAGGCCTAAGCCAAGCATGAGGACCAATCCAAAAACCAATCGCATTTTCTGCCCTTTCATTATTGTTGCTTTTCTCAGACGTTGTCGGAAAAGCCGTTACTCGATAACCAATATTGCGCGCTGATTGTGTCAAATCCGTGGAGTTTCGGCGGGAAAATTATGAATTCCCTCTAAAATGGAAACAAATATCATTCGGAAATGACTTCAATTTCGGCCACTTGTTCGCTGATGTTGCTGGCGACATTGGATGAGGAGCTCGCGAGTGAATAAATCACACCAATACTTAAACCGACGATGCCCGCCGTTAGTACGACCCAGTCAACAGTGACTGCGCCGGATTCGCTCTTTGCAAAAGCTTTGAAAAGGTTAGTCATGGCTTCATTCCTTCTTTCTGTAGGACATTTAACACCGATTTTCTCACCGAGATCTGTAGGTATTGTGGGGAGGGATTGTGGCAGATTTTTGCATTTCACACGGTATGTTTGTGTCCATTGAGAATGGGCATTCCATGAAAAATGCCGCGCCCTAACTAAAGGAGCGCGGCGGATACAAACCTAAGTTTGTACGGGTTTTATGGCTGACCGTTGTCTACAGTGATCGCGCCAACTTGTGTCGAAATAGTTTCCGACAATGTTGTTACGCCGTCACGTACAGTTGCGAGAACTGCGACACCCAAGCCAACGATTGCAGCTGTAAGAACAACCCAGTCAACGGTTACGGCACCAGATTCGTCGTTCGCGAAGTTTTTGATAAAGTTAGTCATGTTGTTAATCCTTACTAAGTTTGTTTGCCTGAGAATTCAGGTCTTGGATGAAGTTTGGCAGCAAATTGTGGCGACATCTTGAATGTTGCTTGGTGTTTTTGCAGCCAAATAATTCGGGAATTTATTCGTCAGCGGCTGTTCTTATGGTTGACCGTTGTCAACAGTGATCGCGCCAACTTCTGTCGAAATTGTTTCGGACAGAGTAGTTACGCCGTCTTTAACAGTTGCAAGAACTGCAACACCAAGGCCAACGATTGCGGCTGTCAAAACAACCCAGTCAACAGTTACGGCACCGGATTCGTCATTTGCGAAGTTTTTGATAAAGTTAGTCATTGTGTCTCTCCTAAGAATTCATTTTGCTCATTCGCCCTGACGTTCACGTTGTGTAGGCCGGCCTCTTGTTGGCCCCGTGTTCGTCTTGGATGTACATATATAGCCCTCGGATTGGGGCAGCATTTGGGCACGAAAAGTACATATTTAAGGGGACGTTAATAATTACCACTTTTTTATTTATCTATATGAAAACAATGGATTTAATATTTATAATTGTTCCTATTTTCTTCTGTGGTGGTTGTGTTTCGGACAGAATATGGCCATTTTGCCAATCTTTTTCATGGGTTTTGCTAGCGAGAAGCCGATTTATTTGCGACACTGCACGTAGAAATAATAAACGAGCAGGATAAAAACCGCATGAAGCGGACCTACGGGCGGATATTCGGAGCAGTAGCAGTTTGTTTTGCTATGAGCGCGCAGGCGGAATCGCCAGCGCCCGTAGAGGATTTTACTTTCAAGCGCCTTAAAGTCCCGCAACGAGGGGCGCCGCCAAAAATTACTGTTCAGATTGATCCCGTTGAGCAAGCCCGTGTGCAGGAGGCCGCCGTGGCGCGTGCGCGTGCGTTAAACGAGCGTCTGTATGGAACAGAGAGTGAAGAGGCTCCTCAGGAGGAAACAGAAGACGGTGAAAAAATCTTGGCTGAGGTCATTGCCAAAAAAGATGCTTTCGAATGGTACTGGTCGGTTATTTCACCAAAAATTTCAGATTCCGGGCCGGGTAGGTTGGGCGCGGCGGTGTTGCACCTCAAAAAAGCGCCATCAGGGCTTGCAAACCTAAGCCCCCGCTTGCAGACCTTGCAGGATATTACTTTTGCCCACGGCACAGAGATAATGATTGCAACAATTGGCACGAAAGTCTCTCCCGCCTTGGCATTGGCCATTATCAGCGTGGAATCGGGGGGGCGTACGGATGTGACGTCCTCGGCTGGCGCAAACGGTCTGATGCAGCTCATGCCTGCTACGGCTGAGCGCTTTGGCGTAAAAGACACCACGGACGCCAAACAAAACATCACGGGCGGCGTGGCCTATCTCGATTGGCTGATGGAAAAATTCGACGGCGACCCAATGATGGTGCTCGCTGGATATAACGCAGGCGAAAACGCTGTTATCAAAAATGGCGGTGTGCCTCCCTATACAGAGACACGGGGCTACGTCCCTAAAGTCCTCGCTGCTTGGGAGGTCGCACGCGGAATGTGCCTCACCCCACCGCAATTGGTTTCAGACGGGTGTGTCTTTGCAAATAAAAACGAGGTTTCAGGTGGGTGAACAGAAACCGTTGGTCTTGGATGTGGATGGAACCTATCTCAAGACCGACATGCTCTTCGAATGTTTTTGGGCTGGGCTTGGTAAACATCCAACCAAAACCTTCAAGGTTTGCGTGGCGCATATAAATGATCGCGCGCTCCTTAAGGCGAAACTTGCCGAGATCGCCGATCTAAATTGTGACTTGTTGCCCGTGAATCCACAGGTCGAGGCCCTCGCACAAGCAGCCAAGGGGCAAGGCCGACCCGTTCATTTGGCGTCGGCGTCTGACCAGAAGTTGGTGTCCGCAGTTGCGCAGGTCAGCGGACACACAGGCACAACATTTGCCTCCGACGGTGTGACAAACATGAAGGGTTCGACAAAAGCGGCGGCCCTTGTCGAACGGTTTGGTGAAGGCGGGTTTGACTATGCGGGGAATGAACCCGTTGATATGCAAATTTGGGAGAAGGGCGACTCAGCAATTGTTGTCGGGGCTCCAAAAGAAGCGGCCCAGTTACGCGCGCGCGGGCGGACTGTTACCGAAATCGACGATGGCACCGCTCCAAAAGACGTCCTTCGGGCGATGCGGCCGCATCAATGGGTCAAGAATATCCTCCTTTTGCTCCCTCTTTTGGCGGCACATGATTTCGCGCTTGCGTCATGGTTGAGTGTTGCGCTGGGCATTGTGGCCTTTTCCGCGGCGGCGTCGTCCATCTACATTATTAACGATCTCTTGGATCTTGAGGCAGATCGCGTCCACGCGAAAAAGAAGTACCGTCCATTTGCCAGCGGTGCGGTTTCCATCAAGCATGGCATGTTGCTTTATGTGGTGCTGACTCTTGTAACCTTAGGGATCAGTTCCTTATTGGGCGCGAAGTTCATGGCTATCGTCGTGCTCTATATGGCGATTTCACTGGCGTATTCGATGCGATTAAAGCGGATGCGCTGGGTAGATGTGATTATGCTTGCGACGCTCTATACGCTACGTGTCGTTGCTGGTGCCGCTGCAGGAGGGGTTCACGTTTCCCTTTATATGTTGGTGTTTATCTTCCCGATTTTCATAACCCTAGGAAGTGTGAAGCGATTAACTGAACTGCATGGCGCCACGGATGATGCGCGCTTACCCGGGCGAGGGTATGCGCGCCAAGATCGCAAACCCCTTTTGTATCTAGGGGTTATCGGCATTATCGGCGCGCTTATCTTGTTTTTTCTCTACAGCCTCACAGACCACGCCGCGAGCCTCTACCCCTCCCAAGGATTGCTTTGGTTCGCACTTTTGCCGATTTCGATTTGGCTCGTGCGCATGCTAATTCTTGGTTACCAAGGCAAACAGGACCACGATCCCATAATCTTTGCGTTGAAAGACAAAAAGGGACTCGGGATCCTGATGTTTACACTGTCACTCATGTTTTACGCAGCGGGGTTATGGCAACAGTGGTTCGGGTTTTAGACCGATAGCTTTTTGAAAATCGGCTCAGGTATGGAGCGAATGATCAACATGATGTAGCGCCAGAAAAACGGTGTATACAGCGTGTTTTTCTTTTTCTTCACGGCCTTAAGCAGGCTTGCGGCAACATCGTCGGGCGAGGCGACAAGGAACATGCCCTCGACTCCCCATGTCATTGCCGTGTCCACAAATCCCGGCTTCACGGTCATCACGTGCACGTCAGAGCGGTTCAAACGGTTGCGCAATCCCGAAAGATAGGTGTGAAATCCAGCTTTGGCCGCGCCGTAGACATAGTTGCCAATACGACCTCGATCTCCAGCCACAGACCCGACCCCAATGACCGCGCCGCCACCGCGGGCTTCCATCTCGGGGGCGATCATCTGCAAGAAACACGCGGGGCCTGTGAAACTGTCCATAACGACGCCGGCAATCAAACTCGGGTCCGTATCGATTTCCGATTGATCGGGCATCGAGCCGACGAAACAGGCCACGTTGATGAGACCTTCTTCGGCACAGGCTCGCTCAATGATCGCTTCAAAGCCTTCAGGCTTGCGAGCGTCAAACTTAACGGCTTCGGCCCTGCGCGCGCCGCGCGTTTTGCAATCCAAGGCCGCGGTTTTCAAATCGTCCATGTCTCGGCCTGCAAGGAGGACAGTTGCGCCTTTTTCGCTGACGGCACGGCTAAAGGCGCGTGCCATGGACGAGGTTGCGCCGAGAATGATCCATGTTTCGGTCATTTTGTGCTCCTAAGCTCGAGTCTGCGGATAAGGTCGGTTTTTAAAGCACCATTCGGGTCGGATTTTTCGACCTCGTCGCGCCATTTTTCATAATCGGGATACATTGAGCGGATACGTACGCCACTGGACATAGAATCCTTGGCCAAGTAAATCCGGCCACCGGCTTCGGCGGTGAGTTTTTCAAGCCGCGGGATCAAAACGCGTGCCGCTTCGGTGTTGGGAAAATCCACAGCCAAGGCGTAGCCTTCCATCGGGAACGACATAAATCCAGCACTCCCTTCGCCCATCCGTTTCAAGACAGCAAGTGGGCTAGCCAATCCAGAATGCGCAATCTGGGTTAGCATTTCGCGCAGAGCAGGGGCTTGATCAATTGGCACTACGCATTGGAACTGGTGAAAACCACGTTTCCCATAGAGTTTGTTCCAGTTGTGAATCCGGTCCAGCGGGAAAAAGAAATCGGTGATTGGCTTAACCAATGTGCGACCATGATCTGGTACCCGTTTGAAATACAGCTTGTTGAATAGGCGTACGGTGAGGGGCGAAAGCGCAAAACTAGGCGCGTTGAAGGGGATAGATTTGGATTTCTGTCGTGCAGGTACAAGGCCAGACCCCGTTTCTCCTTCTTCCAAAATGCCGCGTCCCAAGGCGTTCCCCTTGGCCGTCGCGTCAATCCAGCCAACGGTATAAGTCGCCGACGAGGTGTCGAGAAGGGAGAGGAATTCGTCAAACCCATCCACGCGCCGTTCGGTCACCATGATGACGTCGCCCTTGCAGGGCAGCATCGTGATTTTAGCAGAAAGGATAATGCCCGTTTGGCCTAGACCGCCGAGAGTGGCCTTGAAAAGGGAGGCATTACTTTTGGACGAGATTGTCTTTTTCTTGCCATCTACAAGCAGCGTGATCGAGACAACATGTTGGCCGAAACTTCCCGCGACGTGATGGTTCTTCCCGTGCACATCCATCGCGATCGCGCCGCCAATGGTCGCAAACCCTGTTCCCGGAAGCACAGCAGGAAGCCAGCCTTGGGGCGCGAAAAGGCGGGTCAACTCGCCCAACCGGCACCCAGCTTCGACTTCCAAAATGCCTGTTTCGGCATCAAATCCAAGGATGCGATCAAGGCGCGTCATATCAATGCAGCGGCCATTGTTGTTTAGGGGCGCATCACCATAAGAGCGGCAATTGCCAAATGCCGGAGCCAAATTATCTTCGGATAGGGTTTCTAAGGCATGCATCCGTTCAGGGCGCGCAACTTCGCTTGATGCGCTCAACACGCGGCCCCATCCACTTACTTTTTCAGACTTCCAGCGCATAGGCCCCTCGTTTCGAATATTTCTCGGCAATTGGAAAAATCACAAACCCGATGGCAATCGCAAACCAAAGGGTCGTTAGGCGAATTACGGCAGTCGCCGGAATACTCATTGAAAGCGGAATACCTTCGAGCGACAGCAGCGCGATCATCGCCGCTTCTGCACCACCCACTCCACCCGGTGCGCCCGTCAGCCCACCTGCTAGTGTTGAAAAGACAAAGATCACGACACAGGTTGCGAGCGAAATGTCCGAACCCAGCCAACTCATTAAATAGTAAAAAGATGCGCCCTCGGCGAACCAGCCTATACCGCCCAGTATCAGCGCCATGAACATCGTAGGGCCGTGCGAAAACTGGGCAAGACTGTCGGACGCGCGCCGGACGCGGACAAAAAAGCGTGGCTTGCGGCCGATGGTTTTATAAATGCTATTCACTGCAAACCTTAGCAAAGTGGGGCGCGTTACGACAAACGCCACCATCAAAGCTACTATAACGACGGGTATTGCTCCACGAGGGCCACTGGCAGCGGCCAGTAAACCGATCGCCAGCAGGAGCGCCATAACGGCGAGGTCGCTCGCCCGATCCATCAACATCAATGGCGCGGTTTTTTCCGCGGGCACCCCAGTTTCACGGCGAATCCATCGCATACGCACGAATTCGCCCAAACGCCCGGGGGTCACACTCATTGCAAAGCCGCCCAGAAAATGGCGTAGATTTTGAGGGAAGTTCAAATCGAGCCCCAACCGACGCACCAAAATATGCCAACGCAGGCCACGCATCACGTAGTTCACAAGGGAAAGCAGAAGCAAAACCGCAACTTGCCAAACGGCGAGGTTATTAATGTGCGTCCACGTTTCTTCCCAACCTGTTGCTGCGGCAATACCAAAAAGCCCTGCAATCACCAGCCCGAAAAGTCCCGCAAATAGCGCAATGTCGCGCCATCTATGCACAGGCGGCAGGCGCAGGGGCGCGACGGTTTCTACCGTTTTGGGGGTATGGGTGCTCGTCATCATTGCCTGCGATTTAGATGCTAATTAGGGCAAGAATATGATGCTGTTTCCAAATTGGGAACAAAAACTGTAAAAAAGCTAAATTTTGATTACTATTTAGGGCCACATCCAGAAATGCAGCCCTTAAATATTCTGATCTCGGCTTAAACCAACGTGGCTTGCGTGCTGGCGCGCGCGTCTTCTTCGCTCACCCCCTCGGCGAGTTCAATAAGCTTTAAGCCGCCCTCGACCACATCGAAAACACCCAAGTTGGTGATGATGCGATCAACACATTTTTGTCCAGTAAGGGGTAGAGTGCATTCCTTAAGAAGTTTGCTTTCGCCCTTTTTATTCGTGTGATCCATCACGACCACAACGCGGCCCACGCCGGCAACAAGGTCCATCGCGCCGCCCATCCCTTTGACGAGCTTGCCCGGAATCATCCAATTCGCGAGGTCGCCGTTTTCGGCAACTTCCATCGCGCCGAGAATAGCCATGGCAATTTTGCCACCACGGATCATGCCAAAGCTTTGCGCGCTATCAAAATATGCGGTTTGCGGCAGTTCGGTAATCGTTTGTTTCCCAGCGTTGATCAGGTCGGCGTCTTCCTCGCCTGCAATGGGGAAGGGGCCCATGCCCAACATACCATTCTCGCTTTGAAGAGTCACTTCGATACCCTCGGGAATGTAGTTGGAAACGAGTGTTGGGATGCCGATCCCAAGGTTCACGTACCAGCCGTCCTGTAATTCCTGCGCGGCCCGTTCGGCCATTTGATTGCGATCCCACATGGTCTAGGCCCCCCGCACTGTGCGTTGTTCGATACGTTTCTCGTGATCGCCTTGAATGATCCGATGCACATAAATGCCGGGCAAATGGATCGAGTCAGGGTCAAGGCTTCCGGTAGGTACAATTTCCTCAACCTCAACCACACAGACCTTGCCGCACATTGCGGCGGGGGGATTGAAATTACGGGCGGTTTTGCGGAACACGAGGTTGCCAGTTTCGTCGGCTTTCCATGCTTTAACGAGAGAAAGATCGGCGAAAATACCTTCTTCAAGGATAAAGGTCTCGCCACGGAAATCTTTGTGTTCCTTGCCTTCTGCAATAACGGTGCCAACGCCCGTTTTGGTGTAGAAACCGGGGATTCCACAGCCGCCTGCGCGCATGCGTTCCGCCAAAGTTCCTTGGGGGTTGAATTCCAAATCCAATTCGCCGGATAGATATTGGCGCATAAACTCTGCGTTTTCTCCGACGTATGAGGACAACATTTTTTTGACCTGCTTGGTTTGCAGCAAAATTCCAATACCAAAATCGTCAACACCCGCATTGTTGGATGCAAAGGTCAGATTCTTGGTGCCTGCGTCCCGAATTGCGGCCAAAAGCAATTCCGGTATGCCGCAAAGGCCAAACCCGCCCGCTGCGATGAACATGTCATCAAACAGCAAGCCATCAAGGGCCTCGGCTGCTGATCCGTAGATCTTTTTCATTTCAAACTCCCTAACTGCTCTCTCTCGATGGCGGAGTTTTGCCTTTGTACGGGCGCGTGTCAACGACTTTGCTGCGACGCAGAAAAAAGCCGCGCTCCTTAGGAAGGGCGCGGCTTGATTATTTATAGATGTGGGTTTGTTCTATTCGACGACGTCGCCATCATCCGCTTTCGCCGCCGCCGTTTTCTTCGCGGGGGCTTTCTTAGCAGCAGTCTTTTTGGCCGCGGGTTTCTTGGCGGGCGCCTTCTTGGCCGCGGGTTTCTTAGCGGCTGCTTTTTTAGGAGCCGCTTTTTTCCGCGTTGGCTTTTTCGCGGCTTTTTCAGCGATCCAAGTTAGCGCGAGTTCCATTGTGACGTCGTTTGGCTCAACGTCTTTTGGAATTGTCGCGTTGATCTTTGCCCATTTTACATACGGGCCATAGCGGCCTTCCATGACATTAATTGGGCCGCCCTCTTCAGGATGTTCGCCGAGTTCTTTCAACGGGGCGACGGCTGCGCCACGGCCCGTTTTGGCTGCCTTTTGCGCCAGCACTTCCATGGCGCGGTTCATCCCGATGGTGAAGACTTCCTCTACATCAGGAATGTTCGCGTAGATTTTGCCATGCTTCACATATGGGCCATAGCGTCCGATGTTGCTTTCGACCATCTCCCCGTCTTCGGGGTGTGGGCCGATTTGGCGGGGGAGGCTCAACAATGTCAGTGCTTTTTCAAGGTCCAACGCGTCGGGTTCCCAGCCGCGCGGCAAGCTCGCACGCGGCGGCTTTTTGTTTTCTTCGGTGACTTCGCCCCGTTGAACATAGGGTCCAAAACGTCCCGAACGCAGGCTGATTTCGTCTCCGGCGTCTTCGCCTAAAACACGTTCGCCTGTTGCGTCGCCTTCGCCACCGATTGGGCGGGTGTAACGGCATTCTGGATAATTGCCACAGCCAACAAAACCGCCGGTTTTGGAGGTTTTTAGGTGTAGTTGGCCTTCGCCGCATTTTGGACAAATGCGGGGGTCGGACCCATCTTCGCGCGGTGGATAGAGTGTTGGTGCAAGGACGTCATCAAGGTGGTCGAGAACTTCGGAAATCCGTAGTTCCGTGGTTTCTCCAATGGCGACCGAAAAGTCTTTCCAGAAATGCCGCAACACCTCTTTATAATCCCGTTCGCCTGCGCTCACGTCATCGAGCTGGCTTTCGAGGTCAGCCGTGAAATCATACCCCACATATTTGCGGAAATAATTCATCAAAAAGACGGTAACGATTTTACCTTTATCTTCGGGAATAAGGCGATTTTTGTCTTTGCGCACATACTCACGGTCTTGAATCGTGGTCACAATACTTGCGTATGTGGACGGGCGGCCAATGCCCAATTCTTCCATGCGTTTCACCAAAGTGGCCTCGGTGAAGCGAGGGGGCGGTTGGGTAAAGTGCTGTTGGCCCAAAATAGCGGCATTTTCTGTCATGATCGCGCCGCTATTGCGTTGCATCCCAGCACCCACAGCTTCAACAACACTGTCAGATTTTTCACCTTTAGCAAAATCAGCACTCAATGCGCCCGCGACGAGGGGGGCAGCATCGCCTTCGGAAATTTGCGGCAGACGTTTTTCGTCCTCGTCATCGGTATCGTCGCGGCCTTCGGTATAGACCTTCATAAAACCGTCAAACGCAACAACCTGACCGGTCGCACGCAGCACTACTTGGCCGTCGTCAGAGCCGATATCCACGGAGGTGCGTTCCAGAACCGCACCGGCCATTTGGCTGGCCAAAGTACGTTTCCAAATGAGATCATAAAGCTTGCGTTGATCGGCCTCAAGTTTCGCCAACTTACTGGCATCCAAAGTCATGTCCGTTGGGCGAATACATTCGTGGGCCTCTTGGGCATTCTTGGCTTTGTTTTTGTAAACACGGGGTTTTTCAGGGATATAGTTGGCACCATATCTGTCGGTGATCGCGGCGCGGGCTTCGGTGATGGCTTCTGGTGCCATATCGATGCCGTCTGTCCGCATATAAGTTATGTAACCCGCTTCATACAGGCGTTGCGCGGTGCTCATGGTTTGACGTGCACCAAAGCCAAACTTGCGGCTGGCTTCCTGCTGCAGGGTCGATGTCATGAAGGGCGCGGACGGGCTACGGTTGGCGGGTTTGGCTTCAACCATGAGTACAGACAAGGACCGGCTTGAAACAGCTTGAACGGCCAATTCCGCATCGGTGGCTGTAGGCAGGTCGAATTTATCGAGCTTATTGCCGCCCAATACGGTCAGGCGGGCTTCGAACTGTTGGCCACGGGGTGTGCCTATCATCGCTTTGACGGACCAATACTCGCGCGCATCAAAGGCGTCGATTTCCGCCTCACGTTCAACGATGAGACGCAAACAAACGGATTGCACCCGCCCTGCGGATTTCGCACCGGGCAGTTTGCGCCACAAAACGGGCGACAGGTTAAAGCCAACAAGATAGTCGAGTGCGCGGCGGGCCAAATAGGCTTCGACCAACGGGGTGTCGACTTGGCGCGGATTTTTCATCGCCTCGGTGACGGCGGACTTTGTGATGGCGTTAAAGACCACGCGACTGACGGGTGTGTCTTTTTTGATCACTTTGCGTTTGGTCAGGGCTTCCTGAAGGTGCCAAGAAATTGCCTCGCCTTCGCGGTCGGGGTCGGTCGCGAGGATCAATTCATTGTCGAGGGCAAGTGCGTCGGCGATGGCTTTGACGTGCTTACGGCTGTCATATCCGATTTCCCATTTCATCTCGAAATCGGCGTCCGTATCGACGGAACCGTTCTTGGCGGGCAAATCGCGAACGTGGCCATAACTGGCGAGAACGGTGTAATTGCTCCCCAGATAGCTATTGATTGTTTTGGCTTTCGCGGGCGATTCAACGACAACAACGGGCATAAATTTCCTCTCGACTCACTGGGAGCTATTGGCGGCGCAAAATGTGGTCGGATTGGACTGATTGTCAATGGGAGTGATGAAACTCCTAATTTACACGCGTCAAAAGCCCGCCACTTGCCCGCTCTATGTGCCCGTCGATCTCCAAAGTTACAAGTTCGGAACTGACTTGATGGGCCGAGAGATTTAGGTCGCGGATCAATTGGTCCTCAGCGAGAGGCGTCGGGCCGAGGCGGTTGAGGATCATTTGGTGCAGTTGTGATGTGTCGCTCAAGGTGCGCGCGGGTGGTTCTTTGAAAACTTCGAATTGGGGTGTTTGCGGCGCGAGCGTTTGTTCAAGATCGCCGACGATGCCGGAAAGTTGTTCGAGAACGTCGTCCAAGTGGCGCACCATTGTCGCCCCATCGCGCAACAGCATATTGCTTCCTGCCGAGCGGGCGTCAAAGGGATGCCCCGGAACGGCCATGACATCGCGACCTTGATCGAGGGCATTGCGCGCTGTGATCAAAGTACCCGAACGCGCGGCGGCTTCGACAACGACAAGACCTCGGGATAACCCAGAGATGATCCGGTTGCGCTTAGGGAAATGGCGGGCCTGTGGCGTGAGACCAATGGGGTCTTCGGAAATGCGCAAACCCTTGGCGCCGATTTCCCAGAAAAGATCGGTGTTCTCACGTGGATAGATTTTATCAACGCCCCCTGCTTGAACCGCGATCGTGCCCCCTTTGAGGGCGGCGTCATGGCACACTGCATCAATGCCGCGGGCAAGTCCGGAAACCACGACGAACCCCTGCTCCGAGAGGCCCGCGGCCAATTTGCGCGCCATGCGTTCACCAAGGGAACTTGCATTTCGCGCGCCGACGATACTGATTTTCGGGCGGGCAAGGAGGGCGGTGTCGCCAATCGCCCAAAACAGGGGTGGGGCGTCTTCGAGTTCCATGAGGGTTTTGGGATAGCGCGGGTCGCCGTAACAAATCATCTGCGCGCCAACTTTATATGCAGCGCGAAGTTCTGCCTCTACAACGCCGATTGGGCAAATTTGATAGTCGAAGGCTCCGGCGGCACGGGCGACATCTGGAAGCGCTTCAAGTGCGACCTCTGCGGAGCCATGCTCGTTAAGCAAGCGGTAGAAAGTGGAAATACCAACGCGGCGAGAGCGTAAAAGACGGAGCCACGACGCACGCATTTCTTCCGTGGTGGGTGGGGTGAGGGGTGGGGTAGAAGAAATAGTATCTTCGGTCATCGTGGCTCCGTCTGCTTACTCCTTCAGACTAGAATCAGGATGGTTAATAACTTGTGAACAAATTCAGAGCTTTTTGCGATAAATGCAATCGTTTAGGGTTCCACCACCGTGTTCCTCCAGTATTGCCTCTGTTTTTATGTGGATAAGCTGCCAGCCCTGCGCTTCGTAAAATCCTCGTGCGGGGGTGTTTTCAACAAGGCATCCGAGTTCGCCCTCCGATATCCCCTCTCGCCGCATTTCGGTTTCGGCATCGTTTAAGAGTGCGGCGCCATACCCCCGTTTGCGCACGCCAACGAACAGTCGATCAACATAGTTTCCAATGCGCAAGTAGAACCCAAACGGTGCACCCACCGGTCCAATGACGCGCGTCTGCGCGGCAAAGGTTTGGAGGGTGCGTTGGAAATAATCCAATTGCCGATTGGGGAGCAAGGTTGCGGGCACATGGGCACCATGCGCCATATGCCACGCGTCGTGCCACAAAACCGCAAGGGCGGCCTCATCGCGTGGATCAAAGGCGCGGACGCGGTCCACTATGCGGCGCTTCCGCCGACGGTCAATCCTCCGATCAACAGGGTCGGTTGCCCCACGCCAACGGGCACCCATTGTCCGGCCTTACCGCAATTTCCGATGCCGGGATCAAGGGCCATATCGTTGCCGATAGTGCGAATTTTCTGCATTGCCTTTGGGCCGTCGCCGATCAGGGTTGCTCCCTTGACGGCATCTCCGATGACACCGTTTTTCACGGCATAGGCTTCGGTACAGGAAAAAACGAACTTGCCTGACGTAATATCAACCTGTCCGCCGCCAAATCCAACCGCATAAATACCGTCTTTAAGGTCGGCAACAATATCGGCAGGGGGGGTGTCACCACCAAGCATATAAGTATTGGTCATCCGTGGCATTGGCGTATGTGCATAGCTTTCACGCCGCCCGTTGCCCGTAGGTTCAACCCCCATGAGGCGCGCGTTTTGGCGATCCTGCATATAGCCAACCAAAATGCCGTCCTCAATAAGGACATTCTTGCCACTAGCAGTCCCTTCGTCATCAAAACTAATGGAGCCTCGCCGATCAGGAATTGTGCCATCGTCCAGAATTGTCACGCCCTTAGCAGCAACTTGTTGGCCTATAAGACCGCTAAAAGCCGAGGTCCCTTTGCGATTAAAATCGCCTTCAAGTCCGTGCCCGACCGCTTCATGCAGCAAAATTCCGGGCCAACCTGCGCCAAGTACCACGTCCATAACCCCAGCAGGGGCGGGCACAGCACGCAAGTTCACCAGCGCAATGCGCAAAGCCTCGCGGGCTACAGACTGCCAATGTTCCGGTTCAAGTAAACCAGTTAAGGCGGCGCGACCACCACCTCCCGTGCCACCAGATTCGCGACGGCCATTCTCTTCAACAATCACCGAAATGTTCAAACGGCTCATGGGGCGGGCATCACGGACGTGCAATCCGTCGGGGCGCAGGATTTCGACTTCTTGCATGGAGGCCGCAAGGGTCGCGGAAACCTGAATGATTCGTTTATCAAGGCCGCGCGTGAAAGCATCGATTTCCTTGAGAAGGTCGATTTTGACGGGGAAGGTCGCTTGCTCAATCGGGTTGTCGTCGGAATAAAGGCGCCGGTTCGTTTGGACGGGAGCCATGGCGAGGGTGCCGCCGCCATCACCAACCGCAAGGCGCGCGGTTTCTGCCGCACGGAGCATCGCCTTGACGGTCATTTCTGTGGAATGGGCATAGCCGGAAGTTTCGCCACGCACCGCGCGAAGGCCAAATCCTTCACTCGCGTCATAGCTCGCCGTTTTCACCCGTCCGTCATCAAAAACCAAAGCTTCAGAACTGCGACGCTCCAAAAACAATTCGCCATCATCCGCGCCAGCAGTTGCATTTTGCAAAACGGAAAGGGCCGCAGCTTTATCTATTATCGTGTCGAAAGGGCGAAAACGATCATTGGGCATGGATATTCTCCAGATTTTACACCAAAAAGAGGTGAAGCGGCTGTTTGCCGCGCGTAAATTGCTTGTTCTGTTGCGTCTAATATGGTTTTTGACGCAACAAACACAATGGGATTCCAGCCGAAGGGCGGGATGAAGGCTATAGCAGGGGCTCTAAAGCCCGAGCGAACAGGAAACAACTATGCGATTTTTGACCAAGATTTCAGGCCTCTCAGCTTCGATGCTAGCATTCGCCAGCGCAGCAAATGCTCAAGATGCATTGGGCAATCTAGAAGTTATCGGCAAACCTGTCGACAAATCTACGGGCTTTCAATTCGCCGCGACCGAGGTTGCGCGCGAGCTTCAATGGCTCGATGGCATGATTCTCTATATCATCACAGCGATTGTGATTTTCGTAACGGGTTTGATCCTCTGGATCGCATTTCGCTACTCTGCCAAACGCAACCCAAATCCCGCGACATTCACACATAACTCGCCCCTCGAAGTTGCGTGGACCCTCGTACCTATTGTGATCTTGGTCTTTATCGGCGCGTTTTCCTTGCCCGTTCTGTTCAAGCAACAAACCATTCCGGTTGCTGATATTACGATCAAAGCCACTGGGAATAAATGGTTTTGGACCTACGAATACGTTGACCACGGTGTTGAATTCGACAGCTACATGCTCGGCCAGCCCGCATCTTTGGAAGAAGAAGACGGCGACGTAACGCCTTATGTGCGCGATGCTGCTATGGATGCTATGCTTGAGCGTCACGGGTATTCCCCCGACGAGTTCCTCTTGGCGACAACAACTGCGCTTGTGATCCCCGTGAACAAAACGATTGTTGTTCAGGTGACAGGTGCCGACGTGATCCACAGCTGGACTGTTCCCGCATTTGGCGTGAAACAGGATGCGGTCCCTGGTCGCCTTGCGGAACTTTGGTTTGCTGCGGAAAAAGAAGGCGTTTATTTTGGCCAGTGCTCCGAGTTGTGCGGCAAAGACCACTCTTACATGCCGATTACGGTTAAGGTTGTGAGCCAAGAAGTTTATGACGAATGGCTCCTTGGTGCGATCGAAGAATATGCGGGTATACCGCTGCCTCTTACGGTTGCCTCAAGCAACTAGACCAACCTATTCGAGCGATTTTGCGGTGTCCGTACAGGACGCCGCAGAGCCATTGACCTACCAAGATCTGCCCCAAGGAAACCCACATGAGCGACGCAAGCCTACAGACTCATACCTCCGCCGATACAGGCGAAGCCGGTTTTGGCGACTTTGTTGCTCTGTTGAAACCACGGGTGATGTCGCTGGTCGTTTTTACTGCCCTCGTGGGCGTGTTGGTTGCGCCCAATCCCGTGCATCCTTTTGTGGTTTTTACCTCTATTCTCTTTATCGCACTGGGCGGCGGGGCTTCTGGCGCGCTGAATATGTGGTGGGACGCCGATATTGATCGCGTGATGAAACGCACCCAAGGTCGCCCAATTCCCTCCGGCAAAGTCGCCGAAGGCGAGGCGTTGGGCATCGGCATGGCGCTTTCTGGCATTGCCGTTGTCATGCTGGGACTTGCGGGCAATGTGTTTGCCGGCGCGCTTCTGGCCTTTACGATCTTCTTTTACGTTGTGATTTATACCATTTGGCTCAAGCGTTGGACGCCTCAAAACATCGTGATTGGCGGGGCCGCTGGTGCCTTCCCTCCGATGATTGGCTGGGCGGTTGCGACCGGTGGTATTTCCATCGAATCCATTCTTATGTTTGCGATTATATTTATGTGGACACCTCCGCATTTCTGGGCGCTCGCGTTGTTTATGAACGACGATTACACCAAAGCCAAAGTGCCGATGCTAACGGTAACCCATGGCCGTAAATCCACCCGAAACCATATTTTGGTCTATACGCTTTTGCTCGCCCCTGTTGCGTTGAGCATTAGTTTTACGTCCATCGGCGGTCCGATTTACTTTGCGGTATCTGCTGTTCTGAACCTCATGTTTATCTGGGGAGCTTTTGGCCTTTGGAAACGCCAAGAAGCCGACGCGGAAGCTGACAAATACAAAAGCGAGCGTAAATTCTTTCGCCTGTCGCTTTACTACCTCTTTCTGCATTTCACAGCCCTCTTGGTGCAATCCGCCGTGGGCCTTACCTGGGGAGCGATCCTATAATGGCACCGCACGTTGAGCACGAACTTCACCAGCGCCGCCAAGGCCGCAACTACGGCGTCGGTGGGCTTTTACTGGCATTCGTCGTTATCGTTTTTGCCCTGACACTGGCCAAAGTGCAGCGCGGCGAACCGGTCGAAGCCTATGACCATACGCCGAGCCGGACCTTAGAGCCGGTAACAGGGGGCACGAACTGATGGCGATGAAAAACACCCATAAAACGGCCGCGCAAGCGGCAAGTGTGGTGGTCCTCATGGGCGCCCTCGCATGGGCCTCGGTGCCATTTTACAGCTGGTTCTGCAAAGTCACAGGCTTTGGCGGCACCACGGGCGTTGCCGCGGCTGGCTCTGACGAGATACTCGATCAAACCATCACCATTCGGTTTGACGGCAATGTGGCTGGCGGCATGTCGTGGGAATTCAAACCCGTTGTTCGGGAGATGGAAATCCGCATCGGCGAAACCGGCCTTGCGTTCTATGAGGCCACAAATCCGACCGACCGCGTTATCGCGGGAACCGCCGCCTATAATGTTGCTCCCTATGAAGCGGGCGGCTTTTTCACGAAAATCGATTGTTTTTGCTTCACCGAACAGGTGTTGCAACCGGGCGAAACCGTCATGATGCCGGTCAGCTTTTACGTCGATCCCGAAATCGTTACGGACAGGGATGCAAAATACGTGCATCACATTACGCTGTCCTATACGTTCTACGAAACCGAACTGCCTGAAGATGTGGCGAACCTCTCGACCACACCCGCGGCTAATGTTAACTAAGTCCCAAACAGGGGATCCCCATGGCACACGCTAAAAATCACGACTACCACATTCTCAACCCTTCGATCCTGCCGCTCTTGGGCGCATTATCGGGCTTCATTATGCTTTTCGGTGCGGTTATGTGGATGAGTGATATCACTCCGTTCATGTTCTTCATCGGCCTCGCTGGCGTCCTTTACGTTATGTACGCGTGGTGGAGCGAGATGGTGACCGAAGCCCAACAAGGCGACCACACGCCAGTTGTTAAAATCGGTCTGCGCTATGGCGTGATCATGTTCATCATGTCCGAAGTTATGTTCTTTGCCGCATGGTTCTGGAGTTTCTTTAAAAACGCAATCTATCCAATGGGTCCAGATTCCCCGGCAATCGATGGCGTTTGGCCGCCAATCGGTATCGAAACATTTGATCCTTGGCATTTGCCGCTGATCAATACGTTGATCCTCCTGTGCTCCGGTGCAGCAGCGACTTGGGCGCACCATGCGCTCGCACATGAAAATAACCGCAAAGATCTCGTAACTGGCCTTGCTCTCGCAATTGGTCTTGGCGCGGTGTTCACCTTGTTCCAAGCCTATGAATATAGCCATGCGGCCTTCGCGTTCTCGGGCAATATTTACGGCGCGAACTTCTTTATGGCGACGGGTTTCCACGGTTTCCACGTTCTCATCGGCACAATCTTCTTGGGTGTTTGTTTGATCCGCGCCCTCAAGGGGCACTTCACTCCTGAAAGCCATGTCGGCTTCGAAGCTGCTGCTTGGTACTGGCACTTTGTGGACGTTGTGTGGCTCTTCCTCTTCGCAGCGGTCTACGTTTGGGGCGGCTAAATTTGACGGGTGCTTAACGGCGCCGTTATAAAATAAAAAAGGCGCGGGCATCGTCCGCGCCTTTCCAGTTTTAAGTAATAAGGTTGCACTCCATGCGCCGCAAAATGCTCATCCCTTTGATCTTTGGTTTGATTGGCACAGCGATTCTGTGCGCGCTTGGGACGTGGCAGCTCCAACGTCTGACGTGGAAAACAGAAGTGTTGGCCGCAATTGACACGAAAATTCTGTCTGAACCTGTTGATATTCCGCTAAACCCAACCGAAGCGACGGATCAATTCCTGCCCGTGCAGGCCAAAGGCGTTATCGGTCCACAGGAAATTACCATCTTAGCCAGCGTTCAAAAAATCGGACCGGGTTATCGGGTGATTGCGCCGCTGGAAATGGCCGACGGACGTCGCGTACTATTGGATCGTGGTTTCGTTGCGATTTCAGCGAAAAACGCGCCCCGCCCCGCCGTTGAGGCCGAAATCGTCGGTAATTTGCTCTGGCCCGATGAAATCAGTAACGCGACCCCGCCGCCAGACCTCAACGCAGGCATCTGGTTCGGGCGCGATATTCCAGCCATGGCCGAAGCCCTTAACACCGAACCCGTCATGCTTGTTCAGCGCACGTCAACAGAGCCAAATCTGGTCACGACCTCGTTCCCTGTCGATTCGGCGGGCATCCCAAACAAGCATTTGGAGTATGTTGTGACGTGGTTTGGGCTGGCGTTGGTATGGTTTGGGATGACAGCGTTCCTTCTGTGGCGTATCAGGCAGAGAACCGTCTAGAGGCGAGAGAAAAATGCACTATATTTCGACACGGGGCCAAGCGCCCGAACTGAGTTTTGAAGATGCGATGATGACTGGCCTTGCGCGGGACGGGGGCCTTTTTGTGCCTGCGGAAATCCCTGTCATGTCCCCCGAAGACATCGCAGCCCTTGCGGGAAAATCCTACGAAGAAATCGCCTTCGCGGTGATGCGCCCCTTCATTGGGGGCGCCTTCACGGACGACGAATTCAAAGCGATCATTGCACGGGCTTACGCAGGTTTTCGCCACACCGCGCGCGCGCCGCTGGTGCAGTTGGATCAAAACCACTTTCTACTCGAATTGTTCCACGGCCCGACGCTCGCCTTCAAAGACTTCGCGATGCAACTCATCGGGCAATTGTTTCAAGCGTCCTTGAGCCGTTCAGGCAAGCGTGTAACTATCGTTGGGGCCACATCGGGCGACACAGGGTCCGCAGCAATCGAAGCCTTTAAAGGCCTTAGCAATGTCGACGTTTTTATCCTGTTTCCCCACGGTCGCGTGTCGGAGATTCAACGTCGCCAAATGACCACCCCCACCGAGAGCAACGTTCACGCCCTCGCGATGGACGGGGATTTTGATGATTGCCAAGCCCGCCTCAAGGATATGTTTAACGACTTTGACTTCCGCGAAGGTGTCAAACTTGCGGGGGTGAATTCGATCAATTGGGCACGAGTTCTGGCTCAGGTCGTCTATTATTTTTCATCAGCTGTGGCGCTCGGCGCGCCATATCGCGAAGTCTCCTTTACGGTTCCGACCGGCAATTTCGGTGATATTTTTGCAGGCTACATTGCCAAGAAAATGGGCCTGCCTATTCGCGAACTCGTGATTGCCACAAACCATAACGACATTCTGCACCGCACCTTGGTAACTGGCGCCTATACCAAGGCCAAAACGATCCCAAGCAGCAGCCCCAGCATGGACATTCAAGTCTCCAGCAATTTCGAGCGCGCGTTGTTTGATATGTATGGTCGCGATGGCAAAGCCGTGGCGCAACTGATGGAAGAGCTGAAATCGGGTAGTTTCAAAATTTCCCAAGGCCCCCTCGAGAGCCTGCGCGAAACCTTCACCTCTGGTCGTGCTTCCGAGGAAGAATGTGCCGCAACGATCAAGGAAATGGCCGCCACAACGGGCCACGTCCTTTGCCCGCACACTGCGGTCGCGGTTAAGGTCGCAAAAGAGCATCTGGGATCGGTTCCCATGATCACGCTCTCAACGGCACATCCCGCTAAATTCCCCGCAGCCGTCGAGGCGGCCTGCGGTATTCATCCTACGTTGCCCGCTCATATGGCAGATCTCGGCAACAAACCCGAACGCGTGACCCGCGTTCCAAATGATTTGGCCGCGCTTATGGCGTTGGTTCACGAAAGGCGCGCTCTTTGACCAGCCAACTTACAACTCTCGATAACGGGTTTCGCATTGTTTCTGAAAACATGCCCGGACTTAAAAGCGCGAGCATCGGCATTTGGGTGATGGCAGGCGGTCGTCACGAGCGGCTTGAGCAAAACGGCATCGCGCATTTTCTTGAGCATATGGCATTCAAAGGCACGACAACGCGCAGTAGCCTCGAAATAGCCGAAGCGATCGAGGATGTCGGCGGCTATATCAATGCCTATACCAGCCGCGAAATGACAGCCTATTACGTGCGTGTTTTGGGGCAGGACGTGCCCCTTGGCCTTGATGTTATTTCCGATATTCTGCTCAATCCCACGTTTTCCCCCGAAGAAATCGAGATTGAGCGTGGCGTGATTTTGCAAGAAATCGGCCAAGCGCTTGATACACCGGACGACGTGATTTTCGATTGGCTCCAGAACGTTTCCTATCCGGACCAGCCGATTGGCCGAACGATTCTTGGCCCCGAAGAGCGCGTGAAGAATTTCACCCGTGACGATCTGGTTGGATTTGTGAAGGAACGTTACGGCCCCGCACAAATGATCCTATCTGCAGCAGGGGAGGTCGATCACGCGGCCCTCGTTGAAGCCGCGACCGCGCTTTTTGGCCACCTGCCAAATCGAGACAGCGCTCAGGAAGTCACGGCAACCTTTAAGGGCGGCGAGACCCGTGTTGAAAAGGATCTTGAGCAAGCGCATTTCGCGCTTAATTTCGATGGACCCAGCTATACAGACGACGCTATTTACACCAGCCAAGTCCTTGCCTCAACTCTTGGAGGCGGTATGTCGAGCCGCTTGTTCCAAGAGGTTCGAGAAAAACGGGGCCTTTGCTATACGATCTTCGCCCAAGCGGGCGCATTTTCGGACGGCGGCTCAACCACGATTTATGCGGGCACGTCTGGCGAAAAATTGCCCGAATTGGCCGAAATCACCGTGAGCGAAATCCGCCGCGCCGCCGAGGACATGTCGGAACGCGAAATCGATCGTGCCCGTACACAAATGAAGGCCGGAATGCTCATGGGCCTCGAAAGCCCGTCAAGCCGCGCAGAACGCCTTGCGCGGATGATTTCAATTTGGGGCCGTGTCCCAAGCTTGTCTGAAACCGTTACTAAAATTGATGCGGTTTCACGGCAAGGTGTCGCCGATATGGCCCGTGAAATGGCCGAAAATGCGCGTATCTCACTGGCCACCTATGGGCCAAACGCGAAATCGGTTTCAATCGAGGGTATCCGTGGGCGTTTGGTTGGCTGATGCTTTTTAAGCGTAGAAAAGTTCTGGTGGATTCGGAGCGCATGACGCTTCGGCTGCCACAACATTCGGATTACCGAAACTGGGCCGCATTGCGTCACAACAGCCAATCTCACCTGTCGCAATGGGAACCCGCGTGGGCGGCGGATCATTTGACGCGTAAAGCCTTTACCAATCGTGTTTATTGGGCACAACGCGCTGTCACGACAGGGACCGCGTTGCCATTGTTTCTAACCTTGCGCCAATCGGGAGAGATTTTGGGGGCGGTCACTTTGGATAATATTCGCCGTGGCCCCGCGCAATCGGGCACACTTGGGTATTGGGTTGGCGAAGAATACGCGCGCCAAGGCTACATGCGCGAGGCCATCGAGGCCCTGAGCCACTATGCGTTTTCCACACTCGATTTGTCGCGCATTGAGGCGGCCTGCCTTCCTGAAAATGTCGCGTCGCGGGGCGTCTTAGAGAAGTCAGGTTTCAAGTATGAAGGGGTCGCGCAAAGTTACCTTCAGATCGCGGGACGCTGGCGCAACCATGTTCTATATGCCAATCTACGGGGCGATCGTCGGGGGAGAACCGGCGTACGTTAGGAGGACCTATGCTCAATCCGCTCACCAATGATTTCGTCGAGAAGCTGTCTGCGATGTTGCCCGATAAGGCCCTGCGCCTTGCCACACCTGCCGACGTGGAGGAACCGCGTGGTCGCTATATAGGTTTGGGCACACATGTTGCCACGCCAAGCACGGTTGAGGAGGTTTCCAAGATCATCACCGCCTGCAATGCGGCGCGGATCGGCGTTATTCCTTTCGGTGGCGGGACGGGTTTGGTTGGCGGGCAAGTCGCCCCCCAAGGGCCCCTACCTCTCATTCTCTCGCTTGAACGTATGACCCAAATTCGGGCAACTTACCCACAAGAAAACGTCCTCATCGCTGAAGCGGGCGCAATTCTGGCCAATGTGCAATCTGCGGCACAAGCTGTGGATCGTTTGTTCCCCCTATCCCTTGCTTCCGAAGGATCGTGCCGTATTGGCGGCAATTTGGCGACAAATGCGGGCGGTTTGAATGTGTTGCGATACGGAAATACGCGCGATTTGTGTTTGGGGCTCGAAGTGGTTCTCCCCTCGGGGCAAATTTGGAACGGGCTGACGCGCTTGCGCAAAGACAACACGGGGTTTGATTTGCGCAATTTGATGATCGGATCCGAGGGCGCATTGGGCGTGATTACCGCCGCTGCGTTGAAACTTTACCCGCGTCCTGCCGAAAATGGCACGGGAGTTTTTGTTGTAGAGGATCCAACGGCGGCCCTCGCGCTGCTTAATCTCGCACAAACCATTGCACCCAGCGAAGTTTCTGCCTTTGAACTCATTCACAAAACGGGCCTCGAGTTCCTTTCAGAGAAGCTACCGGATGTTCGGCAACCCTTTGAGAACAAACCAGAGTGGATGGTTCTGATTGACCTAGGAACTGCAAGAGGGCGTGATCCGGACGCTTTGCTCGAGCGCTTGTTTGAGGAAGGGCATGCGGCGGGATTGATTTCGGACGGAGCTATCGCACAAAACGAAGCCCAGCGGCGCCAGTTTTGGGAGGTCCGAGAGCGGATTCCCCAAGCCAATAAGGTGATTGGCTCCATTGTCTCGCATGATGTTTCTCTGCCGCTTGGAAGTATCGCGGCCTTTGTCATTGAAGGGCTCGCGCGTCTTGCAAAGCTTGGCGATATGCGGGTGAATTGTTTTGGACATCTCGGTGATGGGAATCTGCATTTCAACGCTTTCCCTGCACGCGGGCGCGACCGCCACGAATACGATGCTATACGTGATGATATTCAGCGCTGTGTGCATGATTTGGTGAGCGAAATGGGCGGCTCCATCAGTGCCGAACACGGAATTGGACGCCTGAAGGCCAAGGACTTGGCACATTATGGTGATCCGGGAAAAATCGCGGCGATGCGGGCGATCAAAACGGCCCTTGATCCGAACGGAATCATGAATCCCGGAGCCGTCATCGGCAATTTGCACGCATAGTTGAAAAATCAACGCCCCGCCGCGAACGACGAGGCGTCAATCGGAACATGTAAGCAAATGCCAGCTGCTCCCAACTGGCAAGCATGGGTCTAAGACTAAAGTTTTAATAAACTATTACTTCGAGAGACGATTACAGTCCGCCAAATTCACAAATCGATGTGACATCCATACCCATTTTTTCGAGCTTTTCACGTCCGCCAAGATCAGGAAGGTCGATCACAAACGCACAGCTCACGATTTCACCGCCCAATCGTTCAATCAACTTAATTCCGGCTTCGGCGGTACCACCTGTCGCAAGCAGATCATCAACCAGAAGGATTTTTTCCCCCGGTTTGATGGCGTCATCATGGATTTCCACAATCGCCTCGCCGTATTCCAGCGAGTATTCTTCACTGATCGTGGTGCCAGGAAGTTTGCCCTTTTTGCGCACGGGCACAAAGCCGACCGAAAGCTGGTGCGCAATCGCGCCACCAAGGATAAATCCGCGAGCCTCAAGCCCAACCACCTTGTCGATCCGCATGCCCGCATAGGGATGCAGCATTTGGTCTACCGCCATGCGAAACCCGCGTGGGTCGGCAAAAAGGGTTGTGACATCGCGAAAAAGGATGCCCTCGTGCGGGAAATCAACAATCGTACGAATGTAGTCTTGAACGGTCTTTTTTTGCATCGTTTTGTCCATTCTGCTTTCGAAAAAAGGGGGGCGAGACTATCGGTTGAGGACACGGCCTGCGACGGCGTCGAGCTTGGCCACATGGGCTGGGTCCCTTGCGTCGGGGGCCGTGAGAATGGCGTATTCCAGTGCCTTGTCACAGCCATGTTCACAATCGTCGCGCTGTGCTCCTAAGAGGGTGGGCAGGCGTGCGACCAAGCCGCGCGCTTTGGTTGCATTGCCCATCAATGTTTGGATGATTTGGGTGACGTCGACCTCGCCATGATCGGGATGCCAGCTGTCGTAATCGGTGATCATCGCGACGGACGCATAGCAGAGTTCGGCCTCGCGGGCGAGTTTTGCTTCGGGCATATTTGTCATGCCGATCACGTCTGCGCCCCAGCTTTCGCGGTACATTTTACTTTCTGCGAGCGTCGAGAATTGCGGCCCCTCCATCGCCAAATACGTGCCGCCGTCATGGACAGTGATCCCTTGATCTTTTGCCGCCGTGAGGCAGGCCGCTGAGAGGCGCGGGCAGGTGGGATGGGCGACGGAAACATGCGCGACGCAACCGGTGCCAAAGAACGATTTTTCACGCGCGAAGGTGCGGTCAATGAATTGATCCACAATCACGAAATCACCCGGTGCCATCTCTTCGCGAAAACTGCCACAGGCCGAAACCGAGATCACATCCGTAACGCCAATGCGCTTTAAGGCGTCAATATTTGCCCGATACGGTACGGTTGTCGGGCTAAGGCGGTGCCCACGTCCATGGCGCGGTAAAAAGGCCATTTTAACGCCATCCAAAACGCCCGTCAAAACGGCATCACTCGGGTCGCCCCAAGGCGTTTCGACACGCGTCCATTCCGCGTTCTCAAGCCCGTCAATTTCATACAGGCCAGAGCCGCCAATCACACCAATCATCGTGTCGCGCATATCAAAATTCCTATTCTTCGCCGGGACGTTTGAGGCTGAAAATCGTTTCCACTCGCGCGTAGTCTTTATACCCCAGCCGCGCGAGTGGGCTGAATGTGGAAACATCAAAAACACCGTCCACAAGGCAATTATCGCGCAAATGCACCCCCACAACCTCACCGAAAACCGCGAAGTTGGCTTCACCGGGCAATTGAACGATCTTGGTCAGTTTGCATTCCAAATTCGCGGGGGCAAGGGCGACACGTGAGGCCGAAATAACTGAACATTCCGCTTTTTCAAGCTCCGCGAGGGAAAATTCGTCGACATCTTTTGCATAGCTTCCTGAGGTCACATTCATCGCGTCGCGCATGGCATATTCAACGATGTTTACACAGAAAACACCCGTCTCGCGAATGTTGGCAACGCTGTCTTTTGTGCCGTCGCGGTCATCCTTTGCGCTCGTTGATGCGAACATAACCTGTGGCGGTTCATAGGCGACTGCGTTGAAAAACGAGTAAGGCGCGAGGTTGTCGTTTCCATTTCTGTCGCGCGTGGAAATCCATCCAATTGGGCGGGGCGTGACAAGGGCATTAAATGGGTTATGCGGGAAACCATGCCCATTTTTAGGTTCATAAAACATTGGCGGCCTTTCTTGTGTTTGAACAAGAGGTAACGCTGTGCTAGTGGCGTTGCCAGAGAAAAAGAGCAGGTTCGCGTCAGAACCCATTTTCGGAGCGCCGCGTGTACAGGATAGAGCAAGAAAAACCAGCGGACCTATGGGAAGTTGAGGCGCTTTACGATCTGTGCTTTGCGCCGGGGCGCGAGGCGCTGTCGTCCTACCGGTTGCGTGAAGGCGTTTCGCAAGTTGCAGAGTTTTCCCTTGTGGCGCGGGACACCGATAACACCCTTGCCGCGGCGATCCGGTACTGGCCCGTTTTAGTCGGCCCGAAGGCGGCCTTACTCCTAGGCCCGATTGCGGTTCATCCGACTCGGCAGGGCGAAGGCTTGGGCGACTTACTGATGCGCACCAGCCTTGATTTGGCACGCGTCGCAGGCTGGGAACGGGTGCTCCTTGTCGGGGATCTGCCGTATTATCAGCGCTTTGGCTTTGACATCTTGCCAGATGTTGTCATGCCAGCACCAAGCAACCCTGCGCGTGTGCTGGGCTATTCGCTGACGTCGGGCGCGTGGGATAGGTGTGGGGGGGAGGTTTGCAAATACGTCTAGTCGTTTTGCAAACCGAAAAGTCTGCGCAGTCGCGGCAAAGTGTACATTAAGAGCGCGACGCAAAGTACCGTCACCGCTCCTGTTCCTGAATAAACGATAAATGCACCCAAGAGAGTGCTGCCGTTCAACAGGGCTGCAATGGCCGCGAGACCCGCGACAATAGATGCAAAAATAAGAGGCCCAATCACAGGCGATCTCCAAACAAAAAATACTCGTAAAAAATGGCGCCAGACATATTGGTTTTCCAGCTTAAAGGTTGGAGATCCACTCTACTACGGCAGGTCGAACAGATTGCGCACCAGAGGCGCGTGCCGCGTCGATAACCGATTTTGCTTCCGCGAGGTCAACGCGCCGCAACAGGTTTTTCACCGGACCAATGGAAGCAGGGCGCATCGAGAGGGCGCGAAATCCCATAGCCGCAAAGCAAAGGGCCTCGACAGGGCGACCAGCATCTTCGCCGCAAAAGGATATAGAAGTTCCCGAGGCAACACAGCGTTCGACGATCCCCTCCAAGAAACTTAAAAAGCTTACGTTCAACGTGTCATAGCGTTTGCGAACCCGTTCGTTTTCGCGGTCGGCAGCAAAGAAAAACTGTTTGAGATCATTCCCGCCCACGGAAATAAAGTCGCACATTTCAAAGAATTGCTCCGGCGCAAACGCCAATGAAGGGGTTTCCAGCATCGCGCCAATTTCGACGCGCTCTGGAAGAATATGTCCCAAACGGGCTTCGTTTTCGAGTACCTTCTCAAAAATCTCGCGCGCCTGAATATACTCATCGAATTGCGCAACAAACGGGAACATCACCGTCAAGGGGCGTCCTTCGCAGGCACGGATAAAGGCTTGCAACTGCATGCGCATGACGCCAGGTTTGTCGAGCCCAAGGCGGATTGCACGCCAACCCATCGCGGGGTTTGGCTCATCCTGTGGCTTCATATAGGGCAGCACTTTGTCAGACCCAATATCAAGCGTTCGGAAGTTCACCCGCTGCCCGTCAGCCGCGTTCAAGACGCGTTTATACAGCTCAACAAGCTCGCCACGCCGCGGCATTTTATTGCGGACGAGGAATTGCAGCTCGGTACGAAAAAGCCCGACACCCTGCGCGCCCGAACTCTCAAGAGATGGCAAATCTGCCATCAGCCCTGCGTTCATTGATAGACGAATTTCAGTGCCATCGAGCGTTATTGCGGGCTTGTCGCGGATGGACGAATAGCGCTCCGCAGCGGTTGTTTGCATTGCAATTTTGTCATGAAACGCTGCTTTGACGGAATCGTCTGGGCGCAAATGAACGATACCCTGCTCGCCATCCACAAGGATATAATCGCCATTGAGGGCTTCGGTCGTGATGCGGCTTGCATTGATAATCAATGGGATCGCAAGGGCGCGGGCAATAATGGTCGCGTGGCTGCCCACAGACCCTTCTTCTAGGACAATACCGCGAAGCGATCTGCCGTATTCCAGCAGTTCACCGGGGCCGATATTTCGTGCGACCAGCACAGCATTTTGTGGCATCTCCGCGCCGGTATCTTTGCCTTGCCCCGTTAGAATTCTAAGCAGCCGATTAGAGAGGTCGTCTAAATCGTGCAAGCGCTCGCGCAAGTAGGCGTCAGGCACTTGGCTCATCCGCGTACGGGCGGTGGACTGTTCTTTTTCAACCGCAGCTTCGGCGGATAGTCCACGCGAGATGTCTTCCTTGATGCGCCGCATCCACCCTTTGGAATTGGCGAACATCCGGTAGGTTTCAAGAACCTGCAACTGTTCTTTGTCCCCTTGTACCGCACCGAGTAGCAATTCGTCCACGGAGACGCGCAATGTATCTACGGCCGCATCCAGACGTATTTCTTCGGCCTGCGGGTCGTCGGCAATTGGGTTTGTGACCACGACGCGCGGCTCGTGCAAGTAGACATTGCCAACTGCGGTGCCTTCTTGGCCGACGCCGCCGCGGATCATAACCGGGTGTTGATGGCGAGCCGAGAGGGCTGCGCCGTCGCCCACGAAGGCCCCAAGTTCGGCCATTTCAGCGAGAACCATTGCCACAACTTCTAAGGCGTAAACTTCGTCTTCCGAATAGCTCCGAGCGTCTTTGGATTGGACAACCAAAACCCCGAGTGTTTCCCCCAAACGCTGCACTGGAATCCCAAGGAAACTGGAGTAAATCTCCTCCCCCGTTTCTGGCATAAAGCGAAACCCACGCTCGCTGGGGGCGTTGGCTGAGTTGACGATGCTGCCGCTTTTGGCCACGCGCCCCACGAGGCCTTCGCCGAGGCGTAGCCGCGTTTGGTGGACCGCTTCCGCTTTCAAGCCCTCGGACGCGCAAAGTTCCAAAGTGTCTTGATCTCGAAACAAATAGATCGAACATACTTCAGTTGCGATCGAATCCGCGATTAAACTCGTGATCCGGTCGAGGCGTTTTTGACCTTCGGAATCCTCTGCCAATGCCTCGCGAAGCCGCCCAAGCAGCTTTCGGCTCTCACTTTGGGTAGACTTTCCTGATAAATTGGGCATTTGGCCCCTTAATTATGGTGATTTGTGCAGTTCAAAAACATCATGCAGGGCTTGGACCGCAAGTTCCATATATTTTCGGTCAATCAGCACAGATATTTTGATCTCGGAGGTTGTGATGACCTTAATATTGATCCCCTCAGAGTTGAGTGCGCCAAACATTTTGGCGGCGACACCCGCGTGTGAGCGCATACCTATGCCAACGACACTGACTTTCGCGACATCCGTGTCCGCGACCAAATCATGATAATTGATGTGGCCCGCAGCCTTGGCTGTCGCCATCGCGTTTTCGGCCCGCAGGACGTCTTCGGTAGGACAGGAGAAGGTCATATCCGTACGGCCTTCCTCGGATATGTTCTGAACAATCATATCGACGTTGACGCCCGCTTCGGACAGTGGCCCAAAGATCGCGGCGGCAATACCCGGACGGTCAGCAACCGAAATCAAGGTCATTTTAGCTTCGTCGCGACTATAGGCGACGCCAGATACTACATTGCTTTCCATGATTTCCTCCTCGTCGCACACTAGGGTGCCGGATGTGTCTGTTTGTTCGTCAAAGCTCGAAAGGACGCGCAATTTCACTTTATAGCGCATGGCCAGTTCGACAGAGCGGGTCTGAAGGACCTTGGCGCCCAGCGAAGCCAATTCGAGCATTTCTTCAAAGGCGATTTTGTCAAGTTTGCGCGCCTTGGAACTGATGCGGGGATCGGTGGTATAGACACCATCCACATCGGTATAAATATCGCAGCGCTCCGCGCCAAAGGCCGCAGCAAACGCCACAGCCGTTGTGTCCGAACCTCCGCGTCCAAGCGTCGTCGTCCGCCCCTCAGGGCTCACGCCTTGAAAGCCAGCAACAACTGCAACGCGCATTCCTTCGGCGAATTTGCCGTTGATGTTCTCGGTGAGAATGTCTTCGATGCGGGCGGCGCTATGCGCAGACGTCGTTTTGACCGGAACTTGCCAGCCTTGCCAACTGCGCGCCGGAACATCCATTTCCTGAAGCGTGAGGGCCATAAGCCCCGCCGTGACCTGCTCGCCCGAACTGACAACGGCATCATATTCACGCGCGTCAAACATAGGGGAGGTCTCGCGAACCCACCCGACAAGCTCATTCGTTTTGCCGGACATCGCCGAAACAATGACGATGACGTCATAGCCATTCGCGACTTCGACGCCAACACGCTTTGCGGCGCGGCGGATGCGATCGAGGGTGGCAACGGACGTGCCGCCAAATTTCATGACCAGAAGAGGCATGGATGCTCCTTTAGGGTTAAACCGCTGGTGTCTTAGGAGGAAGTTTGGTTCAGCGCAAGCGGGGAAGGGTCAGAAGGGGCGTTCCGTGTCGATTATTATGCCAAATGAGCGCCGTTTGCCCCTAATTTGTCTTACGCGCGGGAATAAAGGGGAGGGGAGCCACGCTTATGCCGTCTTCGATTAACGACAGGGCTTCTGCCATATTTGCCTCGCCATAGATTGTGCGCTCTGGGGTGTCACCCTCATGCATCGCGCGCGCTTCTTTGGCGAAATTCTTGCCAACGTAGTCTGAGGTGGCCTCGACATGGGCCTTAAGTGCGGCAATTTTGGCCTCAAGTTCTTTTGACGGTGTTTGGATAAACTCAGATTGATCTGGAGGGGGCGAAAGGGTCTCAGAGGCTGGATGTGGAGTGTCACCCTCCTTTGAGGCCTTGCGCGTTGTTTGAACCTGAGGGGACATCAAAGTTTTAACGACATCCGTTGAGCCGCAGGCTGGGCACGACACCATCCCCGCCGATTTGACCTTGTCAAATGCTGAACCAGATTGAAACCAGCTCTCAAAACAGTGGTCGTGGTCGCATTTCAGGGCAAAGCGGATCATTTCGGGCCTTTCAAGCTATGTGCAAACTAGTTTTGCCGTAACAAGGTTAACATGACCTTGTGAATTTCTCCAACCAACACCTGAATCCGCATTTAGAAATTTTCTGGCGTGAAACCGCGCAGAATTTTTCCAAGTTCGGGGTCAGAAACCATACTTGCTGCCTTCTTACGGCTCACCCATTTACGTTTGCGCTGGCTTTTTTCGGGAAACTTTTTCGCGGTACGCTTCACCTGTAAGGCAAAAAGGGAAACCATAACCGGAAGGATTTCGCCCTTAGTTGCCTTTTTAGTATGCGAATACAAGCCGATACAAGCGTCACCCATAACGCCGATCGCGCCCGCTTCTTCCCACGCCTCAATGGCGGCCGATTGAGCAGGTGTTTTTCCGTTGATTGGCCAGCCTTTGGGAACAATCCACAGGCGAGAGCGTCGGCTCGTGATCAAGAGTATCTGGATTTTTCCATTCGCAACGCGATAGCAGATAGCGCCAAATTGCGTGCGCAGATCATATTTACTCTTTAGAGAAAGGGCCGATCCCTTTTGTATGTTCTTAACCATGTGAGCCTTTTCATGCCCTTAAGTACACCAACAAGCGCCAATTCGGGCGCGCCTAATTTGTCTATGCTTGTTTCAGAGGTTGCAAGGGAAACCTAGAGTTTTCCTTTTAAAACCGTAAAGTATATGCCCCATGGCGCTAGGTGTTTGGATTTGTTGTGAAAAGTAAGAGTTTGAAGAAGAATGACTTCAATTTGAATGAAATTATTTTCAAGCTGGGCAAAAAAAACGACCAGTTTTAAATTTCTTGTAAGAGTTTCCCATTAGCAAAAAGGCAAGAGTGCGCAGTTAGGTCGTCTAGCGTCATGCACTTCCCCAATAGATCGTCTCAATGAGGAAACCGGTATGAAAGTGATATCTATTTTTAAGAACCTTAAGGGCACCACGCGAACGGTTTTCTTTAGGGTCTCCGCAATTGTTGCCCTTTGCACCGCCGCTGTTGCCGGCACAATGACGGCGTTATCTCTGGATGCTCAGTACAATGTTGCTCGAGAAAATACAAAGGAACTCGCAATAAATCTCACATCCTTTTCGGCAGTTCAAAGTGCGGGCTCGATAAGGTTTGCAAACCCGCAGGCTCTAGAAACGATCATCCAGGGAGCGGTTCAGTCCTCTGGCGACTCCGCGTTGGAAGCTATCGTTCTGGATGCAAAAGGGGAGGTCTTGTATACATATTTGGGACAAGAAGCTTTAGTTTCAGACCTCAAAAACTTAGCGACAAAAGCAATGGAAACCGGTGAAATCGAGACTGCTGGTGATGGGTTTTACGTGGCGGTCCCTTCGCTATTTGGAAAGGACAGCAGCGTGGTAGGTGTTGTCGCTATGCTCTGGAGCCCGGATCCAGCGATCTCACACATAGCGGATCTTCAAAAAAAGACAAACCTCATAGCAGGGATAGTGTTCCTTGTTGCTCTTGTCATTGTTTCGATTTTGCTGCGCGGCTTTTTGTCGAAGCCGTTGGTACGTCATCGCACGGCGATGGATGATGTTGCGCATGGAAATTACACAATCGAGGTTCCAAACCTCAAACGCAAAGATGAAATCGGAGACATCGCGCGAACCCTCGAAGACTTTAGGACAACTCTATTAGAGGCGGAAGCGACGTCTCGAGAGAGCTTGTTTAAGGGGGCCGCATTTGAATCGTCATCCTCTGCTATGCTGATGGTAGATCAGGACCTAACGATTAACTACATTAACAGTGCCTTTTCGAAGATTATGATGGCAAACCAAGAGAACCTTTCCAGCAAACTCAAAAAGCTAAATCCGTCGGAAATTGTTGGTAAACATTTCTCGATTTTTCACGGAGAAGGTAGCGGGGCGGAAAGTATTCCGGAGGATTCAGACAATCTTCCACATATATCCGACATTGTCATGGGCGAAACCCGTGTCGAACAATCAATCAACGATGTCGTTGACGTTAATGGAATCTCGATTGGTCGAGTCATTGAATGGAAAGATGTAACGGAAGAACGGCTGAATCAGGCGATCCTTACATCGTTAGATTCCAGTCAAGTGCGTGTGGAATTTAACGCCGCCGGAGAACTGGTAAAAGCTAACGATAATTTTTGCAGATCTTACGGGAGTGAGGAAACTCAACTTCTCGGGCATCATTGCCGCGATGTTTTTTCCGAGAATTTGGAGGCTTCTGCAGAAGAAAGAGATTACTGGCCCGCGCTTTCTAAAGGTAAGCCATTTTTTGGACAGTTTGAGTGCGGCATCCCATCTGGCGAAAATCTTATCTTCGACGGAAGCTTTAGCCCTGTAACTGGTCGCCAAGGAAACGTGAACCGTCTGGTTTTTATCGGTACAGATGTCACAACCACACAACGGGAAATCCAAAGAGCGGAAGAGCAGCGTAAGGCTTCAACGAAAGAACAGGATGCGGTTGTCGAGGGTCTACGAGCGGGTCTCAATAGTTTGTCCAAAGGTGACCTAACAGCATCAATTGAAATAGAGTTTTCACCACAGTACGAGCAACTCCGTAGTGACTTCAATGAAGCGATTGACGCCTTGCGAAAAGCCATGGGGAGTGTTGTTGAAAATTCTGAAATGATCCGGGGGGAAACCAACGAAATCTCCAAGGCGGCAGACGACCTTTCTCGCCGTACCGAAACCCAGGCAGCAACCCTTGAGCAAACCGCGGCAGCACTTGATGAAATGACATCTTCAGTGAGTTCAGCGGCGGAAGGGGCAGGTATCGCGCGGAAAATGGTAATCGAAGCGCGTGATAATGCGGAGGCCAGCGGTGAAGTGGTTCGTGAAGCAGTCGCAGCGATGAGCGAAATTGCAAGCTCTTCACAACAGATTTCAAAGATTACTTCGGTAATTGACGAGATTGCCTTTCAAACAAACCTTTTGGCACTGAACGCAGGTGTTGAGGCGGCGAATGCGGGCGATGCAGGTCGAGGATTCGCAGTTGTGGCAACCGAAGTGCGTGATCTTGCTCAACGGTCGTCACAAGCCGCAAGCGAGATTAATGCTCTCATTTCAGCCAGTGAGGGGCATGTGAAACGAGGTGTGCAACTCGTTGACCAAACGGGTGATGCATTGAGGGGGATTTTTGATCGCGTGTCTGAAATTTCGACACATGTAGGAGAAATTGCTGTATCAGCAGATGAACAATCTCGAGGTCTTGCGGAAATAAACATCGCGGTCAACCAACTGGATCAGGTCACCCAACAGAACGCTGCAATGTTTGAAGAAACGACTGCCGCAAGTCACGCATTGACCAGCGAGGCTGAGAACCTCGCGACGACTATGGCCCAATTCCTTTTATCTCGCGAGGGGGAGGCCGCTCGAAGACCACCTCAAATGCAAAAAAATGAAGCTCAAAAGCCAACTGAAAAACCAACGGCGAATGTAAGAATGGTGGGGAATGGAGGCCAAGTGCTTTCCTCAACAGCTGAGAGTTGGGAAGATTTTTAGTTCGAAAACAAACAAACTGTTGTCCAATTAATTATTGGGCAACAGTAAAAATGTGAGCCGGTTTTTTCCTGAATTAGTAAGCAATAAATGTTTCTCATAAACCCATCGGTCTTTGCCTAAATGCGTTCGATTGTGGTATAAGTTTTACGCCAACTTACCTGCGCTCCAAGTTGCCTCCAGGCTGACCGCAGCCCTTGGGGTAAATGTACACTTTCCGCCGACCTTGGGCCACTGAAGTGGTCCGGCAAAACTGGACCGCGTGCTAAGGTGTATCCAACACGAATGAATGGATACGAGAATGACGAAGCGGCGAAACTTTTCGGACAAGTTTAAGGCTGCTGTGGTGTTGGATTAAGGCATTGGTTAGTTCTTGTCTGAAACCCTCGTGGCGGCACAAATGAAATCTGGCGAGTGAAACGATGTAGTAAGCTGGGCTACTCAACGATGCCGTCGAAAAGAGCACAGGTCTCTGGGCGTGGAAATAGACCGTGAAATCAACCTTCTGAACAATATGAATTTGAGTAGGGTTACGCCCCACCAAAAAAGTTGATTGAAAATAGTCCCTTAAGGCTTGCTCAGTCACAATTACCCTTTGGGAAAACACCTCGACTTAAAATCTGTGTCTAAGGTTAGTAATGCGTTAGGTCGACTGCGCGTAAAAATACCCAAAAACGGCGGCGAGCCCCAAGGCCAAAAGGACTGAAAACGCGATTTTCCATGCCGAATATGGCCTCTCGCCTTCTACGCGGCCAGTTTGACCATTTACAACAAAACGGTATGTTTTGCCTTGATACTTATAGGCTGCGAGCCAAACCGGTAGAAGAATGTGTTTAAAAGTTACGTCGCTAACGGAGGTTTCGATTGCGCCAACCTGTTGGCGATCCCCGCCGATATCAAACTTCACATCGCGTAAAATCTGGCGATCCATTTTCTCTCGCGCAAACGAGAATCCATTTTCCAAGTCGATTGAGTAACCTTCTGCCTTGAAGCCAGCGAGGTAAAACGCTTGAAACGGTTCCAATCCGCTAAGATCCCATGGCTCCAACGCCTGTGTATAACGGGTCGGCAAAGCTTTACTGGCGAGCACCAAAACATCATCAAAAAGGCGCGAAACGCGACCTGATACTGGGCTCCATCGAACCTTGGTTACAGTGCGTTGAACTTTTTTCCCATTTTCAAAATGAGTCGATGTTGTCTGATACTCCGTTCCGCGTTGCCCCCGATACCGCGACTTAGTATCTGCATCAAATGTCCAGTAGGGAACGTATATTCCCTGCATTCTCCGCCCTTTTCTTGCATATGCTTTTAGTCCATTCGGAGCGAACCACAGCCGCCCAAGCCATGCTGACATCGCATCGTGGGCGGTTGTTTCTTCGAGTTGAAACGGGAGGACAGCACTTGGCTTAATCTGACGGTGAGAACCAGTATCAACAACAACCGGAGTGGCGCAAAAAGGGCACTCGGATGCGTGGTTTTCTCCGTCAAACCCCACCTGCGCGCCGCAATTGGGGCAACTTGTGACGCGGTTCTCTTCGATCTCGGCGGATGGCAGCGCATCTGCCAAAGCAGATTTGAAATCCAATTCAAGAATGGTCGTTTTGGGCTCCACACGGTCTTCTTGAAAGCCGCATTGATTGCATGTGAGCACACCTGTTTTGGGGGAAAACCTCAGGTCTGCCCCACAGTTTTCGCACGGAAATAGGTGCTCCTCTTGAGGCGTATTCTCAATGGTATTCATAACGCGAAACGCTCCGATTCTCTGACTATTCAGCACCAGGAGGGGGAGGGGGCATTATGGTGAACAAAGTGGCGAGCGCCCCAATTTCAGAAGCCTTTTTCCACCCGTCTTGCCCCGCAGTCCAAACAAATGTCTCGCGCGTGAGTTGCCCGTCCTGTGCCATGCGTCCCATTGTTGCCCGCGAAAACGGGCCGGATGTCTCGCCATTGTTTGCCGTATGCCACACGTGTTCAACCGGCGCGGGCGGGGGAGTCGCGGGCGCCGCTGCCTGCACAGTATGCGCGCCCCATGGTCCAGCAAATTGGCTCGCCATCGCCATGCCCATGCCCGCACCAAGTCCAGCGGCCATACCGCCGCCTGCGGGGTTTTGGGCCGCCGTGGTCATGGCTTCAGCGGCGGAAAATTGCGTGTATTTCCCCAAGTCGCCCGCGAGTCCAACAGAGGTGCGTTTGTCCAAAACCGCTTCGACGGCGGGCGGGAGGCTGATGTTCTCAATGTAAAGTTCGGGGATCGAGAGGCCGTATTCCGCCAGCGTTGCGCTGATTTGGGCTGCAACAAGCTTACTCAGGTCGCCAGTGTTTGCGGCCATATCGAGGACAGGAATGCCAGAGCCCGCGATGGAGCGACTAAATTCCTGAACAATGATATTGCGAATTTGGAAGCTAATTTCATCCATCGTAAATTCGCCGTCCGTCCCAACGATTTCACGCAGGAATACCCCAGGGTCCGTCACGCGAATTGAATAGGTTCCAAAGGCACGCAGGCGAATAGGGCCAAATTCGGGGTCCCGACACATAATCGGGTTTTTGGTGCCCCATTTAAGGTCGTTAAAGCGCGTTGTATTTACGAAATAGATTTCGGATTTGAACGGGCTTTTAAACCCATGATCCCAGTGTTGAAGCGTTGTCATCACGGGCATGTTGTTGGTTTCCAACATATAAAGCCCGGGGGTGAACACATCCGCCATTTGGCCTTCGTGGATGAAAACCGCCGATTGACCTTCACGCACCGTCAGCTTTGCCCCGTATTTTATCTCGTGACCTTCCCGTTCAAAACGCCAAACCATTGTGTCACGCGTGTCATCCGTCCATTGAATGACGTCAATAAACTCACCCGTTAAAAAATCAAAAATTCCCATTATATTCTTCCAATCTTTTCAGGTGTTTCGGGGGCCATCAGCTCGCGGGCAATTTGATCGACAATCGGGCGGGCTGTTTGCGCATCCATTCCGGGGGTAAGGCGCGGATCATAGAGAATGCGCAAAAGGTATTCATCATGCGTGGTTAAAAGTCCAAATTCTTCGTCGTCGTTGAAAATGGAGGGGCGCGCAGCGTCACTGTCATTTGAAAGGCCGAGGCTTTGTGCGATTTCCTCGTGAATACAGGATTTGCGCAGGAGGTCAGGATGTTCGTCCCGAATGATCACAAGCGCGCGCCCGATGTATTTGGAGGCATGCCCCTCACTGTAGGATTGCGCGATACACAGGTCATTTTTCGTAATTTGGGTAAGGGCTTGTATATCGACGTTCGAAATTTCTGGGATGATTTCCCGCAACAATGGGCCCGCCGCGAGGCGTTCATCTTCGTTTAAGATCAATACAAATAAGTTGGCCGATTGCCGTGATCCCATTTGAATCGGATGGCCGGTTACGCGCTCCAAACGGCTTGCAAAACGCTTAACTTCCGCTTGATCCGCGCGTTGTTGGGACTCTGTTAGGGTTTCACCAAGGATAACGTTTATGACCACGGGATTTTGCCAACGACGCATCGGGAAAGCGACTTCCTGTGCCACGAGCCGTCCGTTGACCATGGAAAACTCCGCAAAAAAAGCGATTTTCATGAAGTTTTCGGCCAGATCGTTGGCAGTAAACGCCACATCCACACCGCCGCCATCTGTCCGCAAAAGCCCTTTCACAAGAAAGTCATCTTGCAGCCGGCTAAAGCTATTCAGGTAGAATTGACTTAACTCTGACCGCCCTTTGGGTGGCGCGACCGGTTTAGGCTCCGGTGGCTTGCTTGACACCACGTCTGCCTCGCACCCCAAAAGGAGCGAGAGGCCGATGACGAACATTGCCAGTTTTATCGGAGCTTTAAGCCTCATTCGCTTCCGACAGCCGCCCCAATTTGATGCCCCGTACCGTCGTCACGTGATTTCGCGGCTGCCAAAGTTTCCTTGAGGTCTTTTTCCATTTTGATAAGTTCAACTTCGGCCTCCGCACGGCGCCGTTTCCCTTCGTCCGCAAGCGCGAGGCTATCGTTAATCGTACCAATAAGCTCTTGGTTGGCGATCTTAACTGCTTCAATATCAAACACACCGCGCTCCATTTCCTTGCGGACGACCGTGTTCGCTTGACGCAAATTGGTTGCATTGGAGGTGAGTAATTCATTGGTTAAATCATTGGCGTCACGCACTGCATGCGCGGCTTCGCTGCTGCGTTGAATCGTAACGGCTTGCGCCAGTTGCGTTTCCCAAAGGGGAACTGTGTTCACCAATGTCGAGTTGATTTTCGTGACCAAAGATTTGTCGTTTTCTTGCACAAGCCGAATGGACGGAAGGCTTTGCATCGTAACTTGACGCGTGAGCTTGAGGTCATGCACGCGGCGCTCAAGGTCGTCACGCGCAGATCGTAAATCGCGCAGTTCTTGCGCAACCATAACGGCGTGTTCGGGGTCCGCGGCGGTTACTTCACCCTCTTTCTTGGGAATATCGGTACCGTCCAAAACTTCCAGTTTTTCCGCTCCAGCAGTGATATACAACCCAAGCTCATCATAGAAATTTAACGTTTTTCCATAAAGCTGATCCAGAGATTTGATGTCTTTGAGGAGCGTGTGTTCATGTGCCAATAGGTCGTCGGTGATTTTATCGATCTGGCCCTGTACGTCTTCAAACTGTGCAAGGAATTGGGCAAAAGGTGCGGCTTGGCCCGTGATTCTTTCCCACCAGCTTCGCTTGCGGCGGACATCCAGTTCGGAAACGCTAAAGCCACGAATTGCCGAGACGATTCCACTCAAACTGTCGCCTGCAGGACCCACGTCCTTATTTTTAACATCCGCCAACATGGCTTGGCTGATGACCTGAAGTTCGGCTTGGGCTGAGGACCCGAAATTCACGATCGATCCCGTATCACTCATATCCAACTCGTCCATGCGGCGTTGGATTTCAGCGGCAATGGGGGCGGGGGCGGCCTTGAGCGGCACCAGATCGGTCTTGGGCTCTGGCAATTCAATGGCCACAACTTCATCAACCAATGGCTTGGCTTTTTCGGCTTCTTTGCGAATAGTTTCGGTCATAAAATTTCCTCGTTACAAATTTTCGCGAGCAAGGCGCTCACGAAGAACCTCAATTTCAATATCTAGGTCGACGGTATTGTCCTCGAGCAGTTTTGAAATGCGTGCAGCAAAATTGTCGCCTAAATATTCTAGCAACCCCTCATAGTCCTCGCGGGCTGTTTGGTTTTGATTGCGGTTGTAGATGTCGGCAAATTTGATGGTCGCGTCGCGTGCAGCCTTTAGATAAACGCCCATGAATTTTCGCGCCGACGTTAAATCACGCGGGTCTTCTTCCACGGTTCTAAACAATTGGCGGGCAACGTCCGCAAAGTCTTGGACTTGAGCGATCAATCGGCGGTCCTCTGTACGCTTGATGGCGGCATCCATGCTCGTCAAATAGCTTTCACCTTCTTGGACAACACGTGCAACGCGGTCTTGCTGAAACAGGTCGACCCCATCCGCGCCTTTGTCCTTCATTGGGTCTAATCCAAAAGACGATAAATGCAGAATAGAGCCAAGGACCCCAAATATTATCACAGCCGACAAGGCGCTTGCGCTTGCGAATCCGGCGACGGACAGGCCTACGCCCATTAAGATTGCCGCAAATAACTTTCGGGGAAAGGCGGGGCGGCGGGCAACACTTCTCGCTTCATAGGCTACTTGCGCAGCGACACCCTCGCGGGTCAACCAAGCGGCCCCAAGAAGTAGCGCGACAGCGAGAAGGGACGCCGCCATTTCTGCTGGCGACCGGAAAAACGCCAGTATGGCAAGGGGAATAGGCGCGGCAAACAAAAGGTTAATCCGTGCTCGTGCGGGTGCGGGCTTCTTACCACGGAACGGATTGGGCGCATCCGTCTGGGAAGACGAACCTTGGGGGCTAAATTGCCCACCATACCGCTGCGCCATTATACCACCCCCGAAAAAGTCACGTAGAGGACGAGTGCGATAAGCATGACAAATGAGAGCTTTTTAAGTCCGGTCTCTGCCATAGGGTCCCTCGATGAGATGTGTGGAAACATTTATTTTTTATAAAGCACTTTAGGGCTTCATGATAGCAAAAGGCCCCAAAGTTGAAAGTGTATTTTCAATATAAGTGTGATCTCCGGCGAGCCTTCGCCAGAGAATTGAGGTCGTTAAAGGGAATGGCTCCACAAAAAATGGGTGGATACAGGCCCTTTAGGGCTTACCTGCCACGCGGTTTTCCGTGCGGTTTACCACTCGGACGGGAAGGCGCGGATTTTCCACCGCTTCGATCGGGGAAGGACCGTTTCTCCGCAGGTTTACCCGTGCGTTTGCCGCCGCCCCGTGGACCTTTGCTGGCAGGAGCATCAAGCTCGGTTCCGTGACGCGGCATTTTCCCGACGGGTTTGCGCTGGCGCACGATACGAGGTTTTTCATCTTCATCGGCCAAAGGCTCTTGGCCAAGTTGATCGCGAAGAACGCGTGTTTTTACTTCTTCGATATCGCCTGGCTTAAGTTCGCCCAGTCGAAACGGCCCATAAGACACGCGCAACAATCGGTTTACTGTCAGGTCAACTGCGGCCATCGCACGGCGAATTTCACGGTTTTTACCTTCGCGAATCGATACAGTAAGCCACGCATTGGCCCCTTGTTGGCGGTCAAAACTAACGTTCATCGGCTGAAATTTTTCGCCATCAACAACGATTCCGGCGCGCAGGGGGGCCAAAGACTCTTCCGTTGGGCGTCCGTTTACCCGCACACGATAGCGGCGCAGCCAGCCCGTTGAAGGGAGCTCGAGCTTACGTTTGATCCCGCCGTCGTTGGTCAGAAGGAGCAATCCTTCAGAGTTGATATCGAGGCGACCAACACTCAAAACGCGGCCAAGTTCGACTGGCAACGTATCAAAAACTGTTTCACGGTCTTTTTCATCGCTATTGGATGTCACAAGGCCCAGCGGCTTGTAATAGAGCCAGAGGCGGGCGTGTTCAGGTTCGGAAATTGGCTGATCATCAACGCAAATTTTGTCCGCCCCCGTTACGTTCAACGCGGGGCTTTCAATAATCTTGCCGTTCACCGAGACACGGCCTGCTTCAATCATGCGCTCCACTTCGCGGCGCGATGCGACGCCTGCGCGAGCCATAATCTTGGCGATGCGTTCGCCGGTTTTTTCACTAGAATTTTCCATGACCCGCTTTACCTCACCATTTGGGAAATAGAAAGCCGCTTGGCACGTGGCGACGAAACAGGCACAAAGCAGCATGCAACCGTTTCAAAGCTATATGAATCTGGCCCTTTTGGAAGCCAAATCGGCCGCCATTCGTGGCGAGGTACCGGTCGGCGCCGCGTTGGTTGGCCCCGACGGGAAGGTTTTGGCCGTCGCAGGGAATCAGACGCGTGCGGATTGTGATCCCACCGCGCATGCGGAAATCCTCGTTCTGCGCGAAGCGTGTCGCTTGTTAAAGTCTGAGCGGCTGTCTGCTTGCGACCTCTATGTCACCCTTGAGCCCTGTCCAATGTGCGCGGCGGCGATTTCAGCGGCACGGATTCGGCGCTTATATTACGGCGCGAGTGACCCCAAATCCGGTGGGGTCGAGCGCGGGCCACGTATATTCGCGCATTCCCAAGCGCACCACGTACCCGAAGTATATGATGGAATTGGCGCGCGTGATTCCGAAGAGTTACTCAAGAGTTTCTTCCAAGAAAGGCGCTAGTTTTTAACCAGCGTCCCCCACAGATCATATTCGCTGGCTTCGTCGACCATGACTTTGACAATGTCGCCCGGCTTCAGATTTTCAAACCCTTCGTCGATGAACAGGTTGCCGTCAATTTCCGGAGCATCGGCCTTTGTGCGACATGTCGCGGCTTCATCGTCGACTTCGTCCACGATGACTTCTTGCACAAATCCAACTTTTTTCTCCAGCTTTGCGGCTGAAATGGCCTGTGATCTTTCCATAAACCGATGCCAGCGTTCTTCTTTCACTTCTGGCGACACGTGATCGGGCAGGGCATTACTGCGCGCACCCGCAACGTCTTCGTATTTAAAGCATCCAACGCGGTCGAGTTGGGCCTCATCCAGCCACTCTAACAAATGCTCAAATTCCGCTTCCGTTTCGCCGGGGAAACCAACAATAAACGTGCTGCGCAAAGTCATGTCAGGACAAATTTCGCGCCACGCATTGATCTCGTCCAAGGTTTTTGCTCCCGCTGCCGGACGCGCCATGCGGCGCAGGACATCGGGGTGCGAATGTTGGAACGGAATGTCGAGATAGGGCAGAATAAGCCCATCCGCCATCAGTGGAATAAGATCGCGCACATGGGGATACGGGTACACATAGTGGAGGCGAATCCACGCATCCATATCGCCAAGTTCCCGCGCCAAATCGGTGATGTGGCTACGTACTTCGCGGTCTTTCCACGGATTTAAATCGTATTTTCTGTCCAGACCATATGCACTGGTATCTTGCGAAATCACCAAAAGTTCGCGAACACCCGCTTCCACCAGCTTTTCAGCCTCGCGAAGAATCGCATGGGCTGGGCGGCTCATCAACTTGCCGCGCATGTCAGGGATAATGCAGAATTTGCACTTGTGATTGCACCCTTCAGAAATTTTGAGATAGCTGAAATGACGCGGCGTCAGTGAAACCCCACGGGCGGGTAAAAGATCGATGAACGGATTTGGATTCGGCGGAACAGCGCTGTGCACCGCGTCCAAAACCTGCTCATATTGATGCGGGCCTGTCACAGCCAAAACGCTGGGATGCGCCCCCGTGATATACTCGGGGTTCGCGCCCAAGCATCCGGTAACAATTACTTTTCCGTTTTCTTTAAGGGCTTCACCGATGGCCTCAAGGCTCTCGGCTTTCGCGCTATCAAGGAAGCCGCAGGTGTTCACAATCACGGCTTCCGCACCCGCATAATCTGGCGAAATCGCGTATCCTTCGGCGCGTAAACGCGTCAGAATCCGCTCACTATCGACAAGGGCCTTGGGGCAACCAAGGCTGACCATCCCAATTTTGGGCTGATCGGCGCGGATAGGATCGGTGATGATCGCGCGGGGCGCGAGATCGGGGCGGAGTTCTGGAGGATTCTGGCTCATCCCTGCGCTATACACCCGAGTTCGCGACGGAGCAATATCGCGTTGTTGTGTTGCGCAGTGGAGGATGCGCCCATTGTTTCATGCATCCATCCCCCCTAGATTAAAGGGAATAGAAAAAAGTGAGGTGAACGATGCGGTGGATTTTTAGAGCCTTCATGATTGTTGCGACTTTGGCTGTGCTGGGTGTCTTCGCGATTGCCCTCATTCCCGGCAAGAAACTCGCTGAAATCGCCGCCGGGCAGATTGCGGAATTTACGGGCCGCGAAGTGACCCTCTCGGGCGACGTGACGACCAAAATATTCCCCCGCCTTTCGGTAACGACGGGCCCCATCGCGGTTGCGAACGCGCCTTGGGCCGAAGACGCGCCGTTGCTCACGGCCGAGGGCCTGACGATTGGGGTGGAGTTATTGCCCCTGCTGCAGGGAAATTTTGAGTTTAGAGACATTAAAATCCTGCAACCCAACATTCGGTTGTCGGTGGCAAAAGATGGTCGAAAAAACTGGGACTTTTCTGGAAAACCCACGGCGGCGGCAACGGCCCAAGTGGCGAAAGCGCCCTCAAGCGGACCGCGGCGCGTTACTGTTGAATACGCAGGCATTAAAGACGGAGAGATTCATTTTTATGACGATGCCTCAGGGCTGCGGGAATCTCTCAGTGACGTAAACTTTGAAGCGCGTTTCCCCGAATCTGACGGGGAAATCCGGGTGTCTTTGAGCGGACAATACAAAGGGGCCAGTCTGGACGTTCAGGCGGGTTTGGATCGTCCGATGGGCTTTTTGCTGGGCGATATTGCCACTTTGGACACAACCGCGTCGTTAGGGGGCGCCAAAATTTCCTATACGGGCAAGCTCGGTTTGTCCGGACTGGTTATGGACGGAGATTTGGTGGCCTCAATTGCCGCAGGATCGCCCCTTTTGAACGCGATAAATGCGGGGAACAACGCGGGTCCCAAAGCCCTAAGCATGAAGGGGAAACTTGTTCGCACTCCGGATGGGGCAACATATGTGCGGGGTGGCGAGTATAAGATCGGAACCCAAGTTCTGCGTGGGGATATTGATTTTAAAGCTGGCAAAGATCGGCCCGTCATTAAAGGGATATTTACCGCCCAAGACTTGAGCCTCCCTGAGCTTCAAGGGGCGAGCACACAAAGCCAGACAAGTCTGACCGCAAACTCCGGCGGATGGTCGACGGCTCCAATTGATGTCTCAGGCCTCTCTGCAGTAGACGCGGAAATTTCATTGACGGCGACGTCTCTTGATCTTGGTGTCGTTGAATTTGGACCTAGCCAAGTCCTGATGAAGTTGAACGCAGGCAGGGCGGTTTTTGATCTCAAAAAGGTCAAAGCTTATGGCGGTGATCTCGCGGGTGAATTCGTGGTGAATGGGCGTGGTGGCCTTTCGGTTGGCGGCGATTTAACCATGAAGGGCGTTCAGACGGACCAACTTCTTGGGGCGCTCGTTGACTTTGACCGTTTGGTAAGCCCGGCAGACGTTCGGGTGAAATTCCTTGGGGTCGGCAATAATTTGGATGCGATTGTAAAGAGCCTCTCGGGGCAGGGCGCGATCAATGTCCAGAAAGGCGTCCTGAAGGGGGTCGATGTTGAGCAAATGATCCGCACCTTGGATCTTGGGTATCGAGGCACGGGGCAGCGCACCGTTTTCGAAAGTATTGATGCGACATTTAATATCACCGATGGGATTATGTCGGGGACCGACCTCGCATTTAGGGCCAATGGGCTTATTGCGGAAGGGCGTGGAAAAACCAATCTGAGCCAGAAATTATTGGTCTATCGCCTAACGCCGACCGCGCTTGTTTCCCCTGACGGGACTGGTGGGGTTCGCGTGCCGTTGCTTATACGTGGTCCATGGGCCGACCTTCGTTTTTCGCTCGATCTTGAGGCGATCGTTAATCAGGAGTTGAGTGCGGAGAAAGCGGTTCTAGAGAAAAAGCTGAAAGACGCTGAGAAAGCTGCAAAAGCCAATGCGATTAAAAAACTTGGCGTGAAGCAGAAAAAAGATGAGAGCCTAGAAGATGCGGCGCGGCGCACTCTTGAAGAAACCGCGACCAAAGAATTGCTGAAACTCCTAGGGCAAAACTAATCACGCAAATAAAAAAGGCGCCACAAACGGGCGCCTTTTAAAATACTGTTCCGACTGTCTAGCGGCGACGCTCGCGGCGGCTGCTCATCGGCTGGAAGGCCACGCCCACATGCGCTTCGCAATAGGGTTTGCCGGCCTTGGTGTCCAAACCACAGAACCAAAACTCTTCGGTCGCAGGGTCGCCAATTGGCCATTTGCAGGTCCGCTCGGTTAGTTGCATGAGGGTCAGCTTCTTCGCTGTTTTCTCAACTTCGCGCACAGAGGCCATGGCTTCTGGGCTGATCTCATTTGCCGAGGGTTGCGGCGGCAAGGGTTGGCCCGCAGGAATGATGGCCTTGCGAATTGGGATCGGGCGCGTCGGCTCGGGGCTCACCGGCTTGGCCTCAACTTTAGGCTCAACGCGCGGTTCGGCGGCTTTTGTCCGTGCCGCAGGTTTCGCGGGGGCGGCTTTCTTCTCGGGTGTGGTTTTCGCTGTGGTCGTGCGATTAGACAGACCCAAACGGTGCACTTTGCCGATAACGGCATTGCGCGTCACGCCACCAAGTTCTTTAGCAATCTGACTCGCAGATTGTCCTTCGCCCCACATCTTTTTGAGGGTCTCTACGCGCTCATCTGTCCAGGACATATCTGTTCCTTAAGTAGGGCTACGCGCGCACCAAGAATGGCCCGCACCTGCAGCCTGAAAGAATTCTATTCTCCCTCTATTTTAAACACCCTGACACGGGATACAAGGCACAGAGTCGGAATCCACGTGAATCGCTACGATAAGTTGAAGGAAAATGGCAGTGCATAACGAAAATACCCTTGGAGAACGCCGTTTCGGTCGCATCAATTGGCTGGGGATGGCAACACTTGCCCGCCGCGAAACCCGCCGGTTTGTCGTCGTCTGGACACAAACGCTTCTCGCCCCCCTCGTAACGGCCGCCCTTTTCTTGGCCATTTTCAGCGTCGCAATCGGCCCAACGCGCGGCGATATCGCAGGGGTGCCGTTCCTGCATTTCCTCGCGCCCGGTATCCTGATGATGACCGTCATCCAGAATGCTTTCGCCAATACCTCCTCGTCAATTGTAGTCTCAAAAGTGCAGGGGAATATCGTCGACACCCTCATGCCGCCACTGTCTGCCCTCGAACTTCTCCTTGGTTATATGGCGGGATCAGTGGTGCGCGGAATGATGGTTGCCGTCGCGATTGGACTTGGCATGCTCTTTTTCCTCGGAATTGAAATTCAGCATCCGATTTGGGCTCTTGTCTTTGTTTTCCTTGGCAGTTCCATGATGGGCGCCGTGGGAATTGTGGCCGGAATCTATTCCAATAAATTCGATCAAATGGCTGCGATCACCAATTTTATCGTCACCCCCCTCGCGTTTCTTTCGGGGACATTTTACACCATCGACACCCTGCCGCCGCTCATTCAAACCATCACCCGCGCCAATCCGGTCTATTACCTAATTGATGGTGCGCGTTATGGCGTGATCGGCCATACCCAAACGCCGTGGCTTGGTCTTGTTGTGTGTACGGCGGCGACATTGGCAGTGATGGCTCTGTGTTGGGTTTGGTTCGCCAAAGGCTACCGCCTTAAAGCTTAACGGAAATTTATTCTTCCCAAGGGGCAGAGATGTCGATATACGCGTCGGCATGATCATAAGCACAAATATCTCGAACCGACGCCGACGCTAGGCAAGCTGCGGCCTATTCGCTATTGATCCTGCGCAAAATCGCGCACCCCTCTCCAAAATCTTGACATGCCTGTGCCCATGCGGCACCAAAGTCTCTTTTACAAGGACCAACCCGATGATTTCATCCGTTCTTCCGACCTACAATCGCGCTCCCCTTACCTTCGTTAAAGGCGAAGGCGCTTGGTTGATTGAAGCTGACGGACGCCGATTCTTGGACCTTGGGGCAGGGATCGCTGTCGCCGCTTTGGGCCATGCAAACCCCACACTTGTTGCGGCCTTGACCGAGCAGGCGCAAAACCTGTGGCACACCTCCAACCTCTATGAAATCCCCCAACAAACCGCGCTGGCGAATGCTTTGGTCGAAGCCAGCTTCGCCGACACCGTGTTTTTCACCAATTCGGGTACCGAAGCCTGTGAACTCGCCGTGAAAATGGCGCGGAAATATTGGTTTGATAAAAGCGAACCTGAACGTGTCGAAATCCTAACGTTCGACGGCTCGTTCCACGGGCGTTCCGCGGCAGGTATTGCTGCGGCGGGATCGGAAAAAATGACCAAGGGCTTTGGCCCCCTTGTGGCTGGATTCGTCCATCTACCTTTCGGCGATACTGAGGCCGTCAAAGAGGCACTGTCCGACAAAACGGCAGCAATCCTGATTGAACCCATCCAAGGCGAAGGCGGCATTCGCGTGCTTCCCGACGCCGACCTCAAGGCCCTGCGCGCGATCTGTGACGAGGCAGGAATTCTGCTTATTCTTGATGAAGTTCAATGCGGTATGGGCCGCACAGGTCGCCTTTTCGCGCATGAATGGGCGGGGATTACCCCCGACATTATGATGGTTGCCAAAGGTATCGGCGGCGGCTTCCCGATTGGTGCGGTTCTCGCTACCGAAAATGCCGCCTCCGGCATGACCGCTGGTACGCACGGATCGACTTACGGCGGCAATCCTTTGGCCTGCGCCGTCGGAAATGCCGTGATGCGCGAAATCAACACACCCGAATTCCTCGCCGAGGTTAACCGCAAAGCGAACCTCTTACGGCAGGGCCTTGAGGGGCTTGTTGCCTCCCATCCTGACGTGTTCACCGAGGTACGCGGAATGGGCCTCATGCTCGGCCTCAAATGTGTACCCGCCCCTGGTGACGTTGTTGCTGCTGGTTACCAAAACGAGGTTATCACCGTGCCCGCTGCCGATAATGTCATCCGCCTGCTCCCCCCGCTAAACCTCACCGACGAAGATATCGCCCAAGCGTTCGCGCGCCTGGATGCCACAGCAAAAACGATCGAAAACGCCTTGCTCTAAGCAACCTCGGCTCGCTAAGGAATTACAAATGAACCATTTTCTCGATATCCACAAAACTGATCCCGCCGATTTGCGGGGGATGATTGAACAAGCGCACACAATGAAAAAAGCGCGCGCTGGCCTGCCAAAGGGCACCCTTGACGCTGAACAACCCCTCGCGGGCCAAATGGTCGCGCTGATCTTTGAAAAACCCTCAACCCGCACGCGCGTTTCTTTTGACGTGGGTGTGCGCCAAATGGGCGGCCAAACGCTGGTTCTGTCTGGCAGTGATATGCAGCTCGGCCACGGCGAAAGCATCGCCGATACCGCCCGCGTTCTCTCGCGCTACGTCGATCTGATCATGATCCGCACGTTTGAGGAATCCACCCTTTTGGAGCTTGCCGAAAACGCCTCTGTACCGGTGATCAACGGCCTGACAAATCGCACACACCCTTGCCAAATCATGGCCGACATCCAAACCTTTGAGGAGCACAACGGCCCGATCAAAGGCAAGAAAGTCGTTTGGATGGGCGATGGCAACAACGTCGCCGCCTCCTTCATCCATGCCGCGGGCCAGTTTGGATTCGATCTTACATTCTCGGGCCCCGAACAACTTGATCCCGAAGCGGAATTCATCGCCGCGGCGCGGGCAAAAGGCGTGAAAATCGAGATCGAACGCGATGCTGAAAAAGCCGTCGAAGGAGCCGACCTCGTGGTCGCCGATACATGGGTTTCCATGCACGATCCCCAGTCCGCGCGCCAACGTCGCCACAACCTGCTTTACCCCTATCAGGTGAATACGGCCTTGATGGAAAACGCAAAAAGTGACGCTTTGTTTATGCACTGCCTTCCGGCTCACCGCGAAGAAGAGGTGACAAACGAGGTCATGGACGGCCCGCAATCGGTGATTTTTGATGAGGCCGAAAACCGTCTTCATGCACAAAAAGCCGTGATGCGCTGGTGTCTTGGCGTTTAAAGTCCTATTTGTGGTCGTTAACGCAAACACGACCACAGATTTAAGGGACATCACATGTCGGATAATGGGGATATGGCCGCTATTGGCTTGATTGGACTTGGCACAATGGGCAGCGCGCTTGCGCTCAACATCGCGGACAATGGCTATAAAATCGCGGTGACGAACCGCACAGTTTCCCGCGTCGCGGAATTTACGCGCGACGCCGGAGATTTGGCTAAAAACCTTGTTGGATGCGATGATATCGCAAGCTTCGTCGCATCCCTCAAAACGCCCCGCGCGATCATTTTGATGGTGCCCGCAGGACAAGCTTTTGACGATCAAATTAAGGCCCTGAAGCCCTATCTCGACCAAGGCGACACCATCATTGACGCTGGCAACACCAACTTCCACGACACCCGTCGCCGCGACGCAGCCCTTGCCGCCGAAGGGCTCCGCTTCATTGGCATGGGCGTTTCTGGTGGTGAAGAGGGCGCGCGTTTCGGCCCGTCCATCATGGTCGGCGGCCCCGTCGAAAGCTTCACCCCGATTGAGCCGATCATCATGGCAATCGCCGCGAAATATCAAGGCGACCCCTGTGCCGCGCATCTTGGCCCCGATGGCGCGGGTCACTTTGTAAAAACAGTTCACAACGGTATCGAATATGCCGACATGCAATTGATCGCCGAAGTTTGGGGTATTTTGCGCGACGGACAGGGGAAATCCGCAGCCGAAGCAGGGGCCTTGTTCGACCGCTGGAACGAGGGTGATCTCAAGAGCTACCTCGTTGAAATCACAGGTAAAGCACTTGGTTCCGTCGACGCTGAAACCGGCAAAGCGATGGTCGACATTATCCTCGACCGTGCTGGGCAAAAGGGCACGGGCCGTTGGACGGTGATCGAAGCCCTTGGCCTTGGACAGTCCGCCTCCACGATTGAGGCCGCCGTCGGCGCACGCAGTTGGTCTGCGGTCAAAGACGTGCGTGAAGCGGGAGCTGAAATCCTGAAAGTTACCCCTGAAGGCGGCGCATCTGTGAGCGAAGAAGATCTCGCCGAGGCACTCCTTGCCGCGCGAATTTTGGCCTATGCACAGGGCTTTGACATCCTAACGGCTGCATCCGAAACCTATAAATGGGACTTGGATATGGCGCGGGTCGCCGAAATTTGGCGCGCAGGTTGTATCATTCGTTCAGCCCTGCTTGACGACATCTCGGCCGCCTTCCGTGGTGACATGCCCAAAGGGCGCTTGATCCTTGCGCCTGCCTTTGCCAAACGCCTGATCGCAGGTTCCGCGGCATTGCGCCGTGTGGTTGCCTCCGCTGCGATGAATGGCCAACCGACCCCTGCGTTCTCCGCCGCTTTGGCCTATTTCGACACGATGCGCCAAGCGCGCGGCACGACGGATTTGGTGCAAGCGCAACGAGATTTCTTTGGGGCGCATGGGTTTGAACGGGTTGATCAACCGGGTGCTCATCACGGACCATGGGCGATGAACCCTAAGTAAATAAGGGTCATTCCCACATCTAATTGAAGCGCCGAGTGTCTTGTAAGACTCTCGGCGTTCTTGTTTTAGCCAATGACGAAGTTGAGGAAGTAGAAGATTCCAGCCGACATTATCGCGGCTGCGGGCACGGTGATCACCCATGCCGCGATGATTGTCATAAAGTGGCTGCGACGCACCAATTTGCGCCGACGCCGCTCCTCAACCGCGATGCGTTTCTCTGGTGCGCGCGTTTCGCGGCTCTTGGCAAGGCGACGTTCCGTACTCCATTCGCGATAAAATCCAACGCCGAAAATTCCGCCAATTGCGATATGCGTTGAACTCACAGGCAGGCCCAACCAGCTGGCGATAATTACGGTGACCGCAGCGGAAAGGGCAACGCAATAGGCGCGCATCGGGTTGAGCTTGGTGATCTGGCTGCCCACCATGCGGATGAGTTTTGGACCAAACAGCACGAGACCAAACGAAATGCCAAGCGCCCCAATCACCATAACCCAAAGGGGAATTTCAACCTTCGACGAAAAGTCGCCAAATTCAGCAGCGTGGACGATGGCCGCCAATGGCCCCACCGCATTCGCAACGTCATTGGCCCCATGCGCAAACGATAGCATGGCGGCCGAAATCACGAGGGGGGCCGCAAAAAGCGCCTTGAGGGATTTGTTGCGATTCTCAAGCCCTTCAGACTGGCGTTTGATCAGCGGCGCAGAAACAACATAAACAACTGCCCCGATACCCGCGCCAATCAACAACGCCATGCCGATGTCAATTTCGATGATTTTTTTCAAGCCTTTAAGCGAAAGATACGCCGAAAAAGCCGCCGCCATGACTCCCATCAAAACAGGCACCCACTTGCGCGCTGCTGCGATTTTGTCGTCCTGATAGATAATTTTCGCTTTGATAAATGCCAGACACGCCGCCGCGATTGCGCCGCCCAAAACCGGAGAAATTACCCAACTTGCCGCGATTGTTCCCATCGTTGGCCAATTCACCACAGAAAAGCCAGCCGCCGCGATACCCGCGCCCATAACGCCGCCAACCACAGAGTGGGTGGTGGAAACAGGTGCTCCAACGAAGGTCGCAAGGTTAACCCAAAGCGCCGAACTGATGAGGGCGGCCATCATGGCCCAGATGAATACTTTGGTGTCCGTAAAGCTCGCGGGGTCGATAATCCCTTTTGAGATCGTTGAAACAACATCTCCGCCCGCTATCAAGGCTCCCGCACTCTCGAAAAATGCAGCAATAACAATGGCAGATCCCAAAGTCAGGGCGTTGGCGCCAACCGCTGGGCCCATGTTGTTCGCGACGTCGTTGGCTCCGATATTGATCGCCATATACGCGCCAAAACCTGCCGCAGCGATGACAACGAAATTGGACGAAGTGGCGTCAAAGAAAATGGCGGCGGTAATGATGGTCAGCGCAATAAAGGCGAGTGCGATACCTGGGGCCACCAACGGCCGCGACACATATGCGGTCGCGGACTCAAGCTGGCTGATCCGGTTAAGGTCTTTGTCCAGCGTCTGCCACTGGTTGGTCTTTGGAGAATCCGACATGTGTTACCCCTCGGCTACGTTGCGGAAGCGCTAAACGTCGCAGCCGAGTGGATCAAGAGTTTTGTCGAGAAACTGTTACAATGCCGCCAAAATAGCACTTAGTTCTGGTTCTTGAACCATATTCGCCGCTTCCGTTGGCGTCACCCATTTGCGTTCGCGCTGATCAGCTTCAGGGAATTTATCGCAAATTTCCGTCACGGTCATTTCAAATACGGACGTATCACACCAAGAAATTCCACCGGAATCCATCGACTTTTCGTACGAAAATTGCCCGATGGGGGTGCTGTTGACTTCGCCTTTGACGCCCGCTTCTTCCCAAGCTTCCTGCATCGCAGCGTTGGGCGCATCGAGTCCGTCAATGGGCCAACCTTTTGGTAAAATCCAGCGGCCCGTATCGCGGCTGGTAATTAAAAGGACGCGTTTGTCCACTCCCTTGCCCTGATAGCAAAGCGCAGCAACTTGAACCCGCGCGGGGCGTTTGAATATTGGGGACACGTATTCTGCCCAAGCTTTCTTGAGTGCATTCGTCATTCTACTCGCCTCGTTTTTATTATTTTTGCTAAATATACGTTAATTTTAAGTAAAAGGCAACGTTTGCCTACTTCCGAGGCTTGGCGCGCAGGGTTGGTTTTTCCTGCGTCGGGTCGTCCGGCCACGGATGTTTCGGATAGCGCCCCCGCATATCTTTTCGCACATCCACATAGGATGTCGCCCAAAACCCCGGAAGATCCGCCGTTGTTTGCAAGGGTTTGCGTGCGGGCGAAAGAAGAGTGATTCGCAAAGGGATGCGCGTAGGGCCAACCGTTGGATGCTGCGAAACGCCAAACATTTCTTGCAAACGCACGGCGATTTCGGGCGCCTCTCCCGCGTAGTCAATCGGCACTTTATTCCCAAGCGGCGTCACAAAACTCGCGGGCGCGAGGCGGTCAAGGGTTTGGGTTTGCTCCCACGTCAGCATTTGGCGCAGGGCTTCGGATGGATCGAAATTCCGCAGTTGTCCCTCGGTTTTGAGGCCCAGTAGATGGGGGAGAAGCCATGTCTCGGCGCTGTCCAAAAGGCTTTGGCTTTCCGTCACGGGAAAGCCATCCGATTCAAACAGGGCAATCCGCGCAAGAAGGCGATCCGAGGCCGCAGTGTGCGGTAGGCCGATTTCGCGAATCCCCTCCAGCGCGGATTGGGCAATTTGGCCTTCTGGCGCGTCGCTCCAATGCTGATCCGTCAACACCAACGCCCCCAAACGCTCCTCTCGCCGTGCGACTACTTTTTTCTCTCGGCGTGACCATCGACAGGTATTTTGCCATTGAATTTGATCGGCAAACAGCCTGCGCAGGCTTGACGCGGGCAGGGCGATCGCTTGACGAATGCGCGCCTCATGAAGAGTGCCGTCCAAATCGGTGGCGACCAAGAGGTCCACTTTTGACAGAGGGTCTGTGTCGTCCATAATTGCGCCCTTACCGCCGGACAAAAGGAACCGGGGCGCGGAGCCAGATCGACGCAATGCAATGCGATCTGGATAGGCCAAAGAGGCCAGTTCAGCCGAAGAGTATTTCGCCCCCGAATGTTTGATATGTGATACCAGCCGCGCCAACGCTTTGGCGTCACTTCGTAGGGTTTCGATGGTCGCACGATGAAGCGTGTAAGGATGTGCGCGTTGGAACGCGGTCGGGTTTTCGATCGCTTTCAAGCGTAGGTTTACGTCAGAGGGACCACCCCTTAAGGGATCTCGGCCCGCAATAAGCGCGGCCAGTGGTGCACCCGCCGCGCCGCCCAAAAGGAGCATATGTCCAAGTCGCGGATGTACGGGAAGGGCGGCGATTTTACGGCCATGCGGTGTAATTCTGCCGCTTACGTCCAGCGCGCCCAACTCCAGCAGGAGCCGTTTTGCCTCGGCAAAGCCACCCGCACTCGGCGGTGTGAGAAACGCTAACTCGTCTGGTGAGGCGGCCCCCCAAAGGGCAAGTTCAAGCACAAGCGAGGTCAGGTCTGCGGCTTCGACTTCGGCGGGCGCAAAGGCGGGCAGGGCGCCCTCTTGGCCCTTGGTCCAAAGTCGATAGCATGTGCCAGCAGAGACCCGCCCCGCGCGGCCACGGCGTTGTTCTGCTTCGGCGCGGGACACGGGCTCGGTCACAAGGCGCGACATGCCAGAATTGGGATCAAACCGCGCACGGCGCGCGCGGCCACAATCAACCACGACCTGGATGTCCTGAATGGTGAGGGAGGTTTCGGCGATGGAGGTGGCCAGAACAATCTTTCGCCCCGATTTTGCGGGGGAAATTGCGGCGCGTTGATCGGCGAAACTCATGGCGCCAAAAAGCGTATGGATGGTGATGTCGGAAGAAACGCGTCCCGCAAGTAGCCCTGCGACGCGCCGTATTTCGCCCTCGCCGGGGAGGAAAACCAGAATGCCGCCCTCGGTTTCTTGGGCCGCCTGCGCAACCAAATCCGCGGAGGCCTGTTCAAAACGGATGGTTTTGGCAAGAGGTTTGGGTAGGTGCAAGGTCTCGACGGCAAAGGCCCGCCCCTCCGAGGTGACAATCGGTGCGTCGTTAAGCAGAGCGGCGACGGGGGCGGCATCCAACGTGGCGGACATGACCACAAGTTTGAGATCGGGCCGCAACGCGCCGCGGATTTCCCAAGCCAGCGCCAACCCCAAATCGGCATTCAAGCTGCGTTCGTGGAATTCATCAAAGATCACGACGGACACGCCGGAAAGCTCCGCGTCCGACTGAATCATCCGCGTCAGAATGCCTTCGGTCACGACCTCGATGCGCGTGGCGGGGCCGACAACGCTCTCGCCTTTGATTCGATAGCCGACGGTCTGGCCAACCTTCTCGCCCAAGGATTGCGCCATCCGTTCCGCCGCTGCACGGGTGGCCAAACGGCGCGGTTCGAGCATGAGAATACGGCCCCCACCTTCGCTCAAATCCGCGAGGCCAGCTTCCAGAAGCACCAAAGGAACGCGTGTCGTTTTCCCCGCCCCAGGAGGGGCCTGCAAAACGACACGGCCCTCACTTCGGAGGGCCGCAACCAGCGCAGGGAGGGCGTCATCTATAGGCAGTTTTTCGTGGCGCACGTCGTTACTTTCGTTTGATGACGACCTTGCCAAAAAGGGACTCAGAACTGATGCGCTGAACACCATAGCGGCCGTCGCTTAAGGCCCCATAGGTCAAGGTGAAGCGGAAGTCGGTGCGTTCTTGCATGTCTTCGGGGGAGAAGCCACCGAGCCTGCGATAAACCCCACTACAGGAAATTTCGTTCCCGTTCTTGCTTGGAGCACCGAGTACGATTTCGCTCAGGCGTCGCCCGTCAAACATCTTCTGATTCAAGGTACAGGCGTCACTCTCTTCCACGTTCCGCAAAGCGCTATAGATCATGGAGAGCGGATCGAGCGTGCCTTTTTGCCCCGCGGGATTTACATCATAGTCCCGCTTGGTGCGTGGTGGATCAAGCTTGAGAACTTGCGGCACGCCGTTTTTGTAATTCAACTGCGAACTTTGTTCGCGCCGCCCCGTGTCGGCCTGTTCGGCATAGGATTGTGGGCTGAGTTTGCCGTTTTTCACCGCGCCTTTGACCTGTGCTTTGTAGCTGACCTTTACAAGCGAGCCGATAAGACCGGTGCTGCGCACGTAGCCCGCAACCTGATAGGCCTTGCCATTGTTTTGAGCGCTAATTGTCAGCTGCCCTGCAGGGATGCCGCCGATATAGAGCTTGAAATCGCCGTTTTCTGCTTGCGCCTGCGCGGTGGTGCCGCCGATCGCCAGCAGAGTCGCCACGCCAAGGCTGGCTGCAATAAGGCGTAAATTGAATGTCCGCATGAAATGAGTGTTCCTTCTTGTCTTTACTCAAGGTATGTCAAAAAGATGGGGTAAAAGGAATTGTTATCCAATATCATGACTATATCGCGTTACGAAAACCGGCGAAAGGCTGCCAATTGAGCGCACAGACTATTACAGAACGCGCACAATCGGTGCTTGACGGGGATCGCCGCGCCCTTGCGCGGGCGATCACCTTGATTGAAAGCGCCAAGCCCAGCCACCGTGTAGAGGCGCTTGCCTTGCTCGATGCACTGCGCGCCGCCGGACCCCAACCCGCCCGACAAGCTCTTCGGATTGGCTTGTCCGGCACGCCAGGGGTCGGCAAATCCACCTTCATCGAGAGCTTTGGCATGATGCTGGTGGGGCAGGGGTTGCGCGTGGCGGTCCTCGCTGTGGATCCAAGCTCGACGCGCTCTGGTGGCTCTATTCTGGGCGATAAAACCCGCATGAACCTGCTGGCGCGCGAAGCCAACGCCTATATCCGCCCCACCCCGAGCAGCAACCGTCTGGGCGGTGTCGCCCGCCGCACTCGCGAAGCGACCATCCTCTGCGAGGCCGCAGGGTTTGACATCATCCTCATCGAAACCGTCGGCGTGGGCCAAAGCGAAACCATGGTCGCGGGCATATCGGACGTGTTCCTCCTCCTAATGGCACCCGCAGGTGGCGACGAGTTGCAAGGCGTGAAGCGCGGCATCATGGAAATCGCTGACATGATTGTGGTCAACAAGGCCGACGGCGACCTCAAGCCCGCCGCGACACGTACCTGTGCCGATTACGCGGGGGCCTTGATGTTGTTGCGCAAGCGCGAGCAAGACCCTGAGGGCTTTCCCAAGGCCATGCTCGCCTCCGCCATTGAGGAAAACGGGCTGGACGCGATCTGGGCCGAAGTCCAAGCGCTGATTGCATGGCGCAAATCGGCGGGGATCTGGCAGAAGAATCGCACAGCTCAAGCGGCAGCGTGGTTTCGCGAAGAAGTCGAAGCTGGCCTTTTGGCCCGACTCACCGAGGATTTTACCCTGAAATCCGCTTTTGAGCGCGAAATGGACGCCGTTCAGCGCGGCGAGTCCACCCCATCTGCCGCCGCCGCCACGGTGCTTGGGGCCTTGAAAGACTGACAATTCGCAGATAATTCACCCCAAGGCGCTTTTTGCACGAATTCTGGGCAATCAAACCCGCCAGCCGCTTGACGGCCCCAGTGATTCCGCGTATCAGCCCCAGACGGAATTCAGGGTATCCCTTTTCGGATGCCCATTTTATGTTATCGGCCACAGATCGGGATACGCCCGTGATCGGCCACGATCTGAGGAATACATCATGTCACGTCGTTGCGAATTGACTGGAAAAGGCCCTATGTCTGGCAACAATGTCAGCCATGCTAAAAACCGTACGCGTCGTCGGTTCTTGCCGAACTTGAACGACGTTTCGTTGCAGTCCGAAATGCTCGGTCGCACGTTCAAATTCAGAATCTCTGCTGCGGCTCTTCGCTCCGTTGATCATCGTGGTGGTCTGGACGCATATCTTGCCAAAGCAAAAGACACTGAGCTTTCTATCTCCGCTCAGAAAGTCAAAAAAGACATCGCTAAAGCGCAAGCTACAGCAGCCTAATATCGCTCAGTCACTTGCCAATAGGTGAGTCTCTGGATGATCAGTTTTAAAAGCCTCACCTTTTTGGTGGGGCTTTTTGCTTTTCACTTACGCGCCGTTTTGTCGCTTTGCCTCCCCCAGTGGGAGGCCTATAGTTGGCGCATGTTTATACCTCGTTCAAAATCCACATCAATGCTTGCCGCTGTTTTGGCGCTGGTTATGGTTTTGACCAGCATGGCAACCGCAATGGGGCAAATGCGGGGCGCAGCCGTCGGCGAGATGGTTCTTTGCACGGGATACGGTCCGCGCGTTGTTCAAATTGATGCACAGGGGCAGCCCGTCGAGGCGCGCACAACCTGTCCCGATTGCCTCCTTTCCGCCGTCATTCTTGATGCGCCCGCGTCGACGTTCACAACGGATATGGTGTTTACATCTGCGGACTTGCGGCGCGTTTCGGTGGCATTCCCCACACGCCCTTTGCGCAGCAAGGCCCACAGTCCGCGTGCGCCACCTTTGGTCTGACACCCCTCGTCAAAACTCTCTAACACCCCAAAATCATTACGAAAGGGCATTCTATGTCTTTCACTTTATCCCTACGCGCGCCGCTCGCCGCCGCGTTTATCGCCGCTTTTGCCTTGCCTGCAAGTGCCGAAATCCTGATCCACGACGCCTATGCGCGCTCCGCGACTCCCGTCGCCAAAACGGGCGCGGCGTTTTTTGAAGTTATGAACACGGGCGAGGCCGACCAACTTATTGGCGTGTCGTCCGATATCGCTCCGCGCGTTGAGTTGCATACCCACAAGGACATGGGCAATGGCATTATGAAAATGATGCATGTGGAGGAGGGATTCGCGATTCCGGCCGATGGGATGTACCAACTTAAACGCGGTGGCGATCACGTCATGATGATGGGATTGGACAAGGGGTTGGCAAATGGCGAGACCGTTTCAATCGTCCTGCATTTTGAAAACGCGGGCGATGTCGCGGTTGAAATTCCCGTAGACAATGACCGCACGCCAGAAGACGAGGCCGACCGCTCTTCAATGGATCACGAAACACCCGAAGTCTCGCAATAAACGGCAGGGATAGGGGCGTGGGAAATCGCGCCCTTATTCACCTAAAATCAGCCGCTTAACCCCTGCAGAATGTGGCCGCCGTTTGGCCGAACTCTTTGTACCGAAGCCAGAATTTCTCGTGGCTGCTATTGTTTGACTGGCGGATTTCTTGCGCCCTGTGGGGGTCATCAAAAAACTTCGCTGCGGTTTTTTGATCGCTGCGGGAAAGCATCATATCCGCAACATCCTGAATACACCCGCACAAGGGTTTGGATGCGGCTTTGCGCTCCGATTTCACACATGCACGCTCAATTGTCTTTGCAGCGTGAACTTCTGAAACGGGGAGGGAAACTGTCGCCAATGGGGACATGCAAAGGGCTAGAACGGCCATTTTAAAAGGTTTCATAAGAATTGCCTATAGTTTGATTTCGCTCAGTCCGCCCTCTTCGGGATCATCACTGGGCCTGCTACCCTGACAATATTGCAAATTTTTCATCGCAAATCAATTCCATATATATTGCGGTCCATATGCCCAAAAGCCACAGGATTTGGGTTTTACGCCTGATTGCCCAAGTCCCAAAACCGCTAGAATCGCAGGCAATGAACCGCCCCCACCAGAATTCGTTCAAAATAACGCCGAACTGCCCCTCCAAACGATCAACCCCGCTTGACCAGACCACAATTCCACCGCATATCAAACGCTATGACTGATCTTGATAAAATCCGCAATTTCTCAATCGTGGCGCATATTGACCACGGTAAATCCACCCTCGCTGACCGGCTCATCCAAGAGACCGGCACTGTGGCCCTGCGCGATATGCAAGCCCAGATGCTCGACAGCATGGATATCGAGCGCGAGCGTGGCATTACCATCAAGGCCAACACCGTGCGCATCAATTACAAGGCGGACGACGGGTTCGATTACGTTCTCAATCTGATCGACACCCCCGGCCACGTGGATTTCGCCTACGAAGTGTCCCGCAGCATGCGTGCCGTCGAGGGCTCGCTTCTGGTTGTGGACGCCAGCCAAGGCGTTGAGGCCCAAACCCTCGCCAACGTCTACCACGCTTTGGATGCCGACCACGAAATCGTTCCCATCCTGAATAAAATCGACTTGCCAGCGGCGGATTGTGATCGCGTCGCCGAGCAAATCGAAGACGTCATTGGCATCGACGCCTCTGGCGCCATCCAAGTTTCCGCCAAAACCGGCCAAGGCATCCATGAAACCCTCGAGGCCATCGTCACCCGCCTTCCAGCCCCAAAAGGCGACCGTTCCGCGCCGCTCAAAGCCATGCTCGTCGACAGTTGGTACGACTCCTACCTCGGCGTGATCGTCCTTGTGCGCATCATTGATGGCGTCCTGAAAAAGGGCGACAAAATCCGCATGATGCAAAACGGTTCTGTCCATCCCGTTGATCGCATTGGCGTTTTCAAACCCGGTATGATCATGATCGACGAACTTGGCCCCGGCGAAATAGGCTTCCTGACCGCCTCGATCAAACAGGTCCGCGACACCCGCGTTGGCGATACGATCACCCATGAAAAAGGCGGCTGTACCCAAGCCCTCCCCGGCTTCAAACCCGCGCAACCCGTTGTTTTCTGTGGCCTCTTCCCCGTTGATGCCGCCGAATTCGAAGACCTGCGCGATTCCATCGAAAAACTCGCCCTCAACGACGCCTCCTTCAGCTACGAGATGGAAACCTCCGCCGCGCTGGGCTTTGGCTTCCGCTGTGGCTTCCTTGGCCTCCTCCACCTTGAGGTGATCCGCGACCGTATCGAGCGTGAATATGACATCGATCTGATCACCACCGCGCCCTCGGTTATCTATCATATCTTGATGAAAGACGGCACCGATCAGGAGCTGCACAACCCCGCCGACATGCCCGATCTCACCTATGTCGAGCACATCAAAGAGCCGCGCATCAAGGCCACAATCCTTGTGCCCGACGAGTATCTCGGCGACGTCCTCAAACTCTGCCAAGACCGTCGCGGCGTGCAACTCGACCTCACCTACGCGGGCGCCCGCGCCATGGTTGTCTATGATTTGCCGCTCAATGAAGTTGTCTTTGATTTCTACGACCGTCTAAAATCGGTCACCAAAGGCTACGCGTCCTTTGATTATCAAATGACCGGCTACCAAGAAGATTTCCTTGTTAAAATGACCGTCCTCGTCAACGAGGAACCCGTCGACGCGCTCTCCACCATGGTCCACCGCGATCGCGCCGAACAACGGGGCCGCGCTATGGTTGAAAAACTCAAAGACCTGATCCCGCGCCACATGTTCAAAATCCCGATCCAAGCCGCCATCGGTGGCCGCGTCGTCGCCCGCGAAACCCTCTCTGCCATGCGCAAAGACGTGACCGCGAAATGCTACGGCGGCGACATGACCCGCAAGAAAAAGCTGCTCGAAAAGCAGAAAAAAGGCAAAAAGAAAATGCGTCAATTCGGGAAAGTAGAAATCCCGCAGCAAGCCTTTATCAATGCGTTGAAAATGGACGATTAATACCTAACCCCGCCTCTGGCGGGGTTTTCTATTCTCATGGCTTATGTGAGAATTTGTCACTTAAGCTTGCAAGAACTGTTGAGCTCTTCAACGAAACCTGTATGATTTTAGGTGGACTGCTAGGGAAAGAGTTTGGAAATTCTTCCCTAGCAGCGCCGGCTCTGTCGCGATGCGACGGTACATTCCTTTTGGAAGGGAGTGTACAGCCCAAAGCACCTAACGTGTTGCTAGAAACTATTCGGAGTACAATATATTGTGTCTCCTGCTGGGCTAAATACACAATACAGCCTTGCCAATGGAGACAGCAACGTAATTGTTTGAGTTATCCACTGGTTTTTTTCGTTGACCTATAGGCACAGAGGCGTTTTTGGCACTCGACTTGATTTGATTCATGGGTAGTTGGCCTTATTTTTCACTCTTTTCGCTCGCGTGGTGCAAAAAGAATGGAGCCTCACCCCACCCTCATTATACGCATATTTATACCCTACTTCGAATGCTGTTCTGTGTCGCCTCCGCCACAGTAAAAATCCACTACGGCGTGCTCCAATAGACATGGTCTGGAAAATGGGGGGCTAAGTGTAGGTGTTTTAGTTCTGTTGCTAACTGCCTGATTTTCCAAATCAGGCAGCGCCCGATCCGCCCCCGCCGTTTTCAAGAATGCGCGGGCGCTTCGCTTCCACCCCTCGGATCGTGCGCCGCATCCCAATCCCGTTGCACCCCCCTCAAACCATTCACCCCCAAAATCCCCTCACCAAAACCAAACCGCGCCCCCCAAAAAACCAAAACGTCATTCCCCCATCTCCTTCACCCACCGAATCCGCGCCGCCAGCGCATCCGACCAAATCCCGTATTTCGTCATCAGCACGCTCGGCCGCTTCCCCGTTTCAGGGTCGCGCTCCCCGTGGGTCTCGTCGTCCTGTTTCTCCCAAATGCGGTGCAGGTCCTCCATCGGCACAATCGCCCCAATAGGCTTGCCATGCATCGCGATCACCGCAATTTTCTTGCCGTGCTGAACCTGACCCAAAATCCGCGACATTTCCCACCGCAACTCCGTCGCATTCACCTCAAAAACCATCGTTACCCTCTTTAAAAAGTTTAAAAATCGACCCTCAGAGTATTTAAAAACTTTAAACTTTCGCCTGTTTCAACGCGCGGCGCGTTAACGAGTGCCCTTGGCAAACCAAGTGTCGCTCTGCTACAGATAGAGGATAAAAATGTTCCCTTGGAGATCCCCCAATGCCCCTTAATGCCCTCTCAGCTCGTTCCGGCGATCAATGTGAATTATGCGGCTCAAGCGACGCCTTGGGGGTCCATGATGTGGGCCCGAATTCCGACAACACCGTGCACATGTCGGCTCATATTTGCCAGAAATGCCGCGCACAGATTGACGGTGAACTCGACCCAAGTCATTGGCGTTGCTTGACTTCTGCCATGTGGAGCGAGCACGAACCCGTAAAAGTCCTCGTCTGGCGCTTGCTGGATCGCCTCAAAGCCGAAGCATGGGCACACGACCTTTTTGATATGCTCTACCTTGACGACGCCACTCTAGAATGGGCCAAAGCCGGCGCCAAAACCCCCACCTTGATCCACAAAGATTGCAACGGAAACGTGCTCTCCGCAGGGGATTCAGTCACCCTCGTCAAAGCCCTCCCCGTAAAAGGCGCAGGCTTCACCGCCAAGCAAGGCACTGCGGTACGAAACATCTCTCTCGTGTCCGACAACGCAGGCCACATCGAAGGCCGCGTAGAAGGGCAACGTATTGTTATCCTGACGGAATTTGTAAAAAAGAGCTAGATGACATAGATCAAGGTAAGCTCCGAGAAAACCCGTAATGTTCCCCGCAGGACGCGCAAAAGGAGCCTGATATGAACCGTTTAACACTGCTGATGTTTACCATAATTGCCCCCAGTATGGCGGGCCTCGGCGTCATCATCGCACTGGTCACAGGCAACGATACACTGTCCCCGATTTTGATCGCGGCCGCCCTTGGGTTTGTCGCGGGTTTTCCGGTCTCTTATTTTGTTTCCAAGAAAATTGCAGATCTTTAAAGCTAGCTGAAAAACGCCCGAATACTGGCCTCAAAGTCACGTGGGTTTTCGGCGTGCAGCCAATGCCCGACGTCGGGCATTTTGGCAAAATAGACGTTTGAAAACAACGCTTTAATGAGGGGGCGATGCGCGGGCAAAACATACTCTGATGCGCCGCCAGATAAAAACAGCGTCGGCTTGTCAAACACGCCCGTCAACTCAGGAAAACCAAGAATCCTATCCATTTGATCTGCCAAAACGTCCAGATTAAGACGCCATTCCTGCGCCTTAACGTCAAGGGATTGCAGCAAAAACGCGCGCACACCGTCCTCTGGAATTGCATCGCGCAGTAGACGATCAGCATCAGAACGTTTCTCAACCTGCGCAAGGTCCAGTGACCGCATCGCCTCAATAAGGGGCATTTGCGTATGAGAATACGCAACCGGCGCAATATCCGCGACGAGCAACCGGTTCACAAGATCAGGTGATTGAACCGCCAGTACCATCGCGGCTTTTCCCCCCATCGAATGCCCCAATACATCCATGGGCGCGCCGAGGTCGTTGATGACATGCGCAAGGTCATCGGCCATATCCATATAGCTTTGCGATGAATATCGCGGACTCTCGCCGTGGTTGCGCATATCGACAGTGTGGACAACGCGGTCCTCAGCGAGGCGTTTTGCTATGACACCCCAATTGCGCGCCGATCCAAACAGGCCGTGCACGATTAAGAGGGGCGGGAGGGCGCTTGAATGACCCTGTGTATAGGTTTTCAACATATCTTTCTGTACCTCGAAAAATTCCTTTAGGCCAGTGGCTTGAGCTGAATCCCTTTGGCCTGTATGGTCTTGCGACGAGGTATTTATGAATTCAAGATCCCCCCGAGACTGCGCCGATGAGGTTGCGACCCTTTTGAAAAAACAACTGTCCGTTGGCGGCACAGGGCTTGACGGAAAACTGCGGCGTGGTGGGCGTCTTTTGCCGCGACATGTGCGCAAGGACGCGGAATTTCTGGCGAGCGCGGCAGCAGCCTCGCAAAATCCGAAGTTGCAGCGTTTTGTAGATTCTGGGCGGGTTGAAAAGTCGTATCTAAATTGCCTCAAGCACCTTAAAGGGATCGACAAAAGCAAACGCCGCACAGATGTTTTTCTAAGTGTTTTGAGTGGGGTAGCGTTGGGAATTCTCATTCCAGCGGCGCTTTTTACGACAGTACTCGTCTGGCGTGGGTATCTGTAAATAGGCGTGTCGGTGAAGCCTAGCGCGGAGGCAAGGCTTCACCGTTTTTCAATATCTTAGAGGTTGTCGTAAATTGGGAAGCGCGCACAGAGTGCGGCGACTTTGATTTTTACGGCCGCTTCGATATCGTGGTTTCCGTCTTCGCCATTTGCGGCGAGGCCGTCCACAACTTCGACGATCATATCGGCAATTTCACGGAATTCAGCTTCGTCGAATCCGCGTGTAGTGCCTGCGGGTGTTCCCAAACGAATGCCCGATGTTACGAAGGGTTTCTCAGGGTCAAACGGGATACCGTTCTTGTTTGTTGTGATGTTGGCGCGTTGCAGCGCTTTCTCTGTGGCATTGCCTTTGACATTTTTGGGGCGCAAATCAACCAGCATAACATGGGTGTCTGTGCCGCCTGTTACGATGTCCAAGCCGCCTTTCATAAGCTGGTCTGCAAGGGCAACCGCGTTCGCACGCACGCGCTTTTGGTAGGCTTTGAACTCAGGGCGCAGCGCTTCGCCAAAGGCGACGGCCTTGCCTGCAATCACATGCATCAAGGGGCCGCCTTGAATGCCGGGGAAGATTGCAGAATTGATTTTTTTCGCAATATCCGCGTCGTTGGTCAGGATCATCCCGCCGCGTGGGCCGCGCAAAGTCTTGTGCGTGGTGGTTGTCACGACATCTGCGTATGGGAACGGGGAAGGGTGCTCTCCTGCGGCAACAAGGCCGGCAAAGTGGGCCATATCAACCATCAAATAGGCGCCGACGCTGTCGGCAATCTCGCGGAACTTCACGAAGTCGATCTGACGGGGAATCGCGGACCCGCCCGCAATGATGAGTTTTGGTTGGTGCTCGGTGGCGAGGGCTTGGATTTGATCGTAGTCGATCAAGTTGTCCTGCAGGCGCACACCGTATTGAATGGCGTTGAACCATTTGCCGGATTGGTTTGGAGCTGCGCCGTGGGTCAGGTGCCCGCCGGAGGCAAGGTTCATCCCAAGGATGGTGTCGCCGGGCTTGATGAGGGCCGTGAAGGCACCTTGGTTGGCTTGCGAGCCTGAGTTTGGTTGGACGTTGGCAAATTCACAGCCAAAAAGTTGTTTCGCGCGATCGATTGCCAATTGTTCCGCAATATCAACATACTGGCAGCCACCGTAATACCGTTTTCCCGGGTAACCTTCGGCATATTTGTTGGTTAGGACGGTGCCTTGTGCCTCCATCACGGCTGCGGAAACGATGTTTTCGCTGGCGATCAATTCGATTTCGTCGCGTTGGCGGCCAAGTTCTTGGCGCGTTACGGCGAAAATTTCAGGATCACGGGTCTCAAGGCTTTCGGTGAAAAAACCTGGGTCGTTGCTGTTTACGGTCATCGTGGGCTCCATGGCGCGTGAAATGTTTAGGCCTTGTAGCGGTCTCGCGCCTTTCACAAAAGCCTGTTTCGCGGCATTTGTATGATATTTTGCGCCATATACATCAATTCGTGTGATCAAATATTTCCTATCTGGTCTTGTGTTTCCGATCTGCACGGGCAAACGTGGGCGAAAATGGGAATGACATGAGCGCTAGAATTCACTTCAAGGCAAACGGTACCGACATTTCACAGGCGGCACTTGCCCGTTTTCAGGCCCAGTTTGGCGACGCCCCTGAGGAAGACTGCGATGTGATCGTAGTGTTTGGTGGGGATGGCATGATGTTGCAAACCCTTCATTCCACACAACATTTGAACACGCCCGTTTTCGGAATGAACTGTGGCACCGTTGGTTTTCTGACGAACAAATACAGTGATGACAACCTTGAGGAACGGCTGCGACAGGTCGAGGAAGAAATTCTGAATCCGCTGCGCATGCACTCTGTTTCTACCGAAGGTGTGGAGCACGACCAGCTGGCAATCAACGAAGTTTCGCTTTTGCGCGCGGGGCCACAGGCCGCCAAGTTGCGGATTACTGTCGACGGGCATGTGCGGCTTTCGGAACTGATTTGCGATGGGGCCTTGGTGTCGACGCCGGCTGGGTCAACGGCCTATAACTATTCGGCGCACGGACCGATTTTGCCGATTGGGTCTGATGTTTTGGCTTTGACACCGATGGCCGCGTTCCGTCCACGGCGTTGGCGTGGGGCCTTGCTTCCAAAGGCGGCCAAAGTTCGCTTTGATGTGCTAGAACCCGAAAAACGCCCCGTGATGGTTGCCGCCGACAGTCGCTCCGAGCAGGACGTCTTGTCGGTTGAAATCTATAGCGATCCAACCATTGAGCATCGCATTCTCTTTGATGAGGGGCATGGGCTAAAAGAGCGTCTTCTCCGAGAGCAATTCGTTTAGCGGGGTGCGGACGGCCCTTTCGGGCCGCCCAATCCTATTGCGCCAGACCGACGGTTTGCAAAGCGACCCGAATTTCATCGAGCACGACCGGATCGTCAATGGTTGCGGGCATTTTGAAATCTTCGCTGTCGGCGATTTTAACCATGGTCGCCCGAAGAATTTTCCCCGAACGGGTCTTTGGCAATCTTTCAACCACAATTGCCGTTTTGAAGGCCGCAACAGGCCCGATTTTTTCGCGCACCAGCTTGACGATTTCGGCGGTAATTTCACTGTTTGGACGTGTCACACCTGAATTGAGACACAACAAGCCCAGCGGCATTTGACCTTTCAGCGCGTCGGCAACACCAATAACGGCACATTCCGCAACGTCCTGATGGCTGGCCAAGACCTCTTCCATCGCCCCCGTCGAAAGCCGGTGGCCCGCAACGTTGATGACGTCATCGGTGCGCGCCATAATATAGAGATAGCCGTCGTCATCGATATAACCCGCGTCGCCGGTTTCGTAATAGCCGGGGAAGTGCTCTAAGTAGCTGGACATAAACCGTTTTTCGGCATTCCAAAGCGTTGGAAGGGTCCCCGGCGGCAGGGGGAGCTTGATGGCAATTGCCCCGAATCCACCCGTCTGCATTGGGTGACCGCCTTCGTCCAAAATCTGAACGTCATAGCCGGGCATCGCAACCGAAGGAGAGCCGAGTTTTACCGGTAGCTCCTCAATTCCCATAGGGTTCGCAGCGATCGCCCAGCCTGTTTCGGTCTGCCACCAATGGTCAATCACCGGAACGTTCAGCTTTTCCTGCGCCCATGTGATGGTGTCTGGGTCTGCCCGCTCGCCCGCCAAATAAACGGTTTTGAGGCAGGAGAGGTCGTATTTTTTGATAAACTCCCCTGTCGGGTCTTCGCGTTTTACAGCACGAAAAGCCGTTGGTGCAGTGAAGAAACTTGCGACTTTGTGCTCGGAAATAACTCGCCAAAACGTTCCCGCATCGGGGGTGCCAATTGGTTTGCCCTCGAACACAATTGTGGTGTTCCCATGCACAAGCGGACCATAGCAAATATAGCTGTGTCCAACCACCCAACCAACATCCGATGCGGCCCAAAAGACTTCACCTGGGTCGACGTTGTAGACGTTTTTCATGGTCCAGTTTAGCGCAACAAGGTGTCCGCCGGTGGAGCGAACGACGCCCTTTGGCGCGCCTGTTGTGCCGGAAGTATAGAGGATATAGGCGGGATGATCGCCCGAAACGGGAACGCATTCTGCCGGGGCTATGCCATGCTGAAATCCGTGCCAATTAAAGTCACGTCCCTCGATGAGTTTTGCAACCTCTTGTTCTCGTTGAAGAACAATGCAAAAATCAGGCTTGTGTGTGGCAAGGTCGATCGCGCCATCCAGCAAGGGTTTATAATGGACGACCCGTCCGGGCTCGACCCCGCAGGAGGCGGCGATGATTGCTTTTGGTTTTGCGTCGTCAATCCGCACGGCAAGTTCATTCGCTGCAAATCCGCCAAAGACCACCGAGTGGATCGCCCCAAGGCGCGCGCAGGCAAGCATGGCTTCGAGCGCCTCTGGAACCATAGGCATATAGATAAGGACGCGGTCGCCTTTTTCGACACCTTTGGCCCGCAAAGCCCCCGCCAAGCTGGCCACGCGATCCCGTAACTCTAGGAACGTGATTTCGCGTTTGGTATGGGTGATGGGGCTGTCGTAAATGATGGCGGTTTGATCCGCGCGGCCATTCTCAACATGACGGTCAACGGCGTTGTAGCACGCGTTTACTTGTCCGTCTTTGAACCATTCATACAGGGGAGCATTGTCGTCAAAGAGCGCTTTGCTTGGCTTTTTAACCCAATCAATACCTTCGGCGGCCTGCATCCAAAATGTTTCGGGGTCGTTCTTCCACGCTTCATAAACCCGGGTGAAACCCATGGTTGATCCTCCTCAGAATCGCGCTCTCTAGGCATTGATAGCGGCGCTGGAACGGGGCGGCAAGGGGATACAGGTGTCTTGACCTGCGCCCGATTGCCGCCCCACATTTTATTCGTAATATTCAACCGGTGTACCGGAAATCGCACTCATGTTGAGCAAGCCGCGCGCCGTGATTGAGGGCGTAACGATATGTGCCTTGTTGCCCATGCCCATCAGGATGGGGCCGACCTCAAGTCCATTTGCCTTCATTTTCAAGATGTTACGAACCCCGCTGGCTGCGTCGGCATTGGTGAAGACCAACACATTCGCGGCCCCTTCAAGGCGGCAATCCGGAAAAATACGCGCTCGAACGTCGGGGTCAAGCGCCGCATCAATGTGCATTTCCCCCTCATAGACAAAACTGCGGGTTTGGCTGTCGAGAATATCAAGCGCCGCGCGGGCGCGTTCGCCTGTGCCGCCGTTTAAGTTGCCAAATTGAGAGTAGGAACAAATAGCAATTTTGGGAGCGACACCGAAGCGTTGCACGTGTCGCGCAGCGCCAATCACGCTTTCGGCAATTTGTGCGGGCGTCGGTTCAAGGTGGACATGGGTGTCGGCAATAAAGAGCGGCCCGTCCTCAAGGATCATCATCGAAAGCGCGCCTACAGGGTGCAAGCCGCCTTCCCCCGTTCCCAAAATTTCCTGCACATATTTCAGGTGCCAGAGGTATTGGCCAAAGGTTCCACAGATCATACTGTCGGCTTCGCCGCGTTGAACCATGATGGCACCAATGGCGGTATTATTGGTGTGCATAATGGCTTTGGCGATATCCGGAGTGACGCCATGCCGCGCCATAAGCTTATGATATGTCTGCCAATATTCGCGATAACGTGAGTCATTTTCGGGGTTAACGAGGTCAAAGTCACGCCCAGGTCTGATGTTGAGGCCAGCGCGTTCACAACGGCTTTCGATCACGTCTGGACGACCAATCAGGATGGGCTTGTCGGTCATGTCCTCTAGCATCGCGCTAGCCGCCCGCAAGACGCGCTCGTCTTCGCCCTCGGCAAAAACGATTTTTCGCTCTGCGGTGGCGGCAGCCATGAAAACAGGGCGCATAATGAGGGCGGATCTAAAGACGGAACCATCCAATTCACGTTTATAGGCATCCAAATCTTCGATGGGACGTTCGGCAACACCGCTGGCGGCGGCGGCTTTGACAACGGCGCTGGCCACGACCCCAATGAGACGTGGATCGAAGGGTTTTGGGATCAAATAGTCGCGCCCAAATGTCATTTGTTCGCCTTGATAAGCGGCGGCGGCCTCGGCGCTAGTGGTTGCGCGGGCCAGTTCGGCAATACCTTCGATACAGGCAATTTGCATTTCGTCATTGATCACAGTTGCGCCCGCATCCAGTGCACCACGGAAGATGAAGGGGAAGCAAAGCACGTTGTTCACTTGGTTGGGATAATCGCTACGCCCGGTTGCAATAATCGCGTCTGGCGCAACTTTGCGCACGTCTTCGGGCGAAATTTCTGGGTTCGGGTTGGCCAGTGCGAAAATTATCGGCTGGCTGGTCATTTTTGCGACCATTTCAGGCTTCAAAACTCCGGGGCCTGAGAGGCCAAGGAAAAGATCCGCACCGCCAATAACGTCATCCAACGTCCGACTGTCACTGGCTTGGGCGAACTCGGCTTTCTGTGGGGTCATTTCTTCGGTGCGGCCCTCGTAGACAAGACCTGCGATATCACAAAGCCAAACATTTTCGCGCTTGAGGCCAAGTTTTAATAGCATGTTCAGACACGCAATCCCTGCGGCGCCGCCACCCGTGGACACAACCTTGATGTCTTCGAATTTCTTGCCCGTGACTCGCAAAGCATTGGTTGCCGCGGCCCCGACAACTATGGCGGTTCCGTGCTGGTCGTCGTGAAAAACGGGAATGCCCATGCGCTCGCGACAGATTTTCTCGACGATGAAACAATCGGGCGCTTTGATGTCTTCAAGGTTGATCGCGCCGAAGGTTGGCTCAAGGGAACAGATAATATCTGCCAGCTTTTCGGGATCAGATTCGTTGATTTCGATGTCGAAACAGTCGATATTCGCGAATTTCTTAAAGAGGACAGCCTTGCCTTCCATGACAGGCTTACTGGCAAGGGCGCCGATATTGCCCAAGCCCAAAACGGCGGTCCCATTGGTTACGACGGCCACCAGATTGCCACGCGAAGTATACTTGCGCGCCGTTGAGGGGTCTTTTTTGATCTCGAGGCTGGCCTCGGCCACGCCTGGACTATAAGCGCGGGCAAGGTCGCGGCCATTGGCCAGTGGTTTCGTCGCGCGTATTTCCAGTTTTCCGGGTTTTGGAAACTCGTGATAATCCAAGGCTGCTTGCCGGATTGTGTCATTTTTTGCGTCACTCATGGTGGGCCTCCCATATATAGTTTAGCATTAAACTACCTGCCATACTGCCTATCTGAACGGCTTACACTAGGTCAATACGCCCCACTTGCAAATAAATTACGAATTACCGTTTCCCTTGCATCCCTTCTGGGGGCGGGGCAATATTGACCAATAGGTAAAATGAGGTTCTAAATGCCCCTTCTTAAAGCTGCAACTGATGTTCAAGCTCGTGCGTACGCGCCTTATTCAAACTTCAAAGTTGGCGCGGCCCTACGAGCGGCATCTGGCGAGATTTTTTCTGGATGTAACGTCGAGAACGTCGCCTATCCTGAAGGAACCTGTGCCGAAGCAGGCGCGATTGCGGCAATGATTGCGGCAGGCCAAACCGAGATCACCGAGGTTTTGGTGATTGCGGATTCTCCCTTGCCCGTAAGCCCATGCGGTGGGTGCCGCCAGAAGTTGGCGGAATTTGCGCAGCCAGAAACCAAAGTCACCATGACGACGCTTGAGGGAAATTCGCAGACGCTCACGATGGGGCAGCTTTTACCCGGAGCCTTTACGCAAGCTCATATGGAAAATACCTAAGTGGATGCGCGCTCAATCATAGCCTGTTTACGGTCGGGGACTACTCCGAGTGGGGCGGAAATTGAGTGGTTTGCGCAGGGTTTGGAGAGCGGTGCCGTTTCGGATGCACAGGCGGGCGCATTTGCCATGGCGGTTTGCTTGAACGGGTTAACGGACGCGGGCCGTGTGGCGCTGACGGAAGCAATGTGCAACAGCGGCGAGCGACTAGAGTGGGCGCTTCCGGGGCCGATTTTAGACAAGCATTCCACGGGCGGCGTTGGCGATTGCGTGTCGCTTTTGCTTGCGCCCGCCCTTGCGGCTTGTGGGGCCTTCGTTCCGATGATTTCAGGGCGTGGTCTTGGCCATACCGGCGGGACACTAGATAAGTTGGAAGCCATTCCGGGTGTCTCGACGGAGCTTTCGACTGAAGATTTTCAGCAGATCGTCGGCGACATCGGCTTTGCCATCGCCAGTGCCAGTAGCAACATCGCGCCCGCGGATCGCCGCCTTTATGCCATTCGAGATGTGACATCGACCGTCGATAGTATCGATCTGATCACAGCATCGATTTTGTCCAAGAAATTGGCGGCAGGCCTTGAGGGGCTGGTTTTGGATGTGAAATGGGGTTCAGGAGCGTTCATGCAAACGCCGGATGACGCGCGTAATTTGGCACAAACCTTGGTGCAAACGGCAAACGGGGCAGGAACGCCCACGACGGCGCTTGTGACCGATATGAACCAACCCTTAGCAACGAGTATGGGCAACGCGCTTGAGATCATTTCCGTGATGGAGTTGCTAACAAACCCTAAAGCGGCCCCCTTGATTGAGTTGACGGAGCAGTTGGGCGGGAGCTTGTTGCATTCCGCGGGGCAGGCGAGTGATAGCATAATTGGCGCGCTTCAGATAAGACAGGCGATCAATGGAGGCCATGCCGCCGAAGGTTTTGGGCGCCTAGTGGCGCGCTTAGGTGGACCCAAAGATTTCGTCGAATGTTGGCGCGATCGTTTGCCCGCCGTGCGGTGTGTGCTGGGGGTAGAAGCGCAAGTCGACGGGTTCGTTCAGGCCATCGACGGTCAGGCCTTGGGCAATATCGTCGTTGCAATGGGCGGAGGGCGGCTTGTTGGCAGCGACAAGATTAACCCCGCCGTGGGCCTTTCGCAAATCGCCAGACTGGGGAGTTTCGTTGAGGCGGGGACATTGCTCGCGATGGTCCACTGCGAGAGCGAGGCGCAAGGGCTGGCCTTTTGCGAGGCTGTGGCACGAGCCATTACTTTGGGGGCTGACGCGCCAAAACCCTATGAACTTGTATTCGAAAAGGTGACCTAGATGGCACGAGCATTTCTTATTGTACTAGATTCTGTTGGGTGTGGCGGCGCACCGGATGCGGTCGATTTTGGTGACGAAGGGGCAAATACGCTCGGCCATATTGCCGCTGAATGTGCGGCAGGAAATGCCGAGGAAGGGCGCTCCGGCGCGCTTTCCTTGCCAAATCTGGCCTCGCTTGGCCTTTGGCATGCGGTCGAGGCCGCGTCGGGGGCGACGTTTGCCGATAAACTCACGGATGTGACGGGCAAATGGGCGGCGGCCACCGAAGTTTCGATTGGCAAGGATACGCCCTCGGGGCATTGGGAGCTTGCGGGGTTGCCCGTCCCTTGGGATTGGCATTATTTCCCCAAAGAGAATTCTTTTGATGATGACCTTTTGTTTGAGGTTTGTAAAGCGGCGGGGACGGGGGGAACGCTTGGAAACTGCCACGCCTCAGGCACCGAAATTATCGAGCGGGAAGGCGCGCGTCACTTGGAAACGGGCTGGCCGATTTGCTATACCTCTGCGGATAGCGTGTTTCAAATAGCCGCCCATGAAGAACGTTTTGGTCTGCAAAATCTTCTCGATCTTTGCAAAAAATTGGCACCGATGCTACATGAAATGAAAGTGGGTCGCGTCATCGCGCGCCCGTTTGTCGGATCAGTCAAAGACGGGTTTACCCGCACGTCCAATCGCAAAGACTTCGCGATTATGCCCCCCGCGCCCGCTCTTTGTGACTGGGTTCACGACGCTGGAAAACACGTTTATGCTATTGGAAAAATTGGCGATATTTTTTCGATGCGCGGAATTGACGAGGTTGTAAAAGGCGATGATCTCACGCTCATGCAGCGCCTTCTAGAGCATGCGGACGCCGCCGTAGATTCAAGCCTGACCTTTGCGAATTTCGTCGAGTTCGACAGTCTGTATGGCCACCGTCGGGATGTTTCGGGCTATGCGCGCGCCCTTGAATGGTTCGACGCTCAAATCCCAGATTTCATTGCGCGGTTGCGTTCCGATGATTTGGTGATATTCACCGCGGACCATGGAAATGACCCCACTTGGCAAGGCACGGATCACACGCGCGAACGCGTGCCTGTTTTGATTTGGGGAGCAGGGATGGGCGAAGTCGGACTTTGCCAATTTACAGATGTTGCAGCCACGCTTGCGCATCATCTTGGGGTGCCCTCGGACGGGCCCGGAAGGAACTTAATATGAGCTTTTCTAAGCTGAAAAAAGTTGAATTGCATTTGCACCTTGAGGGGGCCGCGCCTCCTGCATTTATCCGCAGCCTTGCAAAAGAAAAGAACATGTCCATCGACGGTGTTTTTGACGAGAATGGCGCCTATTCCTACACGGATTTTTGGGATTTTCTGAAGGTCTATGAGGCGGCAACCGCATGCCTTAAAACACCCGAAGACTATGCGCGTTTAACATCCGCCGTTCTTGAAAATTGCGCTGAGCATGGTGTAGTTTACGCTGAGACATTTTTAGCACCCGATTTTTGCGGCGGCGGCGATGTTGTTGCGTGGCGCGAGTATTTGCATGCGATGCAAGAGGCTGCTGACAAAGCCGAAAAAGACTCTGGAATTATTCTGCGCGGTATCCCCACGGTCGTCCGCCACTTTGGCCCTGATGCGGCCAAGAAATCCGCGAAATGCGCCGTTGAAACGGCGGGCGATTGGGTCGTCGGGTTTGGCATGGGCGGGGACGAGAAATTCGGCACGCCGTCTGATTTCGCATACGCGTTTGATATGGCGCGGGAAGCGGGTTTGAAAATCACGTCGCACGCCGGTGAATGGTCCGGCCCCGAGGAAATACGAGCCACGATTCAAGACCTCAAAGCCGTACGCATTGGCCACGGTGTGCGCGCAATCGAAGATGCGGCATTGGTGCGAGAAATCGTTGAGAAGGATATCGTGCTTGAGGTTTGCCCCGGCTCGAACATAGCGCTTGGTGTCTATGCGGATTGGGCGAGTCATCCGATCCAAAAGCTCCGTGATGCTGGCGTAAAGGTTACGGTTTCCACCGATGATCCACCCTTCTTTCACACCACAATGACAGACGAATATGAAATGCTTTCGCGCACATTCGGTTGGGATGACGACACCTTCCGCGCCTTAAATATTGGCGCGGCCGAAGCGGCATTTTGTACCGACGCCACACGCGCCCAAATTCTCAAAAAACTGGAGGCCTAAAATGAGCCAGCACCTAACCGTTGTGAACCATCCCCTTGTGCAACATAAACTGACATTGATGCGTGAGAAAACGACGTCGACCGCTGTATTTCGCCAGTTGTTGCGGGAAATTAGCCAGTTGCTAGCCTATGAGGTCACCGCTGATTTGCCGATGACTACCCAAACGATTGAAACCCCTATGCAGGAAATGCAGGCCCCCGTTTTGGATGGGAAAAAGCTTGCTTTGATCTCTATTTTACGTGCGGGCAATGGCTTGCTTGATGGTGTTTTGGAGTTGATCCCATCGGCGCGCGTTGGTTTTGTTGGGTTGTACCGCGACGAGAAAACGCTCCAGCCTGTTCAATACTACTTCAAGGTTCCCACAGAGCTAAATGACCGTCTTGTTATCGCGGTAGATCCAATGCTAGCCACTGGAAATTCATCGGTTGCGGCGATTGATCTTCTCAAAGGGGCAGGAGCTGAAAACATCCGTTTCTTGTGTCTTTTGGCAGCCCCAGAAGGGATCGCGCGGATGAAAGAAGCGCATCCTGATGTGCAGATCGTTACTGCATCTGTGGATGAACGCCTTAATGACGCTGGATATATTGTTCCGGGACTAGGAGATGCGGGTGATAGGATGTTTGGCACAAAATAGGCGAACATTTCCTTTACTAAATTAGTCTTTTGCTGCATCCTCGCACAATATATTGTGTGGGGGCACAAAATGCACCGTTTAAAATATTCTGTCGCCATCGTCTTATCAACCCTGTTTTCTGGGGTTGCTGTTAACGCAGCGACGCTCTCGAGTTCCGATGGGCCTGCTGAAATTCCACCCGCAAGTTATACGGCCGCGCAATATGTGGACAGCAACGGGTGTGTCTTTATCAGGGCAGGTGTGGGACGTTCGATCACATGGGTGCCGCGCGTAACACAGAGCCGAAAATTGGTCTGTGGGTATAAGCCTTCCCTGCAGGGTCGCGCGATCCAAGACACAGTCCAAGTGTCGAACACACCCTCAAAGAGCAGTTCCGCGAAGCCCGGTAAACCGTTGGCAACCACGGCTCTGATTGCCGCGCCGGCGGTTAGAAGTGTTCAGGTTACGCAGGCGCCCAAAGCAGTCAAAAGAGTGCCGTCCACTCAAACAGTTTTGACGCAGGCGCCCGCCGCTTCTCCCGTCCCTCGGCTTCCGGCTGGATATAAACCGGTGTGGGACGATGGGCGTTTGAATCCGAAGCGCGGAATTGGAACCGCCCGTGGCGAGGCGGAAATGTTGAAAGTGTGGACCAATACCGTACCGATGAAACTGGTGGCCGAGAATGGCCAAGATGTGGAATTAAAACAGGCGCATTTGCGGTATAAGGCCGCAAACGGGACAGGGCGAACAGCGACGGGTACAAAGACCGTACCCAAGTCCATACGTGTCGCAAAAGCGACGCCAAGTCGTACCGTAGCCGTGAAATCGGGCGGGCGTTTGATTCAGGTTGGCGCGTTTGGCGTGGAAAGCAATGCGCAAGCGACGATCAGAAAGTTCCAGAAAATGGGGCTTCCTGTGGCTGTGCAAAACACGAAACGAAATGGCAAAAGCTTGCAGGTTCTCTATTTGGGGCCATTTGCGAGCAACTCAGACATTAAGGTTGGGTTGAATGCCGCGCATTCCGCTGGGTTCAAAGACGCCTTCGTTAAGTAGGGTCTGTCCAAAACCTAAGATTGGCAAATCTCTTGAAGCGCGACCCATTCGCCATCTGTGATGATTGCGTCTGAGGCCTCTTGTGGAATAGGGTCCGCTTCGATCAAGGGCAATGTCGTTTCCCCAGATATATCAACCGAATAGGCATAGGGCGTCGAGGGCAAATTCGCGGCCTCAAACCTCGCGAGAAGCGGTTCCGGATCGACCGGTGCGAGCGGTTGTGCCAGCAGTTTTTCCGCGTGTCGGGTGAGGGCAGGAATGCTGATCTGGCCCGATGTTAGGAAGCGGAACGTGCCGCGCACACCGAGATCTTGCAAGAGTTCATAAAGCGGGTCGTTGTTTTTTGCGCGCTCGAGTTCGGCCAAAACATAGCCAGATACCGAATTAGGATCCTCAAAATCCTCAACCAATCGACGGTTTAAAATGATATAACCACCTGGCAAATTCACGGATGTTTCGACGCCCGTGCGCACGACCACAAGTTTGTTGCGCTCTGCTCCCAAATGTTGCGCCATTTTGGAGAGCGCATTGCTGGCTTGAGGCTGTGTGCAGGGGTGCCCTGAAACGCGCCGAATTTGTTGGAAAAGGTCATCGCCGATTTTAGTGCGCTGGGCTTGGGGTGTGATGCTGGTTGCGTATTCGACCATTGCGTTTGGAAGCCAGAAAACCATCAACCCCGTGAAAGCGGCGAGGATGCTGGTCGTGAGAACAAGCCGCAAGCGCCCGGGTTGTGGACGCCGCCGATCGATGACTTTAAGCACCCTCTCGATGGCTTCGATGGCAAAGGTCTCATCAAGTTCAAGCGTCTCCCCTCCTTCTACATCCGGACTATAGATCGCGGGGTGCTCTCCGGGATTTCGCCGTGATATCGCGGGAAGGGACCAGTGGGTCAAGGCGCGCTCGGCTTTATCTTTTAGAACAAGGGTCGCATTTCCAAAGCTCACAATGACTTCACGCTTGTGGTCTTCGGGCGTTTCGCGCCAAAGACCCGTGGTTTCGAGCCGATCGTATTCTGATAATGCGGTCATGTGGGCTCTGCGCTGCCTCTTGAATGAAAGTAGCCTAACTTAGGGAGGGGGGATCAACAAGTTCGCAAACGACAATTCCTTTATTTCAGGGCGGGACATCCCGTAATTTAGGTAGATATACCAGAAACATAAGACGCCGTACACGCGTGAGGCTAGTATCCTTGTAGGGAGTTTTGTAAAACACGATATGATTATTTCGTCTGGGCGCCAGTTTCTCTTTGTTCATATTCCCAAAACGGGGGGAACCGCCCTGAGCCTTGCGCTTGAGGGGCGTGCGATGAAGGATGATATTCTGATTGGGGATACGCCAAAAGCCAAGGCGCGGCACAAACGCCAGCGTACTCAATTCCCCCATATACGGATGAACAAACACGCCAATTACTCGGTGGCTATGAGGCTGGATGAGGATGTTCCAAGCTATTATTGCTTCACGTTGGTGCGAAATCCTTGGGATCGTTTGGTGAGTTACTATCACTGGCTGCGTGTCCAAAGTTTTTCGCATAGGGCGGTTACCTTGGCCCAGACCCTCCCGTTTGCCGCGTTTATCCGAGCGCCCTCGATTATGGCGTCGCTGAAATTAAACAACTATGCGTCCTATATGAGTGGTGCACAGGATGCACATTTCCTGCGGTTGGAGCATTTGGAAACAGACCTGCTGCCCCTTTGGGAACATCTCGGGTTTTCGCTTTCGCCGATTGCGCAGGTGAATACTTCGGAGCGTAAAGCAGATTATCGGAGCTATTATACGGATGCTGATGCGGAGCACGCCCGCCTTCTTCTGGCCGCAGATGTTCAACAGTTTGCCTATTCATTTTCTTAGAGTGGCTCTGAATGTGAGACAATTTCGCTCTTATTCCGCAATTGGATTCTGTTGGGAAACAGTGCCGCATTTTAGACAACTTCTGGTCGATTTGCGGGCATAGGAATCACCCTACGTTAACCATGTTGGTTCTGCTGGGCTGCCACCCAGTTTCAATGAGGGATACGATATGTTTGGGCTGAAAAAACCTATCCGCCGGGGGGCGCACCGTACTGCAGAAGCATCGGGCTCATATGGTGGAGGCCACTTCAAGCGGCCAAGTCGCACAGGAATGATTTCAGGAACGCGCGTCGCGACACAATTTGGATGGCGTGATGTAACCAAAATCGTTCCGGGAGATCGGGTGCTTACATTCGATGGTGGTTTGCAGGTTGTGAAAGCCGTTCGCCATGAGCAAGTGGCGCAAATTCCAGGGGACAGCTTATTGGAAGTTCCCTCATCGGCACTTGGGAACCGCGAAACCGTTTACCTTTTGGCAACACAGGACGTGATGATCGAGAGCGACGCGGCCGAAGACCTGTTTGGCGATCCTTTTGCATTGATCCCAGCTTTGGCCCTAGAAGGTTTGCGCGGAATTCAACGTGTGGCGGCAACAGAAGAATTGCGCGTCGTAGCGATCGAATTTGCCCAAGACCAAGTGGTTTTCGCAAACATCGGTGCTTTGTTTTTATGTCCGAGCAGCGAGCAGGCCAATATGGTTGAAGTCGCGGAACTGGACCTTCCGACGTATGATGTGCTTCCAATGCCCGAAGCGCGCCTATTGGCCGAGGCCTATGCGATGGAAGATATCGCAAAACCCTCAATTCAAGAGTACGTCGCTGCTTAATTGGCGGTAAAGGTTTAAGAAAATACGGCGCACTTTTGGGAGGCAGCGCGCCGTATTTTCAATTTAGCGGAGCGGATTAGGCGGCTTTTTCAGTGGCAAAACGGGTGTAAAACACTTCTCCATTCCGCGCCATCTCGCGCAGAAGATCAGGCGTTTCAAAACGTGGTCCGAATTTCTCGGTGAGCGCATCACAAAGCTCAACCGCACGACCAGCCCCAAGGATATCAAGCCAGCTAAACGGCCCGCCCGACCAAGGTGCAAAGCCCCAGCCCAAAATCGCGCCAACATCGCCCTCGCGGATATCCATCAAAACGCCTTCGTCGAGCGCCCGTACGGCCTCAAGCACTTGAGCAAAGAGGAGACGGTGCTGAACCTCAGTGAGGTCCGGTTGTTCGTCCGCAACAGGATACCGCGCGGCCAAACCATCCCAAAGCCCTTGGCGTTTGCCTTTGTCGTCGTAGGCATAGAAACCTGCATTGGCTTTGCGACCCAAACGGCCCGCGTCGGCCATCCAGAACAACACCGGATCAACGGCTTCGTTTGGATAGGCGTCGCCCATCGCGGCCTTAGTGGCTTTGGCAATTTTAACACCCAAATCGATCGATGTTTCGTCAGTTAATTGGAGCGGGCCAAGCGGCATGCCGACCAGTTTCGCGGCGTTTTCGATCAGCGCAGGTTCAACACCTTCGGCGACCATGCGAATGCCCTCGTTGATGTAGGGAATGATGCAACGGTTCGCATAAAAGAAACGCGCGTCGTTCACAACGATGGGTGTCTTGCGGATTTGGCGGCAGTAGTCCAAAGCTTTGGCGACAGCGCGGTCGCCCGTTGCAGCGCCTTTGATAATCTCAACCAACATCATTTTTTCAACGGGACTAAAGAAGTGGATCCCGATGTATTGATCCGCATGTTTGCTGGCTTTGGCGAGCTCGGTGATCGGCAAAGTCGACGTGTTGGTTGCAAAGATGCACTCCGCACCGATCACGGCTTCGACCTTGGCGGTCACTTCGGCCTTGATCGCTACGTCCTCAAAAACGGCCTCGATGATCAAGTCACAGTCGGCGAGCAGTGCATAGTCTGTCGTCGTCGTAATGCGGCTTAGGAGGGCTTCCTTGCTTTCAGCGGTCGCTTTCTTACGGGCGATGCCTTTGTCCATATAACTCGCGCAATAGGCTTTACCCTTGTCCGCCGCTTCTTGGCTCTGGTCCAGCAAAACAACGTCGATGCCCGCTTTTGCAGAGACCAGAGAAATGCCCGCACCCATCATGCCTGCGCCGAGGACGCCGACCTTTTTGACGCGTTGGTCGGGGATACCTGCGGGACGGGCTGCGCCCTTGTCGAGAGCTTCTTTGTTGATGAAAAGGCTGCGGATCATTGCCGTGGAGCTTGGGTTCATCAAGACATTGGTAAACCAGCGCGCTTCGATTTTGAGGGCCGTATCGAAGGGTACTAATGCGCCCTCATAGACAGCAGAGAGCAGAGCTTTTGCGGCGGGGTAGACGCCTTTGGTTTTGCTATGGACCATGGCGGAAGCGCCAACAAAGGTCATGAAGCCCGCGGGATGGTATGGCGCACCGCCGGGCATTTTATAGCCTTTGGCGTCCCAAGGTTTGAGGATGTCCGCATCTGTCGCGCTCAACACCCAAGCCTTGGCTGCAGTAAGGAGTTCTTCCGCTGGGACGACCTCGTCGATCAGACCGGCCATCTTGGCCTTTTTAGGATCAGAGAGCTTACCCTCAAGCAGGAAGGGGCTTGCCGCCATCGCGCCGAGTTTGCGCGCCAGACGGGTTGTTCCGCCAGCACCCGGGAAAATGCCGACCATGATTTCGGGAAGGCCTATTTTGGCTTTTGGATTGTCGGCGGCGAAAATACGGTGACAGGCAAGGGGCAGCTCAAGGCCGATCCCAACTGCGGTGCCGGGGAGGGCCGCTGCGATAGGTTTGCCGCCTTTGTTGGTTTTGGGGTCCATGCCCGCGCGCTCAATTTTACGTAAAACGCCATGCATAGCCATAGTGCCTTCGAACAGGCCTTTGGCGGGGTTGTCGCCCGCGTCTTCTTTCATCTTTGCAATGACGTTGAGGTCCATGCCGCCCGCGAAATCTGCCTTACCCGAGGTGATGACGATGCCCTTAACGGCGTCATCGGCAAGGGCGGCGTCAACCGCGGCTTCAAGGTCTGCAAAGCCCTCGAGGCTCATGACGTTCATTGATTTTTCGGGAACGTCCCATGTGATAACCGCTACGCCGTCCGCGTCGATTTGAGTTGTGAAATCAGTCATTTACTCTCTCCTTTTGGACCGGAGTCCCGTCGCTTGTGAGATGTCGACGCTTTGAGGTCGTGTTTCTCGAAAATAAGGGTGTTATTGGGAAAGGCTGCTTTCCCACTAGATATCGTCCGGCAAAGGGGTGCCATCGTGACGAGTGAAAACCGGATTTCCTTCGCCCAGAACCACTTTCATGTCTATGTCGGAATAGGTTGCCACCTCATGTGGGGCTCGGGTGCCGATGACAAGGAAGCGTGCTTCTTCGTCGCTTTGGTTGATGAAGCAATGACCATCTGCAACCCCCGCTGGGAACGCGGCGCATTCGCCGACGGTCATTTCTTCTTCGCCCGCGTCCATGTGCAACATGACGCGCCCTTGGGTGACCATAACAAATTCGTCTTCATTGAGGTGCCAATGGCGAAGGGAAGATTTCGCGCCCGGAGCGAGAATGATAATATTCGCGCCGAATTGTGTCAGGCCTCCTGCATCACCGACCCGAAGGGACGTCCGCCCGTCCATTTGGCCAGCAAGGGTTCCCGGATAGATAGATCCGCTTCGAGCTTGGAGTTTGTCCAAATCAACTTTTGCCATGTCGCGTTCCTCCTTGCTGTTGGGGTGTTTGAACGGGTTTTAGACCCGTTCGATGATTGTTGCGGCGCCCATGCCAGACGCAATGCAGAGGGTGGCAAGGCCAACCTCTTTGTCCTGACGCTCAAGTTCATCGAGCAATGTGCCGATAATCATCGCACCCGTCGCGCCGAGGGGATGCCCCATCGCAATCGAACCACCACCCGCGTTTACAATCGCTGGATCAACTTCAAACCGCTGCATGAAGCGCAGAACAACCGCGGCGAAGGCTTCATTTACTTCGAACAAATCAATGTCGGAAATATCCATGCCGTGGTCTTTGAGGATTTTTTCGGTCACGGGCACAGGGCCGGTCAACATGATGGTTGGGTCGGTTCCTATTTTCGCAGTCGCACGGATGCGGGCGCGTGGTTTGAGGCCATATTTCTCGCCAAACTCTTTGTTGCCGATCAGGACAGCAGCGGAGCCATCCACAATCCCCGAGGAATTCCCCGCGTGGTGGATGTGGTTAATTTTCTCAAGGTGCGGGTATTTCATCATGGCGACGTTATCAAAGCCGGGCATGACTTCGCCCATCGCTTGGAAGCTGGCATTCAACGCGCCGAGGGTCTGCATATCGGTTCCGGGGCGCATGTATTCGTCGTGGTCCAAAATCGTCAGGCCGTTTTGGTCTTTGATCGTGATGATGGATTTAGCGAAACGATTTTCCGCCCAAGACTGTGCCGCGCGACGTTGGCTTTCAACGGCCAATGCGTCGGCTTGCTCGCGGGTAAAGCCATATTCGGTGGCGATAATATCGGCAGAAATGCCCTGTGGGACAAAGTAGGTTTTCATGGCAACGGTTGGGTCAACGGCGATGGCTGCGCCGTCGCTTCCCATGGGAACACGGCCCATCATTTCAACGCCGCCAGCGACATAGGCCATGCCTGCGCCGCCCTTGATTTGGTTCGCCGCGAGGTTCACGGCTTCCATGCCGGATGCACAGAAACGGTTGATCGCAAGGCCGGGTACTTGTTGGTCAAAGTCGCTGGCCAAAACGGCGGTCCGTGCCAAACAACCACCTTGCTCGCCAACTTGGGTGACGTTGCCCCAAATCACGTCTTCGATGGATTTGGTGTCGAGGTTGTTGCGCTCTTTGACGGCATTCAGGATTTGCGCCGAGAGGTTCACGGAGGTTACTTCGTGCAACGCACCGTCTTTGCGGCCTTTGCCACGTGGGCTGCGCACGGCATCATAAATATAGGCTTCGGTCATAACGGATTCCTTCTTAAGCGCGATCGGCAGGGGAGCCGGGCATCAGATCATAGGGTGTTTTATAGCCGGGTAGGGCTTCGATGCGCGAAAGCCATGCATCGATATGGGGCCAGTCTGCGCGTTCAAAGCCAAAGGGCTCTGGGTAAAAGAGATAGCCGCAGCACGAAAGATCGGCGTTGGTAATGCTGTCTCCAACAAGCCAGTCGTTGTCCGCGAGGGCATCATTGAGGATTTTGTATGTGTTGAGAAGGCGGCCTTGGTTAAAGGCGATCACTTCTGCGGGACGTTTGTCTTCAGGAAGGAAGTTGATCAAAAAGCGCGTCATGCCCGCGACGCCGGACAATTTGTTATTGTCCCAAAGAACCCAGCGCAAAATCTCGCGGCGCTCAGCGGAATCGCGACCACCGAATTTTCCAGTTTTCTCGCTGATGTAATCTTGGATGGCGCCCGATTGAGACAAGTGCAAATCGCCGTCGATAAGGCAGGGCACTTCGCCCATATTATTTATCGCACGATAGACATCTGAACGCGCCCCGCCGTTGAAAAAGTCGACGTATACGGGCTTCCATTCAAGGCCCGAAAGTTCCAAAGCGAGGGCCGCCTTATAGGCATTTCCGCTTTCCCCAAAGCAATAGAGTTGGATGGTCATTCTTGCGTTCCTCCGGTCGAAATAAGTTTGTTCTCTGGTGCTTCAAAGGCGCTATTTTTTACGGGCTTCGAGTTCCGAATTGAAAAGGCGCAACTTGACGGTGAGGTTCTCCTCATGGATCACCGAGTTGAAATTCTCAAAAAGGAAGCTCAACGCCTCGCCTTCGTCTAGACCCGCTTCTGCTGAAAACTTGCGAAGGCGGCGATAGCCATCCTCGGTCATTGCGACAGGAAAACGGCGAGTCAGACGAAAACGTTTGGGCATGAGAAGCTCCTTTGGGGCCTTAAAACTGCTCCGCATCTAGGGCCATAACCGTGTCCGCGCCAGTTTGAATGCGGGCAAGGTGCAGGCTTGTTGCGGGCAATTGTCGGGCCATGTAATAGCGGCCAGTTGCGATTTTCGTAGTGTAGAAGTCTTTGTCCGAAGCGCCACCCTCGATTGCATCATGAGCGGCTTTTGCCATGCGGGCCCACATCAGGCCAAGACAAGTGTGGCCGAACAAATGCATGAAGTCATAGGACCCCGCGAGCGCATTGTTCGGGTCTTTCATACCGTTTTCCACGAAGTACATACTCGCCGCTTGCAGGTCTTTGCTGGCCTGTTTGAGCTGTGGCAAGAAATCATCCTTAAGGGCAGGGTGATCGGCGTTTTCCTTGATGAAGTTTTTGATGATTTCAAAGAAAGCCAGCACGTGTTTGCCGCCATCCGTTCCGAGCTTGCGACCAACGAGGTCAAGCGCTTGAACGCCGTTCGCGCCTTCATAAATCATCGCAATACGGGCATCGCGGGCAAATTGGGACATGCCCCATTCTTCGATATAGCCGTGTCCGCCATAGACTTGCTGGGCGTTGATCGCCATCTCAAAGCCCTTGTCCGTCAGGAAGCCCTTGATGACAGGGGTGAGCAATCCAACAAGGCCTTCGGCGTCTTTGTTGCCAAGCTTGTGCCCTTCGTCGATCATTGAGGCACCCCACATAACAAAAGTACGGGCGGCCTCAACGAAGCTTTTCTGATCCATCAAATTGCGACGGATATCTGGATGCACAATCAGGGGATCAGCAGGGCCATTGGGGTTTTGCGCCCCAGTCACGGCGCGCCCTTGCAGGCGGTCGTTGGCATAGATGACTGCATTTTGATAGGCGGCTTCGGCTTGGGCATAGCCTTGAAGGCCAACGCCCAGACGCGCTTCGTTCATCATGGTGAACATGGCGCGCATACCTTTGTGCATATCCCCAAGCAGGAACCCACGCGCGGAATCATAGTTCATCACACAGGTCGAATTGCCGTGGATGCCCATTTTCTCTTCAATGCTTCCAACAGATACGCCATTTCGTTCGCCAAGCGAGCCGTTTTCGTTGACGTTGAACTTGGGCACAATAAAGAGCGACACCCCTTTGACGCCTTCAGGACCACCGGGAATTTTGGCAAGCACAAGGTGAATGACATTTTCGGACATGTCATGGTCGCCAGCCGAAATGAAGATTTTCTGGCCTGTGATCGCGTAGGAGCCGTCGTCTTGTGGCTCGGCTTTTGTGCGCATCAAACCAAGGTCGGTGCCACAGTGGGGTTCGGTCAGATTCATCGTGCCGGTCCACTCACAGGACACCATTTTGGGCAGAAATGTCTGTTTTTGCGCATCGGTGCCGTGTACGTGGATCGCGGAATAGGCCCCGTGCGTGAGGCCCTGATACATGTTGAACGCCATGTTGGCGGAAACGAAAATCTCGCCGACGGAGGTTGCCAAAACGTAAGGCATGCCTTGGCCGCCGTATTCGGGATCGCAGTCCAGTGCCGTCCAGCCGCCGTCCTTCATCTGCTCAAACGCTTCTTTGAACCCCTTTGGCGTGTAGACGACGCCATTCTCCAAACGACAGCCTTCGCGGTCGCCAGAGAAGTTGAGCGGCGCAAGCACGTTGGACGCGATTTTCCCCGCTTCCTCAATGACCGCCAAAGTGAAGTCAGGCTCGAGTTCATCATAGCCAGGAACGGCGCTTTCGGACACTTTGAGCACTTCATGCAAAACGAATTGCAGATCTTGAGTTGGGGCTACATAGCTGGGCATATCGGGGTTCCCTTATTCGGCCGCGTTGGGGCGTTGCATCTCGGCGAGGCGCTGTTCGCCCCATTTTAATTGAAGGCGCAAATCTTCGATTGCACCTGTGAGTTCGTCGCGCTGGGCGATCATGTCTTTTAGGCGTTCATGGGCGAGCTGATAGGTGCGGTTCAACTGGGTGAATTGCGCGTCATCCATGTCGTAGAGATCTAAAAGCTGGCGAATGTCTTCGAGGGAAAAGCCAAAACGTTTCCCCTGCAAAATAAGCTTGAGGCGGGCGCGATCCCGTTTTGTAAACAGACGGTGTTGCCCGTCACGCACAGGAAATAGCAGCTCTTTTGCTTCGTAAAAACGTAATGTGCGCGGGGTCACATCAAAGGCAATACACATTTGTCGGATGGTCATCATGTCGGTCATGGGGCGCTCCTTGTGGTTGCTTCTGCACCCACACATGGGAGGGTCACTGCAACTCTACAATACAGCTTGACGTTAACGTAAACGAAACGCTACGTCACTTTTTTCCTGACGGCACGTAAGGGGGCTTTTGGTGTTTTTGCGTGCAAAAAGGAGATATCTTAAGGCGCAGACTAGCCGAGGGCCTCGTCGCGTAGGCTCTGCAAATCGTCTATCGATTCTTGCAACTCAACGGCTTGTGCACGCAACGCAATCAGTTGGCGATCCGCCATTTCCACCCACGCATTCATTTGCGACTTGGTGCCCGCCTCTTCATAGATCATCAACCATTGGCGGATTTCTTCGAGGCTAAATCCAAACCGGCGTCCACGCAGAATAAGGACCATACGCGCCACTTCGCGACCGGTGTAAAAGCGGCTACGACCCTCTTTTTCAGGTTGCAGTAGTTCAATGTATTCATAATACCGCAATGTGCGCGGAGTCACATCGAATTTCGCACACATGTCTTTGAAATTGAGGCGTGTTTGCGTCATGTTCTTGGGTTCTCCTTACAACCAAACTTAGGGTCATATGACGTGCGATTCAATCGCTGGTTTTAGGCGGGTCAGATTATTAGCGCTTGATGCGTCAATCAGTTCGGCCAATAACCGTTTTAAGGAAAGGTGGTCCCATGAGCCATGACAGAACAGAAGTCGCCCGAAAATTTATTGAAGCAATTCCGTTTTCGCAGGCCCTCGGGATGACCCTTGATGAACTTGGCGATGGAATCGCAGAGATTTCGATGCCCTATGACGCGCGTTTTGTTGGCGACCCTCAAACGGGGGTGATTCACGGCGGCGCGGTCTCCGCCTTAATGGACACCTGTAGTGGCGCGGCAGTCATGAGCCATCCGTCCAATCCAATCGCAACCGCGACGATCGATCTCAGGATTGACTACATGCGCAGCGCCACCCCGGGTCAACGGATCGTCGCACGGGCCGAATGCTATCACGTCACCCGCAGCGTCGCCTTTATTCGGGTAACCGCGCGGGACGATGAGGGCGAAATTCCCGTAGCCTCCGCGACGGGTGCTTTCACACTTGAGCGCGCGCAGGAGAAAACAGCATGAACCGTCGCCCTCCCGAACCCGTTCAGGTCATCAAACAACGACGCGATTCAACCTTGGCAGCGCTGGTCCATGGCGTGCCGTTCATTCAGTTCTTGGATATTCGGTTTGATCGGCGCGGAGACGAATTGACCGCGACCTTGCCCTACAGAGAAAGCCTGATCGGAAATCCGACTTTACCCGCGATCCACGGAGGAGCAACGGCGAGTTTTCTTGAGGTGACGGCGATTATTGAACTGTCGTGGGGCATGCTCTGGCAGGATATGGAGAGTGGGGTGCTTGATGCAGAAACCTTGGACCCCAACAATCTACCACGTCTCCCGAAAACCATTGATTTTAGCGTTGATTATTTACGCACGGGCCTCCCCCGTGATGCCTATGCACGGGCGCGGGTCAATCGGTCGGGGCGGAGATACGCCAGCGTCCATGTTGAAGCATGGCAAGACAACCGCACTCGTTTATTCGCGCAAGCGACGGGGCATTTTTTGATGCCACAAAAGGGCGATTAATTTGACACGTAAAGTCACGCACCGGCGCGTTCTAAAAATTGCCCTCCCTATCGTTATTTCCAATGCCACGGTCCCCTTTCTAGGGATCGTGGATACTGGAGTTGTCGGTCAACTTGGCCTCGCGGCGCCGATTGGTGCGGTGGGCATCGGGGCGATTATCCTGACGGCGATCTACTGGATTTTTGGGTTCTTGCGCATGGGAACGACAGGCCTTGCGGGACAGGCTTTGGGCGCAAATGACCAGCCGGAACTGGCCGCCATTTTGACGCGTGCACTGCTTGTTGGGTTGACCGCCGGTTTGGGGATTTTCCTGCTGCAAGTACCCCTGTTTGCGGGGGCCTTCTTCGTTTCGCCCGCGTCGCCCGAAGTTGAAGGCCTTGCGCGCTCCTACATGGGAATTCGCGTCTATTCGGCACCGGCAATGATTGGGATTTATGGCCTGACAGGGTGGCTTATCGCGGCGGAACGCACCCGCGCGGTTTTGGCAATCCAGTTATTGATGAACGGCGTCAATGTCGGCCTCGACTTTCTCTTTGTGCTCCATTTCGACTGGGGTGTGAACGGCGTCGCCATCGCGACCGTCATTGCGGAATGGGGTGGTTTTGCCCTTGCGCTGTGGTTCTGTCGTGCAACTTTTTACGCGCCCGATTGGCGAAATTGGGGGCAGGTTTTTGACCGTATTCGGTTACAACGCATGCTTTTGGTCAATAGCGATATTATGCTGCGCTCTGTGATGCTTCAGGTGATTTTCGTATCGTTTCTTTTCTTTGGTGCGGATTTTGGCGACGTGCCCTTGGCGGCAAACCAAATCCTCATGCAGTTCCTGATGATTACGGCCTATGCGCTCGACGGATTTGCCTTCGCGGTGGAGGCCCTCGTGGCGCAATCCTTGGGGTCGAAATCCCGCTTTGATCTGCGCCAAAGCGCGCTGCTCTGTACGTTTTGGTCGCTCATTGTTTGCATCGGTTTGACGGTTGTTTTTGCGTTGTTTGGCAAAGACATCATCGATCTTATGGCCAAGTCCGAACCCGTCCGCGCCGAGGCGCGAATTTACCTTGGATATATGATCGCCGCACCGCTCATCGGGATGTGGTCGTGGATACTGGATGGCATTTTTATAGGCGCGACGCGCAGCCGCGATATGCGAAATATGATGTTTTTAAGCTTACTGGTCTATGGCGGAGCGGTGCTGGTTTTGGTGCCTGCGTACGGAAATCATGGGTTGTGGATAGCCCTGTTAATTTCCTTCGTTGCGCGCGCCATTACGCTTGGCGCACGCTATCCATCGCTTGAACGTGACGCGAACCCTGCCTAAAGCCACGCGTCCCTTGCGGTGCCTACGGCTTGCGAAACATGGCTAAACCCGTCGGCCTCAAGATGGGCTTCAAGCCCTTGGGCGATGTCGCGCACCAAGGACATCCCTTGATAAACAAGGGCAGAATAAAGCTGTACCGCTGTAGCACCGGCCCGAATTTTGGCATAGGCCTCTGCGGCATTGGAAATCCCGCCGACGCCAATGAGCGGAAGATTTCCATCGGTGATTTTTGACAGTTGCGCGAGGACGCGGGTGCTTTTTTCAAAAAGCGGCGCTCCAGAAAGCCCCCCCATTTCGTCCCTGTGGCTGCTTTTTAGGTCATCACGATCAAGGGTAGTATTGGTCGCGATGATGGCATCAATGCCTACTTCGATTGCGACTTCGGCTATTTGGGTAAGCTCCTCAACATTCAAGTCGGGCGCAATTTTGAGGAAAACGCGTGTATTGGGCGCGACTTCAGCGCGGACGTCGAGGACACCCTGTAGGAGGCCGCGCAGCGCATCTGCCCCCTGTAAGTCTCGCAGTTTTTCGGTATTGGGCGACGACACATTGACGGTTGCGAAGGCCACGTGGGGACCACAAACGCGCATTACGCGGGCGAAATCATTTGCACGATCGTTGCTGTCTTTGTTTGCGCCCAAATTGAGGCCCACAGGCACGCGAGGTTTTGCGGTGGCAAGACGTGCCGCAATCGCATCCGCGCCCTGATTGTTGAAACCAAACCGATTGATGACGGCGCGATCTTCGGTCAGGCGGAAAAGGCGTGGTTTGGGATTTCCAGGTTGGGCATGAGGTGTCGCAGCCCCAACTTCTATAAAGCCAAAACCTGCCTGCGTCAGGGGCACAATGGCCTCGGCATTTTTGTCATAGCCCGCCGCCAACCCAATGGGGTTGAGCAGGTCAATACCACAGAGATTGGTCGCCAATCTGTCGCCTCCAACCGGACCGCCGGGCATCGGGACAAGACCCGCATTCAAGGCCTTAATCGAAAGGCTATGCGCTACTTCTGGGGAGCACGCGTGTAGCGCTTTCAGCCCGTATTTCTCAAGAAAACTCATGGAATATCATCGGGAAAGACATGACCATTCTCCCCCATTGGCAAGAGGGCGTGCGCCACCGCGTCGCTGCGTTTTAATTTGCGATACAAGTGCGGGAACTCTTTTCCACCCCGCGAGACTTCCCATTTCAAGGCCTCTCCAAGCGTATCCGCGTCTATTGTGACAAGGACAAGCGTCGGGCTTCCTGCGAAATGTTTCGCGACTGTTTCGCGCAACTGTTCTGCGGTGGAAAAATGGATATACCCATCCGCTAGATCCACAGGTGCGCCCTCGGTTTCCCCGTTTTGCACCAAATCAGCCCATTCGGACTCTTGAAAAACTTTGTAAATAAGCATGGTATTGGAATGCCTTTTGCTTAAACTTTGGTCAAGTCCTTCTTGTCATCTCAACGTTACCTAGGGTCAATAAATGGATTGGGAAAGCAGCCTTTGACTCTGAAGCTGCATTTGGTCAATCTATCGCTCTAGAACAATAATAGGGAGTAATTGATTTCCCTATAAGTTCAATTACTTTTCAATGATTTATGGCGTCGGTGGGTAGAGAATGGGTAGTGGTTGTACTTCGTTTGTTCAATTTCGGGATTTTGGATATTAGGGATTATTGGGGAATAGCACGGGCTTAGCTAGAGATTATGCTGCCGTCTTAGCACAGCCGCCTTTAGCGGACATTGGTGCATTTTGCAGCGGATGACGGCTACGAGCCCACTTTGACCGATGCTGCGGGTAGTATAAAAGTCTGCTTTCGCGAATTCGGGGCTCGTATAAGCGATGTCGGACACAGAGGGCGGTATCTCGGACCTGGATAGGGTTTCTGTGATTTCACAGGGCGCGATCAGTTTTGCGTCGTCGAATTCCATTAATGGATCAACCACTGCCAAATATTCTTGTAGCACAGCTGCATTACGTTTTTTAAATCGGCCAACCATTATCGGGCTTGATTTCTTTCAGCGCAAAGCTGCTGGTCATTGCCTTGATGCCAGGCAAACGCCTTAGGCGATTCATGGAAAACTCTGCATAATCGTCCAAGTCTCGGCACACAACTTGCAGCAAAAAATCAGCGCCACCCCCCACCGAATGACAGGACACAATCTTTGGAAGGGTCGCAATCGCGCGCTCGAACGCACCGGCTTCTTCTTCTGAATGTGTGTCGATCTGGACGGAAACAAATACGAGAACGCCCATACCTAATTGTTTGCGATCCAGCATTGCACGGTAGCCCATGATGAGCCCTTGTTCTTCAAGGCGTCGGGTTCGTCGCCAGCAAGGTGATGTGGACATGCCTGTTTGTACAGCTAGTTCCGCGTTGCTCAGGCGACCATCCTTTTGAAGCGCCTGAAGGATGCGGCGGTCCGCGTCGTCCAAGCCGCCAATGTTATCAGAGGTTACGTCTTCCAAAATGGTAGTTTCTTTCTTAATCGTGGATATCATAGATTGATTCTGCCCATATTGGAGAATTTTTCGGAATTATCAATGAATTATGACCGTCATAAATGTGATTATTTACCTCGAAAAGGAGATCATCATGTTTACTGGCTTCACTCCCCCTTATAGCGACACCGGAAAGTCCTCACTCGTTACAGCACCGCCGTGGCATTATGCAGGTCGCGTCATGAGCTTTGTTGTCGATGTCGACAAAGAGGCCAGCGCACGGTTTTTGCCAGAGGGCTTTGGTAAACCGACTGGCCGCGCATTCGGCCATTTCTGTGAGTGGCAGGCGACGACGGATGGCTCTGAGTTGCTTGATCCAGCCTACGCGCTCTATGACGAATTCTTTTATCTCTTGGAGGCTGAACACGAGGGACAAAAACGTCTGTTCTGTCCGTTCATCTACGTGACGCAAGATATCTCGATGGTGAGGGGGTTATTGCAGGGCTGGCCCAAGAAGATGGCCTCCGTCCGGATCGCAAGGTCCTATGATCTTGATCATCCTGCAGCGGGTAAAATTCAGAAAGATACCCGCTTGGGAGCAACGGTGGCCGTGAAAGACAGACGGCTAGCCGAAGCAGAGTTGCGGTTGACAGGCGAGATCAGCGAACCCATCGGTTTCCTTGCCACTCCTACGCTTGGTCTAGTGGGGCACCCAACATTGATTGGGGGACCAGATGCGGGGTCGCATCGGCTGGTCAGACAGGACGTATCAGAAAAACTGGTAGGTGACGTCTATGGGGCGACGGGTGAATTGCGGGTCTTGCCCGCTCCGCGCGATGAGTTGTCCGACATCGCCCCGTTGAGAACGACAGAGGCAACGCTTTGTACATTGGCGCTGACGGTCGTTGGCGTGCAAGAGGTCCAGCTATGACTGCTAATGACGACATTGTGCCGCTACGCGGGACCGGCGATCTGAGATTTGCGATTATCGTCGATCCTCAGCTTGCGTCAGGACTGCTCGCAAACACCGTTGCGACTATCGCAATCGGCCTGGGCGCACGTCATCACGGCGCGGGCAACGTCAGAATGACGGATTCAAACGGGGTTACTATATTCAACAGCGCTGATCGGCCTGTGCCAATATTGCAGGCTGATGCTGCAGCTCTCGCGTCTCTTTTAGAAAAGGCACATGCACCAAGCACCGATCATTCCGTTGTTGCATTCCCTGCATTTGCTCGGTCCCTTCATTCCTTTGAAGAATACGAGAGCGTCTTCCCAGAGCGCCGCTTGATGACAGAAAAACTTGATGGGATCGGTTTGTGTGGCCCATCAAAGTGGGTCCGTTCGTTAACTGGATCGCTCAAGCTTCTAAGGTAAGGACTTCATCATGTTGGACACTTGGACGTACATTAATAATGATTGGTTTGCCGGAGCGACACCGCTCATGTTTGCGACGACCAATGCCGCGTGGCTCGGCAATACAGTATTTGACGGTGCGCGTCGCTATGACGGCGTCTTTCCCGATCTGGCCCTCCACTGCCAACGCGTGGTCCGTTCTGCTGAGATTATGGGCATGATCCCGACCTGCGATGCCGAGGCCATTGAGGCACTTGCGAGAGACGGTGCCAAGAAATTTGCATCTGATGCAGCATTGTATATCCGGCCGATGTTTTGGATCGAAGACGGCTTGGGGCCGATTGATCCAACCTCAACCCGCTTCGCGCTGGTTATTCAGGTCATGCCGATGCCTGATGTTTCGCAGGGTTTCAGCGCTTGTATTTCGCCTCTTCGAAAACCTCTTCCCGAAACAGCGCCCACGACAGCAAAGGCATCCTGCCTTTACCCACAGCTTACGCGCGCATGGGGAGAGGCTCGGAAACGTGGCTTCGACAATGCAGTTATGCTGGATGCCCGAGGCGATGTTGCTGAGTTCACAATGCAGAACTTGTTGTTGGTCATGGACAATGAAATCCATACTCCGGTTCCCAATGATATGTTGCTGCCAGGAATTACGCGCGCCCGCGCATTGGGCCTGCTAAGTGACATGGGCCTATCCATCGTAGAACGCAAGATATTACCCGACGAACTGTCTACCGCTGATGAAGTCATCTCGACAGGAAACCACGCACGTATCCATCCCTGTAGTCGTCTCGAAGAGACCCACTATGGTGTGGGACAAATCGGAAAGAAGCTCGTATCCAAATATCGCGACTTTGCTCATCAATCTACCAAGACACTATGACACTCGAAACCGGACCTTGAAAAGAAATAGGCGAATGACTGAAGAGTCCCGCACCTTACCAGTTCGTGCACGACGCACCGAAATGCGCTGTTTCTGGGAGCTGTCATTCGTAGATCGCGCAGCGAAGGCGTAGGAAGGGCCGATTTTGTTGAAAAACTCGTTGTTTTAGGAGCGTTGGAGCGAGCTACTGCATTGATTGTCTTGGATGTCCGATGCTCGCCCCACTTGTTAACCTGTTGTGGGAACCAACGGCTTGAGTTTTGCTAACTTCCGGAGGTTCTGGGCGGTGGCGGCGAGGGTAAATTCGTCTTGGACACCACATGGTCCTCGTAATCGGAGCCTGCCCAAGCCGAGGATGCGTTTGAGATGTGCGAACAGCATCTCGACCTTCTTTCGGCGTTTCTGGGCCGTCGCGTTGAACTCGAATGCTGTGCATTGACGGGCGAAGTCTCTGACAATTTCGTATTTCTCACGGGTGATGCTGCGCGTCGCAGTATTTGGGCAGCATTTGGACTTCGATGGACATGCCTGACACTCCAGCTTCAGGCTGCGATATTGGCGACGGCCAGCCTTGGGTGTGAGCCTGTTGGCGTCGGAATAATTCCGTCGGGTTTGGCGAAGCTCTTTGCCTTCCGGGCAGATGTATAGGTCGTTGTCTTCGTCCCAGGTGAAGTCCGATCGTGACCACGTACCATCCTTCCGTTTGGAGTTATCAAATACAGGGATGAAGGGGAGTATTTGCCGCTTCAACGTGAGCCAGACAAGATTATCAGCAGACCCGTATGCCGTGTCTGCGGCCACCCAATCGGGCTTAAGGCCAAAGCGGTCTTCGGTGCGGTCAATCATCTTGCGCATTGCGCCCACTTCCGCCTGCCGGATTGATCGAGAAGCATCCACATCCACGATGATCCCGTGATCTGTATCGATGAGGTAATTGTCTGAATAGGCAAAGAAAGCAGGCCCCTTGCGCGCCGCAGTCCACTGGCTGGCCGGGTCCGCGTGGGCGGTAAACTTGGGCATGACATCACTGGCTGCGCCAAGGGCCTCGTCATTCAGGGTGTCGAGATACTCGCGCACTGCGCGCGGCGCATCATTGGGGTCAGTTTTGCGGGCCGCCCAATCGTCAGGATTGCTGGAGTTCTGCTTCTGAACATCAGCTGAGATTAAGCTAGCATCAACAGCAAATCCCTGACCCCCGACCAGCCCCTCTTGCATGCAGCGCGCGACAGTCGTCTCGAACACGTGCCGTAGTAAACCGCTCTCGCGGAAACGACCGTGGCGGTTCTTGGAAAAGGTCGAATGATCCGGAATGCTGCCGGTCAGATCGAGACGGCAGAACCACCGATACGCCAGGTTCAGGCGCACTTCTTCACAAAGGCGGCGTTCAGAGCGAATGCCGAAGCAGTATCCCACCAACAGCATCCGGATCAGCAACTCTGGATCGATGGATGGGCGGCCAGTGTGGCTTTAGAAATCAGCTAAATGACCACGGCTGCTGCTTAAGTCGACGAACCGGTCAATGGACCGCAGCAAGTGATCTTGCGGGACATGATCCTCGAGCGAGAACTCGTAAAACAGCGCCGCTTGCTCTTCCTGCATGGGTCCCATCATCGCCAAACCTCCCGTTCAATACACGAATTGAATCAGTGACTGACCGCTAGATCAAGGAAGAGTTTTTCAACAAAATCAGCCCAAAATACCGAATGCTGGGATGTGTACGAATGCCTACTGTCGACCGAATTGGCTTGACTGATGGGTTGAGTATCTAGGGGCTTGCCGGGCACCAAGCGCTTCCTATATTTTTCCCAAAACAAGTTTGGGCAAGTCACGCAATTTGTCACCAGACCCACTTGCTCTTGCGATGACCCATGAGCCCTGCAAGAGCACTAATAACTTTTCAGCGGTTTCACGCGGGTTAGGTGCATCAAGACGTTCAAGATTCGAAGCTGTCACATCGATCCAATTATTGTAGATTATATTTGCCTCTTCGCGCGAAGAAGGCGGTTGGTGCCCGTCAAGGAGTATGCTGGCCACAGGACATCTGCTGCCCTGATCTGTCCGCTCAAACAAGGTGGCGAGACGCTCGCAAAACAAATCAATTGCGGCATGCCAAGTTTGCGATGCTTCAAATGTTGCATCGATAAGGGAAGCCATTTGTTTTCCGGCATCTTGCGCGGCGGCTAGTCCTATGTCGGCTTTTCCGTTGGGAAAGTGGTGGTAAAGCGATCCTTTTGGGACACCACTTGCGTCCAGAATATCAGCTATCGTGGCTCCGTGGTATCCACGTTCCATAAATACCACGTTTGCGGCAGTGACCAATCGATCACGAGAGGTGGTTTTTGAAGCTTTTCGTTGGCTCAAGTTACGGACTCCGCACGAATTAGACGTTTTGGTCTAGACTAAATGGTCTAGCGTCGATATTAAACTGGACCATATAGTCTAGTGAAGGGCTTGTGTTATGCAAGATAAAAGCATTACCCGAAGTGAAACGGTCTCCCTCTCTGCCGATGGCGCGAACCTAGTCGGTACGTCGCGGGTGCCCAGCGATCAACTGCGCGCGTTCGTATTGATCCACGGGGCAGTTGGTGTCCCGCAGACCTTCTATGCCAAATTTGCCAATTGGCTGGCAGAAGCAGAAGGTATCGCTAGTCTGACTTACGATTACCGTGATTTTGGGGCGTCTTCTCAAAAACCAATGCGAGACTCAGATGCGACGATGGCCGACTGGGGAACGCTCGATCAGGCCGCCGCTCTCACGTTTGCAATAAGACAAGCCGATCAGCGGGGCGTGCCACTTTGGGTTATTGGGCACTCTTTTGGCGGCTTTATGACCGGTTTTCACGAAGACGCTAGCAAGATTGATAGGTTCATTGCCGTAGCGAGCGGGCCAGTCAATTGGCGGGAGCATCCGTTGAGCTATATGCCTCTTGCAATGCTTTTCTGGTTCGTTATTGGCCCTCTCGCAACGGTTTTTTCCGGATACCTGCCCGGCAGGCGGATTGGACTGGGCGCTGACTTACCTGCTGGCGTATACTGGCAGTGGCGCAGATGGTGTTTGACCAGAACATTCTTCCGGAATGATTCAGCAATCCCTTGGTTGTCATTGTTGAATCCGTCCCGTCTTCAATGTCCTTTGAAAACGGTCGCATTTACAGATGATCAATTGATCCCACCGCGCACAGTGAATCGACTGAAAGAGCTTTACCCAAAGGCTGATGTCATTGATCAAGTATTCGCGCCGAGTGACTTCTCTCTGAAAAAAATCGGACATTTCGGCGCTTTCTCCGCACGAAATACAGATATCTGGCGCGCCATTATTGATTGATGTTGAAATGTTCTTTGGTCTAGAAGCGTAACACCGCTCATTGGGGATGTAATTCGTTGGACCAACAATGATTTGGCCCCACATACCGCGACAGGCGATAAGGCTGGATGGGATACTGGTGAGATTGCTCAGGACGAAAGCAACGAGATCATCGTAAACGTTGAAATGGAAACGTATTATTTCTGTGTATACCACCCACACATGAAGGCGTCCTTCGAGATCGAATAGTGCGCGCTTATTACTTTTCCAACCTAGGAAAGCTGACATTGGGGCTGGCCGCAGAAACAGGCACAATGGGCTCTTTGCCGACTTTCGCTGCGTTTGCACACGAAATCAACGTCAAATCGGAGGGCGAGCGGCGGCTATGCGGACAAAAGAGACCTTCGCTGCCGTCACTCCAATGTCCGCAAGCTGCTTTTTCCGGCTGGACCGACTTTTGCGCAGCAAGCCAGAATTCACGGATGAAATCCGCAGGCGTCACATCATCACATCTTCCCATTCTGGGTGGCGTGTATATTGGCCCCTGACAAACGGGCTAAGCGGCATGATCTTAAAGTTATTGTCACGTGCGTCTGCAATCAATGCCTCGACCAACGCCTTACCAACACCTCGACCTTCCAGCGCTTCGGGGACACCCGTGTGATCTGCAATTACGCCAGTATCCCCCATTTTCGAGAAAGTAAGTTCAGCTTCGAGCCCATCTACGACGGTAATGTATCTTCCTCGGGTATCGCTCTCTTCTTTGGAAGTTTTGAGATCCACCATCAGTCCGCCTCGAACCCAATTTCACCATGGCTCCCATCACAGAACGGCTTGTTCTTGGAAGCTCCACACCGGCAAAGCGCAAACCTCTGTCCGGTAGCGACACGCCGGCCAGATGCCGCAATAATCTCCAGATTCCCTACTACCATTACGGGGCCGTTTTTGAGCGGTTTGACCTCAAGCGGGCCATCTCGCACTTCAAGCGTATCTGTGTTTTCAGTCGCGTCGGCCACTCCAGTCCCGGTAAAACCAGCTTCAATATGGGAGTTGTCGCAGAATGGCTTGTTCTTCGATTGCCCGCAGCGACACAGCACGGCGCGTTTGCGCGGTTCTTCACCGGGGATACGAATATCTCCGTGGAGCTCGTTTGGACCATTTTCCCAAATGCGGGAGGTGTTCACATTAGGCATCGGTTCATCAGTTCCGTCATCGTATCGTTCGTAGGTCAGCGCGCCGGAAGGGCAACTGTCTATGATCCTTGCAATTTCTTCGGCATTTGCATTTTCTGGAAAAATCCAGGCACCCTTGGCGCCTGGTTGAAACACCGCTGGAAGCCCGAGGACGCAGCGCCGCGCATGAATGCACTTTTTACCGTCGAACTGGACAGAGATATTTTTGCCTTTGACATTGGCCATTATGATTTTCCTTCTTGCTGGGTTTGTAGGCTATAAGGCGGGAGTGTCTAACATCAGCGCTTATGACTCCAATAGGGTGATTTGATCAAAGAGAGTTTCTGGCTCAGGCCAAGGTGTCTTATCGAAAAGCGAGCGAGTTCAAACAAAGAGGGCGTTGCCAAAGACTTCGGCTAGTCACGTGCCAACACCCTCGCTTTTTTTAGCGGTGTACCACTGATCGACCCAGAGGCCTTGCTGAAACAATCAAAAGTTTTTGCCTTTCCTCTGAGTTCGAGGCCGCGCCCCTTTTCATGGCGCAGCGATAGAATTTGTTGCGTCAGGCTGAAATCTGATCGCGATGCGTGAAAACCACCGCGGCGGCCAGAACCCCGAGCGCTAGCGCCGGGACGGCTGAAGGACCGAGGATAAAAAAGTGCGACAGCACCGCACCGATCATGGTGCAAAGTAGCAAACCCGCACCGAAAACCTCACGGCCGCGCGCCCACAGCAGGGCGGCCCCGCCAATTTCGATGATGCCGGTCACATAGCGGAAACACTGTCCGACACCGACCGCTTCGAAGGTTTGCACCATCATCTCTGCGCCCAAAAGCTTCGCGCCGCCGGCAGTGACAAAGGCGAATGTAAGCAGGGCCTTGATGGTCAGAAGGCCGTATTTGTGTACGTTGGAGAACATATTTCTCTTTCTTTTCTTTGACTTCGACTGGTGTGTGCTGTGGCGAGCCTCAAGCTAAATTGGGAGCCGGAGGATCGCCTAGTTTTTGCTAATCTGAATTGTGATCAATGCCTCCGGAACTGTTGCCCCGATGGTGCCAGAGGCCGCGTCAAAAGGGGCCGCGATGGTGTTGCCCGAGACGTCTTCAAGTTCAGGATCGACGATCAGATAATACTCGCCCGCTTGCCATGCTTCCGTAGGGGCAAAGGCCCAACCACCCGCATCACTGGAAACGTGACCGCGCAGATCATTGCGTGCGCTGTCCTGCACACGCAGCAATCGCAGCACAGCACCGCTGTCCATGATGCGGTCAAAGGCAATTGTTAGGGATGCATGGCTGCCGGCAGGCGGTGTTAGAATTTGCCAGTTCATCGGATCAATAGCGCGGCGCTCGGACGGCCCGACACGCAAGGCAAGTGTAACGTCTGTTTCCAACGGCGCGCCAGCCGCGCTTTGCATGCGCTCAGACACGATCAACTGGTAGCTTTCGCCTGACTGCAATGGAGCGCCTGCCTGCATATTAGGTCCGACTCCTTGCTTGATGCGACCGGGGTCCAACAGCAAGGTGGCGCGGGTTTGTGAAGGGTCCCAAAGCTCGGTCTCAAGGTTTAAGAACGGACTTGGGACTGCGTCACCGTCACTTTGGGTCAGCGTGACGGCCTCGCGCAACTGACCGCGCGCCATGGGTTCGGAAAACTGTACATAGAGGCGTAGGGTATTTGCAGGGATAACAGCCTGAGATGGCGCAAAACCAATGAGTTTTGGTATCGTGACCTCAGTCTCGGGCAGAGAGATGCCCAAGTCATACGACGTTTTCGCCAGATCAAGATTTAGGATATACTCCGTCCCTGCCCGGAGTGCGAAACGAGGCATGATCACGATGTCTGCGCCCAGTTCATCAAGCGTGACAGGCATCCCGAGCTCTGTGTTGAGGTTGGCAACTTGCAAGCGCAATGCATCCTCGGTCGACATTGCCTCTGACTGCTCCGCCTCTGAAAGCCCCCTTAGGATTACAGCACCTGATGTTGCGTCATACTGCGCATCTGGGGCTGCAAATGTTGGCAACGGAAGGGTGATACATGCGGCAAGCAAAGCCTGCCGCATGAAAGAGCCAAAGGATGTCATCAGTTAAACTCAAGCGGTCCAGCCGCGCCGTAGCCAAATGGATCGGGGCCATCCTCAAAGTTCATCTCGACAATGTGATCAGCACGATCAAAGAAGAACGGCAAGGCCAGCGTGTGCAGTTGGATGTTGCGCCCATCATCTGGGCTGCGGCGCACGACCACGGCAAAACTATCGTCCAACGTATCAAGATGCATTGTACCACTCATTGGCAGTGCGAACTGGTCCACACCTGCAACCGAAAAGACAGGTTGCACACCTTCGCCGTGTGGCATTTCTTCAGCCGAAGCGACGGAGGCGAGGTTCAACGACGCAGCCGAGCGATTGGTGTTCGTCACCACCACATTACTGCTTCCGTCCCACCCATTCACGTAGGGAACGATATCAATCGGTGTGTTGCCGAACCCCATCTCGCCGATCATCGTGCCACGCACCTCCGCACCATCGGTCAGTTCGGCCAGCGGGATGCGCACAATCGGTGTGCAGGCGTAAATCGCGATTAATGTTGGAATACCGTCAAGTTCGGTCACGGTCTGAGAAATGATTGGCGCGCGGGTCTCATACTGCGTATGAACAGCGTGCCAAATTTCGATCGAGGAGGTGCTGACTTCATCGTCAAACGGGTATGCCATGCGGCGCAGCTTGGAGCTGAACTCTTCGTTCGATAGACCCGCTACCAGCAGCTCCCCGTCGTAGTAGTCGATATCCGTTATTGCCAATGTGTTGAGCGGTTGACCAAATTCAAACGTTGCGTCTGTCGGAACAGGGCCAACGCTCTGTAAGGTGTGGTCAGCGGCGGCTAGATCAACAATATCAAGCGCACCATTATTGACGGAGACGATAACCGCCTCGGCGTCCGGACCATGGCCACGATGCACGGACAAGAAGATTTGCTTGCTCGGTTTGTGTACGACCATGTCATTGATCACCACGTCCTCGGCGCTCACACCCAGCAAGGCTGCGATTTCAACATCGAGGTTGTTAAAGATTGTGCGCCCTTCAAATGTTTGAGCACGCCCCAATTGGTAATCAGATTGATCCGCAAGGGCCTCGCCAAGATCAAAGGCATGTACGAGGCCCGCTTGGCTGTCCCCAACGAACAACACAGTGCCGGTGTCAAAGGCCAGTGCACCGGCGGACTGCAAGTTTACCTCTTGCGCAGAAATTCCGCCGGCGGTGGCGAGGGCCATCACGCTTGCAGAGAGTATAGACTTGGAAATGGACATTTCTGTCTCCCTTGTTTGATCTGATGAGATGCAAACTAACGGTTGCAAATTTTTACGATAGATGAAAAAAAGTGGTCCTTAGGGTCACAAAATGAGAACGTCGAAATGGGCCAGATCGAAGACCTCCGTGTGTTTGTGAGCATCGTCGAAAATGGCGGGATCGCTCGCGCGGCCGAAGTATTGGGTATCGCCAAGTCCGCTGTCAGCCGCCGTCTTGGGCAACTTGAAGACCGCTACGGCGTGCATCTGATCGACCGGCAGCCACGCACGTGGGTGGTTACAAGAGCGGGTCAGGAGCTTTACCAGCGCGCCAGCGTCACGGTCGCGGATGTCGACGAGCTACAGGCTGATTTTGTCCACAGCGCGCAAAGCCTAAGCGGACCACTCAGTATCTCCATCGCAAGAGAGTTCGGGCTTTCGTTCCTCAAGCCCACCCTTTTCTCTTTCATGGAGGCGCACCCGCAGATTGATCTAACCGTCGATTTTGACGACCGGATCGTTGATCTAGAGAGCGAGAACTATGATCTGGGCGTCCGCATGACCTCTGGAGATATGGCCGGGTACGTAAACCATCCCCTTGCAGTGACGCGTCACGGCCTCTTTGCCAGCCCGTCCTACGCCGCCAAGAACGGCCTGCCGCAACAGCTCTGCGACCTAACCAAACACCCGTTGCTACATTATGGCTCCGCGCGGCGTGCCCGTTGGGAGTTTCTGTGTGACGGGAAAAAGCGATACGTCGAATTCCAGCCTGCGCTGAATTCAAATAACGGGCCTTTTTTGCTGGACGCGACGCAGAAGGGCAAGGGCTTAGCCCGCTTGCCTGACTTCTTGGTGTCCACAGCGGTTCACAATGGCGATCTTGTCCCTGTCTTGCCGAGCTTCGAATTCGAAACATTCAATGTCCAAGTCGTCTATCGTGCCAACAGGCGTCTGAACAAACGAATGCGGGTGTTGGTTGATGCGCTCCAACAGGGCTGTACCGTACTGAATGAAAATCGCTGACCATATGCAAAGCAGACGTTCGCGCAGTGCGCAGCATTTGGCAAAATGGGCTCAGACCCGCCGTTCGCTGCACAATGCACCTAGGTCGGCTATGCGGGACTAAGTGTGAATTCGCTGCAATTGCACCAATGTCTGGTTTGGGGATTTCCTGAAATTGTCACAAGCTGCCGTGATTAGGATTTTGCTTGGCTCAATACGTTTAAAGCAAGGTGAATGAGCCCATGTTTTGGCGCGTTTGCTGGCCATTCGGCAAAGACACTGATTGATCGTAATTCCCATTCAGGCAGCACTATTTCCATCGTGCCGTTGTCAATGTCGGGCGCGACAAGGAACTCAGGTACGATAGCCAGCCCAGCTCCGGCGTGGGCGAGGCGATGCAAAGCTTGGGCATCGTTTGTAAACATGTGTGGGGTGGGCTTGATCTTCATGGTCTCCCCGTCCTTGTTCCTAAAACTCAAAGGAACGTTTTGAACCGGTGCAAGCGCAAGCCATTCCCAATCGGTTAGCGCCATGGGGTCGTTACCGACAGTACGCGTCGAGAGGTAGTCTTTGGACGCAACCAGCACACGTCGCACTTCAAACAAAGTACGTGAGGTCGCTGAGTTCTTTGAACTCGGCCCCATTCGAATTGCCAAATCAAACCCATCGTCAATCAACGCGCGGCGTGTGTCTGAAAAATCTACAGTCAATGTGATGCGCGGATATTCCAGTGAGAACGCGGCGATCTGATCCGTAATGTGTGACAAGGAGAGAACGGAGGGCAGTGTGATGCGCAACTCTCCACTGGGTTCACCAGCTGTCGCAGAAAGGTCCAGCAATTCGCCTTCAACCGCGTCCAACATGTTGCGTGTTGCAGCCAACAGCCTTTGACCCTCGTTTGTGAGCGTCAGCTTTCTGGTTGAGCGATAAATCAGCGCAACTCCAAGGTGTTCTTCCAATTGTGAAATATGATGGCTGACTACCGACGGCGAAAGATGCAGCTCACGCGCCGCGCCGCGAAATGAGCCATGGTCGATTGTCTTGGCAAAGATGGCCATCTGTCTGAGGCGATCAATCATTAGGTAAGTAATCCGAACAGTTAAAATTGATAAACGCACCTTATGATCTAATTAAAATATGTCCAGCTTATTCGAACAGCGCCCGACAACTTCATGGGCTTCACTTTTCATAAGAGGAATTATTCACATGAAAAAGTCACAATCCCTACTTGCGGTCGCGACATTGGCCGTCTCTTCAATCGCCTCGTCAGCCATCGCTGACAATGCCGATACGGTTCAGGCTTTCTATGAACTCCTCAGCAATCCAGGTTCTGAATCCCACACTGCTGCCTTCGTTGAAGCGACTGCTGACACATGGGAAAGCGTTGGCGGCTATGCCGGTGAAAACAAAAGCCGCGATGCTTTCTTGGGTCAAGTTGGTGGCTTCGCCAAGCTTCTCCCTGACCTGAACTGGGCCATCCAAGATCTGCATGAAAGCGGTAATTTCGTAACCGTGCGTAGCCGCGCGACAGGTACACCCGTTGCACCCTTCTTTGGTGTCGATGGTGAAGGTCGCAGCTTTGATATCATGACGATCGACATCCATGAACTTGCCGGCGGAAAAATCGTTCGCTCATACCACGTCGAAGACTGGGCAGGCGCACTGCAGCAGCTTTCTGGCCGCTAGAAATTGAACCCAATAGGAGTACTTAAAATGAATAGACGACAAGCAATGAAGGCTTCTGTAGCCGCGGTCACCGGCGCAACATTTGCCTCGGCTGCAACAGCGCAGTCAAATGATGATCAAAGTCAGGCAAGCCTCGACACTGTTTTGGCCCTTATGGGGGCAATGGGCAGCGGTGACATGGGTGCGATGGCCGATCTTATGGCCGACGACATGGTTTGGTTAAACGCTGGCGATCCGACCCTTCCTTGGATCGGTCCGTGGGATGGCAAAGAAGAGATCTTTGGCTTCCTCGGTGTCTTTAGTGAAAACTTTCAAACCATCAAGTGGGAAAATACCGATGTTCTCGCCTCTGGCGACACGGTCGCGATCTTTGGTGACATGAATGGGATCACCACGAAGTCCGGCCAAGAAATTGGTGACTTCACCTTCGCCCTACGTGCCAAAGTGCGTGACGGCCAAGTTGTGCTTTGGAACTGGTTCGAAGACAGTTTCGCAGTCAGCCAAGCCTTCCACGCGAAGTAACTTCCAAATCCACAGCCGTGGCCAAACATTAGAGGAAATTAGAATGATTAGATTTTCACAAAGATTTACCATTTTGGCTGCGGCATCCCTTTTTGCCTGCGTCACACCTGCCTTTGCGCAGGATGTGTCAATCCCGAACCGTGACGGGCCCCGCCCCGAAACTACCAATGGCGTCCCCCATATCCAGTTGGGTCTGGAGGCGGTCCCTGAGTTAACAGAAGTGATGCTGAAACAAGTGGCAGAGCTTTCCGGTGTGACACTCGGTTCAACACGGGTTTCCTTGCCCGGCGCTGTTGGCTTTCAATTGAACACTGATATCATCCTTGCCGAACCTGATGCAATCGTCGGCGGACGAGAGTTCGCGCACGTCCACCCAGACGGCAGTTTGCACGCATCACTCGAACCTGAACTGGCGCGCGCCGCGGTGAACGCCGGTTGGGCCACACCGCACCCTTGGGCTGATCAAAGACCCGGTTGGGAGGGCTTCGTCATGATCTATACGCCCACCACAGAAGCCGAGTTAGACGTCGTACTTCAATTGGTGCGTGGGTCATACACCTATGTGACGGGGCTGCCAGCGCCATAGTTTGCGCAGAACACGCGACAAAAAAACTAATCAAAGAGGTACGACATGCAAGAGACAACGAACCCTTCAATCGGTTTAGGTCGATCTGGCAAGATTTTCCTAACTGCTCTCGTGGTCTGGATTCTAGCGCAGTTAATCCGCTTCATCGCGATCCCGCTCATCACGAGCGTCGCAAACGGCATCGATGCGCCGGGTTGGATGTATCCCGCGATCCTTGACGTTGTTACTGCAATCCTTGCCGTGCCGCTCGCAATCGCAATTTGGAAATGGCGGGAGTTTACGGTTTGGACGCTCACAATTGTCTATTTCACGCTGTCTATCGTCGATCACATTGGTGCACTAACGAACCTCACGCTGATCGGTGAACCCATTGCATTTGAACAATTCAACGGGGGAGGAAACCCTTATGCTGCGCCCGTCGTACAGACGGTATTAGATGTAGTCTTCTTTGGTTTGCTGTTTATGCCCAGATTTCGAGGGCTGTTTTTCCAACTTTCAAAACCAAAAAACTAGTTATTATTGCTACCAAGGCCACAGAATAGACCGCCTTGCGGCAAAACAAGGTACCCTTGATCTCAAGGGCACTTCACAGCCTATCAAGTTATGAAATTCAAAGCATCAATAAGGACAAAGATATGACCCAATCCGTTCCGATCATCGCCGCCAAACATCCCGCCAAAGTCGATCTGGAAAAGGGCAAGGATTACTATTGGTGTCGGTGCGGATTGTCGAAAAGCCAACCGTTTTGCGATGGGTCGCATGCAGGCACTGATGTGACGCCTCAAAAATTTACTGCTGATAGCACAGGCAGCGCAGCGCTATGTCAGTGCAAGGCGACAGCGAACGGTCCATTCTGCGATGGAACCCATGCAAGCCTTGGTGACCTAAAAGCAGGTGATCCGTCACCGAAGCCGAAGTCTGACACCCCGACTGCGACACCCACGCCAGAAGAGCCAACCGTGGCCCGAATTCACGCCTTGGCTAAAGACGGGCTATCCAAACTGGGCCACCACGGTGAAATGGGTGCAATGGGTGTTCCACGCAAAGACCTTCCGCACTGGGATGACATTCAGATTTTACCGGCGCAGATGGCCCGCAAACCATTGCTGGATGACGTGCCCGTGGCGACATCCGTGACGATTGGCCCGCGTGCGGCCAAACCGTTGCAATTGGACATCCCATTATTCGTTTCGGACATGAGCTATGGCGCATTGTCCGAGGAGGCGAAGATCGCGTTATCGCGCGGCGCTCAGATGGCAGGAACTGGGATTTGCTCCGGTGAAGGCGGTATGCTGCCTGAAGAACAAGCCGAGAATGCGCGTTACTTCTACGAATTGGCCTCCGCACGGTTTGGCTGGGACCTCGATCTGGTCGCGCGCGTGCAAGCCTTTCATTTCAAAGGTGGTCAGGGTGCCAAAACCGGCACGGGCGGGCATCTGCCCGGCGATAAGGTGCAAGGTAAGATTGCGGAAGTGCGTGGGTTGGAACCCGGACAATCCGCGATATCCCCTTCAACGTTCCCAGACCTTGAAACGCCAGCAGATTTCAAACGTATCGCCGATGAAGTTCGCGAACGATCTGGTGGCATTCCTATCGGGTTCAAGCTGTCGGCGAACCACATTGAGGACGACATCGACTTCGCGCTGGAGGCCAGTGCCGACTACATCATTCTGGATGGTCGCGGCGGCGGTACAGGTGCTGCACCGTTGATCTTCCGCGATCATATCTCAGTGCCAACAATCCCAGCATTGGCCCGTGCCCGTGCGCATCTGGATGCAAAGACAGGTCGTGAAGTGACCTTGGTCATCACAGGTGGCCTGCGCGTGGCTGAGGATTTCGCCAAAGCCATGGCCTTGGGCGCGGATGCTGTCGCAGTTTCAAACTCTGCCATGCAGGCGGTCGGCTGTATCGCAGCACGTATGTGTAATTCAAACAACTGCCCTGTCGGTGTCGCGACCCAGAAACCCGAATTGCGTGCCCGACTGGATGTGCAAATCGGCGCAAAAAAACTCGCCCGTTATTTCGGTGCATCGGTGGAGTTAATGCAGGTTTTGGCGCGCGCCTGTGGACACAATAATCTTTCTGATTTCGCTCATCGTGACATCACCACATGGAAGAAAGAGATGGCCGATCTTAGCGGAGTGCGATTTGGTGGCATCAAGCGTTAGGCATAAGCCATCATGCGAGGTGACGTGCTTGAATGTCGCCTCGCTGTTGCCAACTGAACGTGGAAGCCGCCATTCAAGCACGTTGCAGCATCTGTCAATATGGGCTCGTTGCCGACTTTCGCTGCGTTTGCACACGAAATCAACGTCAAATCGGAGGGCAAGCGGCGGCTATGCGGACCTTGCCGCCGTTCGCTGCTCGCTTTGCCGAAATAAACTGCTGCATTTCGGAGAGAATGGCCATGAGCCGATGGTCTTGCGAACAAGTCTGTTCGTCACAATCTTCGATTGTATGTTTTTTCAGTTGGGAACTTCCACAACTCCAACAATGTGAGTCCGCCTCAATGGCAGAGCTTGGTACGCCGAAACAATATCCGTTGTGGCAATGCCCTTGCCAGTCATACCATTATAGCGCCCCGTGCCAGTGACAATTTCCCAGTTGTTTGCCGCGCCTTTCTCTCCAGCCTTCCAACGCATTATGAACGTGTCTTCACCCTCACCGAAAACGCATATCCCAGTTATAGAGTTGGTTCCATCTTGGTATCCGAAGCCTGAACCAACGCATCGGGTGACTCCGTCTTCCAAAGGACCTTCAATAACTTCAAAACCGCCCTTGTTGTCCGTAAGGTGAAAGATATGATCGCCAAGGTCAAAATTCTCTTGAGAAAGCGGGTAGACGTTATTGATTTCGATGCGTTGTTCTTCGGCATTGGCAGCAAAACCAATTGCGGCCAGAATTGAGACTAAGATTAGGATTTTCACAAAGGCCTCCCTGAATTCCGTTCATTTTAGATTCTTTGCAGAAATACACAAATGAAAAGCGGGGTATCGTGTCGCAAGCCTTCGCATGCGAGGAAAAAGCAAAGAAGTAACGGTTGCTATGGGCTCCTTGCTGACTTTCGCTGCGTTTGCACATTGAAAAAACTGGGTCACAGCCCCGAGTGTCCGCTTTCTTCAAGTTGCCTAAATTAGTTTGCGTGTGCAGCGAAAGTCCGGTTTCCGCGGTGGTTTCAACCGGTGGACGCAACACTTTAATCTTTTGGAAGAGATGGAGTGTTGAACATGAAGTATCGTCGCAGAATTTACTATTCGTCTAAGCAGCGCACGGAGATTTGGGATCCCTCTCAGCGATGCAAGCATCGCCTGTCGGCAGTGGATGGCAGCGTGGGGAGTCCATGAGGTCGATTGGGCGCGTGTTTGATAGGCCCTCCTCGTCGGTCTTTTCGGTGATTTCGCCGACGGGTGGCATCCGCCCACCAGATCGCAAGCGTAGCACCCGTGCTTTGAACCTTTTTGAGCGGGAGGAAATATCGCGTGGGCTGAGCATCAAATGTTCACTACGCATGATAGCGCACCAATTAGGGCGCTCCCCGTCGACCATCAGCCGCGAGGTTAGGCGCAATGGTGGGCCTGCTGGATATCGGGCGGTGGCTTCAGACCAAGCAACATGGGATCGCGCTTTGCGCCCCAAGACATGTAAGCTGGCTTGTCATCCATCTTTGAGCCGCGCAGTATCAGCAAAGCTACGACGTAAATGGTCGCCCGAGCAGATTGCGGGTTGGCTCAAACGTGCGTTTCCGGGAGAGGCGCAGAGACAAGTGTCACACGAGACGATATACAAAAGCCTATACATACAAGCACGTGGCGTCCTCAAGAAGGAGCTGCTGGAGCATCTGCGTGCCAAGCGTACAGTTCGGCGGTCTAAGCATGCCAGCCTCAAGCGCAACGGTCTTGGTCAACCTCTCAGCGATTGCTTTGCATTCGCCTGCCGGTCAGCGGATCAAGAACGCCATATCAATCTCAGAAAGACCAGCATCGGTCGAGGATCGGGCTGTTCCAGGCCACTGATGGTGTGGATGCCTCACCCCGGAACCGGCATCAAAGTGTGCCATAGTGGTGATATTGAAAGCACCAAATCGGAGGAGACATCCATGAACGAAGTTACAATGATTGGCGTCGACTT